>NZ_RFAR01000052.1 GCF_003693445.1 Aquitalea palustris | reverse complement strand
CCTGCTGCTGCGCGGTGACGTTGGCTAAGAGGCGGGTGAGATGTAGATGAACAAGGGCTGCCATGGCAGCCCTTGTTTTATGTTTGTCACGAAATGGTGATCACTAATGAATATATTGTGACAATTATATTTTTCGTAAATTTTCGATATTGAAAATCAAGCAGAAACAACAGGATAAATGGCTTTGCGTGAAGATATTCTCGGCTTGCCTTTGCCTGTTTCTGCAACGATAATCGCCGCATCATGCAGGAGAGAGCGGTCAGCAAGACCGCCGCCGAAGGCGCAAGCGCACCCGCAATCGCTCAGGCAAAAGGACTGCATCATCGGATATCACGTATCTGCTTTACTCTGGAGAGCGCTGCCCATCGAGGTAGCCACCGAAGGGGCTAACGGCGGCTGAAAACGCCCGCCGGAAAATCTCAGGTGTCAGGACAGAGGGGTGTTGTACCAAGACAGGCAAAACACCCCCTTTGCAAGGACGCACAGATGACGGCCCCGAAACGTACCCCCCTGTTTGACGCTCATGTCGCCGCTGGCGCCAAGATGGTTGATTTCGCCGGTTGGGAAATGCCCATCCATTACGGCTCCCAGCTGAAGGAACATGAGATCGTGCGCAGCGACGCCGGCATGTTCGATGTGTCCCACATGACCGTGATCGACATCAGCGGTGCCGACGCCAAAGCCTGGCTGCAACAGCTGATCGCCAACGACGTGGCCAAGCTGCCCTTCGAAGGCAAGGCCCTGTACTCCGGCATGCTGACCGAAGACGGCACCGTGGTGGACGACCTGATTGTCTACCTCACTTCCTATGGCTACCGCATGGTGGTGAATGCCGGTACCACCGACAAAGACCTGGCCTGGATGGATAGCCATAAGGCCGGTTTTGATGTTTCCCTCAATGTGCGTCGCGATCTCGCCATGCTGGCCGTGCAAGGCCCCACGGCCATTGCCAAGGTCTGTGCGGTAAAGCCGCAACTGGCCGACGCCATTCAATCACTCAAGGTATTCCAGGGCTTGCCTGCAGGCGACTGGTTCTTTGCCCGTACCGGCTATACCGGGGAAGACGGCCTGGAAATCATGATTCCGGCTGGCGAAGCCATCACCTTCTTCAATGAACTCGTTGCTGCCGGCGTGGCCCCCATTGGCCTGGGCGCGCGCGACACCCTGCGTCTGGAAGCCGGCATGAATCTGTACGGCCACGACATGGACGAAACCGTGTCCCCGCTACAGGCCGGCATGGGCTGGACCATTGCCTGGGAACCGGCCAGCCGTGACTTCATCGGCCGCAAGGCGCTGGAAGCCCAAAAGGCCGCCGGTGTGCCGATGAAGCAGGTGGGCCTGGTGCTAGAAGGCCGTGGCGTGCTGCGTGAGGGCCAGAAAGTGGTAGTGGAAGGCGTGGGTGAGGGCATTATCACCAGCGGCACCTTCTCGCCCACCCTCAAGCATTCCATTGCCATCGCCCGTGTCCCGGCCGCCACCGGCGACAACGCGCAGGTGGATTTGCGTGGTACGCTCACCGCTGTCCGCGTGGTGAAGATGCCGTTCGTGCGCAACGGCAAGAAAGTTTTCAACTGAACACTGGCTCGGGCGGCCAGCGGCTGCCCGCACCGACATCGCATACTTAGTGGAGATAGAGTCAAATGAGCATTCCTGCCGACCTGAAATACGTTGCCAGCCACGAATGGCTGCGTCTGGAAGCTGACGGTTCCGTAACCGTGGGCATTACCGAACACGCACAAGAGCTGCTGGGCGACATCGTGTTTGTCGAGCTGCCGAAAGTGGGCGCGCAGCTGGCTGCTGAAGAGCAAGCCGGCGTGGTGGAATCGGTAAAAGCCGCTTCCGACGTATACGCCCCGATCGCCGGTGAAGTGCTGGAAGTGAACGCCGAACTGGAAGCCGCTCCCGAGCTGGCCAACAGCGAGCCGTATGCCGCCGGCTGGTTCTTCAAGATCAAGCCGGCCAATGCCGCTGATCTGGACAGCCTGCTGGATGCCGCTGGCTACGCCAAGGAAATCGGCGCCTGATTGCACGCTGACAAAGCCTCGTGATGCTGACCATCGCGGGGCTTTTTCACTTTCAGAACCCGCTCAATATCTGCTGGGCTAGTAGATATGGGGCGATACGGCGTTAAAAAGATTTACGGAATGCGCATTTACGCTGTGTAAATTCCGCTTCCCCATTTTTTATCGATCGTTTTCGCCTTGTCTCGCTCTAGCTCGCTAGATCTTGAATGGATTCTCTGGTTCTGCTCTTCATTACCGGACACCCCCATGACACTTGCTTCCCTGTTTAATCGCAACGAATTCATTGCCCGCCACATCGGTCCTTCCGATGCCGAGCGCAGCGAGATGCTGGCCGAAATCGGTGCTGCCTCGCTGGACGATCTGGTGGCCCAGACCCTGCCGGCCGACATCCGCCTGAACCGTGCGCTGGACCTGCCGTCCCCGGTGCCGGAGGCTGAGGCCCTAGCTGCACTCAAGGCCGTGGCCAGCCGCAACATCGTCAATAAGTCTTTCATCGGCCTGGGTTACTACCCGGTGCTGACCCCCACCGTCATCCTGCGCAATGTGCTGGAAAACCCGGGCTGGTATACCGCTTACACCCCGTATCAGGCTGAAATTGCCCAGGGTCGTCTGGAAGCGCTGCTGAATTACCAGCAAATGGTGATGGACCTGACCGGCCTGGAAATGGCCAATGCCTCGCTGCTGGACGAAGCCACTGCCGCCGCTGAAGCCATGGCCATGGCGCGCCGTGTATCCAAGAGCAAGTCCGAACAGTTCTTTGTCGACAGCCGTGTGCTGCCGCAAACGCTGGACGTGATGAAAACCCGTGCCAAGTACTTTGGTTTCGAGCTGGTTTCCGGCCATCCGGAAGAAGCCGGCAATGGTGACTACTTCGGCGCGCTGTTCCAGTATCCGGGCGAAGCGGGCGACCTGATCGACCTGACGCCCTACATTGCCGCCATCAAGGCCAAGGGTGGTGTGGCCGTGGTGGCTGCCGACATCATGGCGCTGGTGGCACTGAAGTCGCCGGCCGAAATGGGTGCTGACGTGGCCATTGGCAACACCCAGCGCTTTGGCGTGCCGATGGGCTATGGTGGCCCGCACGCTGCCTACTTTGCCTTCAAGGACGAAATGAAGCGCTCGGCACCGGGCCGCATCATCGGCGTGTCGGTGGATGCCAAGGGCAAGACCGCGCTGCGCATGGCGCTGCAAACCCGCGAGCAACACATCCGCCGCGAAAAGGCCAACTCCAATATCTGTACCAGCCAGGTACTGCTGGCCAATATCGCCGGCATGTACGCGGTGTACCACGGTGCCGAAGGTGTCAAGCGCATTGCCAGCCGCATTCACCGTCTGGCCGCCATCTTTGCCCATGCGGTAACGAGCTCCGGTGGCAAGCTGGTATTCGACCGCTTCTACGACACGGTACAGGTGGAAGCGGCCAATGCCGACGCCATCTACGCTGCTGCGCTAGCTGCCGGTTACAACCTGCGTCGCGTGTCCGCCAGCGTGCTGGGTGTGGCCTTCCACGAAGCGGCTACCGAAGCTGATCTGGCCGCGCTGATCAAGCTGTTTACCGGCAAGGATGCCGACATCGCCGCGCTGGACGCTGCCGCTGCCGATGCCATCCCGGCTGGCCTCAAGCGTGAATCCGCTTTCTTCACCCACCCGGTGTTCAACACCCACCACAGCGAGCACGAGATGCTGCGCTACTTGAAGAAGCTGGAAAACCGCGACCTGGCGATGAATCACTCGATGATTTCGCTGGGCAGCTGCACCATGAAGCTGAATGCCACCAGCGAGATGATTCCCATCACCTGGCCGGAATTCGCCAATATGCACCCGTTTGCCCCGCGTGATCAGGCTGCCGGTTACCTGCAACTGATCGACGACCTGCAAACCCAGCTGAAAGCCATTACCGGTTTTGACGCCATCTCCATGCAGCCCAACTCTGGTGCGCAGGGTGAGTACGCCGGCTTGCTGGCCATCAGCCGTTACCACGAAGCGCGTGGCGAAGGTCAGCGCAATATCTGCCTGATTCCGCAATCCGCCCACGGTACCAACCCGGCTACCGCGCAGATGATGAATATGCAGGTGGTGGTGGTGAAGTGCGACGAGTCCGGCAACGTCGATGTGGCCGACCTCAAGGCCAAGGCCGAGCAGCATTCGGCCAATCTGGCGGCGCTGATGATTACCTATCCGTCCACTCACGGCGTGTTTGAACAGCCGATTCGCGAAATCTGCGACATCATCCACAGCCATGGTGGTCAGGTGTATATGGACGGTGCCAACCTGAATGCCCAGGTGGGCCTGTGCCGTCCGGCCGATATCGGTGCCGACGTATCGCACATGAATTTGCACAAAACCTTCTGCATCCCGCACGGCGGTGGTGGCCCGGGCATGGGCCCGATCGGCCTGAAAGCCCATCTGGCGCCGTTCATGGCCAACCACGTGGTGGCTGACGTGCCGGGTGCGGTTGCCGGTCAGACTGCGGTGTCCGCTGCGCCGTTCGGCTCGGCTTCCATCCTGCCCATCTCCTTCATGTATATCCGCATGATGGGTGCCGAGGGTATGAAGGCAGCTACCGAAAACGCGCTACTGTCCGCCAACTACATGGCCAAGAAGCTGGGCGAGCACTTCCCGGTGCTGTACAGCGGTGCCAATGGCCGTGTGGCGCACGAGTGCATCATCGACCTGCGCCCGCTCAAGGCCGCCAGTGGCGTCACCGAAGTGGACGTGGCCAAGCGCCTGATGGACTACGGCTTCCACGCGCCGACCATGAGCTTCCCGGTACCGGGCACGCTGATGATCGAGCCGACCGAATCCGAACCCAAGGCCGAACTGGACCGCTTCATTGCCGCCATGACCGCCATCCGTCAGGAAATCGACCAGGTGCAGAACGGCACATGGCCGGAGGATAACAACCCGCTGCGCAATGCACCGCACAGCAAGGCTGACATCGCTGGCGACTGGGACCGTCCGTACAGCCGCGAAACCGGCCTGTTCCCGCTGCCTTACGTGCTGGAAAACAAGTTCTGGCCGAGCGTGAACCGTATCGACGACGTGTACGGCGACCGTAACCTGGTGTGCAGCTGCCCCAGCACCGACAGCTATCTGTAAATCAGCCCTGCGGGCTACCGCCCGCCGCTTATGCAAAAACCCCGCGCGAGCGGGGTTTTTTCTTGTCGGTCTGCTGATGAGGGGTGGGATTTTGTCATGCTTAAGCGCCTGCTTTTGCTCTGGAGCAAATACTCTATGCGGTGGGTGGGATATTCTGCCACAGTTGTTTGTCATGAAAAAATGGCGCTGGCAAGCTGTGGCTGTTAAAAAAGCGTGATTTATTTTTAGTGCTTATCTTAAAAAAAGCAGCTTCATGGTGGATGGTTGCTAGAATAGCCGTCCTTCCACTGCCGGGGGAGGATGCAATGAACACGACGGCAATATTCATGTTGGGATCAGGTTGAAAGTCGCTATGCTGCACGAGCTAACATCGCTTACTGAAGAAACGATGGCACGTTTTGCCTTGTTGGCAAGGCTGCGGCATCCGGTATGGGTGTTTGATATCGACCGGCAGCGGGTGTACTGGGCCAATGCCGAGGCACTCAAGGTGTGGGATGCCACCACGCTGGACGAATTGCGTGGCCGCGACATGGGGCGCGACATGTCCGAGTCGGTGGCGCGTCGCCTGCGTCAGTATCAGAGTGATTTCGAGCGTTTCGGCATGGAGTTTTCCGAATCGTGGACGCTCTACCCCAATGGCAAGCCGCGCAGTCTGCAAGTGGTGTTCAGCGGCCTGCGCCATCAGGGCAGCATGATGATGCTGTGTGAGGCCCTGGGCGAATTGCAGGCCGATCCCAACACCCTGCGCAGCGCCGAGGCGCTATTGCACTTGCCGGTGTTGATCACCCTTTATCAGGCGGATGGCCCGGCCTTGTACCGCAATCCGGCCGCGCGTGAGAAAGTGGTCGATCCGGCCGAGAGCTGGCAGGCGCACCTGATCCATGCTGCCGATCGCGAATTGTTACAGCTGCAATTGCAGCAGCAAGGCAAGGGGCGGCTGGTGGCGCAGGTGATGACCCGCCATGGCGAGCGCTGGCACGAAGTATCGGCGCGCCATTGTCGCGATGCGGTGTCCGGCGCAGACGCCGTGCTGATCAGCGAAGTGGATGTCAGTGAGCTGAAAGATGCCGAAGCCCGCGCCCGTTACCTGGCCATGCACGACACCCTGACTGGCCTGCCCAACCGCAATTTCGTGTTGCAGAGTTATCCGGCGCTGCTGCAGCAGGCCAAGCGCCAGGGCTGGCAAGCGGCCCTGCTGTGTATCGATCTGGACCGGTTCAAGAATATCAATGACAGCCTGGGCCATGCCTTTGGCGACCTGCTGCTGGTGCAGATGGGCGAGCGGCTGAAAGCACTGCTGACACCGCATCAGCAACTGGCACGGCAGGGTGGGGATGAATTCCTGGTGCTGCTGTGTGCACCGCAAGTGCAGCAACAGGCCGCCGTGCTGGCTGCTGCCATGGTCGAGGCGCTGGCGCGGCCGCTATGGTTGCGCGGACAGGAAGTCAGGCTGACGGCCTCGGTGGGCATCAGCCTGTGCCAGGATGGCGCCGAGGATATCCAGGGCCATATGCGGCATGCCGATCTGGCCATGTATAGCGCCAAGGATGCCGGCCGCAATGGCATCCAGTTTTATGATAAGGCGATGGATGCCCGGGCGCGCACTCGTCTCGCCCTGGAGTATGAGATCCGTCGCGGACTGGAAAACGGCGAGTTCGAAGCCTTCTACCAGCCACGGGTGGATTGCTTCACTGGCGAAATCGTCGGCGCCGAAGCGCTGGCACGCTGGCGGCATCCTGAGCGTGGCCTGCTGTTTCCCGACAGTTTCATCCCGGTGTGCGAGGAAAGTGGTCTGATCCGTGAGCTGGACCGCCAGATACTGGCACAGGTCGCCAGCCAGCTGTCCCGCTGGGAAGCACAGGGCAGGCGCTTGCAGGTGTCGGTCAATCTGTCGGCCAGCCAGTTTGCTGATCCGGCGCTGCCGGATGCCTTGCAGCAGATTCTGCAAGCCAGTGCCTGTCGCGCCGCCGCCATCGAACTGGAAATTACCGAATCGCTGCTGCTGGCACATGACCAGAACACGCTGGATACGCTGGCCAGCTTGCGCGCCATGGGCTTTGCCATTGCCATTGATGATTTTGGCACCGGCTATTCCAATCTGGCCTATTTGCAGAACTATCCCCTCAATACCCTGAAAATCGACCGCTCCTTTATTTCCGGCCTGCCACAAAGCTCGGCGATTCCGCAGCTCATCACCAGCCTGTGTCGCATTCTTTCGCTGAATATGGTGGCCGAAGGGGTGGAAACCCACGCCCAGCTCCACTGGCTGCGCCAGCAGGGCTGCCAGCAGTATCAGGGCTATCTGTGCAGCCGGCCGGTATCGCTGGCACATTTCAACGAATTGCTGGAGCACAGCACCGCCCCGGTGTGATGCTGATGGTGAATAAGCTTAGCGGGAATGCGTCATTTGATTTTGCCGCATCTTCCCTTAAGCTGATGCCCAAGCGGGGCCCCGCACGCATGGCGGCCTTCCCCCGCATGGAGACCAACATGACTCTGCGAACCCTCGCGCTGGCCCTGATGCTGGCCAGCCCGCTGGCGCTGGCCGCCAAACCGCTTACCGTCTGTACCGATGCCAATCCGGAAGGCTTCGACGTGGTGCAGTACAACTCGCTGGTGACCACCAATGCCTCGGCCGATGTGCTGATGAACCGGCTGGTGGAGTACGATGCCGCCAGCCGCAAATTGCAGCCGGGACTGGCCAGCAGCTGGCAGGTGAGTGCCGATGGCCTCAGCTACACCTTCAAGCTGCGTCCGGGCGTAGCCTTCCACAGTACCGACTATTTCAAACCCACACGCAAGCTCACTGCCGACGACGTGGTGTTTACCTTCCAGCGCATGCTCAACCCCGAGCACCCCTGGTACAAGACCGCCGCCAATGGCTACCCGCATGCCCAGTCCATGCAGCTGCCCAAGCTGATCAAGACGGTGAGCAAGCTGGATGACAACACGGTGCGCTTCGAGCTGAACTACCCCGAGTCCACCTTCCTGTCCACGCTGAGCATGGGTTTTGCCTCCATCTACTCGGCCGAGTATGCCGGCCAGTTGCTGGCCGCGGGCAAGCAGGCCGAGCTGAACAGCAAGCCCATCGGTACTGGGCCCTTCGTGCTGCGCAGCTTCCAGAAAGACAGCGTGGTGCGCTACCAGCCCAATCCAGCTTATTGGGGTGCCAAGCCCAAGGTGTCGGCACTGGTCTATGCCATTACCCCGGACGCCACGGTGCGGGTGCAAAAGCTGAAAGCCGGCGAGTGCCAGCTGGCCTTGTCCGCCAAGCCGCAAGACGTGCTGGCAGTAAAGGACGACAGCAAGATCCGCGTGCTGCAAACGCCTGCCTTCATGACCGCCTTTGTCGCCATCAACAGCCAGCACAAGCCCTTTGACAATGTGCTGGTGCGTCAGGCCATCAACCTGGCTTTTGACAAGAACACCTATCTGAAAACCGTGTTCGATGGCACCGCCAGCGCGGCCACTCTGCCTTACCCGCCCAATACCTGGGGCTATAACAAGGCCATCAAGCCTTACCCGCAAGACCTGGTACGGGCGAAAAAACTGCTGGTGCAGGCCGGCTTGGCCAATGGTTTTGACACCACCATCTGGGTAAGGCCAAGTGGCAGCACGCTTAACCCCAACCCCAAGGCGGGCGCCGAGCTGCTGCAGGCTGATCTGGCCAAGGTGGGCATCCGGGCGCAGATCAAGGTGATCGAGTGGGGCGAGCTGATCAAGCGCGGCAAGGCGGGCGAACATGATCTGCTGTTCATGGGCTGGGCCGGGGACAATGGCGACCCGGACAACTTCCTCACCCCGCAGTTTTCCTGCGCAGCGGTGCAGTCGGGCACCAACTTCGCCCGCTACTGCAATCCGCAGCTGGACAAGCTGATCAGCGACGGCAAGAAAACCAGCGACTTTGCCCTGCGCAGCAAGCTTTACCTGCAGGCGCAAAAGCAGATCAGCGATCAGGCGCTGTGGCTGCCACTGGCTCACCCCACCGCCTATGTGCTGGAGCGCAAGGAAGTGGCCGGCTTTGTTGCCAACCCCTTTGGCCGCGTCAACTTTGGTGCGGTAAGCGTGCAGTAGGCGCAGATGCAGACAGAAAAGGCAGCGTAACGCTGCCTTTTTCTATTGCGAGCGCAGTTGCCTACTGCGAAGCAGGTGCTGGCAGCGGCTGGCTTGCGGTATCATACGCGGGTGTTTGTCGATCACAGACGCAGCGGGTGCCGGGAACAGTCTGTCCCGGGGTTCCGCACATCGGGAAGAACCTGCCATGAGCCGTAAAGAAAGCAAAAGTCCAACCTTTGACCGCATTGTCGAAGCCAGCCTGCAGCTGTTCAACCAGCAGGGTGAGCGTAGCGTCACCACCAATCACATCGCGCGCTATCTGAATATCAGCACCGGCAATCTGTATTACCACTTTGCCTGCAAGGAAGACATCATCAACGAACTGTATCGCCGTTACTCCAAAGGCATGGCTGATTACCTCAATGCCGCCGGCGAGCTGAGCGTGAATGCCTCTATCGAGGGGCTGGTGTCGCTGCTGGAAAAGGTATTGCGCCATCTGTGGACCTTCCGTTTCATCCCGCAGAGCATCTCCAGTCTGTTTTCGGTCAATCAGTCGCTGCGCGAAAGCTACAGCAAGATCGAGGCCGGACTGATCAGCCGTGGCGTGGAAAAGCTGTTTTTCAAGCTGCGCGATCAGGGCATGCTGGAAGGCGACGACGTGCAGATCGGTTTTCTGGCGCGCAATTTCCAGCTGTTGCAAACCGGCTGGATTGCCCGGCCTGACATCGCCCGCTGCCCACAAGAGGCACAGGTAGTGGCCCGCGAGGGCTGTCTGAGCCTGCTGTACTTCCTGGCTCCTTATGTGTCCAGCCGTTTCCGCCAGCCCTTCGAGCGGGTGCTGGCCAATATGGCGCCGGTGCAGGCACTGCCAGCCGTCTAGTTCCTTTCTGTGCTGCGTGTTGCCAGACATGGCCAGTCTTTGACTGGCCATTTGCTTTTCTGCCGCGAAAATTCATAAGCTTTGCAGGAAATCCGGCTTGGCTTCCGTCCCTGCTGCCGGTATGGTTAGGCCGATATGCAACAGGCGTAAAGCCACAGGAGAGAAGAAGATGAAACTGGAAACACTGGCCGTGCACGGCGGCTACAGCCCGGACCCCACCACCAAGGCGGTGGCCGTTCCGCTGTATCAGACCACCAGCTATGCCTTTGACAGCACCCAGCACGGTGCCGACCTGTTCGACCTCAAGGTGCAGGGCAATATCTACACCCGCATCATGAACCCCACTACCGATGTGCTGGAAAAGCGCGTTGCGGCGCTGGAAGGCGGTATCGGTGCGCTGGCAGTAGCCTCCGGCATGGCGGCCATCAGCTACGCCATCCAGACCATTGCCGAAGCTGGCGACAACATCATTGCCACCAGCACGCTGTACGGCGGCACTTATAACCTGTTTGCCCACACTTTCCCGCAGCTGGGCATCGAAGTGCGCTTCATCGATTACAGGGACCCGGCCTCCATCAGCAAGCTGGTAGATGACAAGACCAAGGCGGTGTTCTGCGAGTCGGTGGGCAACCCGCTGGGCAATGTGGTGGACTTTGCCGCCTTTGCCGAAGAAGCCCACCAGCACGGCCTGCCGCTGATCGTCGACAATACCGTGCCGTCTCCCTATCTGTGCCGCCCCTTCGAGCATGGCGCCGACATCGTGGTACACAGCCTGACCAAATACCTTGGCGGTCATGGCACCAGTATTGGCGGCATCATTGTCGATTCCGGCAAATTCCCCTGGGGCGAGCATAAAGAACGCTTTGTGCGCCTGAATACGCCGGATGTCAGCTACCACGGCGTGAATTATGTCGAGGTACTGGGGCCGGCGGCCTATATCGCCCGTGCCCGCGTGGTGCCGCTGCGCAATATGGGTGCGGCGATTTCGCCGTTTAATGCCTTCCTGATCCTGCAGGGCATCGAAACCCTGGCGCTGCGGCTGGACCGCATCTGCGACAATGCACTCAAGGTGGCCGAGCGCCTGCAAGCCCATCCGGCAGTGGAGTGGGTGGAGTATGGCGCCTTGCCGGGCAGCCCCAGCAAGGCGCTGGTGGACAAGTATATGGGCGGTCGTGCGTCGGGCATTCTGTCCTTCGGCATCAAGGGTGGCATCGAGGCCGGTGGCCGCTTTATCGATGCCCTGCAACTGGTGACCCGCCTGGTGAATATCGGCGATGCCAAGAGCCTGGCCTGCCATCCGGCGTCTACCACCCACCGCCAGCTGTCGCCGGAAGAGCAGCTCAAGGCCGGGGTGCGTCCCGAGCTGATTCGCCTGTCCATCGGCATCGAGCATATCGACGACATCCTGGCCGATGTGGATCAGGCACTGCAGGCCGCTGCCTTGTAAGCGTGATCTGCCAATAAAAAAGGCTGCCATCCGGCAGCCTTTTTCTTGCGCGCCGGATCAGCGCCGATGAACCACCTGAGGGTTCTGGCCATTGGGCAGATGGTGGTGCCATTTACCGCTGATGAATTCCTGCACAAAGCGCTTGGCGCGTTCGGCATGGTCCAGCTCGCCGTGCGGCGCGATATTGCTCAGGTGCACCGGGTGGCCCAGCTTGCGTGTCAGCTCCTCGGTATCGACGAAAACCAGCGGCTGATTGGGAAAGCTGGGCTGGCTCACCGTTTCGCGTGACAGCAAGGTCAGCTGCAAATGGTGCTTGTCTTGCTGGATGAAAGCATACAGTTCATCGATGGCTGCTTCTTCGCCTTCCAGCATTTGCAGGAAGTCCTTGTTCATCAGCAGCAGCAGGCTGTTGATGCCCATGCGCTGGTTGCGCGCCCGGTAGCTGGCCAGCAGGCCGTGCAGTTCCTGCACGGCATAGGCGGGGTTGAGGGCGCTGGAATAAATCAGGCGGATCATGCGTGTCTCCCGGCGCTGTGGCGCTCTTGTCGCTGCGAGGTATGCAGGCTGGCTAATGATAGGTGGAATTGCCTTGTCATGCACTTGCCACAGTGAAAGTCTGCGCTGCTTGTGGCCATTGCATGGCCCTGACTAGGCGGACAGACCGCTGTGCAGCCAGGCGATGAAGCTGAGTAGCGCTGCCAGCGCATGCAGCCAGGCGCGCAGGCGATAACTGCGCGCTACCTGCCGTGGTGGCAGGGTGTTGATCAGGTAGGGCTTGCCGTCATCCGGTTTGCTGATGTGCAGGGTGGCTGGTGTGCTGGCCAGCTGCTGGTAGTTTTGTCGCACCTCGCGCTCGGCCGCTGCCCGCACGAGCAGCCATTCCTGCTCGCTGATCTTGCCGTCGCCATCCAGGTCGTGGCGGCGCAGCAGGGCGGGCTGGTCTTGTTTCCATTCCGCCAGCTTGGCGCCGACATCCTGGCGGAAACTCTGCAGATCCGGCCGGCTGCCACCGTGACTTTGCAACTGGCCCAGCACGTAGAGCGGGTCGCCTTCGGCTATCCATTCCTCTACCAGCGTTTCCTTGCCCTCCTGCCAGCTTTCGCGGTGCGGAGCAATGACCTCGGCCCCTTCCGGATTGATGATGACCTCCTGTTTGCCATCTACCAGCAGGAAGGAAAGTTCGGAGTTTTCCGGCAGCGAGGGCAGGCTGTTGCCACGCTCGAAAAGATCCAGCGTGCTGCCATTCAGTCCGCGACGGTCATTTTCATAGCGCCAGCAGCGATACCAGACGCAGCGGCGGCCGGAATAGGGGCTGTAATTGGCCGCCTGTGGGTGATTGCGGGCGACGCCGCACAATTCCACATGGCCCAGTGCCGCGGAAACGGCATGGGCGGTAGGCGTGTCGGCAATCAGCCGGTAGCGGCGATAATTCAGCCACCAGCCGATCAGCCCGCAGGCCAGCAGTGCCGGCAGTACGCCATGCAGGAAAGAATGCAGACCGAGCTTGAGGCCGATGAAAGCCAGCAGGGGATACAGGCTGAAGGCAGCCCAACCGCTGCGGGTCCACTGTGAACTGAGCCACAGCATGCTTTAGCCTTGCTGAAACAGCTGGTGCAGATCGACATCGCGCTTTTCTGCCGCGGTAAACTGCAGGGCGCGAGCGCTGGGGAAATTGAACAGGCGGGCGATCAGCACATCGGGAAATTGCTCGATGCGCACATTGTTCAGGTTGACTGCGTCGTTATACAGTTCGCGCCGGTCGGCAATATTGTCTTCCAGCTGGCTGATGCGCTCGGACAAATGGGCAAACTGCTGGTCGGCCTTGAGTTCGGGGTAGGCCTCCGCCACGGCCAGTACCTGGCCGATCAGTCCGCGCAGCTTGCCTTCTTCGTGGCCCAGCCCTTCCATATTGCGGCTCTGGGCGTATTGCGCCACGCCGGCGCGCGCTTCCATCACCCGGCTCAGGGTCTGCTGTTCGAACTGGGCATACTGCTTGCACACTTCCACCAGCTTGGGCAGTTCGTCGTGGCGCTGCTTGAGCAGCACATCGATATTGGCCCAGCTGCGCGCCACCGTATGCTTGAGATTGACCAGCGCGTTGTACAGGGTGATGAAATAAAACAGGATGATGGCGATGACGCCAAGAAAAATCACCAGCTTCATGGCTCTGGCTCCCCGGGAGTGTGGTCGTGGCGAGTAAAATGCTGTTAAGCAAAATTATTGTAGCGGCATGGTCTGCCATGCCGTTGTGACTGTCAAGAAAGAGTCTGGAATGCAGAGTCTGAACATCATCGGGGCCGGCCGCGTGGGCCGTACCCTGGGCCGCCTGGCGGTGGGCAGCGGGGCCTATCGGGTGGTGGATTGCCTGGCGCGCAGCCTTGCATCGGCCACGGTTGCGGTGGATTTCATCGGTGCCGGGCGTGCCTGTTTGGCGCTGGACGGCTTGCAGCCAGCAGATTTGTGGCTATTGACGGTACCGGACGACGCCATTGCCGGTGTGGCGCAAGCCTTGCTGGCCAGCGGTGTGGTGCGGCCCGGTTGCGTGGTATTCCATGCCAGCGGTGCTGCCGAAGCCGAACTGCTGGCGCCGCTGCGTGCGGCGGGTGCGTATGTCGCCAGCCTGCATCCGGCGTTTTCCTTTGCTGACCCGGCGCGGGCGGTCGAGCAATTTGCCGGCACCATGTGCGCGCTGGAGGGCGATGCGGTGGCATGCGTGGCGCTGCGGGATTTTGCGGCCGCCATCGGTGCACGCCCGTTTGCGCTGGCTCCGGGTGGTAAGGCGGCATACCACGCGGCCCTGTCGGTGGCATCCAATTATCTGGTGACGCTGACGGACATGGCCCGCCAGCTGGCGCGGCAAGGCGGCGTGGACGAACAGCTGTTGCCAGCCCTGCTGGGGCAGTTGATGCAGGGTAGTCTGGCCAATGCGCTGAGCATGGGGCCGCAGGCCGCGCTGACCGGGCCTGTCGTGCGGGGGGATGTGGCTACCGTGGCGCGCCATCTGGCGGTACTGCCGGCAAACTGGCAACCGGCCTACCGCGCTCTGGGCGAGCGCACCGTGGCACTGGCAGGGGAGCGTCTGAGTGCGGATGCGCAGCAGCGCCTGTTGGCACTGCTGCAAGGCTGAGGCTCAGTCCGGCTGGGCTACTTTGAACACCTGGCGCAGATAGGCGAGGAAGGTCTGGTCGCTGCACATGGTCTTGCCCGGGCTGTCCGACAGCTTGGCCACCGGCTGACCATTGCAGCTGACCAGTTTCAGCACGATCTGCAAGGGCTCCAGCCCCATATCATTGGTAAAGTGGGTGCCGATGCCAAAGCTCACCTGGATGTGCGGGCTGTAGCGGCGGTGCAGCTCCAGAGCCTTGTCCACGCTCAGGCCGTCGCTGAAGGTAAGCATCTTGGTGGCCGGGTCGATGCGCAGCTTGCGGTAGTGGGCAATGGCCTTGTCCGCCCACTCGGTCGGGTCGCCGCTGTCGTGGCGCAGGCCATCGAACAGCTTGGCGAAGTACAGGTCGAAATCGGCCAGGAAGGCGTCCATGCACACCACATCGGTGAGGGCGATGCCCAGGTCGCCACGGTATTCCTGTACCCAGGCTTCCAGTGCCGCATTCTGAAAATCGCGCAGGCGCACGCCCAAGGCTTGGAATGCCTGGAAGAATTCGTGTGCCATGGTGCCGATGGGGGTGATGCCCAGCTTCCATGCCAGCCACACATTGCTGGTGCCACGGAATACTTTGGGCAGGGCGGCATTGAGCTGCTCCACCACCTGTTGCTGCCATTCGCGGCTGAAGCGGCGGCGGGTGCCGAAATCCGAAATCAGCAGGGGGAAGCGCTGCTGGGCGCTTTCTTCCGCTTCGAAGCGCAGCAGGGTGGCAATCTTCTCATCCAGCCGGCGCTGGCCTTCTTCGCGCACCTGCGGGGTATCCAGCCGGCGGAAATACAGCTCGTTGACGATGGCCAGCACGAAGATTTCAAAGAACATGGCCTGGACCAGCGGCCCTTCGATATGAATGTTCAGTGCGTCGCCGTCGCATTCCACCCGGATAAAGCGGCGCTGTAGGTGGAACAGCTCCAGGTAGTCGACAAAATCACTCTTGATGAAACGCAAGCTGCGCAGATAGGCCAGTTCCGGCTGGGTAAACTGTAGCTGGCACAGCCAGTCCAGCTGGGCTTCCACGTCCTTGTGCAATTGGGAAAGCGGGTAGTCCGGCTGGTTGCGGCAGCGGAATTCATACTGCCCGTAAGCTGCCGGAAACTGGTGCAGAATCGCCTGCAGCATGGTGAACTTGTACAGGTCGGTATCCAGCAGCGAGTGGATCAGCGGCGGCAGCTTGGGCATGGCGTGGCCTTTCAGGCAGCGTGCAGAATGAAAATGGCCGGGCGCTTGTGGAAGTCTGGCGCAGCTTGCGGCCAGTCCTTCACCAAGCGACTGACAATGGTTTCCGTCGGCAGGGTCAGATCGCAGGCCACGGCCAGCCTGGTGGTGGGAGAGAGCGTTTCGCGCAATTGTTGTAGCAGGGCATTGTTGCGGTAAGGCGTTTCGATGAACACCTGGGTCTCATTGCGCTGGCGCGAGCGTTGCTCCAGCTCCTTTACCAGCTTGGCCTTTTCTGCAGCATCCACCGGCAGATAGCCATGAAAGGCAAAGCACTGGCCATTGGCCCCGGAGGCCATCAGCGCCAGCAAAATGGACGAAGGGCCGATCAGCGGCGCCACGCGGATGCCACGCTCATGCGCCAGTGCCACCAGCTGTGCGCCGGGGTCGGCCACCGCCGGGCAGCCCGCTTCGGAAATCAGGCCCACGTCTTCGCCTGCCAGCAGCGGTGCGAGCAGGGCGGCGACATCGCCGGGTTTGGTGTGTTCATTCAGCGTGCTCATTGCCAGCTCGCGAATCGGCGTGCTGACGCCCAGCGCTTTCAGGTGCTTGCGGGCAGTCTTCTCTGCCTCTACCACAAAGTGGCGGATATGCAGCACTTTGGCTGCCTCGGCTGCCGGCAGCCAGGCGACGCTTTCATCGCCCAGCGGGGCGGGAATCAGAAACAGGCTTCCACTCATTACAGTATCTCCACGCCTTCGGCATTCAGCATGCTGATCAGGTCGAACAGCGGCACGCCAATCAGGGCATTGGGGTCGTCCGATTCCACTTTTTGCAACAGTGCGCCGCCCAGGCCCTCGCTCTTTGCGCTGCCGGCGCAATGCAGGGCATCCGGTTCGCGCGTCAGATAATTGCGGATCTGCTGCTCGCTGAGCTGGCGCAAGGTAACGCGGGTGATGCCCACGGTTTCCTGCAGGCGGCCGCTGGCGGTGTTGTACAGCGCCAGCGCCGAGTGAAACACCACGGTGCGGCCGCTCATCCATTGCAGCATGGCCACGCCCTTTTCAAAGGAGCCAGGCTTGCCGATCTGCTGGCCGTCGAGCAAGGCTACCTGATCGGAGCCGATGATCAAGGCCGCAGGGTAGCGGGTAGCCAGCGACTGGGCCTTGCTGCGCGCCAGGCGCACGGCGGTGTCCAGTGCGGTTTCGCCGGGCAGGGGTGTTTCGTCACAAACGGGAGCGACTGCCTCGAAGGGGAGGCCCAGCCGGCTGATGATTTCCTGACGATAACGGGAGGTGGAAGCCAGTATGATCTGCATGATGGTATTGCTTGATTATTTTGACAAATCAGGGGGGCAGATTATATCATGCTGGGTTTATGTCTAACCCGATTTTGATCGACCCGCTCAAGTTCGCCCGTGAGGGCCGCGTTCTGACCGGCAAAATGCCCGTCAGCGCACTTGACGAGCGTGTGCACAGCGACCTGTCCGATACCTCCGGTACGGTGGAATACACCGTGGAAGGTTTTCGTGATGGTTCGTCCCGTTTGTCCCTTCGCCTCCGGGTGAATGCAGACGTAATGGTAAGCTGCCAGCGTTGTCTGGAAGCCATGCCTTACCAGGTAGCCACTGATGTGGTGGTAACCCTGTTCACCCGGCAGGAAAAGCTGGATGAAGCAGTGGAACTGGACGAAACGCTGGACGCCATTCTCGCCTTGGAAGAGCTTGATGTGGTGGCAATGATCGAAGACGAAATCATCATGGGCTTGCCGCACTCGACGAAACACGACGAATGCGGTTCGGAAGCTCTGACGCGTGCCAAGGCTGACAAGCCCAATCCGTTTGCGGTGCTGGCCACGTTGAAGATCTCCAAGTCTTGAATTATCAATACACGCGATTTTCCTAGGAGTCGAACATGGCTGTTCAACAGAACAAAAAGTCCCCGTCCAAGCGCGGCATGCATCGTGCACACGATTTTCTGACCGCTCCGTCGCTGGCTAGCGAGCCGACGACCGGTGAAACCCACCTGCGTCACCACATCAGCCCGAACGGCTTCTACCGTGGTCGCAAGGTCGTTAAGACCAAAGGCGAATAATTCGTCCTTTTTCACCCAATACTTACCTTCATAAAAACAGGTAGGTTTCACTACCGTAAACGTTGATGACTATCACCGTCGCGGTTGATGCAATGGGCGGTGACGTTGGCCTCAAGGTCACCGTCCCAGCATCGATCCAATTCCTGCAAGACCATCCCAACGCCAATCTGATTCTTGTCGGAGACCAGGCAGCCATCGAGGCTGAATTGTCCCGCCATCAGGGTGTTGCGCGTTCGCGCGTCCATATCCGCCATGCCACGCAAGTGGTCGGCATGGACGAGTCGCCGCAACTGGCCCTGAAAAACAAGAAAGATTCGTCGATGCGGGTGGCGATCAATCTGGTCAAGGAAGGCGAAGCGCAAGCTGCCGTGTCTGCCGGCAATACCGGCGCACTGATGGCCACTGCACGCTTTGTCCTCAAAACCATTCCGGGCATCGAACGACCGGCCATCGCCAAGATGATGCCGTCAGTCAAGGGCAGCACCTGCATGCTGGACCTGGGCGCCAACGTCGATTGCACCTCAGAACAACTCCTGCAGTTCGGCATCATGGGTTCGGAGCTGGTATCCAGCATTACCGGCAATGCCAACCCGCGTGTCGGGCTGCTCAATATCGGTTCGGAAGACATCAAGGGTAACGACAGCGTCAAGCGCGCCGGCGAATACCTGCGCCAGTCCGAGCTGAACTTCATCGGCAATGTCGAAGGCAACGACGTCTACAAAGGCACGGTAGATGTGGTAGTCTGCGACGGTTTTACCGGCAATGTGGCGCTCAAATCAGCCGAGGGGCTGGCGCACATGATTGCCTACTTCCTGCGGCAGGAATTCACCCGTAACTGGTGGACCCGCCTGTGCGCGCTGGCTGCCATGCCGGTGCTCAAGCATTTCCGCAACCGCGTTGATCCGCGTCGCTACAATGGCGCCAGCCTGCTGGGCCTGCGCGGCATCGTGGTGAAAAGCCATGGCGGAACTGATGCCGTAGGATTCCGTTTCGCGCTGGAACAGGCTTGCGAGGAAGCCGGCTCCGACGTGATTGGTCATATTACCGACCGGGTTGCACACCAATTAAACAACCTCAAGCAGCCCGAGCCGGAAGCGAACTGATTAATACATGGCCCATTCCCGCATTCTAGGCACTGGCAGTTATCTGCCATCCAATGTGCTCACGAATGCGATGCTGGCCGAGCGCGTGGAAACCAGTGACGAATGGATTGTTTCGCGCACTGGCATTCACGCCCGCCACATCGTGTCCGATGAAGAAACCACCAGTGATCTGGCCCTGAAAGCCGCCGAGGCGGCGATCCAGAGCGCTGGCATCGACAAGGGCGAGATCGATCTGATCATCGTCGCCACCACCACGCCTGACATGATTTTCCCCAGCACCGCCTGCCTGTTGCAGGAAAAGCTGGGTATTCACGGCTGCGCCGCATTCGACGTGCAGGCGGTGTGTGCCGGCTTCATGTTTGCCCTTACCACCGCGCACAACTACATCAAGGGCGGCATGGCCAGCAAAGTGCTGGTGGTCGGCGCCGAGGTGATGTCACGCGTGATGGACTGGGAAGACCGCCGTACCTGCGTGCTGTTTGGCGATGGTGCGGGCGCGGTCGTGCTGGGCGCATCGGACGAGCCGGGCATCCTGCATGCCAAGCTGGCCTCCGATGGCCGCTACAAGGACATCCTCAATACCCCGGCGCAGATTTCCGGCGGGAAGATCCAGGGCATTCCCTTCTTGCACATGGACGGCCCGGCGGTATTCAAGTTTGCGGTCAAGGCCTTGTCCGACATCGCTGCCACCACCCTGGCCGAGGCTGGCGTGGACAAGGCGCAAGTCGACTGGCTGGTGCCGCATCAGGCCAATCTGCGCATTATCGAATCCACGGCCAAACACCTGGGCATGTCGATGGAGCGGGTGATCGTGACATTGCCGCAACAGGGCAATACCTCGGCTGCCTCCATTCCGCTGGCGCTGGACCATGCGGTACGTGATGGTCGCATCCAGCGTGGCCAGACCATTCTGCTGGAAGGGATTGGCGGTGGCTTTGCCTGGGGTGCCGTACTGCTGAAGTACTGATTCTTCGCGACGGAAGGCCGGTCACGACCATAGCATGCCTGGCATGTGATGACGCCCATTCTTATGGGCGTTTGATCTGAGTGCTTGGCAGAATGGTCTGGTTTGCCGCATCCTTCCGTCGATTATTATTCCGTCGTATTTGCGGAGACTGTCTATGGCGTTTGCCTTTCTCTTTCCCGGTCAGGGCTCGCAAAGCCTGAAAATGATGGATGGCTTTGCCGACCTGCCGGTCGTCAAGCACACCTTCGAAGAAGCCTCCACCGCGCTGGGCGTGGACCTGTGGGCCATGTTGCAGGCGGATTCCGCCGAGGCCATCAATGCCACCGTCAATACCCAGCCCATCATGCTGGCTGCCGGTGTGGCCACGTATCTGGCCTGGCAGGAAGTAGGCGGCCAGCAACCTGCTGTTGTTGCCGGCCACAGCCTGGGTGAATACACCGCGCTGGTGGCTGCCGGCGCGCTGCCGTTTGCCGAAGCCGTCAAGCTGGTGCGCCTGCGCGCCGAAGCCATGCAGAACGCCGTACCGGCCGGGCAGGGGGCCATGGCGGCCATCCTCAACCTGTCCGATGACGAAGTACGCGCTGCCTGCGCCGAAGCGGCCAATGGCGAGGTGGTGGAAGCGGTCAATTACAATTCGCCGGGCCAGGTCGTGATTGCCGGCTCCAAGGCGGCCGTCGAGCGTGCCATGGAAGCCTGCAAGGCCCGTGGTGCCAAGCGTGCGCTGCCGCTGCCGGTGTCAGTGCCTTCGCACTGTGCGCTGATGAAGCCGGCCGGCATGCAACTGGCCGAAGCCCTGCTGCAAGTACACATTAATCCCCCGGCCATTCCGGTGCTGCACAATGCCGACGTAGTCAGCTACAGCGACGCTGCCGACATCCGTGATGCGCTGGTACGCCAGCTGTACAGCCCGGTGCGCTGGACCGAAACCATCCAGAAGCTGGCTGGCGACGGCATCGTCACCATGGCCGAGTGTGGCCCGGGCAAGGTGCTGGCTGGTCTGGCCAAGCGCATTGACGGCAACGTCAAGTGCCTGGCGCTGACCGACGCTGCTGCGCTGGAAACGGCCAAGGCCGAACTGCAATGATATCCGTGGCGGGTCGCCAGCCGGCCCGCCGCGTGCTGACGCCCATAACAAGGAGACATCCGAAATGAGTCTGCAAGGCAAAGTAGCCCTGGTAACCGGCGCTTCGCGCGGCATTGGCGCAGCCATTGCCGATGCGCTGCAAGCCGAGGGCGCCATTGTCATCGGCACTGCTACCTCGGAAGCCGGTGCTGCTGCCATCAACGAACGTCTGGCGGCTGCCGGTGGTGCCGGTCGCGTGCTGAACGTGACCGAAGACGGTGCCATCGAAGCGCTGGTGGATGCCATCGACAAGGAATTCGGCGGCGTGGCCATTCTGGTCAACAACGCTGGTATCACCCGCGATGGCCTGTTGATGCGCATGAAGGACGACGACTGGGATGCCATCATGGACACCAACCTCAAGTCGGTGTTCAAGGCATCCAAGGCCGTGCTGCGCGGCATGATGAAGGCCCGCTGGGGCCGCATCATCAATATCGCCTCGGTGGTGGGTGCCACCGGCAATGCAGGTCAGACTAACTATGCAGCGGCCAAAGCCGGTATCATGGGCTTCACCAAGTCCATGGCACGCGAAGTTGGCAGTCGCAATATCACGGTCAACTGCGTGGCACCGGGCTTTATCGATACCGACATGACCCGCGCGCTGCCGGAAGCGCAGCGCGAGGCGCTGGTGGGGCAAATCGCCCTGGGCCGTCTGGGCGATGCCAAGGATATTGCCGATGCAACATCCTTCCTGGCATCCGACCGCGCAGCCTATATCACCGGTCAGACACTGCATGTAAATGGTGGCATGTTCATGCCCTGAACTAGCTTGTCGAACAAAAGACAAGATTTAGGTGGGCTGCTCTAATTTTTTTTTGTAGAATACACGGGTTTTGTTATCCCGAATCAGAAAGGTCAAGGGTTTAGACAAATGGAAAACATCGAAGCGCGCGTTAAAAAGATCGTTGCCGAACAACTGGGCGTAAACGAAGCTGAAGTCAAGATCGAATCGTCCTTCGTTGATGATCTGGGCGCTGACTCCCTCGACACCGTTGAGCTGGTAATGGCTCTGGAAGAAGAGTTCGAGTGCGAAATCCCGGACGAAGAAGCTGAAAAGATCACCACTGTTCAGCAAGCCGTGGATTACGTTACCGCCCACCTGAACAAGTAATATTTTCAGGCCTGTACAGGACCTCTGCGCGGTGCGGCCTTGGCTCGCCAGCAGAGGTTCTTTTGTTATAGAGGATTCCAAACGCCCGTTTGATTGTAATAATGATCAAACAGGCCTTGTGGGATCATCGGGAGACTGCCTCCCACCTCTCACGGAGATTCTTCGTGTCCAAACGCAGAGTTGTAGTAACCGGTCTGGGACACATTTCCCCGGTCGGCAATGATGTCGCTACCGGCTGGGCCAATCTGTTGGCCGGCAAGAGCGGCATCGGCAAAGTAACCCGTTTTGATGCCAGCGAGCTCAACTGCCAGATCGCCGGCGAAGTCAAAGACTTCGACATCAGCGCGTATATCTCGCCCAAGGAAGCCCGTCGCTCCGACCTGTTCATCCACTACGGCATTGCAGCAGCGCTGCAAGCGGTAGCCGATGCCGGTCTGGACGATGTCGCCGACCTGGACAAGACCCGCGTTGGCGTCAACATCGGTTCCGGTATTGGCGGCTTGCCGCTGATCGAGGAAACCGGCGTAGCGGTACAGCAGGGCGGTGCCCGCAAGATCGGCCCCTTCTTCATTCCGGGTTCGCTGATCAACCTGATCGCCGGCCACGTATCCATCCTGAAGGGCTATCAAGGCCCGTCGTATGGCATCGTGTCAGCCTGCACCACCGGTGCGCATTGCATCGGTGATGCAGCACGGATGATCCAGTATGGCGACGCCGACGTGATGGTGGCCGGTGGTGCCGAAGGTGCCATCTCCAAGCTGGGCATGGGCGGTTTTGCTGCCATGAAGGCGCTGTCCACCCGCAATGACGATCCGGAAACCGCGTCCCGACCCTGGGACAAGGGCCGTGACGGCTTTGTCATGGGCGAAGGTGCTGGCGTGCTGGTACTGGAAGAATACGAGCACGCGGTCAAGCGCGGCGCCCGTATCTATGCCGAGCTGATCGGCTTTGGCATGAGCTCCGATGCCCACCACATTACCGCTCCGAGTGCGGAAGGCCCGGCCCGCGGCGTGCAGAATGCACTGCGTGACGCCCGGATCAATCCGGATCAGGTGCAGTATGTGAATGCGCACGGTACTTCCACCCCGCTGGGGGATGCCAACGAAACCAATGCGCTGAAAATCGCCTTTGGTGACCACGCCAAAAAGCTGGTGGTGAATTCGACCAAGTCGATGACCGGCCACTTGCTGGGCGGCGCGGGTGGTGTGGAAGCCATTTACTCCATCCTGGCTGTTTACAACCAGGTGTCGCCACCCACCATCAACCTGCACGAGCAGGATGTGGAATCCGGTTGCGATCTGGACTACGTGGCCAATACCGCGCGTGACATGCAGATTGATATCGCCATTTCCAACTCGTTTGGCTTTGGTGGTACCAACGGTACCTTGGTATTCAAGCGCATGTAATGCCTGACGCTCCGTGCCGCATACTGCGGTGCAGCGCGCAAATGGATTGACAGCCCGAACCGCTGCGATACACTCGCGGCGGTTTTCTTATTTGTGCGGCGTCTTCGTGCCGCCTTTCCGGATCTGGCATGTTCACCGAACGACTCGACTTCCTGCCCGACCTGCTGGCCCTGCATGCCGCGCGTCGCGCCGACTTCCCCTATCTCTTGATGTCCTCCGGCGAGCAGGGCTGGGACATGCTGTTTGCCGCCCAGAGCACCACGCTGTACCACGCCGGTGAGGGCGAGGCTTTTGTCGAGGCCCTGCGCCAGTTTCAGCCGCAAGTGGTGGACAATCCACACCGTCTACCCTTTGTCGGCGGGCATTTCCTCTATCTGGGCTACGACTTGCTGTCGCAGTTTGAAAGCCGGGTAGCAGAGGCGCTGCCGGACAGTTTCCCGCTGGCTGCCATGGCCAGGGTACCGGCCGCCATTCTGATCAACCGTCGTGAACAAAGCGCGTGGATCGTGGCGGAAAGCGCCGCCGACTGGCAGCGGCTGGGTGAGCTGGCTCGCAGCATTCCCGCTTTTGTTCCGCAAGCAGTCAGCCTGCAGACGCTGGAGGAAGACCCGCCGCACTGGTATACCGACGCGGTACTGCGGCTGAAAAACTACATTTACGAAGGCGATGTGTTCCAGGTGAACATCTCCCGTGGCTGGCGCGCCGAGCTGGGGACGGAAGTGCAGGCTCCAGACCTGTTTGCCGCCCTGCGCCGTGCCAACCCGGCACCGTTTTCCGCGCTGGCCGACTTTGGCAGTGCACAGATTGTCAGCTCCTCGCCGGAGCGGCTGCTGCGGGTACGGGATGGCTGGGCCGACACCCGGCCGATTGCCGGCACCCATCCGCGCTCGCCCGACCCCGTAGAAGATGGCGCGCTCAAGCAGCGGCTGATTTCCAGCGTCAAGGAACGGGCCGAGCATGTGATGCTGATCGATCTGGAGCGCAACGATCTGGGGCGCATCAGCCAGCCCGGCACGGTTGAGGTGAACGAACTGATGGCGGTGGAAAGCTATGCCTATGTTCATCACATCGAATCCAATATCCGTGGCCGTCTGCGTGACGATGTTTCGCCACTGGACACCATCCGCGCCCTGTTCCCCGGCGGCACCATCACCGGCTGCCCCAAAGTGCGCACCATGCAGATCATCCGCGAGCTGGAAAACAGTGCACGCCGCGCTTATACCGGCAGCCTGGGCTACCTCAACCGCGATGGCAGCATGGACCTGAACATCCTGATCCGCACTTTCATGCAGGAAGGGCAGCAGCTGCGCTTCCGTGCCGGTGGCGGCATCGTGGCCGACTCCGACCCGCAGCGCGAACTGCAGGAAACCCGCCACAAGGCGCGTGGCTTGCTGCGTGCGCTGGGCGTGGAGCAAGCCTGATGACGATGCTGATCAACGGCCAGCCTGGCGAGCAGATTTCCGCGCTGGACCGTGGCCTGGCTTATGGTGACGGCATCTATCGCACCATCGAAATCCGTCAGGGCAAGCCCCGGCTGTGGCGCTGGCAATATCAGCGGCTGCTGGCCGACGCGGCCCGGCTGAAGCTGCCGCTGCCGGATGAAGCCTTGCTGCTGGCAGAAATCGCCCAACTGGCTGCTGGAGTGGAGCAGGGCGTGGCCAAGATCGTGCTCACCCGGGGTGTGGGGGCGCGTGGCTATGCCATGCCGGCAGACTGCCAGCCCACCCGCCTGGTGTCGGTTACGCCGTGGGCCGGCTATCCGCAGGAGCGTGCCCGTGACGGGGTGAATGTGCGCTGGTGCGACACCCGCCTGTCCTGCCAGCCCTTGCTGGCTGGCATCAAGCACCTTAACCGGCTGGAAAACGTGCTGGCCCGTTCCGAATGGAGCGACCCGGACATCCATGAAGGGCTGATGCTGGACCAGCGCGGTTTGCTGATCGAAGCCACCATGAGCAATGTCTATCTGGTGGAAGGGCAGCGCATCGTCACACCCCGACTGGACCAGAACGGCGTACAGGGCATGCTGCGCGACTGGCTGTTTGCCCATGCGCCACAGCTGGGCTATCAGTTGGACGAGGCGGATATCGCCCCGGCCCGGCTGTGGCAAGCCGAGCAGGTATTTCTTTCCAATAGCCTGATCGGCCTGTGGCCGGTGGCCAGGATTGCCGGGCAGGCTTTGCCGGCTGGGCATCCATGCTGCCAGCAACTGCAAGCCTTGCTGCTGCAGCAGGCTTGACACCCGCTAGCAGAATCTGCGCGCGGCACCGTGTCTGCTTGTCGTATACCTTGTACCGTCTGCGAGGTTTTGTTGGCAGCGTTCAGCCGGCTGGTACTGTTTAGATCATTTTTGCATAAAGTCTTCTTATTAAATTATTTCTGGCGCTAAATGGCCGTCGCTATAGTGGCAGCCACGATGAGGGGGAGCCGTTTCCCCTCCAGCAATAATGGCAGTCCACGGACTGTCCGAGGAGAAACAGCATGGTGGCAGCCAGCCTGCTGGAACAGCAAGCCCTTGCCCAGCCTGCGCAACTGGCACCGATCGAGCGAGATCTGGCGCATATCAATCAGTTGTTGAACGCACACCAGTTCGAACAGCAGGCGCTCAGCCTGCAAGCTGGCCGGGTACGCGGCCGCCACGAAGAATGGCGTTTCCGCTCGGTGTATCAGCCGATTTATGCACTGGAAGCCAATGGCAGCCAGCGCTTGTGGTCGGTCGAAGCTCTGGCGCGGGTGACTGACGGTTTTGGCGGTCAGCTGATCCCTACCGTACTGTTTGCCGCGGAAACCTCGCCACGCCGTTCGGTCTTTCTCGACCGTCAGCTGCGCTGTCTGCATCTGCTCAATTTCCTGCTGCAACACCCGCCGGCCGATCTGGTGCTGTCACTGAATGTGAATGCCCAGCATCTGGTCAATGTCAGCGAAACCCATGGCCAGTTCTTTGCCGAGGTGCTGCAATACCTGCAGATTCCGGCCAGCCAGATCTGTCTGGAAGTGGTGGAGGACGCGGTGAGCGATCCCATGCGCCTGTACGAAGCGGTACAGCGTTACCGCAGCCTGGGTTTCAAGATTGCGCTGGATGATTTTGGCCAGGGCGCATCCAATCTGGAGCGGGTATGGCTGCTGGAGCCGGATTACGTCAAGCTGGACAAGGTATTGATGCGCCACGCGCTGATGCGCCCCAGCGTGCGCGACAAGCTGGCGCGGCTGGTGGACATCCTGCATCTGCACGGTGCCAAAGTAGTGGGCGAAGGCATTGAAAGCGCCATGCAGCTGGATATCGCCCGCGCTGCCGGCTGTGACTTCGTGCAGGGTTTTCATCTGGCCCGCCCCGGCGAGCAGCTCAATCTGCCGGTCTAGCCGCATTGTCGGCTGTCAGCATCGCCAGTCGTGCTTGATCACTCCAGCGGCTGAAAGCATTCCAGATGCCGTGGCGGCATCAGCAGCGGATCGATATAACAGTCCAGCGCCTGCTGCATCCTCTGGCGAAACTGCGCCACGTCCTCCACTCCCTGATACACCTCCATCCAGGTCTGTAGCGGCACATCAGCCGGCTCATCGGCACGGCGCAGCAAGCTGGCGCGGATGCCATCGACGGCCAGTGCGGCCTGCATCCGGCGCAGCGCCGGCAATAGCTGGCGACCGCTGGCCGGTTCAATCTTGAAATAGACATACACGGTGCAGGACATGGCCGGCTCCTTTGATGGTTTGCGGGCTTGGCGCGGGCGCAAAATCGCTTATCATAGCTCTTTCGCCCGCCGCAGATGAGGCAGGGCCAGATGGTAACAGGGCAGGAAAGGGGAGTCAGGTGCAGCAGGGTATTACCACCTTGGTGGTGGTCGGGGTCGGGCTGATCGGTGGATCATTTGCGCTGTCGCTGAAACGGGCGGGCAAGGTGCAGCATGTGATCGGCGTGGGCCGGACGCTGGACAACCTGACCCGCGCGCTGGAGCTGGGCGTGGTGGATGAAATCAGCCAGGATCTGGCCGCAGTGGCCAGCCGTGCCGACATGGTCTTGCTGGCCTGCCCGGTGGGGCAGATGGGCCGCATGATGCAGGCCATGGCCCCGCATTTGCAGCCGCATGCCATCGTCAGCGATGCCGGCAGTACCAAGGGCGATGTGGCCGAGCTGTTCCGCACCCATTTGGCGGATCATCTGGCCGGCTGCGTGCCGGCCCATCCCATTGCCGGCTCCGAGCTGTCCGGCGCGGCTGCTGCCCAGTACGGCCTGTATGAAAAGCGCAAGGTGGTGCTCACCCCCTTGCCGGAAACCAGCAGCGGCGCCTGCGATAAGGTGGCCGGGCTGTGGCAGGCCTGTGGTGCGGTGATCCATCGCATGAGCCCGGCCGAACACGACAGCGTGTTTGCTACGGTCAGCCATCTGCCGCACCTGCTGGCCTTTGCCTATGTCGGCATGGTGGCGGGCAAGCCGGATGCCGAACGCTGCTTCGATTTCGCCGCCACCGGTTTCCGTGATTTCACCCGTATTGCCGGCAGTCACCCGGAAATGTGGAAAGACATTACCCTGGCCAACCGCTCGGCCTTGCTGGACGAGCTGGAACGCTACCGCCTGGCACTGGCGGCCCTGACCGAGCAGGTCGCAGCTAGCGACGAGGCTGGCCTCGCCAGCACATTCGACACCGCCCGCACCGCCCGCGTGGGCTGGTACCAGCGCTTTTTGCGCGAAGGACAAACCTGAGATGAGCCAGACCCTGCTGATTACCGGTGCTTCCCGTGGCATTGGTGCGGCTACCGCCGTGCAAGCGGCCAGTGCCGGCTGGCAGGTGGCGGTGAATTACCGGCAGGATGAGGCGGCCGCGCAGCATGTGGTGGCGGCCATTCGCGCCCAGGGTGGCGAAGCGCAGGCGTTTCAGGCCGATGTGTCGGACGAGGCGCAGATCATCCAGCTGTTTGCCGCGGTTGCTACCCGCTTTGGCCGTATCGATGGCCTGGTCAACAATGCCGGAGCCACCGCGCCCATGGGGCGGCTGGACAGCTTCAGTGCCGAACGCATCCAGCACATGCTGCAGCTGAACGTGGCGGGGCCGATGCTGTGCTGCCGCGAGGCGGTGCGCCGCATGTCCACCCGTCATGGCGGGCGTGGCGGCATCATTGTCAATGTTTCTTCCGCTGCCTCCCGTTTGGGGAGTGCCGGCGAATATGTCGATTACGCTGCCAGCAAGGGGGCCATCGACACGCTCACGCTGGGTCTGGCACGCGAAGTGGCCAGCGAGGGCATCCGCGTCAATGCCGTGCGCCCCGGCCTGATCGCAACCGGCATCCACGCCCTCAGCGGCGAGCCGGGCCGGGTGGAGCGGCTGGCACCGGCGGTGCCCATGCAGCGTGGCGGCCAGCCGCAGGAAGTGGCTGCGGCCATTGTCTGGCTGCTATCCGATGCCGCCAGCTTCTGCACCGGCAGCATTCTGGATGTGTCCGGCGGACGTTGATGCGCTGAGCCTTGGTGAGTGCGCTGCCTTGCTGGCCTCAGGAAGCGGCTGTTGCTCCGCCAGGCTGGCACACCACCACGCGCGGAGCCGGCATGCCGTTGAAAGTGGTGACCAGATTCTGGGTATAGACCCCGCTGTGATAGAACCACAGCAAATCCCCCTCTTGCAGCGTATCCGGTAGCGGCATGGCTTCACTCAGCACATCACAGCTGTCACAGGTGGGGCCGGCCAGGATGGCCTGACCGCTGGGGCCGGCTGCGCCGCCATTCAGTTCCAGCGGGTAGTGAAAGCCATCCATCAATTCGTATAGTCCGCTGAACATGCCGGCATCGGCATATACCCAGCGCTTGCCATGCTTGTGCTGCACATTGATCACTTCACAGATGAACAGCCCGGCCGGGCCACTCATGTAGCGGCCAGGCTCCACCACGACTTCACAGTCGGCAGGAAGCTGCGCCAGCCGTGGCATGAGTGCCGCGCCGATGCTGGCGATGTCCGGTGCCTGCTTGTCATAAGTGATGGGAAAGCCGCCGCCCAGATTCAGCAGCCGCGGCCGGAAGCCTTGCTCGCGCAGCAAGGTCATCACCGGCCACACCGTATCGATGGCGCGCAGCCAGGCTGCCGGGTCGCGACACTGGCTGCCTACGTGAAAGTGCACGCCGCCGATGTCCACACCATGTAGCTGCGCTTGTGCCAGCAGCGCCGGCACTTCGGCAATGGCCAGGCCAAACTTGGTACCCAGCGGGTAGTCGCTGCTGTTGTTGTCCACTTCCAGGCGCAGGTACTGGGTGGCATCCGGCGCTTCGGCGGCAATTTTCAGGGTTTCTTCCACGCTGTCGCTGGCAAACCAGCGCACACCATGCTGGTAGGCGTAGCGAATGGCACGCCGTGCCTTGATCGGATTGGAGTACAGGATGCGTGCGGCATCCACGCCCAGTTCCAGCAGGCTATCCAGTTCTTGCTCCGAGGCAATTTCGAAATCGCTGCCCAACGCCAGCAGGGTGTGCAGAATGGCCGGATGCGGATTGGCCTTGACCGCATAGTGGATGCGGGCACGTGGCAGGGCTTGCTGCAAGGCCAGGTATTGCTGACGGACCAGTGCAGGGTCCAGCAGCCATAGCGGGCCGGTGTACGGTGTACTGGCCAGCGTCTGGCGGGCGGTGTGCTTCAACAACTGGTAGGCAGCTTGTGAACCGGGGTGGGCGGTCATGGGCAACTCCTGTTGACGGTGGAAAAGGGGGGCGGCGAACAAAACCGCAAGGCCGGCATGCACTGCCGCTTGCGGGGTGCTTGTCCTGGGTTTTACTGCGGGCTTTTGCCTCGAGAGGCTAACAAGAGCGTAGCCTCCCTGAGGCAGGGTGCATCGCCACAGGGTTTTATCAGCTGCTCCAGGCAGGTTTAGTAGCTCAGGCCGGGGATGGCGTAGTCGCGCAGGCGGTAATAGAACATGCCGGCCGCCTGCAGCGGCACGCGCAGCAGCTTGCCGCCGGGAAAGTCGGGGTTGGACAGGCGCATGAACTGCTGCAGCAGGTGGCTATCCCCCAGAATGGCATTGGCCAGTACCCGGCCTGCCGCGCAGGTGGGCACCACGCCGTGGCCGGAAAAACCTTGCGCCCAGTAGACATTGTCGCGGCAGCCGAAATCCGGAGTGCGCGGTACGGTAATGTCGATATGCCCGCCCCAGGTATGGGTGATGCGATAGGGGGCCAGTTGCGGAAATACCCGCAGCAGGTCGGCACGCATGCTGGCGGTGAGATTGGCCGGGGTGCGGCCGGAATAAGTGCATTTGCCACCGAACAGCAGGCTGCGGTCGGCACTCAGACGGAAATAGTCGAGGATGAACTGGTTGTCGGATACCGCCATATTGCTGGGCAGCAGCTGGCTTGCCACTTCTTCGGGCAACGGTTCGGTGGCGATCATATAGGTGCCTACCGGCATGATCTTGCGCTCCAGTGCCGGGTCCAGCTGGTCGACATAGGCATTGGTGGCCAGTACCAGTTTGCGGCAGCGTATCTTGCCCTGTGCCGTTTGCACCACGCAGCCATCGCCCTGGCTGGTGTAGGACAGGGCGCGGGTCTGTTCGAAGATGGCCACGCCTTTTTCTTCGGCGGCACGGGCCAGCCCCAGAATGTATTTGAGCGGATGGAAATGGCCGCCTTCATGGTCGATCAGTCCGGCCACATAGCGCTCTGAGCCAACATGCTGTGGCAGGTCCTTGCGTGGGACGAACTCCAGTGCCTGGTAGTCGTAATGGCGGGCAGCATGCTCCTGCCACTCGGATAACAGCCGGATGCGCTGCCACAGCACGGATGTCCACAGATGGCCCTGTGCCAGCTCGCAGTCGATCTGATGCCGGGCAATCTTGTGGCGAATGTCGGCAGCTGCGCCGCGTAGCAGTTGCCAGATTTCCCGGGCGGCTTCCAGCCCCAGCGCAGCTTCGATGGGCGGCATGTCGCAGGAAAAGCCCAGGATAAGCTGGCCGCCATTGCGTCCGCTGGCCGCCCAGCCGACCCGGCTGGCCTCGATCACCGCTACGTTGACGCCAGCATCCGCCAGATTGTGCGCGGTATAGAGGCCGGTATAGCCGGCGCCCACTACCAGTACATCGACATCCAGATCCTGTCGCAGGGGCGGGCGTTCGATTTGTTCGGCCTGGCTGGTGGCGGCATACCAGGTGGGCGGGTAATGTGCGCTGGATTCAAACATGGCGTCTCCTCTGTGGCCGTGCGGTGCGGGGCTTAGTTGCTGACGGTATAAGCCCACATCACCTGGGTTTCGACGGTGCCGGGGTTGCGATAACGGTGTGGCCGGCTGCTGTTGAAGCTGAAACTGTCGCCGGCTTGCAGGTGATGGCAGTGTTCGTCCACCCATAATTCCAGCTCGCCACACAGCACCATGCCGCCCTGATCGCCACCATGGGTCAAGGTCTGCGCGCCAGAGCTGGCTCCGGGCGCAAAGCGGCTGAGCATCAGTTGCAGCTCGCCGCCAAATCCGGGTGACAGCAGGGCATCGCTGACACCTTCGGCGTAGTGCAGTACCGGACGATGCGCCTGGCGCACCACCAGTCCGCGCTCGTGCTGCGGTGCCTGGCTGAAAAATACGCTGTAGGGGACGGCCAGTGCGCTGGCCAGCTTGTTCAGGTCCGACACGCTGGGCTGGCTCTTGCCGCGTTCCAGCTGTGACAGAAAGCCGATGGAGCGGCCGGTGGCGGTGCTGAGCTGTTGCAGCGACAGCTTGCGCAACTTGCGCAGCTGGCGGATTTGCTCACCCAGCCAGGCCGGATCGGGCTGGGTAGTGGGTGCAAGCTGGTCGGTATGGGCGTATGTCATGCCAGCTAGCATACGGGGAGAAGCGATTTTTAGTGAAAAAATAATGATAAATTTTCACGAAGAGAAAATTTGTGTTGTATTTTTTCAATTGCCGAGTGAGGGAAAGCGCAGTGCCGGGCATGACGCGGCAGAGGAAAGAGGCGTAATAGCCGTGCGGGGACATTACTTCAGGCTGCCTCAGCCGCCCGCCCGTTTTACCTGAAAGCCCAGCTTTTGCAGGGTGGTCATCACGGTCGCGACATGGTCGCCCTGGATTTCGATGATGCCATCCTTGACGGTGCCACCGCTGCCGCAGGCGTTTTTCAGTTGCTTGCCCAGTGCAGTCAAACCCGCCGCGTCGCGCAGCACGCCCTTGACCAGGGTGACGGTCTTGCCGCCACGACCCTTGTTTTCGCGGTTGACGCGCACGATGCCATCGCCGCTGGGCAGGGTGTCTTGCTGGCAGCTGCAGGCATCAACAGGCTGGCGGCAGTCCGGACACATGCGACCGTGCTCGGTGGAGTAAACCAGGCCGCCGGAGGAGGATTTCGATTTCATGATGGGTGTCGGTAAACAGGGCAGCCGGCAGTCTAGCGCCAAATGGGGAACAAAACGATATCTGCGCGGGTAGCACGGCAGGCACGAGCATTCAGAGCGGCTAACAAAACCACGTAGAGAAATCGGGCCAAGGCGCGCCGCCGCAGACAGTACCAAACGTACGGCAAGGCGGCACAAGGCAGGAGCGGGGGTGTCAGCGGGTCTAGTCAGGCAGGCGGGGCAAGGCCAAAAAAAATGCCAACCCGGTGAAGGGTTGGCCCGAGAGTAAAGCCGAGAAGAAACAACGGAACAAGAGACAATCCAGCACAAGCCGCTGGCTCGGGAGGGATTGTCGCCTTGTTATGTGACAGCGGCTTGACGTCTCGATGAAAAAACCGCGATGCCTAGCAGGCGTCCTCCGGGTACATGCCATTGAAACGCTGCAGTATCTGTTGCAGCTCATCGCGGCTGATATCCAGTTCCAGCATGGCGGTGAGGGTGATGAACAGGCCGCCGAACATGTCGGGAGCCATGTTCACCAGCTTGGCGTGGGCTTCTTCCACGCTGAGCGGACATTTGCTCGCCACCAGTTCGGCCACTGCCTGCAGCATCGGTGGGTGACGGGTGAGCTGCACTAGCGAGGAGTCGGCCTTGAGCCTGGGGTAGGGCGGCTGTGCCGAAACCGCTAGCGTGGCGTACAAGCGGATGTCGCGGCTGGACGCGCCGATACGGATTTCATATTGTCCGCTGTCCACTACCCAGGCCGCGTGTGCCGGGTCGTAATAGGCAAAATCCTCACGCTGCAGGGTGAACTGGACGCGGCGGCTTGCGCCAGCAGGTATATCCACCTTGGCAAACGCCCGCAAAGCCTGCAGCGGGCGGCCCAGTGCCGAGGGTGGCGGGGCGATGTACAACTGCACGATTTCCTTGCCGGCACGTGTGCCGACGTTGTGGATGTCCACGCCAAGATTCAGCGTGTCGTGTTCGTCGATTTGCCGGCTGGAGAGCTGCAGGTCGCGGTAGTCGAAGCGGGTGTAGCTCAGGCCAAAGCCGAAGGGAAACAGCGGTTGCAGCCGGCGTTTGTCGTAATAGCGGTAACCGACATACAGACCCTCGCTGTAATGGTGACGGCCGTTTTCGCCGGGGTAATGCAGGTAGGCCGGGGTTTCTTCCAGGCTGTTGGGCAGGGTGGTGGTGAGCTTGCCGCTGGGATTGTTGTGGCCGAACAGCGTGGCAGCGACGGCATGGCCCATGCCCTGGCCGGCAAAGAAGCATTCCAGTACCGCGGGCACCTGTTGCAGCCAGGGCATCAGTACCGCATCGCCATTGCACAGCACCACTACCAGCTTGGGCTGCACGGCGGCCAGCCGGCTGATCAGGCGTTGATGACTGGGCAGCAAGTCAAGCTGCTGGCGATCGCCGTTTTCACCATCCACCCCGATAGCCGTGCTGACAAATACCACCGCTACCTCGGCTGCTGCAGCCATGGCGCAGGCTTCCTGCAACGCGGTTTCGTCGTCGTGTTCATCATCCGGCGCGCCAACGGCGTAATCGACGCGTACTGCCGGGCCTGCCAGCCCCCGGATTTCATCCAGTGGGCAGTCCAGCTGCCAGGGCTGGGTGGTGGCGCAGCCCGAGCCCTGTATCACCGGCTGCAGTGCCGGTTTGCCGATGACCGCCAGCCGCTGCAACTGTTGTCCATCCAGCGGCAACAGCTGGTGATCGTTCTTCAGCAATACCAGAGATTCGGCGGCAATCTGCCGTGCCAGCTGGTGGTGGGCGGCAAAATCAGCCTCGGTGCCGGGGCGGCGGCCGGCATGCACCTTGGCGATCAGCTGCAGCATGTGCAGGCAGGCGTTGTCGAGTACCTCCTGCGGAATGCGGCCCTGTTCGATGGCAGCCAGCAGTTCGGCATTGTCCAGCGCGTTTTCCGGCATGGCCAGTTCATTGCCGGCCAGCAGCGAGGCCGGGCGGTCCTTGATGCCGTACCAGTCGGACATCACCAGCCCCTGATAGCCCCATTCCTCACGCAATACCCGGGTCAGCAGCCAGTGGTGCTGCGAGGTCTGTTCGCCGTTCAGCCGGTTGTAAGAGGACATCACCGTCCAGGGATTGGCCTTGGCAATGGCGCGCTGGAAACCGTACAGGTAGATTTCGCGCAGCGCCCGTTCCTCGACGATGGAGTCCATCTCGGTGCGCATGTATTCCGAGTTGTTGCAGGCGAAATGCTTGAGGCTGGCTCCCACGCCTTCCTGTTGCAGACCGTTGATCAGCGCTGCAGCCAGATCGCCGCTGAGCAGCGGGTCTTCCGAGTAGTATTCATAGCCACGCCCGGCCAGCGGCGTGCGGCGGATGTTGATGCCCGGCCCCAGCAGCAGGCCCACGCCCATGGACTGGCATTCAATCGCCAGCGCCCGGCCCATTTGTTCCACCAGTGCCACATCCCAGCTGCAGGCCAGGCTGGAGCCATTGGGAAAACAGGTGGCCGGGCGTGAGTGGCCAAACAGCGCTTCGGAACCGCCCTTGCCGTCGTCTGCCTGTTGGCCTGCGTCCTGCTGGATCACCGACAGGAAGTCGCTGATATTCCAGCTTTCCTGCTCGTCGATCTGGGCCGTGCTGTAGCGCACGCCATAGGTGCCATCGGTCATGACAAAGTCGCTGATGCCCAGCTGCGGCAGGCTGGCGCTGCGCCATAATCCATGCCCGCTCAGCAGCTTGACCTTGTCTTGCGGGCTCATGCTGGCGATCAGTTCTTGGTGATTGGCTGTCATTTCAGGACTCCTGTACCGGGGTGCCGGCGTGTTGCTTGCGTGCCTCGATCTGGCCCACCATGCGCAGATAGCTGTCTTCGTCCAGCTGGTAGAGCAGCATGAACAGCAGGGCGAGTACAAACATGGCGGCGGGGATCAGGGTCATCATCAGGGCGATCCAGTCTTGCGCCCGCGGCGTGATATGGGCGGCGTCGTAACCGGCATACTGCAGGATCAGCCCGGCCAGCCCGCCGGCAATGGCCATGGCCACCTTGGTGATGAAGTTGAAATAGCCGTAGATGGCACCCTCGGTACGCACATGGTGCTTCCATTCGGCGTATTCCACCGTGTCGGCCACCATGGCGTACATGCAGACGAAGATGCTGCCCATGGCAGCGCTGTATAGGCAGACGCAGGCCATGATGGCCAGTCGGCTGTCACCCGCCAGCCAGTACTGGTAGGCCAGTGCCAAGGCGCCGGCAGCCAGGGTGAGCAGGGTCAGTCTTTTTTTGCCGAAGCGGGCGATCAGTTGTTCCGAGGCGATGGTGCCGGCGACATTGGCTATGGTCTGGAGGGCGAAAAAGCTGGCGGTATAGGCTTCATCGCGCAGGACATAGTTGATGTAGTAAATGGCGGCGGCCATCCACACGCTGTAGGCGATATAGGTAAACACGGTGAACATGGACAGGTGGAACAAGGGCAGGTTGCCGGTGATAGCCTGCACCATCTGGCGCAGGCTGGGTGCTTCGTCCTTGTGCTGGTGGATGCGCTCCTTGGTCATGGCAAAGCAGGCATAGAACAGCAGGGTGGCCAGCACAGCGAACAGGGCAATGGTGAGCTGGTAGCCGGTGCGCGGATCGGCAAAGCGGCGAATCAGCTGGTCGGCATACACCGACACCACAAAGTAGCCCATGGTGGCAAACACCATGCGATAGACCGACAGCGAGGAGCGCGACATGGCGTGCTGGGTCAGCATATTGTTCATGGCCGAATAGGGGGTGTTCACCGTGGTGTAGGCCAGGCAGTACACGGTGTAGCTGACCAGGGCATAGGCAAACTTGTAACTGGTGTCCGGGGTGCTGAAGCACAGTACGGTCAGTACACCCAGTGGCAGCGCACCATACAAGAGATAGGGCCGCAGCTTGCCGTGGCGGCTGTGGGTCTTGTCGATGGCGTAGCCCAGCAGGATGTTGAACAGCGCGTCGATGATGCGGGCGATCAGGAAGATCAGGCTGGCTTCGCCAGCACTCAGGCCAAAGATATTGGTATAGAAAAACAGCAGGAACAGCGACACGGCACCAAACGACAGATTGGACGCCATGTCGCCCAGTCCATAGGCTACTTTTTCACGCAGGCCCAGTTTGACATCGGCGGCGGACAGGGCAGGGGCAGACATGTGGTGGTTCTCCAGAGTAAGCCGGGCTTGGCGCAAGCTTGCCTGCCACGGCGGGAATGGGCTCTACCATAGCAGCGCTGCCATGCGGTGCTCTGGCCATTCCGTTCTGGAAATTTCCGTTTTTTTAAGATGCCGTTTCCATGTGCCGGGCAAAAAAATGCCAACCCACAAAGGAGTTGGCCCGAGAGAGAGAAACGGTTTACCGGCCAGCAGATCTGGGCTGCTGGTCCGGCTATGGCTTACTGTGCCAGCGGTTTTTTCAGCACGCGCAGCATCACGGCGGTCAGCACCGTACCCACCACCAGTGCCACCAGGTAGGATCCCAGATTGGTCACCGCATTGGGGATGGGCAGCACGAACACGCCACCGTGCGGTACTTTCAGTTCCACGCCCATGGCCATGGAGATGGCACCGGTCACCGCCGAGCCTACCATCAGCGACGGAATCACCCGTAGCGGATCACGGGCGGCAAAGGGAATCGCCCCTTCGCTGATGAAGGAAATACCCAGCACGCCAGCGGCCTTGCCGGCTTCACGTTCGTCGGCGGTAAAGCGGTCGGCAAACAGCTTGGTGGCCAGGGCAATACCCAGCGGCGGGGTCATGCCGGCTGCCATCACGGCGGCCATCGGGGTGTAGACCTGGCTGGCGATCAGGCCGGTGGCAAAGGCGTAGGCTGCCTTGTTCACCGGGCCGCCCATGTCAAAGGCCATCATCGCGCCCAGAATGGCACCCAGCAGCAGGGCACTGCTGCCCTGCATGCTCTTGAGTGCTTCGGTCAGCATCGCCAGCAGGGCGGCTACCGGCGTACCGATGACGTAGATCATCAGCAGGCCCACCAGCAGGGAGCCCAGCACCGGCAGGATCAGTACCGGCTTCAGGCCGTCCAGATTACGTCCCAGCTGGATTTTCTTGTTCAGCCAGTCAGTGCCGTAACCGGCGATGAAACCGGCGGCAATACCACCGAGAAAGCCGGAGCCCAGGCTGGCGGCCAGCATGCCGCCCACCATGCCGGGGGCAATGCCCGGACGGTTGGCGATGGAGTAGGAGATATAACCAGCCAGAATCGGCACCATCAGCGCAAACGCCGACTTGGCACCAATCTGGAACAAGGCCCAGGCCAGCGTGCCCTTGTGGGCATCGTCGAAGGCGTAAATGCCGCCCAGCGCAAAAGCCAGCGCAATCATGATGCCGCCAGCAGTGACGAAGGGCAGCATGAAGGACACGCCAGTCATCAGATGCTTGTAGGGCCCGCTGCGCTGTTCGCTTTGGCTGGCTGTTGCTGCCGTGGCCGCCGCAGTACTGCCGGCGGCCTGGCTGGTCGCGTGCGGCTGGGCTTCGGCAATGGCGCGACGCACCAGGTTTTCGCCATCGTTGATGGCCGGCTTGGTGCCGCTGGAGTACAAGCGTTTGCCAACAAAACGCGCCAGATCGACCTGGGTGTCCGCCGCGATGATCACCACATCGGCCAGACGGATTTCATCGGCAGTCAGGGTGTCCTGTGCGCCGACCGAACCCTGGGTTTCCACGCGGATGCTGTGGCCCAGCTTTTGTGCTGCCTGGCTCAGGCCTTCGGCGGCCATGAAGGTGTGGGCGATGCCGGTGGGGCAGGAGGTAATGCCGACAATGCGCAGCGCGCTGCTGGCGGTCTGGGCGTTCAGGCTGGCCTTGAGCTGGCCTTCAGCATCGGCCAGTACGGCTTCCAGTGAGCTGAGCAGGGTGTGGCTGTTGGCAAAGCGCACGTCTTGCGCGGCTGCTTCACCCAGCAGCAGCACCGCATCGGCACTGGCGATGGCGCTGGCGCTCAGCGGCTGTTGCACGCCCTGTGCGGTATGAATTTCCACATCGATCTTGTGTTTCAGCTTGCTTGCCGCCTGACGCAAGGCTTCACCAGCCAACATGGCCTGGGTGCTGCGGTCTGGGGCTGCAATTACTGCCAGCAGGTTTGCCATTGTCTTTCTCCTAGTTTTGTCTGCCTGTTGTTGTTGCTTTGCTGATGATCTGCCGCGTGGCGGGGTGGGTGAGCGTTGCCCGCCCGCAGCATGATGGTTTATTGCAGTAACTGGACATCCACTTGCTGCGCCAAGCCTTCCACCTCGCTGCGAGCCGGCAGGTGCGGGCCGATACGCGCCAGCTTGGCGGTGGCAAAGGCCACGGCCAGCCGCGCACGGTCTTCACCGGCCAGGCGCTGGTGGCGTGCGGCACTGAGGCCGGCTACCAAGGCATCGCCAGCACCGACGGTGCTGAGCGGGTTCTGTACCGGCAGCCGTGCCAGCAGGGCGGGGCCATCGTCCAGCACAAACAGCGCGCCTTCCTCGCCGAGCGACACCACCACCTCGGCCACGCCGGCCTGTTGCAACTGGCGGGCGCAGGCCAGGACATCGTCCAGGGTGGGCAGGGGGCGTCCCGCCCATTGCTCCAGTTCGTGGCGATTGGGCTTGATGCAGTCCGGCAGGCTGGCGCGGGGCGCGGCCAGTGCGCTGGCCAGTGCCGGGCCGCTGCTGTCCAGCAGCACATGCGCGCCCCATTGGCGCAGCTTGCCGATCAGCACCGGCAGGCGCTCCGGCTCCAGCCCTTGCGGCAGGCTGCCGGCCAGCACGATCTGGCTGCCGGGGTTGATGTCTGCCGCCAGCAGGGTGAGCAGGCGTTCCCACTGGGCTTCGCCCACCGTCAGGCCGGGCAGGTTGATGTCGGTGGTGCTGGCATTGGCCAGATCAGACAGCTTGATGTTGACGCGGGTATCGCCCGCCACGCGGATAAAGCGGTCGGCAATGCCCTTGTCCTTGAACAGGGCTTCGAAAGCCTCGCTGTTATTGCGGCCGAGCAGGCCGGTGGCCAGCACCGGCAAGCCCCAGTCGGCCAGGCAGCTGGCAACGTTGACGCCCTTGCCGCCGGCATTGCTGCTGCTGGACAGCGCCAGGTTGACTGCACCGGGCTGAAAATTCTGCACGCACACGGTCTGGTCGATGGCCGGATTCAGGGTGATGGTGATCAGCGGGCTATTCATGACAGCAGGCTCTGCAGGGCGCGGACTTCTTCGGCGCTATCGCAATCCAGTGCCTGCTGCGCCAGTGCGGCCAGCTTGGCAAAGTCGCTGCCGCGCAGGCGGGCCTTGACGCTGGCGACGTCGCGCGGACTCATCGACAGTTCGTTGACACCCAGGCCGGTGAGCAGGGCGGCACCGAAGGGGTCGCCGGCAATGCCGCCGCACACACCCACCCAGCGGCCATGCAGGGCTGCACCCTGTACGGTCTGGTGGATCAGGCGCAGCACGGCCGGGTGCAGGCTGTCGGCTTCTGCCGCCAGTTCCGGATGCTGGCGGTCGATGGCCAGAGCGTACTGGGTGAGGTCGTTGGTGCCGATGGAGAAAAAGTCCACATGCTCAGCCAGCTTGTCGGCCAGGGTGGCGGCGGCAGGCACTTCCACCATGATGCCGATCGGTACCACCGGCGCATCCAGCTCGCGGCGGATGCCTTCACACAGGCCCTTCAGGCGGGTGATTTCCTTGAGTGAGGTAATCATCGGGAACATGATGGACAGCGGCTGACCACCACGGGCGGCGCGGTACAGTGCGCGCAGTTGTGGTTCCAGCAGGTCGCGGCGGCGCAGCAGCAGGCGGGCGCCACGCATGCCGAGGAAGGGGTTTTCCTCATGCGGCAGGTTCAGATAGGGCACTTGCTTGTCGCCGCCGATATCCAGCGTACGCACGATCAGCGGGCGGCCTTCCAGTGCCTGCAGCATGCCCTGATAGGTAGCCAGTTGTTCTGCTTCATCCGGGCTGTCGTCACGTTCCAGGAACAGGAATTCGGTACGCATCAGGCCCACGCCTTCGGCGCCGGAGGCAATGGCCGCAGCCACCTGGTCCGGACGGTTGACGTTGGCGGCCACTTCCACGCGGTGGCCGTCGCGGGTTTCTGCCGGCAGGCTGCGCTGTTCTTCCTCACGTGCCTTGCGTTCGTTTTGCAGTGCCATCCACTCGCGGGCGGATTTGAGGTCGAGTTCGCTCGGGCTCAGGTAGAGCCGGCCGCTCTGGCCATCCAGAATGGCGGCGGTGCCATTGGCGACGCCAAGCAGGCCGGGGCCACCAGCTACCAGTGCCGGCAGGCCCAGCGTGCGCGCCAGAATGGCGGTGTGCGAAGTGGGGCCGCCCTGGGCGGTGGCCAGACCAATCACCTTGTTGGTATCCAGCCCGGCGGTATCGGACGGCGATAAATCGCTAGCCAGCAGAATGCAGTTGTCCGGCAGCTCGGCCAGGGTGGTGGCCTGCAGGCTGGGGTCAATCTTGCCCAGCACGCGGCGGCCTACATCGCGCAGGTCGGCCGCACGGGCGGCCAGCAGCTGGTTGCCCAGCGCAGCCAGCCGGTCGGCCAGCCGTTCCACCGCCTGATGCCAGGACCAGGCCACGCCGTGGCCTTCCACCATCAGCTGGCAGGACAGGGTGATCAGGTCGGTATCGCTCAGCAGCTCGGCCTGCGCCTTGAAAATGGCGGCTTCGGCATTACCCAGGCGCTGGGCGGTGTCTTCGGCCAGCTTGGCCAGTTCGGCGCGGGTTTCCGCCAGTGCGACATGCAGCTTGTCACCGGCTTCGGCCAGGGCCAGCGGGTGATCGGGAATGGCCGGCAGGCCGTGGGTCAGCACATGTACCTGCCCAATCGCCAGACCGGGGCTGGCGCTGATGCCGGCCACTTCCAGCGGGTGGCCCGGCGGCTGCCAGTTGTGTTCGCTGCGCTGGGCCTGGGCTTTTTGTGCGGCCAGTGCAGCGTCGGTCTGTTCCTGGGCGGTCAGGCGGCTCATCATGCCTTGCAGGGCTTGCAGCAGGGCGCTGGCATCGTTGCCTTCGGCCGATACCACCAGGCGGTCGCCACGTTGCAGGCCAAGTTGCAGCAGGGAAATCATGTTCTTGCCATCGGCCACATGGTGGCCATGGCGCACTTGCACTTGTGCGGCGTACTGACGGGCGGTTTCCACCCAGGCGGTGGCCGGACGGGCGTGCAGGCCGTTGGGGTAGTCCACCACCCATTCAAATTTTTCTGCCAGATCGCCCGCCGGTTCGGCAGGGGCCGCCGGTGCCGCTGCGCTGTCAGACAGGGCGGCGATCAGCTCTTGCGGATCGCTGGTGGCAAACAGCTGCTGCAGGCGGGTTTCGTCCTGCAGCAGGCGGGTAAGACGACGCAGCAGCTGGATGTGTTCGTCCGACTGGGCGGCAATGGCAAACAGCAGGTGGGTGACCTGACCCGGGTTCCACTCCAGCCCCTGCGGAATCTGCAGGATGGCGATGCCGGTACGCTTGATCAGGTGGCGGTCTTCCACCATACCGTGCGGAATGGACACGCCATGCCCCAGGAAGGTGTTGGCCACGGCTTCACGCGCCAGCAGGCTGTCGATATAGGCGGCATCGATACAGCCGGCGCGGGCCAGCAGCTGGCCGGCCTGGCGGATGGCGTCTTCCTTGCTGGCAGGTGCCGTGGCAAGGCAAATCAGTTCCGGATGGATCAGGTCGTGCGACATCGGGAGTGGTCTCCTGGTACTGTTATTTTGCTGCATTGCACCCAAAAAGGGGCGGTGCTGGCTATTGTCTGGTGTTGCGTTGATGGCATTGAAATCGATTACACAACACCTGTCAATATTGATCGTAGATCATCTTGATCAAACAACATCTGACTTGCTAATGATCCTTGTAATTAAAGGCTTGCAAAGCTTTTTGACTTGATGCAGGATCACGACAATCTGACTGAAAACGATTGCAAAATGACCGTACGCATCAAGGATGTTGCCCTGGCCGCAGGTGTTTCGGTAGCCACGGTGTCACGTGCGCTGGGCGATGGCCCGGTCAGCGATGAACTGCGCAAGAAGGTGGAAGCCGCCGTGGCCGCCACCGGCTATCTGCCCAATCTGTCGGCGCGACGGCTGCGCTCGCAGCACAGCCACACCATCGGGCTGATTGTGTCGGACATCCGCAACCCCTTCTTTACCGCGGTCAGCCGTGCCGTGGAAGACGCGGCCTACGCGGTGGGCATGCGCGTCATCCTGTGCAATACCGACGAGAACCCGCAAAAAGAAGCCATGTATCTGCGGCTGATGCAGGAGGAGCGGGTAACCGGGGTGATTTTTGCCCCCACCCGTGCCACGGCGCAGAAGCTGGACCCGCAGCAACTGGGCTTTCCGGTAGTGCTGATCGATCGCGCCGCCCCACCCGGACAGGCGGATGCCGTGGTGCTGGACAATGCCGAGGCGGCCAGCCTGCTGGTGGAGCATCTGCTGGCGCAGGGCTATCAGCGTATTGGTGGTTTGTTTGGCAATACCAGTACCACCGGGGCCGAGCGCCATGCCGGGGTGCTGGCAGCCATGCAGCGGCATGGTTTGCAGGCCGAAGCGCGCTTTATTGCCCCCACGCCGGAGGCCGCCGAGCAGGCCATGCGCGCCTGGCTGGCCGAGCCTGCCGTGCCGCAGGCGCTGATCGCCAGCAATGGCCTGGTGCTGCTGGGCATGTTGCGCGGCGCCCGTGCCGCTGGCATTGCCATTCCGCAACAGCTGGCGCTGGCCGGTTTTGACAATGACAACTGGACCGAGCTGGCCGGCCCCGGCCTGACGGTAATCGAGCAGCCGGTGTACGACATCGGCCGCACCGCCATGAAAATGCTGCTGGAACGGCTGGAAGACCCGGCACGCAGCGCACGCAAGGTGGTGCTGTCCGGGCGGCTGATTGCCCGTGGTTCGACCGCGTACACCATGGCGGCGGATGCCGGGCAGGATGGTGCGCCGCGCTGATTGCAGGCCGCATCTACCGCCACGGAGGACGTCGGGAGACGTCCTTTTTTCTTGCCGTCACCGGCTGCCGGCTTGAACGGCTTGCCGTTCTGTTGCGGCAAAATGCTGTTCCAGCCCATCGAGCAACAGTCGGGTCTTGGTGGGCAGCAAGCTGCGATTGGGCACCAGCGCATAGGTTTTCAGCGGGGGCAGTGTCCAGTCGGTGAGGATGCGTTGCAGCTGTCCGGCCGCCAGCGCCGTAGCGGAAAAATTGCAGGACACCAGGCACACCCCGCGTCCGGCAATGGCGGCTTGCAATCGCAGCCCGGCATTGGCTGTTTGCAGGTGCAAGTCCTGTTGCAGTGCGTACTGCCTGCCATCGGCATGTTGCAAGCGCCAGGGCAGGGCGCTGGCCGCGCCCAGCAGCGGCCAGGCCTCCAGTGCTGATGGATGTTGCGGCTGACCGCGTTCAGCCAGCAAGGACGGTGCCGCAAACAGGCCCTGCTGCAGGGTGTACAAGCGCTTGCCCAGTTGACTTGAGTCGGGCAAGGGCTGGCTGGTCATGACAAAGCTCAGGTCATGTCCGCTGCTCAGTGGGTCGGTCTGATTGCTGATGACGTCCACCTCGATATGCAGGCCCGGATGTGCCTGCATGATGTCGCACAGCACCGGACTCAGATGCAGGCTGGCGAATTCGTATGGCGCGGCAATGCGCAGCGTGCCGCTGAGTGGTGCTTCGGTCTGGCCTTGCAAGTGGTCGGCTACATCTTCCAGCCTGGCAAACAAGGGGCTGATTTCTGCCAGCAAACGAAAGCCAGCTTCAGTCAGGCGCAGACGGCGGGTGCTGCGTTCCAGCAAACGGCTACCCAGCTTTTGTTCCAGGCGGGCCAGACTGGTGCTGACTGTCGATTTCGGCAGTTGCAGTCGTTCGGCCGCCCGGCTGAAGCTGCCCAGCTGCGCCACGCAATTAAACAGATACCAGTCATTCCAGTCGTTTGTACGTGACATTGAATAATCATTTCAATTTAGACGGTTTATTCAAAATACCATGGTCTTTATAGTCAGCGTGATCCATCCCAGCTCAAAGCGCCTAGCCGAATGAATGCCTATCCCGTGTTATTGCAAGCCCACCCCGAGTGCCGCCCCTGGCAGGTGAGATTGTTCGGCCTGACGCTGGGTCTGGTCACCGGGGCTGACTTTGTCGCGGTCAGCATGATGGGGGTGGCCGGCGCTGCCATTCAGGGCGGGGTGGCTGCCGCGCCGCAGGAGTATCTGTGGGCGCTGACCAGCTTTGCCGTGGGGGCAGTGCTGGTCAATCTGCTGCTGGGGCGCTTTGCCACGCTGATCAGCTATCGCCGCTACACCCAGTGGGCTTTGCTGCTGTTCATGGCCGGCAGTGTGGGCTGTGCCCTGGCCGAGGACATCACCAGTCTGGCGCTGGCGCGGCTGTTGCAGGGTTTGGGCGGCGGCGGGCTGTTTACCGCCTCACGCATTCTGCTGCAGTTGGTGGCGCAGCCGAAGGAACGCAAGCCGTTGATGTATGGCTTTTTGTTAGGCCTGTTTTCCCTGTCCGGTATATCGCCGTGGTTGTCAGCCCTGTTAGTGGAGGACTGGGGCTGGCAGGCCATTTTCTGGTTGCAGGCGGCGTTTGTGCCGGTATTACTGTTGCTGGTGCAGCTGAGCTATCCGCGCCATGCCGGTGCGCCCACCCGTGCCCAGGCTGGCGAGCTGGATTGGGTGGCGGTGGCGGCCGTGGGGCTGGGTGCTTTGCTGGTGCTGCATACGCTGGAGGATTTGCGCTTTTTGCGCTTTGCGGCCCGCCCCGGCATGTGGCTGGCCTTGCTGGGTGGTGCACTGTTGCTGGGGCTGGCCTGGCGGCGCAGTCACACCCATCCCGATCCCTGGTTGCAACTGCATGCGCTATTGCGCCGCCGCTATCTGATGGGGCTGGCTTTCTATGTCCTGTATTACCTGTGCAATGGTATCTGGTCCTACCTTTTGTCTAGCTTGCTGCAGCGCGGGCTGGGCTTTGATTTTGTCACTACCGGCTGGGCCATGAGCATGGGCAGCATGGTGACGGTAGCGATGGCGCTGGCCTATCTGTATGCCAGCCGCTGGCTGACGCGGCGTCACCATGTGCTGGCCATCGGCTTTGCCTTGCTGGCGTTGTGTTGTCTGTGGCTGGCCGGAGCGGCCATGCCGGGGGCGGCGCTGGCCAGCTTGTTGCCGGCGATTCTGCTGCATGGGCTGGTGCCGGTATTGTCGGTCTTGCAGATTGCGGCCATGACGTATGCCGAGGTGCAGGTCGAAGACTTCGCCCATGCCTATCAACTGAAAAACATCATGCGTGAACTGGCTGGTGCGCTGGGAACCGGCCTGGCTACGCTGCAGCTGCAAGCTGGCGAGGCGGAGGCGCGGCTGGCGCTGCTGGGCCGACTGGATGGGGTGACGCTGCGGCAGTGGGGGGAAGGGGTGGATGCGGCGAGTCTGGCGCGTCTATCCGCGCAAGTCACCCAGCAGACGGTGTTGATTGCCTGTGACCATGCCTTGCTGTCGTTGGCGGCACTGGCCGGCCTGGCCCTGTTGTTGTCGCTGTGGCAGCGCGATTTGCGTTGAGAGCGCAGGCAATAAAAAACCCGGCATGGCCGGGTTTGGTAGGGTGGCATCGTTCAGGGACGCAGCGGCCCGGTCAGGCGGGTGAGGGTGTCATCCTTGACGAAGTGGTGATGCCATACCGCGGCAGCGGCATGGAAGATGGCCAGCCACAGCAGCAGATTGCCCAGCGCTTCGTGAATGTCCTTGAGGTTGTGGGCGGTTTCCTTGCCGATGTTGAACAAGACCGGCAGCGTGCTGCCCAGCAACACCACATCCTTGCCATTGCCCTGCACGATGGCAATGCCCAGCAGCGGCAGGGCGATCATCAGGCCATACAACAGCCAGTGCGCAGCATGCGCCAGCAGCATGGCAGCCGGTTGCGGCGCCGGGGTGATGTCCGGCATCCGGTTGGCCAGTCGCCACAACAGGCGCGGCAGCACCAGCAGCAAGACGATGACGCCAGCCTGGAAATGGCCGGATTTCAGCAAGTCACGCAGTGGACTGCCCTTGGGCGCGATGTCCTTGAATTCGATAAAGGCCAGCGCCGCGATGACTGCCAGTGCGCCCAGCCAGTGAAAGGCACGGGCCAGACGGCCGTAACTGTGTTGTGAATTTTTCAGCATGATGGTCCCTTCCGCGTCGGGAATGTCCGGTTTGATCTGGCCGCATCATAGCCAGAGAGTATTAAACCAGACTTAATCTTGCGCCGTGCTCTTGTCATGGTGCAAGGCAGCGCGAATGACGCCACATTTGTCAGCCGGCTGCCAGCCTGCCGGTTTCAGTACCTTGCCATCGGCACGCCGTCGCACTTGACCAGCTACCTGCTTGCGCAGATTGGCCTGATGAATGGCCTCGGTCATGGCTTCCAGCGGCATGCCTTGCGACAGCAGCAGGCCGGTCAGCACATTCAGTACATCCACACCTTCGGCAGTCAGCTCCGCCATGCGGCGCACTTTTTCGACGGGGTCGCAGTTTTCCAGTTGCTTGAATTCTTGTAGCGCATGCAGGAGTTCGGCCATCTCTTCTTGCAGCATGTTTTCCCACATGGGTAGCGCGTCTGGATAAAGCCCGGGGTGCTGGGGTACGGGTAGGTCAAAGCGCTGCATGAAATCACGGCGCAAGTGATAGAGGTTTGTCATTATGTGGTGATGTTATTTGATTGTATTGCCAGATATTGTGGTTTTATCTGGCAGTGCTTGGCAAGAAGATTATGCTGTGTAAATGAAAAACGCCCGCTATTGCGGGCGTGATGATGGGTGGAGCAATGACCGGTATCAGGCAGTCAGGGTGGCCAGCACCTCGAAATAGTCCGGGAACGTCTTGGCCACGCACTTGGGGTCATTGATGACCACCGGCACCCCCAGCAGGGAAACCAGCGAGAAACACATGGCCATGCGGTGATCGTCGTAGGTGTCGATCTCGGCATCGGCCAGCAGCTGTTCGGGCGGGGTGATGCGGATGTAGTCCTGGCCTTCCTCCACGGTGGCACCAACCTTGCGCAGTTCGGTGGCCATGGCCGACAGGCGGTCGGTTTCCTTGACGCGCCAGCTTTCGATATTGCGCAGGGTGGTGGTGCCGTCGGCTGCCAGGGCAGCCACGGCAATGGTCATGGCGGCATCCGGGATGTGGTTCAGGTCCACATCAATCGCCTTGAGCTTGCCGCTGGCAGAGGCTTCGATCCAGTTGTCCCCCATGGTGATGGCCACACCCATCTGGCGCAGGGTGTCGGCAAATTTCACATCGCCCTGAATGCTGTTGTTGCCCACGCCCTCCACCCGTACCGGACCACCAGCCAGTGCGCCGGCGGCGAGGAAATAAGAGGCGCTGGAGGCATCGCCTTCAACATGGACTTCGCCTGGCGAAATATAGTGCTGGCCACCCGGAATGACGAAACGCTGCCAGCCCTGTCGCTCTACCTGTACGCCGAAACGTGCCATCAGGTTGAGCGTTATCTCTATATAGGGTTTGGAAATCAGCTCGCCGACCACTTCAATGGTGACGGTTTCACCGGTCAGTGGCAGCGCCATCAGCAAGGCAGTCAGGAACTGGCTGGAGACATTGCCCTTGACCGGAATCACCTCGCCAGCGCGCAAGCTGGCCGGGCCGATGGCCAGTGGCGGGTAGCCCGGATTGCCCCGGTAACTGATCTCTGCGCCGGCCGCACGCAAGGCATCCACCAGATCGCCAATCGGCCGCTCATGCATGCGCGCCACGCCAGACAACTGGTAATGACCCTGCATCAGCGCCAATGCAGCGGTCAGTGGGCGAAAAGCGGTGCCGGCATTGCCCAGGAACAGGTCGGCGCTCTTGACCGGAAACTCGCCACCCACGCCTTGTACCCGGAAGTCACGGCTATTGCCCAGCTGTTCAACGCTTACGCCTAGCAGGCCCAGTGCGGCCAGCATGTGACGGATGTCATCCGAATCCAGCAGGTCGCGTACCAGCGTGGTGCCGCTGGACAGCGCAGCCAGCAGCAGGGTGCGATTGGAAATGCTTTTGGAACCGGGCAGCTTGATGGTGCCGGCAAGGTGCGGAGTCGGAGTAAGGCGGAGCTGTTCCATGGCGTTGCGTCGAGTCTCTGTAGGTGTCGTGAATTGTCCGGGTATTGTCATCACGCGGGCACAGCCTGCGGCAGGCAGGGCTGGCGGGCGTTGCGGCCTATCACTGTAAAGGCCAGCGGGGTAACGTGCAAACTACAATATTGTCGTCTTGCCGCTTTGTTTGCTGCGTTGCGCCAGAAAATCCCGCCAAAGCCGTTCCTGCCGTTCAGCGGCTGCGTTAAAATCAACGGTTTGGCGACGGATCAGCCCGTCGTCGTGTGCTACAGGATGCAAGTCAAGCCCATGTCAGTTCCCGTTATCACCATCGACGGCCCTTCCGCTTCCGGCAAGGGTACTGTCGCCGCCATCGTTGCCCAGCGCCTGGGTTTTCATTATCTCGACTCTGGCTCACTCTACCGCCTGCTCGCCTTGCATGCGCGCAAGCTGGACGTGGCATGGGATGCCGAACTGCCGCTGGCCGCACTGGCGACTACCTTGCCGGCGGCTTTCGAGCAGGGGCGGGTGTGGCTGGATGGCAACGATGTCAGTGAAGACATCCGGGCGGAAGAAATCGGTATTGGCGCATCGAAAGTGGCAGCTCTGCCCGCAGTGCGTGCCGCGCTTTTGCAGCGACAGCGTGATTTTGCCGTGCTTCCAGGCCTGGTGACCGATGGCCGCGACATGGGTTCGGTGGTGTTTCCGCAGGCTGCGACCAAGATTTTTTTGACCGCCAGTGCCGATGAACGTGCAGCGCGCCGCCATAAGCAGTTGATCGGCAAGGGGGAATCTGCTAACCTCCCACGGATTCTGCAGGACATTATCGATCGGGACACGCGCGATGCGGCCCGGGCGGTAGCGCCGCTGCGCCAAGAGCCGGACGCCTTTCTGCTCGACACCACGGAGCTCACCATCGACCAGGCGGTCGAAACGGTACTCCGCTGCTTCGGGCAGTCCCAGGCCTCCGGCATATGATTTTTTAAGGGGCAATCCTTGCTGCACTGCAAGAGGCGCCCTGTGTTCAACCCTAACCCCGCACGCCGCAAGGTGTGCACCGAGAGTAAGCTTGATGACTACCCTCTCCATGGAAAACTTTGCCCAGCTGTTCGAAGAAAGCCTGACCCTTCACGACATGCGCGTGGGCGAGGTGATCACTGCTGAAGTCGTTGCAGTTGATTCCAACTTCGTAACTGTAAATGCCGGCCTGAAATCCGAATCCCTGATTCCGGCCGAAGAATTCAAGAACGACGAAGGCGTTGTTGAAGTTGCCATCGGCGACTTCGTGACTGTTGCCATCGACGCGCTGGAAAACGGCTTTGGCGAAACCAAGCTGTCCCGTGAAAAAGCCAAGCGTCTGGCTGCATGGGTTGAGCTGGAAGAAGCGCTGGAAACCGGCAAGATCCTGTCCGGCCTGATCTCTGGCAAGGTCAAGGGTGGCCTGACCGTTATGGTCAACGGCATCCGCGCCTTCCTGCCGGGTTCCCTGGTTGACGTACGCCCGGTGAAAGACACCACCCCGTACGAAAACAAGAACATCGAATTCAAGGTTATCAAGCTGGACCGCAAGCGTAACAACGTGGTTGTTTCGCGTCGTTCCGTTCTGGAAGAAACCCTGGGCGAAGAGCGCAAGGCTCTGCTGGAAACCCTGAAAGAGGGCGCCGTTATCAAGGGTATCGTCAAGAACATCACCGACTACGGTGCGTTTGTTGACCTGGGCGGCATCGACGGCCTGCTGCACATCACCGACCTGGCATGGCGTCGTGTGAAGCACCCGTCCGAAGTTCTGGCTGTTGGCGACGAAGTAGAAGCCAAGGTCCTGAAGTTCGACCAAGAGAAGAACCGTGTATCCCTGGGCCTGAAGCAACTGGGCGAAGATCCGTGGGTTGGTCTGTCCCGTCGCTACCCGGCCAGCACCCGTCTGTTCGGCAAGGTAACCAACCTGACCGACTACGGCGCATTTGTTGAAATCGAACAAGGCATCGAAGGTCTGGTACACGTGTCCGAAATGGACTGGACCAACAAGAACGTACACCCGTCCAAGGTAGTTCAGGTTGGTGACGAAGTTGAAGTCATGATCCTGGAAATCGACGAAGACCGTCGTCGTATCTCCCTGGGCATGAAGCAGTGCCTGGCTAACCCGTGGAACGAGTTTGCCGACAACTTCCACAAGGGTGACAAGCTGAAGGGCGCCATCAAGTCGATCACCGACTTCGGTGTGTTCGTTGGCCTGCCGGGCGGTATCGACGGCCTGGTTCACCTGTCCGACCTGTCCTGGAACGAAACCGGCGAAGATGCCGTGCGCAAGTTCAAGAAGGGTGACGAGGTTGAAGCCGTTGTTCTGTCCATCGACGTGGAAAAAGAACGCATCTCCCTGGGCATCAAGCAACTGGAAGGTGATCCGTTCAACAACTACGTTGCCATGAACGACAAGGGCGCTCTGGTCAAGGGTACCGTGAAGGCTGTTGATGCCAAGGGTGCAGTTATCTCCCTGGACATGGACGTTGAAGGCTACCTGCGTGCTTCCGAGCTGTCCCGCGACCGTGTGGAAGATGCCCGTACCCTGCTGAAGGATGGCGAAGAAGTGGAAGCCGTGATCATTGCCGTGGATCGCAAGTCCCGCAATATCAGCCTGTCCATCAAGGCCAAGGATGCTCAGGAAGACAGCACCGCCATGAAGAACCTGTCGGTTGACAGCGCTTCGGCTGGTACTACCAACCTGGGTGCTCTGTTGAAGGCCAAGCTGTCCGGCTCCAACGAGTAATTGCATCATGACCAAGTCTGAGCTGATCGCGCGGCTGGCAGAACGTCTTGCCGAGCGCAATTCTCAGTTGGTCTACAAAGATGCTGAGCTGGCTGTCAAAACCATTCTGGATGCGATGGCCAGCAACCTGGCACAGGGTAGCCGCATTGAAATCCGCGGCTTCGGTAGCTTCGACCTGAACTACCGTCCGCCCCGTGTGGGCCGTAACCCGAAATCAGGTAGCAGTGTCTCGGTTCCTGAGAAATATGTGCCGCATTTCAAGGCCGGCAAGGAATTGCGCGAACGGGTGGATCTGTCCCTCTTGGAGCAGACCCAGGCCTGATTGCCGCGAATCCCGGTCTAGCAAGCCAAATCAAAGCGCCGCTTTTGCGGCGCTTTTTCTTTGTTTGACCCTCCTCTTGCTTGGGTTGCAGCACACTATCGTTTAAACTTGCACTCCGGTAACCCTCTCCGAGTAAAGAGCATGCGCTACATCGTGCGTATCATCGAATTGGCCCTGCTGGTTTTCCTGATTGCCGTCACCGTGCAAAACAGCCACATGGTCGAGTTCAAGCTGTTCTTCGGCCAGTCCTGGTCGGCACCGCTGATTGTCTTCCTGCTGGTGTTCTTTGTTGCAGGCGCTGCTGTCGGATTGCTGGCCACCTTCTCCTACTATCTGCGCATGCGCAAGGAGCTGTCCCAGCTCAAGAAGGAATTGCGCAACCGTCCGCCCAGCAGCAAGGTCGCCGTCGATCCCAGCGACGCACTGGCCGACTAGGCCTGCTCCGTTCAGACCCTGCTGCCATGCGCGCGGGGTCGGCCTCTTACTCTCCTTGAAGGAAGCATTCTTTGGAACTGGATTTGTGGTGGCTGCTGTTATTCCCGGCCTTCTTCGGTCTGGGCTGGCTGGCAGCGCGGGTTGACATGCGTACCGTATTGAAGCAGGCCAAGTCGGTGCCCACCGGCTTTTTCCGTGGTCTGGATGCTCTCGTGGATGACAAGACCGACATCGCGGCGCGTGCTTTGGCCGAGGTATCGCGCCAGCAGGGTTCCGCACCGGAACTGCAACTGACCCTGGGCAAGCTGTATCGCAAGCGTGGCGAGAATGATCGTGCCATTCGTCTGCATCAGCGCATGCTGGAATCGTCCGACCTGCCTGCCGAACAGCGCGACATCGTGCGCAACGAGCTGGCGCAGGATTTCCGCAAGGCCGGTCTGGTGGATAGGGCCGAAGAAATCTTGCTGAAACTGTTGGGCGGCAATATGGCACTGGCAGCGCGACGCCAGTTGCTGGATATCTACCAGCAGGATCGTGACTGGAAAAAAGCCATTGAAACCGCCAAGGAACTGCGCAGCGATGCCCACTCGTTTCAGCACGAAGTGGCGCAGTTTTTCTGCGAACTGGCGCAGGGCGAGCTGTACCGCTCCAATTATCCGGCGGCCCGCACCCTGGTGGCCGAAGCCATGCAGGCCAATCGCAAATGTGTGCGTGCCAGTCTGATTCTGGGCGATATCGAATTTGCCGAAGGCAAAATCGAGGCGGCGATTGCGGCATGGCAAAACATCGAGAAACAGAATTACGAATACTTGTCGATGGCGGCAGAACGCTTGTTCGACGCCTACGAGAAACTGGACAAGCCGCAGGAAGGTATTGCCCTGCTGCAGGGCTACCAGAAGACTTTCCCGCAACTCGAGCTGACCGACCTGCTGTATCAGAAACTGTCGGCCTACGAGGGCGAGGAGCGGGCGTTGGAAGTAGCTCGCCAGTCGGTACATGCCCGTCCTAATCTGATGGGCGTTTACCGCCTGATCGAAGCGCAGATGGACGAGCTGTCGCCAGAAGGGCGCATGGATGCCGAAGTGGCCCGTGCCCTGATCCAGAAACACGCGGCGCGCCTGACGGTGCACCGCTGCAAGTGTTGCAATTTCCGCTCGCGGGCCTTCTTCTGGCATTGCCCCGCCTGCGGCGAGTGGGAAAGCTTTACGCCCAACCGCTCGGAAACTCATTGATCGTATTCAGGAGAAGACATGAATCCGCTAATTGCCGCCGGTCAGGACCTGCAACCGGCATCTCCTGTCGTCGTGGCGCTGGATTTTGCCGATGCGCCGTCGGCTCTCGAATTTGCAGCCCGCCTCGATCCGCAGCAGTGCCGGCTCAAAGTGGGCAAGGAATTGTTTACCTCGACCGGGCGTGGCCTGGTGGAAAGCCTTGCCGCGCGAGGCTTTCAGGTATTTCTTGATCTGAAATTCCATGACATTCCCAACACCGTGGCCCATGCCTGCAAGGCTGCTGCCGAGGCCGGGGTATGGATGGTGAATGTGCATGCCTCCGGTGGCCGCCGCATGATGGAAGCGGCGCGCGAAGGGCTGGCGCAATACAGTCAGCGTCCGCTGTTGATTGCTGTCACCGTGCTCACCAGCATGGAAGCGGCCGATCTGGCGGAAATCGGCATCACCGCCTCGCCGCAGGAGCATGTATTGCGGCTGGCTACCCTGACCCGCGACTGTGGCCTGGATGGTGTGGTGTGCTCGGCACAGGAAGCGCCGATGCTCAAGGCCGCGCTGGGTAAGGAATTCCAGCTGGTTACGCCGGGCATCCGCCTGGCAGATAGCGCTGCCGATGATCAGCGCCGGGTGATGACCCCGGTGGCAGCACTGGAGGCCGGTGCCGATTATCTGGTGATCGGTCGCCCTATCACCCGCGCCGATGTGCCGCTGGATGTGCTGCACAAGATCAACCGCGATATCGCGCTTTACCGGGCAGAGCAGGCATGAAAATTACCGTTGTCGGTTCCGGCTATGTCGGTCTGGTGACCGGTACCTGCCTTGCCGAAGTGGGCAACCATGTGCTGTGTCTGGATGTGGACCCGGCCAAGATTGCTACCCTCCAGCAAGGCGGCATTCCCATTTACGAACCCGGTCTGGACGACATGGTGCGGCGTAATGTCGAGGCCGGCCGTCTGTCCTTTACCACAGACATCCCCGCCGCCGTGGCCTTTGGTGAAGTGCAGTTCATCGCCGTAGGCACCCCGCCGGACGAAGATGGCTCCGCCGACCTGCAATACGTGCTGGCCGCTGCGCGCAATATCGGCCTCTACATGAGCGAGCCCAAGGTGGTGGTGGATAAGTCCACCGTACCGGTCGGCACGGCCGACAAGGTCAAGGCGCAGATCGCCGCCACCCTGGCGGAACGCGGTGCCGACATTGCTTATAGCGTGGTGTCCAACCCCGAGTTCCTGAAGGAAGGCGCGGCCATCGAGGACTTCATGAAGCCCGACCGCATCGTGGTCGGTGCCGAGGATGAACGAGCCATCGAGCTGATGCGCCGCCTGTACGCACCGTTCCAGCGTAATCACGACCGTATCCTGTTCATGGATGTGCGCTCGGCCGAGCTGACCAAGTACGCTGCCAACGCCATGCTGGCTACCCGTATTTCCTTCATGAACGAGCTGGCCAATCTGGCGGAAGATCTCGGTGCCGATATCGAGCTGGTGCGGCGCGGTATTGGCTCTGATCCGCGCATCGGCTACCACTTCCTGTACCCGGGGGCCGGCTATGGCGGCTCCTGCTTCCCGAAAGACGTCAAGGCGCTGGTGGCCAGTGGTCGCGAGCAAGGCCACGCCATGCGCGTGCTGACGGCAGTGGAAGAGGCCAACGAAGCGCAAAAGCGCCGGCTGGTGGACAAGCTGGTCAAGCGCTTTGGCGAGGATCTCAGCGGTCACCATTTTGCCTTGTGGGGGCTGGCCTTCAAGCCGAATACCGACGATATGCGTGAAGCCTCCAGCCGCGTCATCGTCGCCGAACTGACCCGCCGTGGCGCTACGGTTGCCGCTTATGATCCGGTTGCCGCCGACGAAGCACGCCGCGTCATGGGTGATCTGCCGGGCTTGCGCTTTGCCGACGACATGATGGCTGCCCTGCAAGGGGCGGATGCCTTGCTGGTGGTCACCGAGTGGAAGATGTTCCGGGCGCCGGACTTTGACGCCATCAAGGCCAGCCTCAAGCATCCGGTGATTCTGGATGGCCGCAATATGTATGATCCGGCCTGGCTGCGCGAGCTGGGTTTCGACTATCAGGCGATAGGACGCTAGAACCGTATGAATCTGTTGCAAGAACTGGGGTTGGACCGCGCCGCGCTGAGCGCAGATCTGGCCCGTGCTCGTGTGCTGGTGGTGGGGGACGTGATGCTGGACCGTTACTGGTTTGGTGATGTCTCGCGCATTTCACCGGAAGCACCGGTGCCGGTAGCCCGTATCGGTCGCATGGAAGAACGCGCCGGCGGCGCGGCCAATGTGGCGCGCAATATCGCCAGTCTGGGAGGCAAAGCCTCCATCCTGTCGGTGGTGGGCGATGACGAAGCAGCCACTGCACTGGAGCGACTGATGCTGGAAGACGGCATCACCACCTTGCTCAAGCGTGATGCTGCCATTTCCACCACCATCAAGCTGCGTGTGGTGGCGCGGCAGCAGCAATTGATCCGGCTGGATTTCGAAGATGCACCCAGCCGCGAAATCCTGGCAGACAAGCTGGAACAATACCAGGCCGTACTGGCCGAGCACGATGTGGTCATTCTTTCCGACTATGGCAAGGGTGGCCTCACCCATGTGACACGCATGATCGAACTGGCGCGTGCCGCGGGCAAACCGGTGCTGATCGACCCCAAGGGCGATGATTATGCCAAGTATGCTGGTGCCACTCTGCTGACACCGAACCGCAGCGAGTTCAAAGAGGTGGCCGGCAGCTGGCAAAACGAAGAACAGCTGATCGCCAAGGCCCAGGCGCTGCGTGCCGAACTGCAGCTGGATGCCCTGCTGGTTACCCGTAGCGAAGAGGGCATGACCCTGTTCCGTGCCGAAGGCGCTTTGCATCAGCCCACCTTCGCCCGCGAGGTATACGACGTGTCCGGTGCGGGTGATACCGTCATCGGCACCATGGGTCTGGCTCTGGCGGCGGGGTTGTCGTTGCCGCTGGCCATGAGTCTGGCCAATGCTGCTGCTGGCATCGTGGTGGGCAAGCTGGGTACCGCCGTTTGTACCCAGCAGGAGCTGTTTGCCAGCTGAACTGCGCTACACCGCATCATGCAGCCGGTGTCAGGGTTCAGCCCTGCCGACTGCAAACAGAAAAAGGATGAATCATGACTATCGTGGTTACCGGCGCTGCCGGCTTTATCGGTTCCAATATCGTCAAGGCGCTGAATGCGCGCGGCATCACTGACATCATTGCCGTGGACAACCTCACCTCCGGTGACAAATTCCGCAATCTGGTCGACTGTGAAATCGCCCACTATCTGGACAAGCACGATTTTCTGAATCTGCTGCTGGAAGGCGAGTTCGAGGGTGAGATCAGCGCCATCCTGCATCAGGGTGCCTGCTCCGACACCATGAACCACGACGGCAAGTACATGATGGATAACAACTATCAGTACACCCTGGCCTTGTTCGATTACTGCCAGCACGAGGAAATCCAGTTCCTGTTTGCCTCCAGCGCGGCTACTTATGGCAAGGGCACTATCTTCAAGGAAGAGCGCCAGTACGAAGGCCCGCTCAACGTCTACGGTTATTCCAAATTCCTGTTCGACCAGGTGCTGAGACAGCGCATGAAGGAAGGCCTGTCTGCCCAGGCCGTTGGTTTCCGCTACTTCAATGTTTATGGCCCGCAGGAACAGCACAAGGGCCGCATGGCTTCAGTAGCCTTCCACAACTTCAACCAGTACCGTGAACACGGCAAGGTCAAGCTGTTCGGCAGCAACGATGGCTGGGGCAATGGCATGCAAAGCCGCGATTTTGTCTCGGTGGAAGACGTGGTCAAGGTCAATCTGTACTTCCTGGACAATCCGGGCAAGAGCGGCATTTTCAATCTGGGTTCCGGCCGTGCCCAGCCCTTCAATGATGTGGCGGTATCCACCGTCAATGCCTGCCGTCGCCACGAAGGCAAGCCGGCACTGAGCCTGGACGAGCTGGTGGCCCAGGGCATCATCGAGTACATCGAATTCCCCGAGGCGCTCAAGGGCAAGTACCAGAGCTTTACCCAGGCTGATATCGGCAAGCTGCGCGATGTCGGCTACAGCGCACCGATGCTGACGGTGGAGCAGGGAGTGGATCGTTATGTCGACTGGCTGATCAGCCGTTAAGCCGCTTGCCACCTGCACCAGCCGCCATGCCTTAGTGCTGGCGGCTTTTTTATTGCCAGCCAGTTGCCGCTTGGTTATTTGATTAGAAATAACGGTTCGACTGCCTCTTAGCACCAGGTCGTATAATGGCGCTCTGCCAAGGAGACTCACTCGTGTACAAGTATCTGGAAGACTTCGTCGGCCATACGCCGCTGGTTCGGCTCAAGCGCATGCCGGGGGACAGCAGCAATGTGGTGCTGCTCAAGCTGGAAGGCAATAATCCGGCCGGTTCGGTCAAGGACCGCCCTGCGCTGTCGATGATCCGCCGCGCCGAAGCGCGTGGCGACATCAAACCGGGCGACACCCTGATTGAGCCGACCAGTGGCAATACCGGCATTGCGCTGGCCATGGCAGCGGCGATGATGGGCTACAAGATGATCTTGCTGATGCCGGAAGGCTCCAGTGCCGAGCGCGTGCAAACCATGCGCGCCTATGGTGCCGAGGTGATTCTGACCCCGAAAGAAACCTCCATGCCGGGTGCCATCGACGAAGCCCACCGCATGCAGCGTGCCGGGCTGGGAGTGATTCTCGACCAGTTTGCCAACCCGGATAACCCGCTGGCGCACTACGAAAGTACCGGGCCGGAAATCTGGGCGGACACCCAGGGCCGGGTCACCCATTTTGTTTCCAGCATGGGGACCACTGGCACCATCATGGGCAATAGCCGCTATCTGAAGGAGCAGAACCCGGCCATCCAGATCATCGGGGTACAGCCGGAAACCGGTAGCCAGATTCCCGGCATTCGCAAATGGGAAGACGAGTACTTGCCCAAGATCTGCGACTTTAGCCGTATCGATCAGCTGATTCATGTATCACAGCAAGAGGCGGAAGAGACCGCGCGCCGGCTGGCGCGAGAAGAAGGCATTCTGGCCGGGCCGTCCTCCGGTGGCGCATTGGCGGTGGCGCTGCGATTGAACCAGCAACTGGAAAACGCGGTCATCGTGTCCATTGTGTGTGACCGTGGCGACCGCTATCTGTCGACCGGGCTGTTTCCCTTATAACGCAATGCCATCAGGGCAATAAAAAGCCGTTCCTCGGGGGAGCGGCTTTTGTTTTTTCTGCCAGATGTGTCAGCGGTGAATATCGTGGCTGACAAAAGGCTGCTCGGCGCTGGGCATGTTCAGCCAGCCGGGACGGCGCAGGCTGTTGCGTATGTCCTGATAGCCGCTATGCCAATGCTGGCGCATGGTTTGCAGGCCAAACTGGTAGTCCTTGTAGTGATCATCGTAAATCTTGTCCTGATAGATCAGATGCACCACGTTCAGGCGCTGGCAGTTGGCGGCGTGCCGGGCGGCCAGATAGGCAGGCGAGCCATGTTCGCTCTCCGGAACCAGTGTCATCAACTCAGATAGCAGTTCGCGGTACTGTAATTCCTGGCGCAGCACATCGGTCACCATGCGCGTGCGGCTGGAATACTGGATGTCCTTTTGCCGCATCGCCACTTCTTTCATATTGCCGGGCAAGTTGCCGCGTGCACTCCACAGGTCCACCTGGAAGGCCAGGGTGTTGTGGCGGTTTTCCTTGCTGATCAGCTGGCTTAGCGGCGTATTGGACACCACGCCACCATCCCAGTAGAACTCGCCGTCGATTTCCACTGCCGGAAAGCCGGGCGGCAAGGCTCCCGAGGCAATGAAGTGCTCCGGTCGCAGCTTTTGCCGGGTATTGTCGAAATAGACGAAATTGCCGCTGCGGACATTGACTGCTCCAACCGATACCCGCATCTGACGGCTGTCATTGATACGGTCGAAGTCAGCCAGCTGTTCCAGCGTTTGCTTGAGCGGGCTGGTATCGTAAAAACTGATCTCGGATGGCTTGCTGGCCTGTTGCAAGGCCCAGGGCAGGCGCGGCCGGTAAAAGCCGTTTTGCCCTTCCAGCATCGAGCGCCAGGCTTCCCAGCCGGCCAGCATGTGCTGTAGCGGGTCTGGCCAGCGGCTGGTATCCAGCTGGTTGAGCGGGGTGGCGGGCAGCAGCGGCGGCTGGCAGATGGTTTCCCAGAAGCGGCGCAATTGGTCGACACGTTTATTGGGTGGATTGCCGGCAATGATGGCGGCGTTCAGTGCGCCAATGGAAATGCCGGCCACCCAGTTGGGGTGTAGTTCGGCTTCGGCCAGTCCCTGATACACCCCGGGCTGGTAGGAACCCAGCGCGCCACCGCCCTGCAGCAGCAGGGCGACGACATGGTATTGATGGCCGGCCGGCAGGCTGGCGCTGTGATAAAGGTGGTGTTGCGGATCATAGCCAACGCTCATGCAATACTCCGTTTGCACATTCCTGTGCGCTTGTTGCTGGTCTGCGAAAGGAGGGGGCCGCCTGTCGCGCCCTTGCCATGGCGCTGGCGGCCCATGCATTACCGCTTATTGCATATACCAGCCGTGGCTGACCACCACCGACTGGCCGGTCAGTGCGGCGCTGGGGAAGGCTGCCAGGAACAGCGCCGTCTGGGCGATATCGTCCACCGTGGTGAACACGCCATCCACCGTGTCGCCCAGCATCACGTGCTTGATGACGTCCTCTTCGCTGATGCCCAGTGTCTTGGCCTGTTCAGGAATCTGCTTTTCCACCAGCGGGGTGCGCACAAAACCAGGGCAGATCACATGCGAACGGACATTGAACTCAGCCCCTTCCTTGGCCAGCACCTTGCTTAAGCCCAGCAGCGCGTGCTTGGCCGCAACATAGGCGGATTTCAGCTTGGACCCTTCATGCGAGTGCACCGAACCCATGTAGATGACGGTGCCACCGCGCTTGTCCTTATACATGTGGGGCAGGGCGGCGCGGGTGGTGAGGAAGGCACCGTCCACATGGATGGCCTGCATTTTTTTCCAGTCGGCAAAGCTGAAGTCGACCAGCGGGCTGATGATCTGGATGCCGGCATTGGAAATCAGGATATCCAGCTGGCCAAAGGCATCCACTACCGCCTGGGTGCCGGCGATGACGGCTTCCTCGTTGGTGACATCCATGGCTACGCCCATGGCTTTGCCTCCAGCCGCTTCGATTTCACTGGCCGTGGCCTGGGCCGCTGCCAGATTGATGTCGGCGATGGCCACCGCCGCGCCTTCACGGGCATAGGTTTCGGCAATGGCGCGGCCGATGCCGCTGGCGGCGCCGGTAATCAGGGCAACTTTTCCTTGCAGTTTCATGGGGCTTCTCCTGTGTCAGACCAGATAATCAAACTCGACCTTGCCCAGACCCAGCGTCAGGTCGGCAACATAATGCTTGGCACCCAGTATTTCCAGCACCGGCAGTTCCGCTACCGGAGCCAGGGCATGGGCAAACAGTGACAGCGCTGCCGGGCCGCTCCACGCGCCGTGTACGGTGACATCCAGCATGGGGAAGCTGACCAGCTCACAGATGCGCGCCGTACCATCGACATGAGGGATGATTTTCAGCAGGTAGTTCGGTGTCGTGCGCAGACTTTCGGCAATGGCCTGCCCGTCCAGTTCCCGGTGCTTGTAACCCATGGTGCCGGTGGCCACGCGCACCGGACCGTAGTTCAGCTCACCCACCAGGGTGTCGGTGTGTACTTGCAGGCGCGGGCTGGCCATCTTCTTGGGAAAGCCCCACAGCTCACGGCCGCCGGCGGTTGGCGGGTGGTCATTCAGGTACATGGCATGGGTGTAGTTGCCCGGTTTGCCCTGGTAGGAAACCGGAATCACCTGGCCGCTTTCGGTGTAGTCGCCAAAGCCGGTGGAGTCCGGCATGCGGATGAATTCGAAATTGACCACCGGCTCGACCATTTGCAGTGGTTCGGGAATCACCGCTCGCAGTTTTTCCGGATCGGTACGATAGCTGATGATGAAGAATTCCCGCTGGTAAAAGCGGTAGGGGCCGGGTGGAAAGGCCGGGCTGCTAAAGGGCATGGCAAACGCTTGCCGACGAATCTGTTCGATATTCATGGACCTCCCGGTAAGGGTGTCGTGCGTTGCTGGAATGCATGCCGCCGTGACTGTTCGGCAACAGCCTGTTAAGAATGTCTGGTGAGGCGGGGCATAACCAGATGGTGATGGCCGGCCTAATTGTCAGGGATGATTGATTGCAACTGCGTGTCCGGCATTGTTTTTCACTTGACCGGCAGCCTGTCGATTCGGGTTATCATGCGCTATTAATCGCCGGACGGGCAGGGCTCGCGGCATGGCTTCATTGCGCGGGTGCCCGCCTGCGCCACAACACCAACAACAGAACAGCACACATCATGTCTCAGCATACCTTTTCCCCGGAGGGCAACGCCCTGACCAGCCCCAAGGCCTGGTATCAGGCCGCCAGTGAAAAGCCCGGTTTCATTCATGACGCAGCACAGGCAGCTGCCATCGAAGAGCTTGATGCATTGTGGCATCAGCTGCTGGAGTTCAAGGACAAGCGCAACCGCTTTCTGGGCCGCAGCCTGCGCAGTCCGGATGTGCCGCGTGGCCTGTATTTCTGGGGCGGCGTGGGGCGTGGCAAGAGTTTTCTGATGGATGCCTTCTATGCCTGCGTGCCTTACCGCCGCAAGCGCCGCATTCATTTTCACAACTTCATGGCCGAGGTGCACCGCGAGCTACGCCTGCTGGCCGGCAGCAAAGACCCCTTGCTGGCCTATGCTGACAAGATTGCCCGCGATACCCGGCTGCTTTGTTTTGACGAATTCCACGTCAGCGACATTGCCGATGCCATGATGCTGGGGCGCCTGCTCAGTGCCTTGTTCGAGCGTGGCGTGGTACTGGTGACGACTTCCAACTATCCGCCGGATAATCTTTATCCCAACGGCTTGCAGCGACAAAACTTCCTGCCCACCATCGAATTGATCAAGCGCGAACTGAATGTGCTGAACGTGGATGGCGGCAATGACTATCGCCTGCGTGAGCTGACACGCGAACCTCTGTTCATGGTGCCGGACGATGCCGCTGCCGAGGCACGCATGGAGGCCATGTTTACCCGGCTGAGCAGCGAGACGCTGATTGCCAAGCAGGAAATCGAGATTCTGGGCCGGCATATTCCGGTGCGGAAGCTGGCACCGGGCATGATCTGGTTTGATTTTCCGGCCATCTGCGACGGCCCGCGCGCCCAGACCGATTACCTGGAAATTGCTACCGAATTCCACACGGTGTTCATCAGCGGCATTCCCAAGCTGCAGGCCAAGGATGCTTCCATTGCGCGGCGCTTTACCTGGCTGGTGGATGTGTTCTACGACAACCGCGTCAAGCTGATTGCCTCGGCCGCAGTGGAAATCGACGATATCTACACCGATGGGGTGCAGGCCAGCGAGTTTTTCCGTACCGCCAGCCGGCTGACCGAGATGCAGTCCAAGAGCTATCTGGAGCTGCCGCACCAGAGTGCCGGTCAGACCCACGACCAGCCGCCGCCGGGCGTGGTGATCTGAACCACTATGCTTTGCTGTCCACGGCCAGACTTTGTCTGGCCGTTTTGCTATCAGGAGGCCGGAATGTCGTCGATCAGCGCCAGCAGGTCGGTCACACCCACCTCGGCGCCCAGTTGGCTGAGCAGGGTTGTTGCCTGGCCGCGATGATGGGTCTGGTGATTGAAGAAATGCAGCAGTACGGCGTGAAAGTTCTTGCGCTGCGCCACGCCCTTGGTGTTGTGATAGGACAGGGCGAAGTCGAGGTGCTCTTCCTGTAGTTCTGCACCCAGGCTAATGATGCTGTGGTCCAGCAACTGGCGGCGTGCCTGCAGGGCAGGCAGCCCGGCAAACAGCAGGCCGTCCAGCGAGGCCGGGCGGGGAATCTCCAGCACCGGCTGCAAGGCGGCAAAGGCGGCCGGATGGCCGGCAAAACGCTGCAGCCATAGGGTGTCACCCACCACGATATGGTTGAGCGTGCCAAGCAGGGATCCGAAAAATGCACCGGTGTCGCGAGTGATTGCCTCGGGCGGCAAGCTTGCTGCCGCAGCATACAGCTTGTCGTTCATCCACTGGTTGTAGCGGGCCAGCAAGGCCAGTTGGCTGCAGCGCGTCATGCGTTTCTCCTGAAAACAGCACCATACCGCAGCCTCTGCGAGAATGACAGGCAAAACAAAAGCGGCCCGTGGGCCGCTTTTTGCATGACATCAAGCAGGCGATCAGGCGCGCTTCTTGAATTCGCCGGTACGGCTGTCGATTTCGATCTTTTCGCCGGTGACGACGAAGGCCGGAACCTGTACTTCGAAAGTGGTGCCAACCAGGCGAGCCGGCTTCAGAACCTTGCCCGAAGTGTCGCCACGTACGGCCGGTTCGGTGTATTCCACTTCGCGAACCACGGTGGTCGGCAGTTCTACGGAAATGGCCTTGCCATCGTAGAAGGTAACCTGGCAAACGTCTTCCATGCCATCAACGATGTAGTTGAGTGCATCGCCCAGGTTGTCGGCTTCAACTTCGTACTGGTTGAATTCGCTGTCCATGAAGACATACATCGGGTCAGCAAAGTAGGAGTAGGTGCAATCCTTGCGATCCAGAACCACGACGTCGAACTTGTCGTCAGCGCGGTAAACGGCTTCGGAGCCGGTGCCGGTCAGCAGGTTCTTCATCTTCATTTTCACAACGGATGCGTTGCGGCCGGATTTGCTGAATTCGGCTTTTTGCACGACCATCGGGTCGTTGCCTACCATGAATACGTTGCCAGCGCGGAGTTCTTGTGCGGTTTTCATTGCTTGTAAAGTCCCAAACTCTTGATTGAACTCGGAAATCGGTTTCCGAAAAACGGGCTATTTTAGCCGGTTTTGTATGAATTGCACCAGCCGCATCCCCAAGTCTCCTTGCTTGAGCAACTTGTCCGGCCAATTGCGACTGTGCTGGTGCCATTGTGGCAGGCAGTTTTCCAGCTGCTGCCAGGCTGCCACCATGCCCTGGCCATGGTTCCAGGCATGGCTTGCCGCCTGCAGGGCACTGGCGGTTTCTGCGTCAATACCTCGACAGTAGTGTGACAAAAAGGCATCAAGCTTCACCATGTGCGCGGCATCTTCCTGCGGATAGATGTGCCAGATGAAGGGTCGACCAGCCCATTGTGCCCGCACAAAGCTATCTTCGCCGCGCACAAAGTTGATATCACACGACCACAGCGTCAGATCGTAACTGTCCTGATCGGTCATCGGCAGCACATGCACGGTCAAGGCCCCACGCGTGGCATGTTGCCCGGCCTGTAGCGGCTGTCCCAGTACGGCTTCGACATCAGCCAGCACCTTGCCCTCCGGCACCATGCAGTGCACCGGCATCGGGCTGCTGGTCCAGTACTCCAGCAGCTCGCGTGCGGCCGGGTTTTCATAGGCAAACAGGCTGACACGCCATTCCTCCGGCTGCTTTTCCGGGATGTCGAACATCTGCCAGAAGGCGCGTTGTGCCAGTTTGTCTTGTTGCCAGCGCTGACGGGTGGCGATCAGGCCGTCCTCGCACAGCAGGCCGCCGGTGCGGTCGCTAAAGCCGGGAAAGAAAAAGTACTTGGTCAAGGGCAGCCGCGGGTGGGGCGAGGCCATGCCATGGCAGCCCTCCACCCAGTCTTCCGCCGACAGGTATTCCAGATTGATCCACACCGGCACGGTGGCTGACGCGGCCATGGCCTGCTCAACAGCCTCTGGCAGACGGCAGCCGAAGGCTTCGATGACGACCTGTGCCGGCTGATAGCCGGCAAAGCCGTCGTCCTGACTCCAGCGGCGGATTTCGATGTCGTCCACCTGCTGTAGTGGGCTGGCCGGGTCCAGCAAGGGGGCGATGCGGGAAAAACTGGCCAGATCATCCACCCACAGCCGCACCGGCTGGCCAAAGTCGTGGGCCAGTCGGCGGGCCAGTCGCCAGGCCACCCCGATATCACCGTAGTTGTCGATGACGGTACAGAAAATATCCCAGCTGAGGCGAGCGGTATGTGGCATGGCGGCGTGATGATATGAAGGCAGGCGCAGCATAGCACGGGCCGCTTTGCACTGTGCTGGTGGGGCTGCTGCTCGGGCTGCGCGAACAACTTTGCTAACAACTGCGGGTAACACTATTTGATAAAACAGTTAAAATAAAAGCTAATGCCTACAAGAAGAGTGTCATGAGCACAACTGATCAGAATTCTGGAAATCCCCCCTTGCCGGGCAAATCATCGCGCTGGCGGCGCTGGCTGGCCGGCCTGCTTGGCATCATCGTGCTGGCCTGGGGCTTTCTGGCGGGTATTGCGCCGGGCATCGTTCAAAGCCAGGCCAGCAAATGGGCTGCCAGCATTGGTCGCCAGTTGAGCCTGGGCGAAGTTTCCATCAATCCGTGGAAAATGGCGGTGGAAATCCGCCGGCTGCAACTGGCCGAGGGCAAGGGCGAACCACTGTTCGCCGCCGACCGTGTCTATGTCAATTTCGATCCCACTGCGCTGCTGCTGGGGCGCTGGCAGCTGTCGGAATTCGCAGTGGACGCACCCAAGCTGTGGGTCAAGCGTGACGGGCAAGGGCAGTGGAACTGGGCGCGCTTCATCAGCGATGCCAGCGGCCCGCCCCAGCCGAAAAAACAGGACAGCACCACACCAAAATTCCTGCTGCAGGCACTGGCCATCCGCAATGGCCAGATCATGGTCAATGACCAGCTGGCAGGCAGTAACGAGCAGTTCAAGGTATCGCCGCTGAATCTGTCGCTGACGGACATTTCCACCCTGCCGGAAGCCGGTGGCTATCGCCTGCATGCCGCCCTGGGGGATGGCACCCAGCTGGACTGGAAGGGCAGCCTGCAATTGCAGCCTTTGCAATCGACCGGTCAAGCCAGCATCCGCGGCTTTACCCTGGCCAGCGTGTGGGACTACATCAAGCCGCAGTTCAATATTGCCAAGCCGCAAGGCGAGCTGTCGGCCCAGGCCAGTTATCACTTCGATATGAGCGGCAAGCGCGCCCAGCTGCAGATCAGCCCCTTCAATGCCCAGCTCAAGGGCTTGCTGATGCAGGCGCCGGCCAGCCAGCACCATTTTTCCCTGCCCACTCTCAATGTCAGTGGTGGCAGCTTTGATCTGCAGGGCAGCCGCCTGGCTATCAAGCAAGTGGCGCTGGAAGGCGGCAGCCTGGATGCAATGCGCATGCAGAATGGTTTGATCGACTGGATGATGGCGCTGCCGCAAAAGCCAGCCGCAGCACCGGCCACGCCTGCGCACCAGCAGGCCGCGTCGCCATGGTCGATTGCGGTGGACGATATCAAGCTGGCCAACTGGCAATATCGGCTGACCGATGCCGGTTTTGCCTCCCCCTTGCAGCTGTCGGCCTCCTTGCCGCTATTGCATGCCCGTTTTGTGCTAGACCCCAAACAGGGCTTCAGCGTCGACCGGCTGGCGGCCGAGCTGGCTGACATCAAGCTGGGTAATGGCGAGCGGGAAGAGCAGATCAGCCTGGCCAAGGCCACGCTGCAGCCTTCGCGCATTGTGCAGCACGGCCTGCTGATCGAGCCGGGCGCGCTGGATTTGCAGGGCCTGCGCGTGGCTGTGGAACGCAACAAGCAGGGGCAATTAAACCTGGCCCGGCTGTTTGCACGTGGCAAGACCAATCCGCCAGCCAGCCAGCCGGCAAGTGCCGACAGCAAGAGCCAGCCGGGCTGGCAGTTGCATTACCCCGCAGTCAAACTGACGGATGGCCAGTTGGGCTGGACCGACCAGACCCTGCCACGTCCGGTGACTGCCACGCTGCGCGCGCTGAACGCCACCTTGCAGCCTGATGCTGCCGGCCAGCTGGCGCTGGAACTGGCCGGTCAGCTGGAGTCCGGCCAGCTCAAGGCTGCGCTGCAACTGGACCCGGCCACGGCCGCCGTCAAGGGCAAGGTAAATGCCCAGGCGCTGCCGCTGGCGCCGTTTGCACCGTATGGTTTGTCCGGTACGCCGCTGCGCATGAGTGGCGGCCAGCTGAATGCCCAGCTGGATGTGGAGTCAGCCAGCAAAGGCTGGAAAGTGGCCGGTACTGCCGGCATCAGCAGCCTGGCCATCATGGAGCCGGGTGAGAAGCTGCCGCTGTTGGGCTGGCGCAATCTGCGGGTCAACGGTATTCGTGCCCAGAGCACCCAGGCCTTGCCGCTCAGCGTGGCGGTACAGGATGTGCAGCTGGAAGAGCTGTCTGCCCGGCTGATTCTGGATGCTCAGCGCCAGCTCAACTGGCAGCGCATTTTTGCGGCCAAGGCGGCTGCCACGCCGAAAACCGCAGCGACCGTCAAACCGTCAGCTGCCAGCAGCATTCCGCCGGTGGAAATCCGCAGCATTCATCTGAATCGCAGCAAGGTGCAGTTTGCCGACCAGAGCATGAAACCGAACTTTGCCACCCAGATGCACCATCTGCGCGGCTCGATCCAGGGCTTGTCCACCCGCCCAGGGCGCACCGGCACCATCACCCTGGATGGCGATGTCGATCAGTATGGCGATGTACGGGTGCGCGGCGCGCTGGCACCGCTGGCGGTGACCGACAATACCGATGTCACCCTGTCTTTCCGCAATATTCCGCTGAACAACCTCAATCCCTATTCCACCAACTTTGCCGGCTGGCGCATCAATGACGGCCGGCTCACTGTCGACCTGCACTACCTGCTCGACCATCGTCAGATGAAGGGGCAGAACCGGGTGGTGATCAATACCATCCAGCTGGGCGACGAGGTGCCGGACTACAAGGGCACGCGCCTGCCGCTGCGGCTGGCCGTGGCCTTGCTGGAAGACAGCGATGGCAAGATCGATCTGGACTTGCCGGTGGCCGGTAGCCTGGACGACCCGCAGTTCAGCTATGGCCAGATCGTGTGGAAGGCGCTGGTGAATGTGCTGACCAAGGTGGTGACCGCCCCGTTCCGTGCCCTGGGTGCGTTGCTGGGGGGCGATGGCTTCGACAATGTCTACTTCATCCCAGGTGAGGCCAATGTGGCGCCGCCGGAGCGCGAGAAGCTGGAAAAGGTGGCTGCGGTAATGGCCAAGCGGCCCAAGATGCAGTTGCAGATTGCCGGCAGTTTTGATCCCGCGGTCGACAGCAAGGAACTGGCCCGTGCCCGTATCGACAGCGCCATCCTGCAGGCAGCCGGGCGTAGCCTGTTGCCGGGCGAGCCGCTGCCGGTTCCGGATCTGGCCGACCCAAGCATGCTGGATGCCATCAAGACGGTGTACGCCAAGCGGCTGGGTCGCCTCAAGCTGATGGGACACACTCTCAATCCGGGTGGTCCGGCGGGCAGTGCACTGGCCAAGCTGTTGCGTGGCGAGCTGATTGCGGCCGAAAAAGTGGACGATGCCGCCCTGCAGGCACTGGCACGCCAGCGAGCCGAAAATGCCCGCAAGGTGATGATGCGGATTGACAACACTTTGGCTGAGCGCATCACCCTGGGCGAAGTGGCCAAAACCCGCGCCGAACGGGACGGCATCGCCATCGGCATCAAGCTGGGCAGCAAGTAGACGCTAATTCGGCTTGATGTCCATCAATAAACGGCGTAACTACATATGGTGTAGTACGCCGTTTTCTTTTGCCACATATTGTGAGTTTTGCGTAAGAATGGGCAGCCGCCTCATCGGCAGACCCGTGGGCGAAGGGGCGGCGTAATGCCCTGGCAGCGGTTAAACTGTCTAGTCGATGCGACTGCGGTAATCAGGACAATTCTCAAATAAATCAGGAATCGAGGGGCCGGAATGAAGCGTGAAAACAGTGCGGTCATGCTGGAGCAGGATATCTCGCGTGAGGTATTGCTGGAAAAGTATGCCAAGGGCGATGAGCAGAGTGTCAGCGAGGTCAGACAACGGGTAGCGCGCGCACTGGCGGCGCTGGAGCAGGACCCGGCCCGCTTCGAACCGCTGTTCTTCCAGGCGCTGGACAATGGCTTCATTCCCGGTGGCCGCATCAATTCCGCCGCCGGCACCGACCTGCGCGCCACCCTGATCAACTGCTTTGTGCAACCGGTGGGCGACTCGGTATCCGAGCCCTCCAATGGCAAGGTCGGCATCTACGAGGCGTTGTTGCAGGCGGCCGAAACCATGCGTCGTGGCGGTGGTGTCGGCTACAATTTTTCGCGTATCCGCCCCAAGGGGGCAAGGGTGAAGGGCACCAATAGCCGCGCTTCCGGCCCCGTGTCCTATATGCGGGTGTTTGATCGCAGCTGCGAAACCGTAGAGTCGGCCGGTGCCCGCCGTGGCGCGCAAATGGGGGTGCTGGATGTCAGCCACCCGGATGTGGAAGACTTCATCCATGCCAAGGACAAGGGCGATCTGCGCAATTTCAATATTTCGGTAGGCGTCTCGGACGACTTCATGCGCGCGGTGGAGGCCGGTGCCGAGTGGGAGTTGACCCACAGCGTGGAGCCCGCCACCGAAGCCTTCCCCGGCCACTACCAGCGCGCAGACGGTCTGTGGGTGTATCGCACCATTCCGGCACGCGAGCTGTGGCAGCAGATCATGGCGTCCACCTATGACCATGCCGAGCCGGGCGTGCTGTTCATGTCCAAGATCAACCAGGACAACAATCTGTCCTATTGCGAAGTGATCGAGTCCACCAACCCCTGCGGCGAACAGCCGCTGCCGGATTACGGCTGCTGCGATCTGGGTTCGGTGAATCTGTGCAAATACGTGCGTCAGCCCTTTGGCGGCAAGCCCAGCTTCGATTTTGCCGCTTTCGACAGCGTGGTACGCATGTCCATCCGTATGCTGGACAATGTGCTGGACCTGACGGTGTGGCCGCTCAAGGAGCAAGAGCGCGAAGCGCAGTCCAAGCGCCGCGTCGGGCTGGGTTTCACCGGCTTGGGCGATGCCTTGATCATGCTGAAAATCCGCTACGACAGCGAAGAGGGCCGTCGCTTTGCTGCGCGTATCTCGGAAGCCATGCGCGATGCAGCCTACGATGCCTCGGTGGATCTGGCCATCGAGAAGGGCGCTTTCCCGCTGTTCGATGCCGAGCAGTACCTGGCCGAGCCGCATTGCGCCAGCCGCCTGCCGGAGTCCATCAAGGCCCGCATCCGCAAGCACGGCATCCGCAATTCCCACCTGCTGTCCATCGCCCCCACCGGCACCATTTCGCTGGCCTTTGCCGACAATGCCAGTAACGGTATCGAGCCGCCGTTCTCCTGGTTCTATACCCGTAAAAAGCGCATGGCCGATGGCAGCACCCAGGAATACCTGGTGGAAGACCACGCCTACCGTGTTTACCGCATGCAGGGTGGCGACACCCAGGCGCTGCCGGATTATTTTGTCTCGGCGCTGGAAATGAGCGCGCTGGACCATATGCGCATGGTGGCCGCCGTTGCCCCCTATATCGATACCGCCATTTCCAAAACGGTGAACGTACCGGCTGATTATCCTTTTGCCGATTTCGAAAGCCTGTATCTGGAAGCCTGGCGCAATGGCCTGAAGGGCATTACCACCTATCGCCCCAACAGCGTGCTCGGTTCGGTCTTGTCCATCGAGCCGGCAAAGGAAAGCGCCAAGGAAGCGCCGCAAGACCTGTCGGCCAGCCAGGATGGCGATCCGGACCGCCGCATTACACTGAACACCGCGCCCAGCCCGGCGCTGGCCAGCCTGAAGTGGCCGAACCGGCCCAAGCTGAAAGAGGGCAACCCGTCCTGGACCTATATGGTGGAAGGCCCGGCTGGTGATTTTGCCGTGGTGGTGGGGCATGTGGAAAATGGCCGTATCACCCCGTTTGAGTGCTGGGTGAATGCGACGGAAGAGCAGCGTGGCCTGGGCGCCATTGCCAAAACCCTGTCCATGGACATGCGCTGCCGCGATCACGCCTGGCTGTCGGCCAAGCTGGAGGCGCTGTCGCATACCAATGGCGACAAGCGCTATGCCTTCGAGCTGGGCGAGCGTACCGTCTATGCCACCTCGGCGGCAGCGGCGCTCGGCCAGGTGGTGCGCCACCGCGTGGAGCAACTGGGTGCACTGACGGCCGAGCAGCACGAGCCGACCCCGGTGATGGACGCGCTGTTTGCCCGCAAGGAGCCCAAGTCCGGCACCGACGGCACCATGAGCTGGTCGGTGGATGTGGCGAACCCGCAAACCGGTGACGACTTCGTGCTCTTCCTCAAGGAACTGGTCTTGCCCAATGGCCAGCGCCGTCCCTACTCGGTATGGCTGGCGGGCAATTACCCGCGCGAACTGGACGGCCTGTGCAAGATGCTGTCGCTGGATATGCGCGTGATTGATCCGGCCTGGATCGGCATGAAGCTGCGCAAGCTCTTGACCTATGCCGAGCCGCAGGGCGATTTCTTTGCCCGTATCCCCGGAGTGGAAAAATCACAAAGCTGGCCGTCCACCGTGGCCTATATGGCGCAGCTGATGATTCACCGCTACGCCATGCTGGGGGTGTTGACCCGCGATGGCGTACCGCTGGAGGAAATGGGGGTGATGGTGCCGGAGCAAAGCGATCTGTTCAGCCCGGAAACCACCGCCCAGCCGCTGCTCAAGCCGCTGTCGGGCAAGCCCTGCCCCGAGTGTGGCAACCATGCCTTGATCAAGAAGGATGGCTGCGAGTTCTGCACCGCCTGCGGCCATGTGGGAGCCTGCGGCTGAAGCCTGCCGTAGTCTGATCAAGCAAACGCCGATCTGTTCAGGATCGGCGTTTTGCTTTGTATCGTCCAGGTGAGGGTGGTGCATATGCCACCCGGCGGGCTGTCAGCGTGGGGGTGTTCAGTTAACAGGAAGGTGACATGACGCGTACTCAGACCAGCTTGTTGGTGCGGGCAAAGTCAGTCAGATCCACCACATTGGAAATACCCAGCTTTTCGAAGATATTCACCTTGTAGGTGCTGACTGTCTTGTTGCTGATGAACAGCCGGTCGGCGATGTCCTTGTTGGACAGCCCCTGAGCCAGATGCTGCAGCACAGCCAGCTCGCGGTCTGACAGCTTGTCGATGCGGCTGTCCAGCTGGCTTTCGCCATTGAGTTTGGCCCCGGACACCACATCGCGCGGGAAAAAGCTGTAGCCGGCCATGATGGCATCCGAGGCGGACAAGATGGCGTTCAAGTCCTTGCTTTTGCTGACAAAACCATCGGCCCCGGCCTGCATTGAACGCGAGGCATATACCATTTCGTCCTGTGCCGACAAGACCAGCAGCTTGATCGCCGGGTGCTGGCCCTTGATGCGCTTGATCAGTTCCAGACCGCTGATACGCGGAATGTTGAGGTCGATGATGATGAGATCAGCCTTGTGTTCCCTGACCAGCTCGATCACAGACTGCCCATTGTCGGTTTCCCCGATGATTGAATACCGCCCTGACTTCTCCAGCACCGAACGCACGGCCAAGCATATGGCCGGATGATCATCAACAATGATGACGCTTTTCATGATTAATCTCCAGGATGTATCAATTGAAGTAATATTTTTCTAGCATTCGACTGATGGAGAGTAATTATTTTTTCTTAAAAAAGTCATAAGAAAAATCTAGTATTCAATCAGAAATTTCCCATCAGCAATCAGTATGTTGATAAGGATAATGTAACAATTATAAAAACCCAAGTATTGCATTTCAGGTGATTTGAATGTCCAGCCAGTCCTGCGGAAATACATCCTTCCCGCTCAAAATATTGATTGTAGAAGATCATGCCATTCAGCGCATGGTATTACACCAATTGCTGCGTGCATTGGGTGCCCTCCTGGTTGACGAGGCCGTCGATGGTTATCAGGCCTTGTCTTGCCTGGAGTCGAATAATTATGATTTGGTGATTTGTGATCTGGATATGCCAAATCTGGATGGCATTCAGCTGATGCGCTATTTACGCACGATAAGTAATTTGCCGCAGCTGATTTTCTGCAGCGTACAGGCGGCAGATATTTTGCAAAGCGTGCAGCGTGTCAGTGGCTACCATGAGTTACCGGTACTGGACTGCCTGGCAAAGCCGCTGTCGCGCGCGCAACTGTCGCCGCTGCTGCTGCGGGTGTTGCAGTCAAAGGCAGCTGGCCATGGTGGCGCTGCCGGACGTTACCATTTTTCCCGCAAGGAGCTGCAGCATGCCTTGCATGCCGGGCAGATCCAGCCGTGGTATCAGCCCAAGATCGACCCGCAAACCTCGCGTGTGACCTCGGTCGAGGCGCTGGCGCGCTGGCAGCATCCGGATCTGGGCCTGTTGGGCCCGGCCTTGTTCCTGCCGCGTATCGATGAAACCGGGCTGAGCGAGCAGCTGCTTTGCAGCATGCTGGAACATGGGGTGCGCGATTGTCACGATTGGGATGTGCAATTCCCGGAGTTAAAACTCGGGGTGGCCGTTAATATCAATATGCGTGAATTTGATCAGCCAGGGATGCCGGACAAATTGCAAAAGATAATGCAGGGCGGTAATTTGCCACCGTCACGTATTACTATTGAATTAACGGAAACGCAGCCATTGGATAATTTAAGCTGCTCGCTGGAAAATGCCATTCGGCTGCGGGTGATGGGTTTTAATCTGGCACTGGATGATTTTGGTGCAGGTTATTCGGGCTTTCACCATTTGCGGGAAATTCCGGCCAATTCAGTCAAGATAGACCGCACGCTGGTCCATCATGCGGCGGGTGATCCCACGGCAGAAAAGCTGCTGGGTTTTGCCGTGCGCATGCTGCAAAGCCAGAATGTTGCGGTGGTGGTGGAGGGCGTGAGCCGGCAGCAGGATTTTGATCTGGTCAAACAGCTGCGCGTCGACCTGGTGCAGGGTTTCCTGCTGGCCGAGCCCATGCCGTCCGCCAGCCTGGCGCAGTTCATCGGTGGCCGGCGCGGCATGAGTACGGCCTAGCGCGCCGTTTGGCGCGGCTAACACAAATCCGGCGGCGGCCTTGCACCGCCTTGCCGTAAGCTTGTACTAGCGGCATCGGTGCGGCTTGCCGCCGGGACGCGATGCCATTTTGTTAGCCGCTCAGCTCAGGCTTGCTGACCGGTAGCAGCTAGCACGATTTCGCGAATTGCCACTCTTTGTGGCTGCTGATAGGCAAAGCGAATGGTTTCCGCCACATCCTCCGCCGCCAGCACCCCGCCCATTTCCTGCTTCCACTGCTGATAACCCTGCTTGATGGCTTCGTCGCTGGTGTGGCTGAGCAATTCGGTTTCCACCGCGCCGGGGGCAATGGTGATCACTCTTACATGATGGCCGGCCACTTCTTCGCGCAGATTCTCCGAAATGGCATGTACGGCAAACTTGCTGCCGCAGTAGGCCACATGGCCTGGGAAGGTTTTGCGTCCGGCAATCGAGCTGACATTGATGATGGTGCCGTGACGGCGTGCCACCATGCCTTGTAGTACGGCATGAATGCCATTGAGCAAGCCCTTGACGTTGACTTCCAGCATGCGCTCCCACTCGGTCGGGTCTTGCTGAGTCATCGTGCCCAACAACATCACGCCAGCATTGTTGATGATGGCATCGGCCGGGCCGAATTGCTGTTCGGCCTCTGCCACTGCTTGCAGGACGGCGGCGCGGTCGGTGATGTCCACGGCGCGGCACAGGGTGTGCGGCAATTGCAGGGCTTGCAGCCGCTCCAGCCGGCGTGCCAGCAGCAGCAACGGATGGCCGTGGCTGGATAGCAGGCGCGCAGTGGCGGCACCGATGCCGGAGCTGGCCCCGGTAATGATGATGAGCGGAGGACGCATGATTTTTCCTTCTATAGATAATTTGCATGGATAAAAGCTGGATATAGTGTAAGAATTAATTTTCAGGCTGAAAAATGCTTAATTTCTCTGGTTGGTATCGGTTTTATCTATGGATATACGGCAGCTAAAGGCTTTTATCGCGGTATTCGAGGAGCGCAGCATCACGGCGGCGGCGCAGCGGCTATGCATTACCCAGCCCACCTTGTCGGTGACCATCCGCCAGCTGGAGCAGGACCTGGCGACCACCTTGTTCGAGCGGCTGGCGCGTGGGGTGGCAGTCACCGAGGATGCCCGGCTGTTTTATCCGCAGGCACGGCAGCTGGTTGATCAGGCCGATGGACTGCTACGGCTGTTTCGCCAGCGCCATCATTGCCAGCCGCTGCAACTGGGTATCGAGGCTGATCTGGGTGCCGTGCAGGTGGCGACGCTGCTGCGTGCGGCACGGGCAGCCATTCCGGGGCTATTGCTCAGTGTGGTGGATGGTTGTGCCGGCGATGCCAGGCTGGCCGCGGAAGAATTGCGCTGCGAGGACGAGCTGTTTCTACCGTTGTGGGAGGAGACCTTCGTGCTGGCCTTGCCGCGCGAGCACCCGCTGGCGCAGCGCAGCGAACTGGCCATGGCCGAGCTGAGCCAGCAGGACTGGATCACCTGTCCGCAGCATGCCTCGCATCAGCGGCTGCTGGCCATGCATGGCGAAGGGGGCGCCGGGCTGATGCTGGCGGCGCATGCCGGTTCATTGCGGCTGGCGCTGCGCATGGTGGAGGCCGGCTATGGCGTGGCGCTATTGCCTCCTTCCTTGCTGGAAGGCAATGCCAGCGTAGTGGGGCGGCCGCTGAATGGCCCCGGACTCACCCGCCGGCTGGGCCTGTGCTATGCGGCGCAAGCGCTGGAAAAGCCTGCACTGCGGGCTTTGCATGATTATTTGCAGTCTGCCAGGCAGACTGCAGTCGCGTGAGTGTGGGGCTGCCTGGTGCTATGGGCGCCGTGCGTTTGCCAGAAAGCATTCTTGACAAGCTCGTCTATATTTTGCATATTAGTTGATATTGTCAATTGATTAAAACGTGGCGACGCTGCTTGCTGGCCACTACAAGGAAAACCCGGATGGCCGAATTAAGCCCTGCCCGTGAACGTGGCCTGCTCTGGCTGCTGGCGCTGACCCAGTTCACCATCATCATGGATTTCATGGTGATGATGCCGCTGGGGCCACAGATCATGCATGCTTTTGCCATCAGTCCGGCGGCCTTTGCCACGGCCGTATCGGCCTATTCCTGGTGTTCCGGCCTGTCTGGTCTGTTCGCGGCCACCTATATCGACCGCTTCGACCGCCGTCGCCTGCTGCTGGTGATTTACGGCCTGTTTGCCTTGTCGAACCTGGTGTGCGCCACGGCCAGCAATTTCCACATGTTGCTGCTGGCCCGCGCTTTTGCCGGCCTCAGTGGCGGTGTGCTGGCCTCCATCATCATGACCATTGTCAGCGACATCATTCCGGTGACACGCCGCGGTGCGGCCACCGGGGTGATCATGACAGCGTTTTCGCTGGCGGCCATCGCCGGGGTACCGGCTGGCATCGTGCTGGGGGCGCATCTGGGCTGGTCCTCGCCCTTCTACCTGCTGGTGGTGCTGTCGCTGCTGATCTGGCTGGCTGCAGCCTGGCTGGTGCCTTCACTCAGGCTGCATCTGCAAGTGGCTCCGCCTCCGCTGCGTCAGGTGCTGCCGGAACTGTGGCGTTTGCTGAGCGATGCGCGCCATGTGCGGGCTTTTGGCCTCACCTTCATCATGATGGTGTCGCACATGATGGTGATTCCGTTTATTTCGCCGGTACTGGTGGCCAATCACGGCATCGCACCGCAGCAGATTGCCTGGATTTACATGGCCGGTGGCGCGGCCACTTTCTTTACCTCGCGGCGCATCGGCCGGCTGGCCGACCGCTATGGCAAGCATCAGCTGTTCCGCATCATGGCCTTGTTTTCCATGCTGCCCATCCTGTTTGTCACCCATTTGCCGACGATTCCCTTCCTGGCCATCGTGGCGTTCTTTCCCGTGTTCATGGTGGCCTTGTCCGGCCGCATGATTCCCTTGCAGGCGCTATTGACCACGGTGCCGGAACCACAGCGGCGCGGTGCCTTTCTCAGCGTCAACAGCGCCATTCAGTCGCTGGGCAATGGTTGCGGTGCCTGGCTGGGTGGCTTGCTGCTCAGTGCCGGCAGCGGCGGACAGATCATCGGCTATGGCAGCAATGGCTGGTGTGCGGTGCTGCTGGTCGGGGTGGCGCTGTGGTGGGTGGGGCGCGTGCATGCCTTGCCAGCACTGCGCTCCTCGGTGGCGACTTCCTGATGGCCGGTCCTGCCGTTTGGGGCAAATGTTTAATTTAATATGGATATGCTGGTTGTTGGTTTGCATGAGCGGCTAGAATGCCGGCTGCGTTTGCTCAGTATTGCCATGAGGTCGTGCTCGGGGGAGCCGGCGTCAGGTGTGGCGGCACTGAGCGGATGTCGTCGAAAACAGCTTGAAACCATCAGTCATGCACAAAAACAAACAATGGGCTGCCAGGGCATACCGGCAAGCCCCGGGGCGGGGGTGTAGCACAAGCGGGTTGGCGGGGCTGTGGCTGGCATGTTGTGCCGCGCCGCTGCTGGCTGCCGAAATCAGCAATGGCCTGGGCGCGGTCAAGCCGGCGTTGGGGCCGGGTGTGCAGCTGGAACTGGATGCCGCCACGCTGGATTTGCGGGGCTGGCTGGGCGTCGGGACGGTGCTGCGTGCGGCTAACCCCGATCCGCAACTGACCAGCGGCACCAATATGAAGAGCCTGAATGACGGTGATCTGAATTATCGTAGCGGCGATGCGGTGTCCACGGCGCTGGAGGGCTATCTGCAGGCCGATCTGCAGTATCGCGGCCTGGGCCTGCGGCTGGCCGGCAAGGCTTGGTATGACTACGCCCTGTCACAGCAAGGGGTGGCGCATGGCAATGTCCCCAATCATTACCAGGCCGGCGCGCCGCTGAGCGATGAGGGCTTTGTCCCACTGGGACGCTTTGGCAATGTGGTGCTGGATGATGCCTACCTGTATGGCACAACCAGCCTGGCAGGGCTGCCGTTGTTGTTGCGCGCAGGGCGCCAGACCCTTCCCTGGGGCAGCCCCACCTCTGGTGGCGTGCTGTCGCAAGTCAACGCTACCGATTACGCCGCGCTCAGCCGCGCCAGTTCGGTGTCTGCCGAGGCGGGCATTCCGGATTGGGCGCTGTATGGCAAGCTGGAGCTCAACCAGCGGCTCAGCCTGGATGGTTTTTACCAGTTTGCCTTTGCCCCCAATGTCTATCCGGGGTGCGGCACTTTTTACTCTACGGGCGATTATGTGCAGCCGGGTTGCAATGCGCTGACGCTGAACGGCAGCTTGTTGTCGGCCCTTTACCACCGCAGCATCAGCACCACCGATGCACAGTCGCTGGGCAATGCGCTGGACTCGGTCAGCCGTGCGGCAGACCGGCTGCCTAGCGGCGGGCAATACGGTCTTGGCATGCATTACCTGCTGGATGGCGTGGGCCAGTTCGGCTTTTACGCGGCCAATATCGACAGCAAGGTGGGCTATACCGGGGTGCAGCATAATAGCGCCGGGGTGCTCACGCCCTTGCTGGCCAATACCGGGCAAGCGCAGCCGACTGGACTGAGCAGCCAGTATTACCGCAGCTTTCCGGCGGATCTGCACTTGTTTGCCGTCAATTTCAAGACCGGCCAGGCTGGGCGTGGCGCAGCCTATGCCGAACTGGCCTACATCCCGGATCAGCCACTGGCCTGGAATGGTGCCGACTTTCTCAATGGCCTGTTGCTGGGGCGCGGACCGCTGGCGCGGCTGCTCCAGCTGCCGGCAGGGGCCTCGGCAGATGGCTATGATCGGTTTCGGGTGCTGAATCTCAGCCTGGGTGCCAGCCATGAACTGGGCCAGGTATGGGGTGGGGCAGCCAAGCTGTCGGCCGAACTGGGGTCGAAATATGTGATTGCTCTGCCAGACCCCTCGGTGATGCGTTATGGCCGTGGTGGCTGGGGCATGGCACCCAGTCAGAACAATCCGGTCTGCACGAGTGATGCAGCCAGCTGCCGGCTGGATGGGTTTGTCACCAGCCATGCCTGGGGCCTGCGTGCCCGGCTGGAAAGCCGCTATAGCGGCCTCTGGCCGGAACTCACGCTCACCCCGGCGTTGACGCTGGGGCAGGATGTGCGGGGTTATTCCTATGATGGCCTGTACTCGCAGGGGCGCTTCACTGCCATGCTGGGCCTCAGCCTGGAAATGCGCCGCCGCTACCAGCTAGACATCAATTACCTGAAAACCGGTGGCGGCGATTACAACCTGCTGCGTGACCGCAGCCTGTTTTCCCTCAGCCTGGGCATGCGGCTTTAGCCCGGGTCGCAATAGGCAGCGCCTGCCTGCCGCAAAGGCAAAGCCAGCAGGCGCAACAGCGCGGCAGGATTTTTGTCAGAGGTTTGGACCGCCTGCTTGCAGGTTCGCGCCCCAAGGGCGACAAGGCGAAAACGGCAGCAAACCCGTGGAAAAGGGCAGTGAGCCAGAGTCAATGTGCATTGCACAGGCGTTGCTAGCGCAGACTCACCGACGCGCAGCTGGCGGTGGCCGATGGCGCGGCGGACTCAGTCGTCGCGGGTCAGCACTTCTAGCACTTCGATTTCAAACAGCAGATTGGAATGGGGCGGAATGCGCGTGCCGATCTGCCGCTCGCCATAGGCCAGTACCGCCGGAACCCACAGCCGGCGCTTGCCGCCCACGCGCATGCCCATCAGTCCGATATCCCAGCCCTTGATGACGCGGCCGGTGCCGATGACGCACTGGAAGGGGCGGCCCTTGTCGTGCGAGGAGTCAAACTGGCTGCCATCTTCCAGCCAGCCGGTATAGTGGGTGGTAATCAGCGCACCACGTACCACTTCCTTGCCCTCGCCCAATTGCAGGTCTTCCATTTTCAGTTGTTGATCCATCGTCATCTTCGCTATGCAGGTAGGGAAAACAGCCGCTGCGGCGGCCATCGCTGGCGCATTCTAGCCTGAGTCGGCGTGTGCTCCCAGCGGGAGGCCAGGGCTTCAGGCCGCAATGACACAGTTGCGGCCGGATGACTTGGCCTGATACAGCGCATTGTCCACACGCATGATCAGGCTTTCCACGCTTTCCTCGTCCAGGTGCTGTGCGACACCCATGCTGATGGTGATGGCCGGCAGCGGTGTGGTCTGGCCGCTGGCCACGGTTTCGCGCAGGCATTCGGCCAGATGCAGCGCATTGTGCTGACTGGTTTGCGGCAGCAGGATGATGAACTCCTCGCCACCCCAGCGGCATACGCTGTCGGCGGCCCGCACCCGGGATTGCAAGGTGTGGGCCAGCCAGACCAGCACTTCGTCGCCAGTGAAGTGACCAAACTGATCGTTGATGCGCTTGAAGTTGTCGGCGTCCAGCAGGATCAGACTGAAGCTGTGGCCGTAATGCTGTTTTTCCAGAATGGCGCGTTCCAGCTGTTGCAGCAGGTAACGGCGGTTCCACAATCCGGTGAGCGGGTCGCGCAGCGCAGCCTGTTCCAGCTCGGATTTCAGTCTTTGCTGCTCGGTGATGTCGTGAATCACGCACAGCATCAGTCGCTTGCCATGCATCACCACCGGGCCGGCGTAGGTCTGTACATCCCGCAGGCTGCCATCCGCCAGCCGGTGGACAAAGCTCAAGGGCTTGTGGCCGCCTGGCAGCTGGGCTATCTGCTGCATCACCGGCAGGATGGCGCGGCCCTGGGCGTTGATCTCCCAGGTGTGCTTGGCGGCGAACTCGGCACGGGAATAACCGTAAAAGCGCATTGCGGCTTCATTCACATTGACGATACGGCCTTCGTCTGCCGGGTCGATCAACAACATGGGTGCGCTATTGGTTTGCATCAGCATGCGGTGAAAATCGTCTTCCGGCCGCGTGTCGGTGATGGTCGCCGCGCTGGCAGACGGCATGCTGGCGGCGGGTGAACTGGCCTCGACCAGAATGGCGTCGGCTGTTCCGGCCATGTCCAGCCAGCACAGGTGGCAGCACAGTGGCTGCGGCTGGTCTTGCTGCCGTATGGTCCAGATTTCCACTACCTGTTCGCGGGCCAGAATGGCCGGGGTGTAGTCGGACAAAGCCGGGTGTGGGCAGGCGGACAGGCTGCCGTGGCGCATATCGGCAAGGCTCAGTCCGGCTGCAAGTGCCAGTGCCGCCGGATTGGCGTGCAGCACTTCTTCGGTCGAAGGACGAATAATCCATACCGGCGTCTTGAGCTTGTCAAGCAATGCAAATGGGTTCATGGCAGCAAGCTATGCTAAAGGCCGGGTAGTCAGTCTATGTCTGACATACTAGATGGCCTTTCCTGGTACTTCAATATGACGTCATTCTTCCATGGCGGCAGCGGAGCGCCGCGTTGATGAATTTCAGCGCAAGCCGCAAGGTGTGGTCGGACCGCTTCTGCGCGATAATGCCGGGTCGTCGGCCATTCTGGCCGCAAGGCTGGAGGCTTTATGCAACAGGTGGTGGCGCAGCACGGTTTTACCCTGTCCTTGCCGGCGGACTATCACGCCGCCACGGCGCTGGCCTATCACGGTCGCGATCCGGCCGGGCCGGCCGAACGCTGGCAGGGCAATCGCCTGGACAAAGGCTTGTTGTTGCATGGTGCGCCGCTATCGCTGCAGCTGGAGTTTGACGCCGGGCAGGTGCATGCCGTGTTGAGCGGGTCAGCCCTGCTGGACTGGCCGGCGCTGCTGCCGGCAGCAGAACCGGCGGTGCGCCGCATGCTGGGGCTGGATGGCCAGCGTGAAAACTGGCAGGCGCTGGTGGAGAGCCGGCCCGCCGTGGCGCGGCTGCTGGGGGGCCGGCCGGCCTTGTGGCTGCCGCTGACGGCGGAGCCGTTCGAAGCCTTGTGCTGGGCCATCATCGGCCAGCAAATCAATCTTTCCTTTGCTACTGCACTGCGGCGCAGCCTGATTCAGCTGGCCGGCCTGCCGATTGCCGGCAGCGCGCTGCTGGCCCATCCCGGCCCGGCCGAGGTGGCGGCGCTGCAGCCGGAGCAGCTCACTGCTCTGCGCTTTTCCCGTTCCAAGGCGGCCTATCTGCTGGGCGCGGCGCGTGCCGTGCTGGATGGCAGCCTGCCTTTGGCGGCGCTGGCCGGGCAGAGTGCCAGCGAGGCCGAGCGCCAGTTGCTGGCGCTGCATGGAGTGGGGCCGTGGACGGCGCGCTATGTCATGCTGCGCGGGCTGGGTTTTGCCGATTGCGCGCCTATTGGTGACAGCGGCCTGGCTACCGCCCTGCAACGTTTTCATGCCCTGCCACAGCGGCCTGATGCCCGCCAGACCGAGCAGCTGATGCAGGCATTCGCCCCTTGTCGCAGTCTGGCCACCCTGCATTTGTGGGCCAGCCTGTCGGAGAACACATGAAATATTCCGCTCCCGATCTGTTTAGTGCGCCCGCGCCGGAGGGTGTGGCCCAGGCCACCGACCAGGCCACCCACCACGCCGCACCGTCTGCGCCGCTGTTTGCCCAGGGTGGCTTGTGGAGTGACACACCGCCTGCGGTACTGTCCACTCGCGATGAAGCTGCCCAGCCGGTATTGCAGGCTCCGCAGCATGCCGCCTGCCATGGCGTGGTGGCCACCCGCTTTGGCCCGGCCATGGTGTGGCTGGATTTGCAGGGCCGGCTATTGCGGCTGGATTTTCATCTGGAGCAGGAGTTGCAGCGGGCACAGCTATCGGGCAGCCGGCGCGATGATGCCGCCGTGGCCGAGGTGGCACGCCAGTTGCACGAGTACGAGCGTGGTGAACGACGCAGTTTTGATATCCCGCTGGCAGCACGCGGCAGCGCCTTCCAGCAACAGGTGTGGGCGGCCTTGTGCTGCATTCCCTATGGCGAAACCATGAGTTATGGCGAACTGGCGCTGGCACTGGGCAAGCCCGGTGCTGCCCGTGCGGTGGGGCGGGCCAATGCCACCAACCCGATTGCACTGATCGTGCCCTGCCACCGCGTGCTGGGGGCCGATGGCAGCCTTACCGGCTATGCCGGCGGTTTGCCGCTCAAGTCGGCGCTGCTGCGCTTCGAGCAGGAAAACACCGTGCCGGGGCTGTTTGGCGCGGCTGGCCAGGTTTGAGTCGCGGGTACTATCCCAGCCGCTGGCTGGGCCGTGCCAGATAAAACCACTCCTGCCCGCTCTGCGCGGCCGGGTTGGGAAACACGATGCAGCCATCATCCAGCGCCAGTACCGGGCTGCCATCATGGCGGCTGCCGATCAGCTCGCCCTTGCCGACTGGGTCAAAGCTGGCAAAGGGGCGGCTGAAACAGTCGTCGTCATGCAGCTTGTCCACTACCTCGTACAGACTCAGCGTTTCCATGGCTGCCGGCGCTGCCGGTGTCGCTGCGGCGGCCATGCCCAGATGGTCCAGCGTGTTGCGGATGGCCTGATAGGCTACATCGGGCGCTGCCGGGTCCTGATGCTGGCCGCACTCCAGTGTCACTGCCCAGCCGCCGTTGGCTCGCATGAATTCGGTAGTGCCCATGCCGTAGCGGGCGTCGGTATTCAGCTGTCGCTGGCGGTTTTCACTGTGGCCGAACAGCTCCAGCCGCCGTTGCACCCCCAGCGCATAGGTCGATAGCCAGCCATCCACCAGCCGGCCTACGCCCAAGCGTGCGGCCAGGGCTTCTTCCTGTGCGGCATGGGCAAAGGGCTCCAGGCTGTCCTGATTGTCGCGCGGGCCGATAAAGACAAAGGGCTGGCCGGGCGACTGGAAGGAGTGCAGGTCCAGCAGCACTTCATGGCTGGCCAGCAGCGGGCACAGCCAGTTGGCGACGTGGTCTTCGAAATCCTGCGGTGCGGCCACCGGTGCCAGATTGCGGTTCAGGTTGCGGTCGGCTCCGCGCTGTCCCAGCTGGTAGGCGAGGGTGTTGACCACCGGCACCAGCGTCAGGCTGCCGCATTGCAGCCGCAGCTGTCCTTGTTCCAGCTCGGCCTGGATGCGCCGGATGCCGGCACTGCCGCAGGTTTCATTGCCATGTACCGCACCCAGCACAATCAGCTTGGGGCCCTTGTCCGGCGTGGTGTAGTGGAGGGAGTGGAAATGCAGTGGCTGGCTCATGGTGGTTTCCGGCAACGGTGATGATGGCGAGTTATTCTGCAGGGCTGGGCTGGGTGTGTCGCAATGCTTTACAGCAATGGCCCCAGCATGGCTACGGTGTTGTTCCACAGCCGGCGCCACAGCGGCCAGGCGGCGACTTCGGCCGGGCTGACCAGGCTGCAATGCGTCAGATAAGCTTGCTGGCGTGCGCGCAAGCTGGCGGTCAGCTCGCGGCTGTGGCAGAGCAGATTGTTTTCGTAATTCAGCTCGAAGCTGCGGCGGTCTAGATTGGCCGAGCCGATCAGGCAGATGTCCTCGTCCACCGTCATCAGCTTGCTGTGCAGCAGGCCACCGTGGAATTCGGCAATCACCACGCCGGCATCCAGCAGCTCGGCGTAATAGCTGCGGCTGGCAGCACTCACCACCAGCGAGTCATTGCGTGCCGGCAGCAGCAGGGTGGTGGCCACACCGCGCTGGGCGGCGGCGCACAGCGCGCTTTGCAGGGCTTCGTTGGGGACATAGTAGGGCGTGGTGATGGTGAGCTGGCGGCGTGCGCTGTACATCAGTGCCACAAACAGTTCCGGCATGGCCGAGTGACGGGCGGTGGGGCCGGTGCCGATGGCCTGGGCCAGCAGTGGCGGCCCGTCCGTGGCCAGCGGCGGTGGCGGTGCGGCGGCCAGCAGCGGGCCGAGATCTTCCTGACAGGCCAGCATCCAGTCGGTGGCGAACAGGCGCTGGTTCTGCTGCACCACCGGCCCGCAAATGCGGATGACGGCATCCACCCACGGGGCAAAGCGCGGCTTGATGCGGAATTCCGGGTCGGCACAGTTCTGGCTGCCGCAGTAGCCGGTGAAGTGGTCGATGACCACGATCTTGCGGTGATCGCGCAGGTCGATACGGCCGCTGAACGGGCGCAGCAGCGGATTGCCCACCGGCAGGGCAACGGCCAGATGCACGCCGGCGGCTTGCATCTGCTGCCAGAGCGGCGAGTGCAGCAGATCGCGCGAGCCGACATCATCCGCCAGGGCGCGGCAGTGCACGCCACGGGCGGCAGCGCGCATCAGTGCCTGTGCGATCTTGCTGCCGTTGTGGTCGGGCAGCCAGATGTAAAACAGCAGATGCACATGGGAGCGGGCGGCATCGATGTCCGCCACCATGCTGTCGATGACCGCATTGGAATCGGCCAGCAGCTGTGCCTGATTGCCGCTGCAGGGTGCGAAGCCGCTGATGGACTGGCCCACATGAAACAGCTGGGCCTGATCCGCTGGCAGCGGCAGCTCCGGCCATGTTCGCTCCAGCGCCGGCAGTGGCGGCAGTTGTTGCTGGATACGGGCCAGCCTGGCCATGCGGCGGCGGCCAATGCTGACTTCACCCAGCAGCACATAAGCGGTGATGCCGATAAAGGGCAGGGTGGCCACCACCACCGTCCAGGCGATGCGGGCGGCCGGGTCGCGGTAGGGGCGCAGCAGTACGCGCACGATCAGCAGCAATTGCAGGCTGATGTGTAGCAGCAGGATCAGGGCAGAAGTGGCGCTCATGGCTGGCATCATGCCAGAGCGGTGATGGCTGCGTCCAAATACGGCGGCCAGCCGTGCATTGACGCTGGCTGACGGCCTGCACACAATGGCCGCAACCGGTCAGAGAGGCAGACAGATGAAACAGCAGGGCAGCAGGGTAAGGCAGCTGGAAGTGGGCGGGCGCATCATTCATGTGCACAGATTGCCGCTGCGGCTGGCGCACGATATCTATCACGTGAGCATGACCATGAGCTGGCCGCAATTCTATGTGGCCATCGGCTTGCTGTTTTGCGTGCTGAACCTGCTGTTTGCCAGCCTGTACCAGCTAATGCCCGGCAGCATTGCCAACCAGTTTCCGGCCGATTTTCGCGGCGCGTTTTTCTTCAGCGTGGAAACGCTGGCCACGGTGGGTTATGGCGACATGCATCCGCAGACGGTATACGCCCATGTAGTGAGCATGCTGGAAATCTTCATCGGCATGATGAGCCTGGCCTTGGTGACCGGGGTGACTTTCGCCCGCTTTTCCTTGCCACGCTCGCGCATCGTGTTTTCGCGCCACCCGGTGATCCGCCCCATGGATGGCCAGCAGGTGCTGATGCTACGGGCGGCCAATGCCCGGCAGAACGTGATTGTCGATGCCCAGGCCCAGCTGCACATGCTGCTGAATACGGTCAGCAGCGAAGGCACCCGCCTGCGCCGGCTGCACGATCTCAAGCTACAGCGCCAGCACCACCCCATGTTCGTGCTCAGCTGGACGCTGATGCATGTCATCGATGCGCACAGCCCGCTGTATGGCCGTAGCGTCGAGGAGCTGGCGCAGCTGCAGGCCGGATTCATCCTGTCGATCAGCGGTAGCGATGAGATCACCCGTCAGGCCATGGCATCACGCCATATCTTCCAGCACGAGGACATCCGCTGGAACTACCAGTACAAGGACTTGCTGTATACCGATGAGCACGGCGAAGACCATGTCGACTTCGGCCTGCTGCACGAAATCTCGCCCATGCCGGAGCGCATCCAGGGCGAGGAGCAAGCCAGCGGCTGAGCCGCTGCCGGCGCCATCCGTTACAATACCCAGCCTGTCGTTCAAGACCAGCCGGCCGCGCTGCCGGTGGCCAATAACAGCGGCGGCCCACCGGGCCAGCTGCAACAAGACATGAAGGAAAAACCATGGCGGGAGCCAGCCTGCTTACCTTGCTGGATGATATCGCCAGCGTGCTGGACGATGTAGCAGTGATGACCAAGGTGGCGGCGCGCAAGACGGCCGGTGTATTGGGGGATGACCTGGCGCTCAATGCGCAACAAGTGTCCGGAGTGCGTGCCGAACGGGAGTTGCCGGTAGTGTGGGCGGTGGCCAGGGGATCCTTGCGCAACAAGGCCATCCTGGTGCCGCTTGCCCTTGCCCTGAGCGCCTTTGCGCCATGGGCGGTGATGCCGCTATTGATGCTGGGGGGTGTTTACCTCTGCCTGGAGGGCATGGAAAAGCTGGCACACCCCTTGTTGCACGACAAGGCCGATGCTGCCGCCCGCGAGGCGGAACTGGCTGCCGAGCTGGCGGATCAGGCCGGCGATTTGCAGGCGCTGGAGCGTGACAAGATCAAGGGGGCCGTGCGTACCGATTTTGTGCTGTCGGCGGAAATCATCGCCATCACCCTGGGCACCGTGGCTGCTGCCAGCCTGAGTACGCAGCTGGTGGTGCTGGTGGCCGTGGCACTGATCATGACCGTGGGGGTATACGGTTTTGTCGCCCTGCTGGTGAAGCTGGACGATATCGGCCTTTACCTGCTGCGCCAGGGTGGACCGCTGCGCAGCATGCTGGGGCGCGGGCTGATTCGTGGCATGCCCTGCTTGATGAAGGCGCTGGCCGTGGTCGGCACCGTGGCCATGTTCATGGTGGGGGGCGGCATCATCAGCCACGGCTGGCCGGCGCTGCACCATGCCATCGAAGCCCTGTTGCACCCCTTGTCGCACCTGCCGGCAGTCGCTGCGCTGGCGCGCTTGCTGGTACCGGCCCTGCTGGATGTGCTGGTGGGCATGGTGGCAGGCACCCTGGCGCTGGGTCTGCTATCGGGCTGGCAGCGGCTGCGCCGCTAGGGCCTGTCCTGGCGGAGCGGCAGCTTGCTGCTGTGCTTGATCGCATCCAGGATGATGGTGGACTTGACGCTGCGCACCAGCGACAGCTGCATCAGCCGGTTCATCACGAAGCGCGATAGCGAGGGCAGGTCTTCCACCACGATGCGCAGCAGGTAATCCGCCTCGCCGGCGGTGGCATAGCATTCCAGTACCTCGGGCAGCGCATCGATGGCCTGGGCGAATTCGCGCAGCGAGCTTTCGCTGTGGCGCTCTAGGCTGACATGGGCAAAGGCCATCACTGACAGGCCGATTTTCTCCGGCAGGATGCTCACCTGATACCCCTGTACCACGCCATGTTCTTCCATGCGCTGGATGCGCCGGCCTATCTGCGAGGCGGACAGGGCAATCTGCTGCGCCAGCTTCTGATGGGTACTGCGGGCATCCTGCTGCAAAGCCTGCAAAATTTGCCAGTCAAAGCGATCCAGTTCCATTAATGCAGATTCTCCGCGTGAATTTGCTGTTTGATGCGGCAAGTATGCAAATATTTTGCTGACAAGGCAAAACTTGCGGACCCGCCGCATGCTGCCGCCTCTACACTGAAAGCATCCCCACCCGCCGGATTTGCCGCCATGAACGACCGCAGCGATTTTGTCGTCCCCGATATCACCACCCGCAAAAACCAGGGACTGCGCCACGATCCTGTCGACTACACCCTGCCGCAGCCGCTGGAGCGCTATAGCGCCGAAGACCACGCCACCTGGGCCACGCTGTACCGCCGCCAGTGTGCCATGCTACCGGGCCGCGCCTGTGACGAGTTCATGCAGGGCCTGCAACAGCTGGAGGTGGACGCCGACCGCGTGCCGGACTTCGCCCGGCTGAATGAAAAGCTGCTGGCTGCCACCGGCTGGCGCATGGTGGCAGTGCCAGGCCTGATCCCGGACGATGTGTTTTTCGAGCATCTGGCCAATCGTCGTTTCCCGGTAACCTGGTGGCTGCGCGAGCCGCATCAGCTGGATTACCTGCAAGAGCCGGATGTGTTTCACGACCTGTTCGGCCATGTGCCGCTGTTGATCAACCCGGTGTTTGCCGACTACCTGCAGGCGTATGGCCAGGGTGGCATGAAGGCAAAGAACCTGGGTTTTCTGCCGGTACTGGCGCGCTTGTACTGGTACACCGTGGAGTTTGGCCTGATCAATACGCCGCAGGGCATGCGCATTTACGGCGCCGGTATTCTCTCCAGCAAATCGGAGTCGCTGTACTGCCTGGACAGCGCCAGTCCCAACCGCATCGGTTTTGATTTGCAGCGGCTGATGCGTACCCGCTACCGCATCGATACTTTCCAGAAAACCTACTTTGTCATCGACAGCTTCCAGCAGCTGTTTGAGGCCACCGCTGTCGATTTCACGCCGATCTACCAGGCGCTGCAGGCCTTGCCCACGCTGGGCGCAGGTGATGTGGAGGCTGCCGACAAGGTGTTCCATATCGGTAACCAGGACGGCTGGGCGGATAGCGACGATCTCTGAGCGTTTCGTCGATCATCAACAGCTCCTGCGCGCCAGGCAGTGCATGGCGCAGCACAAGGCCGGCAGCCCGTATGGGGTGCCGGCCTTGTGCGTTTGTCTGCTCCCGCTGGGCTAAGCACCGGCTCAGAGTGCAGCCTCCACCCGGTTACGCCCGGTGCGCTTGGCCTGATACAGCGCCTGGTCGGCTGCCTTGATCAAGGCTTCGACATTGGCATGCGCCGGTTTTTTCTCCGCCACGCCGATGCTGACTGTCAGGCACAGTGCCAGCCCGGACGCCACCATGCTGCGGTTGGCCAGGGTGGCGCGAATGCGCTCGGCCACCTGGATGGCGGTGGATAGCCGGGTATCCGGCAGGATGATGAGAAATTCCTCGCCACCAAAACGGCAGATGATGTCGGAGCGGCGGCAGAACAGTCGCAGGATGCCGGCAAATTCCTGCAGGATGATGTCGCCGACATCGTGGCCGTGCTCGTCGTTCACCACCTTGAAGTGGTCGATGTCCAGCATCAGCGCGGCCAGCGGCTGCTGGCTGAGTTTGGCCTCGTCCCAGATCTGCGGCAGGTAGCGCATGGCATAGCGCCGGTTGTACAGGCCGGTCAGGCCATCGGTCTGGGCGGCTTCCTGGGCCAGCTGGTTGTCGATGGACAGTTCTTCCAGATGACGGCGCAGCAGCTCCTGTTCCTGGCGCAGGCTGCGCTGTTCCTGGATGATGCGCTGGCCAGCTTTCAGCCTGGCCTGCAGGATGCGCGGCGGAATCGGCTTGCTGATGAAGTCGTCGGCACCGCTGCTGAACACCTCGGCCAGATTGTCTTCATCGTCCAGAATGGTCAGCACGATGATGTAAAGCTGACGGCCTTCCGGAATGGCGCGCAGGCGGCGGATCAGCTGCAGGCCGTCCAGGCCGGGCATGGCCAGATCGGTAATCACCAGCTGTGGGCGCTTGTCGAGCACGATGTCGAAGGCTTCCTGGCCATCGGCGGCCACTTCAACCTTATGCCCCAGTAGTTGCAGCAGGCGTTGCAGCATCATGCGCTGGCTGGCCTCGTCTTCCACCACCAGGATATGCAGCGCTTCCTGCTCGGCTTCGGCTTCCGGCAGGCGTGGCGTCATGCTGTTGCGGCGTTCCAGCAGGGTAAAGGATTCGACTTCCGGCGTGTTAATGGCCAGCTGGGCATTCCATTCGCGCCATTCACGCACCACCTCGTCGCACAGGCGCGGGAAATGACTGGGGTCGATTTCCATGCGCTCCGCCTGTTTTTTTACCGTTTCATAGGCATGCAGGCGGGCTTCGCCATCCAGAAAACACAGGTCGGCCACTTGCGCGGCCAGGCGCAGGCACAGCGCCAGCCGGGCGGCACGCGTGCCGTCGCCGGCGCTGGCGAAATCGGCTTCTTCATGCAGGGCGACAGCATCGCAGAACATCTTGGGCAGGCCCCAGTCGCGCAGCAGTGCGCCAGCGATGTCCAGGTGGTGATAGCCGAACTGCTCGGTTTCCAGCCGTGTCAGCACCGGGGCGTAAGGGCCGCCGTGGCTGGCGATCAGCTCGCCGTAGGCCGACGGGTGCAGGGTGGCCATGGCCAGTTGGCCGATGGACGACAGCATGCCGATGGTAAACAGTTCGCCGGGTGGGGCCAGCCGCTGCTGGCTGCCCAGCAACTGCATGGCCGTACCGCAAGCCAGCGCGCGCGACCAGTAGTGGTCATAGTTGAATTGCGCGCACTGGCCACGGCGATGCTCGGCTACCAGGGCAAAGGTGAGGGCCACCTGGTATACCGCGTTCAGGCCAATGGCCATCAGCACATCGGGGGTGAGCGCCACCGCAGGCCGGCTGCGCAGGAAGGCGGCGGAATTGGCCACCTTGAGCAGGCGGCCTATCATCACCGGGTCGGTATTGAGGACGGCGATCAGTTCCGGCAGCGGCACATTGTTGTGCTCGCTCAATTGCATGACCTTGAGCACGCTGCCCTTGGGCGAGGGCAGGTTGCCGCTGATCTTGAGTTCGTTGAAGGTTGCGGTTTCAAGCATGGCCAGCTCCCCGGCTGTCGGCCGGTGGCGAGGGTGGATCCTGCTCATCCGCATGGCGTTGGCGAATGATCATGACTTCGGGCCAGAGGGCAAACAGGGCATCGACGCAGTCCGGGTCGAAATGCCGTCCCCTCTGGGTTTCCAGATGCTGTCTGGCACGCTCCAGCGGCCAGGCCTGCTTGTAGGGTCGGGCCGAGGTAAGGGCATCAAACACGTCGGCAACGGCCACGATGCGGCCCCATAGCGGGATGTCCTGGCCGGTGAGGCCGTGCGGATAGCCGCTGCCGTCGAATTTTTCGTGATGGCTCAGTGCCACCACGGCCGCGCATTGCAACAGCGGCGATACCGAGCCGGCCAGGATTTCATGTCCGAATAGCGGGTGCTGGCGCATGACCGCCATTTCCTGCTCGGTCAGCCGTCCCGGTTTGAGCAGGATGGCATCGGGAATGCCCACTTTGCCGATGTCGTGCATGGGGGCGGCTTCCTGCAGCATTTCCTGTTCCGGCAGCGGCAGTCCCAGCTGGCGGGCGATCAGCCGGGTATAGGCCGACATGCGCAGCAGGTGGGCACCGGTTTCCGGATCGCGGTATTCGGCCGCCCGCGACAGGCGCAGGATGGCTTCCTTTTCACGGGCACGGATTTCCGACGTGGCCTGTTTCACCTCTTCCAGCAGCCAGGCCGCACGGTTGGCCAGTTGCTGGGTGCTTTTGCGCAGTGCCAGCAGGTTGCTGACCCGCACCGTGAGCTCCACCTTGTCGACCGGCTTGGTGAGGAAATCACGCGCTCCCTGTTGCAGTGCCAGATGGCGCACATCGCGCTCGGTATCGGCGGTAACCATCACCACCGGCACATCCTGCCGTTGCGGCAGGGCAAAGAAACGGCGCATGAATTCCAGGCCATCCATCTCCGGCATCATGTAATCCAGCAGGATGAGATCGGGCTCGTTTTGCCGGCACCATTCCAGCGCCTGCAGCGGATCGGCAAAGGTGTCTACCGTGACGCCGTCCAGCTTCTGCAGAATGTGACGCAGCAGCAGCAGGTTGGTGTCGTTGTCGTCCACCACGATGACGTGCGACATGGCTTAGTCCTTTCCGTAAGCGGCGATGAAGGCAAGCAGCGCCTGCATTTCGCTTTCAATCTGCGCGGCAATGCTGCGTATGCTGTCCTGCTTGTTGTCGGCTGCTGCCGCGTGCAGCTGGCCGGCCAGGGCGGCCAAGGCATCGGCGCCGACATTGGCAGCACTGCCTTTTAGCTCGTGCGCCAGCTGTTTCAGGCCCTGGCCGCCGGTGTAGATGTCCAGCCGCAGCCGTTCGCGCCAGCGCAGCAGTGAATCGCGGAAGATGTCCAGCATTTCACCGATGCTGGCCGGGTCGTCGCCCAGAAATTCGGTCAGGCGCTGCACGGTGAAGCTGCCTGGCGTGCTGTTGTCGCGGCTGGCCGCTGGCGGGTGGCTGCTGGCCGTCTGCTGTGGCAGCCATTGCAACAGCAGGGCCTTGAGCCGGGCGAATTCGATGGGTTTGGCCAGATAGTCGTCCATGCCGGCTTCAAGGCAGATGGCGCGGTCGCCCTCCATGGCATTGGCAGTCATGGCGATGATGGGCAGGTGTCCACCTTGCCCGGTTTCGCTTTCCTGGCGGCGTATGGCCTGGGTGGCCTGGTAGCCATCCATTTCCGGCATCTGGCAGTCCATCAGGATGGCGTCGTACTGTTGTTGCGCCACTGCTTGCAGCACTTCGCCGCCGTGGCTGACCACATCCACCCGGTAGCCCAGCTTGTGCAGCATGCTGGCCGCCACGCGCTGGTTGACCGCATTGTCCTCGGCCAGTAGCAGGCGGTAATGCTGTACCGGGCGCAGGCCGACCGGCGCCGTGGCGGCTTCCGGTGTGTGCAGGCGGATGCTGCCCGGTGTCCATTGCACGGCCAGTGCGTCCAGTAGCGCCGACTGTTTCATCGGCTTGTGCAAGACCGCAATGCCCTGCTGGGCGAAGCCAGTCTTGCGCATGCCATCCTGCTCCTGCAGGCAGACCACCATGGGAATGCCTTCCAGGCTCAGGGTCTGGATGGCCTGTTCCAGCGTGGCATCCGCCAGCGGCTCCACCAGCAGCAGGATGTCGGGCTTGTTGCCGCTGGCATCCAGCTGACGCAGGGTTTCCAGCATGCTGGCGAGGCCTGCGGCCCGCTGGTGGGGCAGGGCCCAGCTGTTGAGGTAATCGCTCCATAGCTGCTGGTTGCTGGCGCTGTCGCCCGCCAGCAAGACCAGATGCTGGCTGGGCGTGGCGGTGGTGTGCAGGCAGCTGTCGCTAGCCGTGGCTTGCAAGGGGATGCTGACCCAGAATTCCGAACCGACATCCGGGGTGCTCTCCACCCCCACGCTGCCGCCCATGGCTTCGGCCAGTCGCTTGCAAATGGCCAGCCCCAGGCCGGTGCCGCCGTATTTGCGCGTGGTGGAGCTGTCTGCCTGGGAGAAGGGCTGGAACAAGCGGCTCTTGGCCTGCTCGGTAAGACCGATGCCGGTGTCCTTGACGCACAGGCGCAGCTGTACGCCTTGTTGCTGGGGCTGTTCCAGCGTGGCGGAAACCAGCACCATGCCCTGCTCGGTGAACTTGATGGCATTGGACAGCAGGTTCAGCAGGATCTGCCGTAGCCGGGTGGGGTCGCCTTGCAGGCTGTCCGGTACTTCGGCCGTGGCGAAGCTGGCCAGGGTCAGGCCCTTGCCATGGGCCTTGTTGGCGACGATGTCGACCGTGCCTTCCAGTAGCTGGCGCAGCGAAAAATCGATGCATTCGATTTCCAGCCCGTCGGCTTCAATTTTGGAAAAATCCAGGATGTCGTTGATGATGGACAGCAGGGTGTCGGCCGACATCTTGATGGTGCGGGCGAAGTCGGATTGCTCGGCATCCAGCGGGGTATCCATCAGCAGGTCTATCATGCCGATGACGCCATTGAGCGGGGTGCGGATTTCATGGCTCATGGTGGCCAGGAACTCGCTCTTGGCGCGGGCGGCCGCTTCTGCGGCGCGGGTGGCCTGCAGCATCTGCTGTTCGCGCAGCCGGCTGGCGCTGATGTCGGAAAAAGTGGTGACGCTGCCGGCCAGCTGCTGGCGCAGCAGCAGCGGGCTATTGCTGACCCGCACTTCCAGCGGCTGGCCATCCTTGCGGAAAAACACTTCTTCGCTTGAGCGGTAGCTGGCTTTTTGCTGTACCGATTGATAGATGGGGCAATCTTCCAGCGGCAGTTCGCTGCCATCGGCACGATGGTGATGGATGTACTGGTGCACGTTGCGGCCATGCAGCTCGGCGAAGCTCCAGCCCAGCAGGCGTTCAGCCTCCTGGTTCATGTAAGTGAGCCGGCCCTGCATGTCCATGGCGATGATGCCGTCGTCCATATTGTCCAGCAGGGTAGAGAGCCACTGTTCCTGCTTTTTCTGCTGGGTGATGTCGCGCAGCAGCAGGCGTAGTCCGTCTGCCGCGTTTTCGCGGTGCAGCGGGCTGAAGCTGGCCAGTACCGATAAGGCCTGGCCGCTGCGATCGCACATGAGCAGTTCGATGGCCGGCGGGCGCTGGCCGCGGGCGATCAGTGCTGCCTGCTCACGGAAGGCGGCTTGGCTGTCTTCCGCCAGCAGCTGGAATACATTCAGCGTAGCCAGCTCGCTGGCGGCATAACCCAGCGTGTGCAGCCACATCGGGTTGGCATACAGCAGCTGTCCGGTACTGTCGCAGTCTTGCAGCAGGTCACCCAGCTGTTCCAGCTGCTGCAGCAGTGCGCCATCCATGTACTGGCTGGTGTTGTTGTTGTCGCCGGCCGTCGCGGCGGCCTGCCTGTTTGTCGCTTGATCTTGCTGTTGCACCGTTAACTGTGCTCCGCGGAGGATGTGGTGTGGCGTGGTGCATGCATGGTGCGTGGGTTCCGCATTTCGGTTAGGGTCAGCAACAGTGGCTGCTGGCTCAGCCCGCAGGGGTGGCCAGTGCGGCGACCAGGCTGTCGCGAGTCAGCGGCTTGGTGACGATGGCGTCAAAGCCGGCCTGCAATATGGCTTCCTGCTCGTCGCTCATGGCATGGGCGGTATAGGCAATCAGCCGCAAGTCATGCCAGCGCGGGTTGCCGCGCAGGTGCAGGCACAGTTCGATGCCGCTCATGCCGGGCATGCTGATGTCCAGCAGCACGCAGTGGTATTCATGTTGCTGCAGCTGTTCCAGAGCCTCGAACGCGCTGGAGGCCTGATCGGTTTTCCAGCCCATGCGCTGCAGGAACAGGCCCGCCACCTTGCGATTGATCTCGTCGTCGTCCACGACAAGAATGGTGTCCAGCGCGCTCATTCTTGCTTTCCTTCCAGGGGGATGCTGACGTGGAATACCGTACCCACGCCGACTTGTGATTCAAAACCGACCTTGCCGGACATCAGCCGGACCAGTTCCTTCACCAGTGCCAGCCCCAGGCCGGAGCCGCTCTGGGCGCGGGTGAGGAAGGCATCCGCTTGACGGAACTGTTCGAAGACCAGTTGTTGTTGTTCCAGCGGAATGCCGCAGCCGCTGTCGCGGATGTCCAGTTGTAATTCCTGTGCGCTGACCCGCGCCTCGACCTGTATGCTGCCGTGCTCGGTAAACTTCACCGCATTGTCCAGCAGATTGTTCAGTACCTGGGTCAGCTTGGTGCGATCCAGGCGGCAACTCTCCGGGCTATCTGCTGCCTGCTGGTAGTCCAGTGTCAGCTGCAGGCCCTTGCCTTCGGCCTTGGGCCGGTACAGTTCCACCGCATCGCGCAGCATCGCGGCCAATTGTACCTCGACAATTTCCATTGGCATGCGGCCGGCCTCAATGCGCGCCATGTCGAGAATGGAGTTGACCAGCTTGAGCAAATGCTGGCCGCTCTTGTGGATCATGCCGGCAGTTTCCAGATCGGCCGGATCGCTCAGCGTGGCCTGCAGGAATTCCGAGCAGCCCAGAATGCCGTTCAGCGGCGTGCGCAGCTCGTGCGACATATGGGCGAGGAATTCCGATTTCATGCGGTTGGCCGATTCGGCCTGCGCCTTGCTGTTTTTCAGGTTGGCCGCCATGTGGTACATCACGTAGCCGGCCAGGCATACCAGCAGTGACATGATGGCCGCGACGGTGAAGTAGGCATTGCGGTGTTCGTAATAGTCCGCCATGGCTTCCTGTTCGCCCACGCCCATCAGCACTGCCAGCGGGTAGCCTTCCACCGCACGGAAGCTGACAGTGCGTTGCACCTTGTCGATACTGCTCAGCTGCTGGTAGGCGCCGTGGTCATGTCCGGGCCATTGCTTGAACAGCCCGCTGCTGCTGATGTCCATGCCGATGCCGGTATCCTTGGCACTGGTACGGGCGCGCACGATGCCGTCCTGGCCTACCAGCGTCACCACGCCGGTCTTGCCCAGATCGAGGTCTTTGTAAAAGCTGGTGAAGTAAAACGGATCGACCGACACCACCACTACGCCGCCAAAGCTGCCGTCCGGCTTGTTGATACGCCGGGTGAACTGTAGCGACCATTTTTTCGAGGCCCGCCCATGCACCGGCTTGCTGATGAACAGCTGCCCGCTATCCTTGGCAATATGCACCTTGAAGTGCTCGCGGTCGCCCAGGTTCATGCGCTTGCTATTGGGTACGCTGGACAGCTCCAGCATGCCGTCCGGACCAATGATGTACAGCCCGACAAACAGCTGGCTCTGGATAATGCCCTTGTCCAGATAGCTGCGAATGTCCATCTTGCTGCCTTCGGACTCGTACTGGTATTTCAGGAAGAGCACCGACTGGTCGACGGCGCGAATGGTGCGCGAGATGTGTTCTTCGAACACCCGCACCATGTTTTCACTTTGCCGCTGCATTTCCAGTCGGCTGCGGACTTGGTCAGTGTTGACCTGCCACAGCACCGCACTCCAGATCATGGCGATCAGGAATAGGCTGAATAAGGGAATCACCCATTCCAGGCTCAATCTGCCCAGACCGTGCTGGAACAGCCCGGCAATACCTTGTTTCTCTTGTTTCATCTTTGCCCCGCTTGCTGCTTCTGCCCGTAGAAACAGCCCTGTCTTTATTCTTTGTTATTGGCCGCGAAGCTGGCCGCCGGCAGGGGAGTGCCTGCTGCATGATCTCTTTGCCACGCTGAACACCCCTTGCCGCTGACTGTGGCTTCATCGGCCATCCCGCCATGCCGGAATGGTAAGGGCAGGCCCCTGATCGAAGTTTGATTTAGGGCATGCCTATGTCTTTTTATAGAATTTAACTTAAAAAACCGGTAGGGATTAAACGGTAATCAGCTTAAATCAAGGCCCATAAGGCTAGCATCACGCCAATAATCAGTACGCCCATCAGGATTTGCGAGGTATTGCGCTCTCTTTGCAAGGCCGACTTCATGCTGCTGCAGGACGACTCCAGCCGGTTGACCTTCTCTTCCAGTGCGGCGCGGGTTTCATCCTGCAGTGCCAGCGATTGCAGCATGGCTTCGCCACCCACTTCCTGAATGTGTTCCTTGTCCCACACGCCCAGCAGGCGGCTGACCTTGTCCTTGAAATACAGGCCGGTACGCTGTGCGGCATCCTGCCAGTCGAACTGAAAACCCTGGCTGGCATAGAAGGCATTGCGCCGCAGCTTTTCTTCTTCGCTGACATTACCGGTCATGGCGATCAGGCCCGGGCTGATGGCGTAGTCTGGGTAGGCACCCTTGACCCAGCTGATGGTCTGGGCAAACAGAAAGGTATCCAGTCCCAGTCCGGTAAAGGCTTCCACGCAGTTGACACCGCTCTTCGGGCCGAAAGTGACCGAACGGCTGGGATGGTCCACCCGCACCCAGGCACAGTTGTAGCTGGTGTGAAAACGGGCGTCGTCATTGGCGTAATGCAGCCACTGGTTGCCTTCGGTACGGGCAAAGCCACGGAACTGCAGGCGGAAGAAATCGGACTGCCCTGTCATGGCGCGGCTACGGTGCAGAATGCCGTAAATGGGCACCCCGCTGGCAGTCAGCGTCAATACCGTTTCACCCAGCGGCATGGCCAGGGTGGCGAGGGTGTTCTCGTTTTCCGGGGCGCGCAGTTCGGCTTCGGGCTGCGGCACAGGTTTGCTGGTGTTGGCAGGCGTATTCATGCGCTAATCATAGCGTAATCATGCTGCAGCGTTGTGCAGGAAATCCTGAATTCGGTGCAGCTACGGCCAGATTTTGGTGCGATGCAGCACGAAATGGCTGGCGATGGGCTGGAAATACTCTGGAAATCAATGGAAAAAAGCTGGCACGGTGTTTGCATAGTGGATAGGGCATCCCCGGTGGCGCCGGGTTTGCGAGTGAGTCTGTCCCGTTGCAATCTGCGGCTTTAATCGTGCATCAAGCCAGGCCTGGGCAATATTGCCCAGGCCCTTTTTTTGTCTACGCTGTGGTAGGGCAGGGGAAGCCGTCCTGTGCTGATCCGATGCCCTGTCTGACCAATCCCCATCATCTTCACAATTTGCGCGACCTTGCGCATGGCTATCTTAAAGAACACATAGGTTCTGTATCCGCTGACGCGGATGATGATTTTCCTGCCGCTTCCGCACGGCGGGGAAAGGGCCTTTGTGTGGCCAAAGGCCCCTCCCATCCCGAAAGGCCACCCCACAAGCATGGCCTGCGGCTGCCCGACA
>NZ_RFAR01000051.1 GCF_003693445.1 Aquitalea palustris | reverse complement strand
AGCGCCAGCAGATTGGTCTGATCGGCAATATCCTTGATGACGCTGGCTACCTTGCCGATGTCTTCAGTACGCTGCCCCAGTTTTTCCACGGTTTCTGCCGAGCTGGCAACGGTAGCGGCCAATTCGCGAATGGTTTCACTGGCCCGCTCCGACAAGTGCGCCGCCTCGCCGGCTTTGCTACCGACATCACGCGTTACCGTTTCGGTGTCATGCGCATGCTGTGCGATCAAGCCTATCGATGCCGCCAGCTGCTCGATGGTGGCCGCCGAAGCCGTGGTCTTTTCGGTTTGCAAGGATGCCGACGAAACCAGCGACACCACGCTCTGGTTGAGATTGCCCGAGGTATCCTGCACATTGCGGGCAGAATTCAGCATTACCTGAATGGTGGCGCTGACAGCAGCAGTCTGATTATCCAGCTCCGCCGCAATCTTGCTGATCAGATCAGTGCGGGTGGGCTGCAGATTGGCCCGCAGATTGCCCGTTTTAAGCAGATCCTGCAAAAACTGGTGAATACGGGTCAGCCCACCGACAACCCCCGGCAGGATAAACACTACCGCCAACAGACAGGACAGCAGAGCCAGTACCGCCGCCCCCTGGAACCAGGGCATGAAGCTGCTCTGGCTGCTGGCCAGCAAACCCAGCAGCAAAGCCAGTGCGGCAAGCACCTGCACGGCATAGAGCTGAACAACAAAACCACTCACCGCTTGTACCAGTTGCGAGCGTGTTTTCACCACACGGCCATTTTCAATGGACAAGGAACGGTCGCCCTGGCGAATGCGGCCATACAACAGTTCAGCGGCGGCCACTTCGTCACGTCCGGGCGGGGTACGCACCGACTGGTAACCGACAATCTTCCCCTGTTCACGCACCGGCGAGGCATTGGCCCGTACCCAATAAAAACCACCATCCTTACGCCGGTTCTTCACCAGCCCACGCCAGGGCCGCCCCTCCTTCAGATTGCGCCACATATCGGCAAATGCCTCTGCCGGCATATCCGGATGCCGGATGATATTGTGCGGCTGGCCAACCATCTCCTCTTGCTCGAAGCCACTGATCTGGGCAAAGGCTTTATTAGCCTCGACAATATTGCCCTGGGTATCAGTACGCGAATAAATGAATACACCATCCGGCACGATGGTTTCCTGCTGGTTGATTGGCTGATTATTTCGCATATCTTTTTGTTTTATTTGGTGTTTATCAGAAAAACATCGTGCCGCAAGCAGGATGGAGGTCTACTGACTACCCTGTTTGCTTTCTGGCACGATGGCGACCCAGTCCGCTTTTAATTGGACACAGGCAAATCATAAGCTGATTAAACCGGAGCAATATTGCCGGAGCACTGGTTCAAGATAAAAACAATAATAACTGTATGGTTTTTGCACTTAAGCAAAACTTGATGATTGCTTTACTGCAAAAACCAGATAGGCGGAAGACCATATGGAAACAAGTGAACAGACATTACAGTATGCGCAGTGCAATACAGCAAAACACGCAATAACCGCTAGTATGAAAAACAGAAACTTGCAGATAGGCCAAACTGCGGATTGCTTAGAATAAAACCGCGTCAGAACCAGTAAGTGAATAGGCAGAAAACAAAAAAGCCATCCGGTTGGATGGCTTAAATGTTGGTATTGCTGTGGTCTTGTGGTCGGGGTGAGAAGATTCGAACTTCCGACCCCCTGCACCCCATGCAGGTGCGCTACCAGGCTGCGCTACACCCCGACTTCAAGAGAAACGCATTGTAACTGTTTATTTAGGATTTGCCAATACCTGCATCCAGCCAAGACAGAATTGTTTCCAGTTCTGCGCGCACTTCCTGCGCAGTAATCGGACGCTCCATCTCGCCGCCGGCGCCCAGACGCTGGCGTGCGCCATGGATGGTGAAACCATCGTCGTACAGCAGACCGCGAATACGCCGCACCAGCAGCACTTCGTGGTGCTGGTAATAGCGGCGGTTGCCACGGCGCTTGACCAGGCGCAGCTGGGAGAATTCCTGCTCCCAGTAACGCAGCACATGCGGCTTGACCCCGGTCAGCTCGCTGACTTCGCTGATGGTGAAGTAGCGCTTGGACGGGATTGCCGGCAGATCAGCCTTGCTTGTTAGCATGGTATTGCTCAACCATTCCTTTGAGTTTCTGACTGGCATGGAAGGTGACAACCCGGCGGGCCGTGATGGGAATTTCTTCCCCGGTCTTGGGATTGCGCCCCGGACGTTGCGGTTTGTCACGCAGCTGGAAATTGCCGAAACCGGACAGCTTTACCGAATCGCCCGCTTCCAGCGCGATACGGATTTCCTCGAAAAACGTTTCAACCATGTCCTTGGCTTCACGCTTGTTCAGACCTACCTGGTCAAACAACAGGTCGGCCAACTCAGCCTTGGTCAAAGTCATGACTACCCCTTAACTTCTTGAATGCAAATATGGAAGGCGGACATTATGCCACGCCTTCCGGCAATAATGGCTTACAGACGCAACTGGGCCGCATGGCTGGCAGCCACGGCATCCAGCAGTTTCTGGATGGCCGGTTCAACATCCTCGTCGGTCAGCGTGCGGGCATCATCCTGCAACACCACACGGAAAGCCAGGCTCTTCTTGCCTTCTTCAACGCCTTTGCCACGATAGACATCAAACAGGGCCACTTCCTTGACCAGTGCGGACGCATGCTGACGGAAAGTATCCAGCATAGCAGCAACCGTTACCTCTTCGTCAACCACCAGCGCCAGATCGCGGCGCACCGGCTGCAGTTTGCTTACCGGTTCTGCCTTGATGGCAGAGCGTGCTGCAACCGCAGCCAGATCCAGCTCGAACAATACCGGTGCTGTCGGCAGGCCGTATTCTTGCGTCCAGCGCGGATGCAGTTCGCCCATCACACCAATGACCTTGCCATCCAGGCTGATCTCGGCACAACGACCGGGATGGAAAGCCGGGTGCACTGCCTTGGCAAAGCTGGCACGAGCCGGCAGCAATAGCGCTTCGACATCAGCCTTCACATCGAAGAAGTCGACACGCTCGGCTTTCTGCCCCCACTGCTCGGCCACACGCGGCCCCCAGGCGAGACCTGCCACTTTTTCCGGCTGGGTGCTTTCGTCGGCTTTGCCGGCTGCATTCTTGCCGAATACGCGGGCCACTTCAAACACCCGCACGCGCGGCTGCTTGCGGTTGAGGTTACCTTGCAACACGTTAACCAGACCGCCAATCAGCGACGAACGCATTACGCTCATCTGCGAAGCGATCGGATTGATCAGGCGCACCGGGTCGGCATTGCCGGCAAAGTCACGCTCCCAGGCTTCTTCGACAAAGGCGTAGCTGACCACTTCCTGATAGTCGCGTCCCGCCAGGAAGTGGCGGATATCTTCACGCGGGCGACGCTCTTCCGGCAGCGCCAGCATGCGCAGGCGCGCAGCCGGTGCGGCGTATGGGATGGCATCGTAGCCATGCACGCGCGCCACTTCTTCGATCAGGTCTTCTTCGATTTCGATGTCGTAGCGGAAGGACGGCGCATGTACCAGGAAGCCATCTTCCAGCGTGTCGAAGGACAGGCCCAGACGGCTGAGGATGGTAGCAATCTGCTCGGCGGTCAGGCTGATGCCCAACAGACGTGCGACACGGGCGGTACGCAGCTTGACACCACCGCGCGCTGGCAGTTCAGCCACTTTTTCGTTCAGCGGGCCCGCCTCGCCACCACAGATGGACAGCACCAACTCGGTAGCACGCTCCATGGCTTCGGTTTGCAGCTGGAAATCCACCCCGCGCTCAAAGCGGAAGGAAGAGTCAGAGCCGAAGCCCCAGGCACGGGCCTTGCCGGCAATCGCTGCCGGAGCGAAAAAGGCGCTTTCCAGCATGATGTCGGTGCTGGCAGTAGTGACACCGCTTTCTTCACCGCCCATGATGCCGGCGATGGCCAGTACCTTGGCATCATCGGCAATCACCAGATGCTCGTCGCTGAGGGTGACGGTTTTTTCATTCAGGCACAGCAGCTGCTCGCCTGCCTTGGCCATGCGCACGGTGATGCCACCATCCAGCTTGGCCAGATCAAAGGCATGCATCGGCTGCCCTTGCTCCAGCAGCACATAATTGGTGACATCAACGATGGCCGAGATGGAGCGCAGACCGGAACGCTCCAGACGACGTTTCATCCAGTCCGGGGTCGGCGCAGCCGCATTGACATTACGAATCACACGGCCAATGTAGCGACCGCAAGCTTGACCTGCCTGAATAGCAACCGCTACCACATCGTCGATTTGCGGCGCAATGGCGGTAATGGCTTGCGGCTGCAGCGCAGCACCAGTCAGCGCGGCCACTTCACGGGCAATACCCTTGATCGACAGACAGTCAGCACGATTGGGAGTGATTTTCAGTGTAAACAGCTGATCATCCAGGCCCAGATAGTCACGGATATTCTGGCCAACTGGCGCATCAGCCGGCAACAGCATCAGGCCGTCGACATCTTCCGGTACGCCCAGCTCCTTGCCGGAGCACAGCATGCCGCCCGACTCCACACCACGCATCTTGGTGGGCTTGATCTTGAAATCACCCGGCAGCACCGCGCCCGGCAGCGCGCACGGCACGCGCACGCCCACAGCTACATTCGGTGCGCCACAAACGATCTGCACCAGCTCGCCCGTACCTACATCCACCTTGGTCACGCGCAGGCGGTCGGCGTTTTCGTGCTTGACGCATTCCTTGACCTCACCGATCACCACACCAGTAAAGGCCGGTGCGGCCGCGGTGGTTTCTTCTACTTCCAGACCTGCCATGGTCAGCAGATTGGACAACTCATCGCTGGAAAGGGAAGGATTAACCCAGCTTCTCAGCCACTGTTCGGAAAATTGCATTGCTTATCCCCTGCCTGCGATCAATTGAACTGTTTGAGGAAATTGAGATCGTTCTCGAAGAACAGTCGCAGGTCATTCACGCCATAGCGCAGCATGGCAAAACGGTCCAGACCAATACCAAAAGCAAAGCCGCTGTACTTTTCCGGATCGATATTCACATTGCGCAGCACATTCGGATGCACCATGCCGCAGCCTCCTACTTCCAGCCAACCACGCTCGCCCAGTACGTCGATTTCGGCGGATGGCTCGGTGAAGGGGAAGAAGGACGGACGGAAACGCACTTGCAGATCGTCGCGTTCGAAGAAGCGACGCAGGAAGTCGGTCACCACTGCCTTGAGGTCGGCAAAGGACACGCCCTCTTCCACCCACAGGCCTTCCATCTGGTGGAACATCGGCGAATGGGTGGCATCAGAGTCCACACGGTACACGCGACCCGGCGCCACGATCTTGATCGGCGGCTCGTTGTTCAGCATGTAGCGCACCTGGATCGGGCTGGTATGGGTACGCAGCACATCGCCACCTTCCACATAGAAGGTGTCGGCCATGGCACGCGCCGGGTGGTTTTCCGGGATATTGAGCGCCTGGAAATTATGGAAATCGGTTTCGATTTCCGGACCATCCGCTACCTGAAAACCCATGGAACGGAACAAGGTGGCGATGCGTTCCAGCGTCAGCGCTACCGGATGCAGGCCACCAGTGGACAGGCCACGGCCCGGCAGGGTGACATCCAGCGATTCGGCTGCCAGCTGGGCTTCCAGCTTCTGGGCATTGATCAGGTCACGGCGGGCGTTATGGGCGGCTTCAAAAGCTTGCTTGGCCACATTGATGGTGGCACCGGCAGCCTTGCGCTCCTCGGGCGGGAGCTTGCCCAGTTGCTTGAGGAGTTCGGTCAGTTCGCCACTCTTGCCGAGATAGCGCGCCTTGACCTGCTCCAGTTCGATCAGGTCAGCAGCAGCCTCGATGGCAGCCAGACCAGCTTGGAGAATCGCGTCAACGTTAGTCATTGGGTCTCACACCGTATGCGTCTTTCCGGCCACCCGGCAAGCGATGCGATGGCCGCTGCATGACAACATCGGCACTCTGCATCGACCGGCTGGCCGAAACAAAAAGGCTGACCACACTCATGGCAGTCTGGTCAGCGCTCTTGCTACTTCACTACCCCAGGCAAATGAAAAAAAAGGGAGGCATCAGCCTCCCCTTTTACAGTCTTGCTATTAAGCGAGGCTAGCTTTCGCCTTTTCAACGAGCTGAGCGAAAACCGGCTTGTCGAACACGGCCAGATCGGCCAGGACCTTACGGTCGATTTCGATAGCGGCTTTCTTCAGACCGTTCATGAACTTGCTGTACGGCAGACCGTTTTCACGCGCAGCGGCGTTGATACGGGCAATCCACAGCTGGCGGAACTGACGCTTTTTCTGACGACGGTCGCGGTATGCATATTGACCGGCTTTCATCACCGCCTGTTTGGCGATGCGATAGACGTTCTTGCGACGGCCGCGATAGCCTTTCGCCAGGGCAAGGATTTTCTTGTGACGAGCACGTGCGGTTACACCGCGTTTAACGCGTGGCATTATTCAGTCTCCTTATGCGTAGGGCATCATGGCGCGAACAGAAGCCATGTTGGTAGCGTGTACCATGGTGGTACCGCGCAACTGGCGCTTGTTCTTGGTGGTTTTCTTGGTCAGGATGTGACGCTTGAACGCATAAGAGCGCTTTACACCGCCATTGCCCAGCACGTTGAGACGCTTTTTCGCGCTCGACTTGGTCTTCATTTTCGGCATGGAAAACTCCTGCAGAATTTCTGAGTTAGATTAGACACAGGGTGACCCGAAGGTACTTGATACCGCTGCGTCACGCTTTTACGCGGGGCGTTGCCACCCCACAAAATCAACACGGCAGGGATGACCCTGCCGTATTGAGGAGACGATTATACCCGATTATTTCTTTTTCGGGGCAATCATCATCACCATTTGGCGACCTTCCAGCTTGGGGAACTGCTCGACTGTCGCAATTTCAGCCAGATCGGCCTCGACACGCTTGAGCAGAGCCAGGCCGATGTCCTGGTGAGCCATTTCACGACCACGGAAACGCAGGGTGATTTTGGCCTTGTCGCCATCATTGAGGAAGCGGGTCAGATTACGCAGCTTGACGTTGTAATCGCCATCATCAGTGCCCGGACGGAACTTGATTTCCTTGATCTGGACCTGCTTCTGCTTCTGCTTGGCTTCGTGACGTTTCTTCGACTGTTCGTACTTGAACTTGCCGTAGTCCATCAGCTTGCACACCGGGGGCTGAGCGGTCGGCGAGATTTCCACCAGATCGACATCATTTTCCTCGGCCAGAGCCATTGCCTCACGCAGACCAACAACACCGATCTGCTCACCTTCCATGCCTACCAGACGAATCTCGCGAGCGGTAATCTCGCCGTTGATCCGTGCTTCGCGTTCCTGAGCTATAGCCAAATCTCCTATTAATCTATCAAATGCCTGCCGTTGCCGGATCAGGCCTCTGGCATCTCAGCCTTGAGGCGGGCAATGAATGCATCCAGCGTGAGCTGACCGAGATCTTCACCCCGGGCGCGCACGGCAACCAGTTCGCCTGCTTTTTCCTTGTCGCCCACAATAATCTGGTACGGCAGCTTTTGCAGGCTGTGCTCGCGGATTTTATAGCCGATCTTCTCGTTTCTCAAGTCAAGATCAACGCGGAAGCCTTGTTTCTGCAATGCTCCTGCAATTTCCGCAGCATAATCGGCCTGTGCTTCGGTGATATTCATCACCACCATCTGCACCGGCGCCAGCCACAGCGGGAAGGCCCCGGCGTGGTTTTCAATCAGAATACCGAGGAAGCGTTCCAGCGAACCCAGCGCTGCACGGTGCAGCATGACCGGGCGCTTGCGGCTGTTGTCATCGGCCACATATTCGGCATCCAGACTCTCCGGCAACATGAAGTCGAGTTGCAGGGTACCACATTGCCAGGAGCGACCCAGCGCATCCTTGACGTGGTATTCGATCTTGGGACCGTAAAAAGCCCCCTCGCCCGGCAATTCCTCCCAGGCCACACCACAAGCCTGCAGCGCCTCGCGCATGCCCTGCTCGGCCTTGTCCCAGGTTTCTTCCGCACCCAGACGCTTTTCCGGACGCAGTGCCAGCTTGATCGACACCTTGTCAAAACCGAAGCGCTCGTATACTTCCATCACCAGACGATGGAAAGCCTTGGCTTCCTGATTGATCTGGTCTTCGGTGCAGAAAATATGGCCATCATCCTGCACAAAACCGCGCACGCGCATGATGCCGTGCAGTGCGCCGCCCGGCTCGTTGCGGTGACAGGAACCAAATTCGGCATAACGCAGCGGCAGATCACGATAAGAACGCAGACCGCTGTTGAAAATCTGGATATGACCCGGGCAGTTCATCGGCTTGACGGCGTAATCGCGCTTTTCCGATTCGGTGATGAACATGTTTTCCTTGTAGTTCTGCCAGTGACCCGACTTCTTCCACAACTCCACATCCATCATCATCGGTGTGCGGACTTCCTGATAGCCCTCTTTCACCAACTTGCCGCGCATGTACTGCTCGACGTTCTGCCACAGCTGCCAGCCCTTGGGATGCCAGAACACCATGCCCGGTGCCTCATCCTGCAGGTGGAACAGGTCCAGTTGCACGCCCAGCTTGCGGTGGTCGCGCTTTTCCGCCTCTTCCAGCATGTAGAGGTAGGCTTCCAGGTCTTCCTTCTTGGCCCAGGCCGTACCGTAAATACGCTGCAGCATTTCATTCTTGCTGTCGCCGCGCCAGTAGGCACCAGCCACCTTCATCAGCTTGAATACCTTGAGCTTGCCGGTGGACGGCACGTGCGGGCCACGGCACAGGTCGGTGAATTCACCCTCACGATACAGGCTCAGCACCTGATCAGCAGGAATGGACTCGATGATCTCGGCCTTATAGGCCTCGCCAATGCTCTTGAAGTAAGCCACAGCCTCGTCACGCGACAGCTCGTAACGCTCGACCGGGATGTCTTTCTTAGCCAGTTCGCTCATCTTCTTTTCGATGGCAACCAGATCTTCCGGGGTAAACGGGCGCTTGTAAGCGAAGTCGTAGTAGAAACCGTTTTCGATTTCCGGTCCGATGGTGACCTGAGCCTCCGGGAACAATTCCTTCACTGCATAGGCCAGCAAGTGAGCGGTAGAGTGACGGATGATGCCAAGGCCATCGGCATCCTTGTCGGTCACGATGGCCAGATCGACATTGCGGTCGATGCTGTACGAGGTATCCACCAGCACGCCATCAACGCGACCCGCCAGCGCGGCGCGCGCCAGACCGGTACCGATGGACGCAGCCACTTCATGGACCGTTACCGGCTTATCGAAGGATCGAACCGAGCCGTCAGGCAGGCGAATGTCAGGCATGTCAACTCCAAACAGGGCGAAATATCATTGCGAAGGGTAAAAAAAAAAGAGCGGCCTGAGCCGCTCTTTTTTTGCATGGTACAACCCGCAGGGCTCAGCTAGCGTGAGAATATCGGGTTGTGGTAGTTCGCCAGTGTTTCACCTGGGATAACTCCATGCTAAGTGTTGGTAGGCACGATTGGACTCGAACCAACGACCCCCACCATGTCAAGGTGGTGCTCTAACCAGCTGAGCTACGTGCCTGTCGTCGAGTTGGCAATATTAGCGACGCCCCCCAAAAAAAGCAAGGCCATTTTTAGCAAAAACACCGTAGCCGCCTGCTTCCTGTATACTAGCCCGCTGATTTTGCATAACAAATACACCATATGCTGAAGTTTACCGTACACAAAACGTCTGGCGGCGCACGCCGCGGGACTCTGGAACTCAACCACGGCTCTGTGGAAACCCCGGTTTTCCAGCCGGTGGGCACTTATGGCTCGGTCAAGGCCATGAGCCCGGTGGAGCTGAACGATATCGGCGCGCAGATCATTCTGGGCAATACGTTTCACCTGTGGCTGCGCCCTGGCCTGGAAGTGATCGAACAGTTCGGCGGCCTGCATGATTTCATCGGCTGGGACAAACCTATCCTGACCGACTCGGGCGGCTTCCAGGTATTCAGCCTGTCCGACATGCGCAAGCTAACCGAGGAAGGCTGCACCTTCCAAAGTCCCATCAATGGCGACAAGCTGTTTTTGAGCCCGGAAATCTCGATGAAAATCCAGACCGTGCTCAACTCCGACATCGTGATGCAGCTGGATGAATGCACGCCGGGCCAGGTGGATCATGCAACAGCGCAAAAATCACTGCAGATGAGTCTGCGCTGGGCCGAGCGCTCGCGCCGTGCCTTTGACGACTTGAAAAACCCCAATGCCCTGTTCGGTATCGTGCAGGGCAATCTGTACACCGACTTGCGTCAGGAATCGCTGGAAGGCCTGCTACAGGTGGGTTTTGACGGCTATGCCATTGGTGGCCTGTCGGTGGGCGAACCTAAGCCGGAAATGTACCGCATGCTGAACGAGCTGAACGGCATGCTGCCGGCCGACAAGCCGCACTACCTGATGGGCGTGGGCACTCCGGAAGACCTGGTGCACGGCGTGGCCAACGGTATCGACATGTTCGACTGCGTGATGCCCACCCGCAATGCCCGCAACGGCTGGATTTTCACCCAGCACGGCGACATCAAGATCAAGAATGCCCGTTACAAGGATGACAAGAAGCCGCTGGACGAAGAGTGCGCCTGCTATGCCTGCCGCAACTTCAGCCGCGCCTATCTGCATCACCTGCATCGCGTGGGCGAGATTCTGGGCGCACGCCTGAACACCATTCATAACCTGCACTACTACCAGGAGCTGATGCGCGAAATGCGCAAGGCCATCGAGGAAGATCGCTTCGAAGACTTCCGCCTGGAGTTCGCCGACAAGCGCGCACGCGGCGTGTCGTAAAGCGCGGGAACCTGCCCCTTCACCGACCGGTCTGAGCCTGCGTTCAGGCCGGAAGGTTGGAAAAGACACGCAGCGTGGCTACAATGGCCCGTTTGTTTCACCATCAACACTATAACAAGGGAGCAAATCCATGCCCTTTATTGACAAGGCTTTCGCCGCTGGCGCCGCACCGGGCGGTTTTGACATCATGTCTTTCCTGCCGATGATCGTCATTTTCGTACTGTTCTGGTTCCTGATGGTTCGTCCGCAGCAGAAGAAAATGAAAGAGCATCAGAAGATGCTGTCGGAAATCCAGAAGGGCGATGAAGTTGTTACCCAGGGTGGCATTCTGGGCCGCGTCGTCAAGACCGGTGAGCAGTTCCTGACTGTAGAAATCGCCAATGGCGTGGAAATCAATGTGCAGCGCCCGGCCGTTACCGGCAAGGTGGAAAAGGGCACGCTGAAGTCCCTGTAATCCCCAGGACGGCCGCCCGGCCCGCAAGCCGGGCGGTCAGTTTCGTTTCCTACCTCCGATATCACTCATGAACCGCTATCCTCTCTGGAAATACCTCGTCATTGCGGTAGCCCTGATCATTGCCACGATCTACACGCTACCCAACTTCTACGGCGAGACTCCTGCGGTACAGGTCTCCAGCACCCGCCAGTCCATCACCGTGGACACTGCCCTGATGGGCCGCGTGGAAGAGGCACTGAAAGCCCAGAACATCAGCCCGGACGGTCTGTACCTGGACGGCAGCAGCCTGAAGATCCGCTTCAAGGATGCCGATACCCAGATCAAGGCACGCGATGCCATCCAGCACGCCTTGGGCGACAGCTACATCATCGCGCTCAACCTGCTGCCGGCCTCGCCGCAGTGGCTGGCCGACCTGAAAGCCTACCCCATGTTCCTGGGTCTGGATTTGCGCGGTGGCGTGCACTTCCTGCTGCAGGTGGACATGCAGGCTGCCATCGACAAGACCATGGAACGCTACGCCGGCGATATCCGCCGCGAGCTGAAGAACAAGCAAGTGCGCTACGGCAGCATCAAGCGCAACGGTAATGTGCTGGAAGTGCAGCTGCGTGATGCCGACACCCTGAAGGCCGCGCAAAATGTGGTCAGCCGCACCCTGCCTACCCTGGTAGTGAGCAGCGATGATGCCGCCTACAAGCTGACCGCCACGCTAAAACCCGAAGAAGTCACCAAGATTCAGGGTGATGCCGTCAAACAGAACATCTCCACCCTGCACAACCGGGTGAATGAACTGGGCACTTCCGAACCCATCATCCAGCAGGCCGGCCCCAACCGCATCGTGGTGGAACTGCCTGGCATCCAGGATACCGCCCGTGCCAAGGACATCATCGGCCGTACTGCCACGCTGGAAGTACGCATGGTGGAAGATGACCAAGGCAAGGTCAGCGACGCACTGGCTGGCAATATTCCGGCTGGCTACGACCTGCTGGACGAAGCCACCTCGCATGGCGACAGCAAGATTCTGGTGAAGAAAGATGTCGAGCTGACCGGCGACAACATCAACAACGCGCAAGCCGGCTTTGATGAAAACGGCGCTCCGGCAGTACACATCAACCTGGACTCCACCGGCGCTTCCATCTTCCGTCAGGTGACTGCGGAAAACATCGGCAAGCGCATGGCGATGATCCTGGTGGAAAAAGGCCGTGCCGAAGTGGTGACTGCTCCGGTTATCCGCTCGGAAATCGGTGGTGGCCGCGTGCAAATCTCCGGCAGCATGAACCCGGCAGAAGCCAATGACACCGCCCTGCTGCTGCGTGCCGGCTCGCTGGCCGCACCGATGAACATCATCGAAGAACGCACCGTCGGCCCGAGTCTGGGCAAGGAAAACATCGAGAAGGGCTTCCACTCCACCCTGTGGGGCTTTGCTGCCATCGCGGTGTTCATGGTGATCTACTACGGCGTGTTCGGTGTGTTCTCGGCCATCTCGCTGGCTGTCAACGTATTCCTGCTGCTGGCCATCCTGTCCATTCTGCAGGCCACGCTGACCTTGCCCGGCATTGCCGCCATCGCGCTGGCACTGGGTATGGCGATTGACGCCAACGTGCTGATCAACGAGCGCATCCGCGAAGAACTGCGCAATGGCGTACCGCCGCACTCGGCCATCCAGGCCGGTTACGGCCACGCCTGGGCCACGATTCTGGACTCCAACGTCACCACCCTGATCGCCGGCCTGGCCTTGCTGATTTTCGGCACCGGCCCGGTACGCGGCTTTGCCGTGGTGCACTGCATCGGCATTCTGACCTCGATGTTCTCGGCAGTGCTGGTTTCGCGCGGCCTGGTGAACCTGTGGTACGGTCGCCGTCGCAAACTGACCTCGCTGGCCATTGGCCAGGTGTGGAAACCTGAGAAATAAGGACAGGACAGATCATGGAGCTTTTCCGCATCAAACGGGACATCCCGTTCATGAGCTACGGCAGGCTGACCACGGCAATTTCGCTGGTCACCTTCATTCTTGCCGTGTTCTTCCTGGCCACGCGCGGTCTTAACTACAGTGTCGAATTCACCGGCGGTACGGTATTGGAAGTGCAATACCAACAGTCGGCCGACCTGAACCTGATCCGCGATTCGGTCGACAGCCTGAAGCTGGGCGAAGCCACCGTGCAAAGCCTGGGCAGCAGCAGTGATGTGATGATTCGCCTGCCGAACAAGCCGGGTACAACCTCGGCCCAGCTATCGGACAAGGTGATGAGCCTGCTCAAGGCCAAGGACAGCACCGTGCAACTGCGCAAGGTCGATTTTGTCGGCCCCAGCGTGGGTGAGGAGCTGGTGACCCATGGCCTGACTGCCGCCATCCTGGTGTGTCTGGGCATCATGGCCTACCTGGCCATCCGCTTCGAATGGCGCTTCGCCGTGTCGGCCATTATCGCCAACATGCACGACGTGGTGATCATCCTGGGCTGCTTTGCCTTCTTCCGCTGGGAATTCTCACTGACCGTACTGGCCGGCGTACTGGCGGTGCTGGGCTATTCGGTGAATGAATCGGTAGTGGTGTTCGACCGTATCCGCGAGAACTTCCGCAAGCCGGGCCTGCGTGGCAAGACCACCGCCAGCATCATCGACAACGCCATTACCGCCACCATGAGCCGTACCATCATCACCCACTTCTCCACCGAGATGATGGTGGTGTCGATGCTGGTATTCGGCGGCCCGGCACTGCATGGTTTTGCCATGGCGCTGACCATCGGCATCATCTTCGGCATTTACTCTTCGGTACTGGTTGCCAGCCCGATCGCGCTGTGGCTGGGTGTCAGCCGCGAGCACATGGTCAAGCCGGTCAAACCGAAAGAGGAAGCCGTGGTCTGAGCCAGAGCACGCCCTGTAGCAACGCACACTGGCCGGCTTGTCCGGCCGGTTTTTTATCCGCTTACAGCCAACCACCACGGTGACTCATGGAAGCCATCACTTTCCTGCTCGACTTCATCCTGCACATCGATGTCCACCTGACCCAGCTGGTCGCTCAGTACGGGGTATGGATCTACGCCATCCTGTTTCTCATCATCTTTTGTGAGACCGGGCTGGTGGTCACGCCCTTCCTGCCGGGCGATTCGCTGCTGTTCGTTGCCGGCGCACTGGCGGCCATGGGCAAGATGGATGCCCACCTGCTGGTCCTGTTGCTGACACTGGCCGCCATTCTGGGCAATAGCGTCAACTACGCCATCGGCCGGCATCTGGGCGCGCGTCTGCTGCAACGCTTTCCCCGGCTGATCAAGCCGGAATACCTGGCCAAGACCCATGCTTTCTACGACAGGCACGGCGGCAAGACCATCATCTTTACCCGCTTCGTGCCCATCATCCGCACCTTTGCGCCCTTTGTGGCCGGCATTGGCAGCATGGGTTATCGCCAGTTCACCGTGTACAACGTGACCGGGGCCGTACTGTGGGTGGCTGGCTTCTGCTATGCCGGTTATTTTTTCGGCAATCTGCCCTTCATTCGCAAGAATCTGGAATACCTGATTTTCGGCATCATCTTCGTCTCCTTCCTGCCGGCCATCATCGAAGTATGGCGCCACAAGCGCGCTGCACGTCGCGGCTGATCGAGATCAGCTGAACGCCCCGGCCCCATGCCGGGGCCATTGCCCTACCCTTTCAGCCAGTCCGGCACTATCATGGCCTGCATATGAAACGCATTCACAAGCTCCCAGATCACCTCGTCAACCAGATCGCTGCTGGCGAAGTGGTGGAACGCCCCGCCTCCGCCCTCAAGGAAATGCTGGAAAACAGCCTGGACTCCGGTGCCAGCAAGATCACCGTCGATCTGGCGCAGGGCGGCATCAAGCTGATTCGCGTCACCGACAACGGCAGCGGCATTACTGCAGATGATCTGCCGCTGGCACTGGACCGCCACGCCACCAGCAAGATCGCTTCACTGGACGACCTGGAACAGGTGGGCACCCTGGGCTTTCGTGGCGAGGGGCTGGCCAGCGTGGCCTCGGTATCGCGGCTGACCCTGACCAGCCGCCCGGCCGACAGCAGCCACGCCTACCAGATCATCGCCATCGATGGCCAGCTGCACCCAGTGGAGCCGGCAGCCCATGCGACGGGCACCAGCGTCGAAGTGGTGGACCTGTACTTCAACACCCCGGCGCGGCGCAAATTCCTCAAGAGCGAAAACACTGAATACGCCCACTGCGAAGCCACTTTCGAACGCATTGCCCTGGCGCACCCGCAGGTCGAATTTTTACTACGCCACAATGGCAAGGTGATCTGGCGCTTGCCGGCGCAAGACCTGGCCGACCGCGTTGCTGCCTTGCTGGGCAAGGATTTCATCAGCGAAGCCATTGCGGTGGAAACCTCCGCCGGCAGCATGACGCTGAGCGGCTTTATTGGCTCGCCCACCTATTCCAAGGCCAGTCGCGACGCCCAGTATTTCTATGTCAATGGCCGCTTCGTGCGTGATAAAACCGCCCAGCACGCGCTGCGCCAGGCCTATCGCGATGTGCTGCATCACGACCGCCACCCGGTGTATGCACTATTCCTGTCGATGGACCCGGCCGGGGTGGATGTGAATGTGCACCCCACCAAGATCGAGGTGCGCTTTCGCGAAAGCCAGGCCATCCACCAGTTTCTGTTCCACAGCATCAACAAGGCACTCGCCGCCACTACCGCCGGCAGCAGCGCCCCGGTGCCGGCCCAGGGTGAGATCAATCAGAACGCGCCAACCAGCAGCAACGCCGCCGCGCCGCAAGCCGCCCTGTTTCCGCCACGCGCCCCGCTGTCGACCGCAACGTCCGGCAGCAGTGCCAGCGGCCATACGCCGGTGCGCCCCTTCAGCTATCAGCAGCAGAGCATCCCGCTGCATGTGGCGCGCGAGGCCATCGGCACTTACGACAAGATGTTCTCCGGCCTGCGCGAAGAAGAAAGCCGCCATGCACTGCCCGCCAATACGCCGGTGCTCGACCAGCTGCCAGCCATGCTGTCGCCGGCCCAGCTGCAGGCATTGCCACAGGCTAGCGAGGGCATTCCACCGCTGGGCTTTGCCCTGGCCCAGTTGCACGGGGTCTATATCCTGAGCCAGTGCGAAGACGGGCTGATCGTGGTCGACATGCATGCCGCGCACGAGCGCATTGTCTACGAACGGCTGAAAACCGCGCTGGAAGCCGACACCATCCCCATGCAACCCTTGCTGCTGCCGGTATCCTTTGCCGCCGACCGCATGGAGGTGGCCACGGTGCACGAGCATGGCGAGCAGATGAAACAGCTGGGCGTGGAGCTGGCTCCGCTCTCCCCCACCCAGATTGCCGTGCGCGGTGTGCCGGTATGGCTGCAGGATGGCAATCCGGTGGATCTGGCCCGCGCCGTGCTGAAAGACGTGCGTGAATTCGGCCTCAGCCAGGTGCTGACCGAACGCCGCAACGAACTGCTGGCTACCATGGCCTGCCACGGCGCGGTACGTGCCAACCGCCAGCTGACGCTGACCGAAATGAACGCCCTGCTGCGTGACATGGAAAACACCGAACGCTCCAACCAGTGCAATCACGGCCGCCCCACCTGGTCACGGCTGGGTATGAAAGACCTCGACAATCTGTTCATGCGCGGGCGCTGAACCACTTTTATCTGAAACAGACGTATGGCCAAACTGTTTTTCCGCTACGCCGCCATGAACAGCGGCAAGAGCACCCAGCTGCTGCAAATCGCCAATAATTACGAGAGCATGGGCAAGCAGGTGGCGCTATATACCGCCGCCATCGACGACCGCTTTGGTGTGGGCATGATTTCCTCGCGGCTGGGCATCCAGCGCCAGGCTCACACCTTCGCCGGTGATACCGATTTCCTCAGCGTAGACCTGGCCGGCATCAGTTGCATCCTGCTGGACGAAGCGCAATTTCTCAGCCCGCAGCAGGTATGCCAGCTGCACCGGCTGGCGCATACCCGCAATATCCCGGTGATCTGCTTTGGCCTGCGGGTGGACTTTCAGGGCCACCCCTTCCCCGGCTCCACCTGGCTGCTGACCCGGGCCGAGGAGATTGAAGAAATCAAGACCATCTGCACCTGCGGCAAAAAGGCCACCATGCATATCCGCATCGCTGCCGATGGCAGCCGGGTGGTAGAGGGCCCGCAAGTGGAGATTGGCGGCGAAGCGCGCTATCGCGCCGTCTGCGGCCGCTGTTTTCATCAGGCAGACTGAAGCCGCCCACCGCCGCGCCTTGGCCCGTGCGCACATCGCTGCCACACTCAAGGCCCGGCCACCCACCAAGTGACAGCCTCCATGCATACTTTTTTCTGGCACGACTATGAAACCTTTGGCGCCGTGCCGCGCCAGGATCGCCCTTCGCAGTTTGCCGGGATACGTACCGATGCCGAGCTGAACGAAATCGGCGAACCGGTGATGCTGTACTGCCAGCCGGCCCCCGATTACCTGCCCGCGCCGGAGGCCTGCCTGCTCACTGGCATCACCCCGCAGCACTGTCTGGCTCATGGCGTGGCCGAGCACGAATTCGCCGGGGTGATCGAACGCGAGCTGGCCGCCCCCGGCACCATCGGCGTGGGTTACAACTCGCTGCGCTTTGATGACGAGGTCAGCCGCTTTCTGTTCTGGCGCAACCTGATCGACCCCTATGCGCGTGAATGGCAGAACCAGTGTGGCCGCTGGGACATTCTGGACCTGGTGCGTGCCACCTATGCCCTGCGCCCGGAAGGTATTGAATGGCCTCAGCACGAAGATGGCCGCCCCAGCTTCAAGCTGGAACACCTGTCCGCCGCCAACGGTCTGGCACACGAAGCCGCGCACGACGCGCTGTCCGATGTGCGCGCCACCATTGCGCTGGCGCGGCTGATCAAGCAAAAGCAGCCCAAGCTGTTCGACTACTACCTCACCCTGCGCAAGAAAGACGCGGTCAAGGCGCAGCTGAACCTGCACCAGCCGCGCCCGCTGCTGCATGTGTCCGGCATGTATGGTGTGGAGCGCGGCAATATGGCCATGGTCTGGCCGCTGGCCCAGCACCCAACCAACGGCAATGAGGTCATCGTGTGGGACCTGGCATTTGATCCGGCCATGCTGCGCGGCATGAGCGCCGACAGCATCCGCCAGCGCATCTATACCCGCACGGAAGATCTGCCGGAAGGCATGACACGGCTGCCGCTCAAGACCATCCACATCAACAAGTCGCCCTTTGTCGTGGCCAATCTCAAGGTACTGGGCGAGGATCGCGCCCGCCACTGGGGCATGGACATGGCAGTGATCGAGACCCATGCCGCCAGCGCCGCCACCCTGCCCGACCTCACGCCCATCTGGCGCCAGGTCTACCGCCGCGAAGCCGGCGAGGCGCGTGATGTGGACGAAAACCTGTATGGCGGCTTTGTCAGCAATAACGACCGCAAGGTGCTGAACAAGCTGCGGCTGAAATCTGCCGCCCAGCTCACCAGCGAAATGGCCTTTTTTGAAGATGCCCAGTTGGGCGACCTGCTGTTCCGCTACCGGGCACGCAACTTCCCTGGCAGCCTGTCGGGCGAGGAGAGCCAGCGCTGGCAGCAATGGTGCCGGCACAAGCTGGATGAAGGGCTGGGTGGCCGCAGTCTGGCGCAGTTCCAGCAGGAAATGGCAGCCGTGCGCGAGCGCGAACTGACGCCAGCCCAGCAGGCCATCCTGCAGCAACTGGACAGCTACGCCGCCAGCCTGCTGGCACCGGGCAACTAAAAAGCGGTTCCAGGACGACCCTGCCTATGCGACAATCCCGCCCCGGACCCTGCCAGCACTCAAGACCACGCCATGTCACAGACACCTGATGCCATCCTGTTGATGGGCCCCACCGCCTCCGGCAAGACCGGCCTTGCGCTGGAGCTGGCCCGCCATTTCCCAGTGGAAATCATCAGCGTGGATTCGGCCCTGGTGTATCGCGGCATGGACATCGGCAGCGCCAAACCCAGCGCTGAGGAAATGGCCGCCTGCCCGCACCACCTGATCGACATCATCAGCCCGCTGGAGACTTATTCCGCCGCCCAGTTTCATGCCGATGCCAACCGGCTGATCAGCGAAATCCGTGGCCGTGGCAATATGCCGCTACTGGTGGGCGGCACCATGCTGTATTACAAGGCCTTGCTGGAAGGCTTGTCCGATCTGCCGCAAGCCGACGCCGCGCTGCGCGCCCAACTGGATGCCGAAGCCAGCCGCATTGGCTGGCCAGCCATGCATGCCCGGCTGGCCATGCTGGACCCGGACACCGCCGCCCGCCTCAATCCCAACGATGCGCAGCGCATTCACCGTGCACTGGAAATCTGCCTGCTCAGCGGCCAGACCATGTCCAGCCTGATTGCCCGGGGCAAGGAAGCCGCGGCCGACTTTAACTGCTTGCCGCTGGCACTGGTGCCGGAAGAACGCAGCTGGCTGCACCAGCGCATTGCCCAGCGCTTCGACTTGATGCTGCAGCAGGATTTTCTTGGCGAAGTACGCCGTCTGCGCCAGGACTACCCGGCACTCACCCCCGACCTGCCCTCGATGCGCTGCGTCGGCTATCGCCAGGCCTGGGAATATCTGGATGGCGAGTGTAGCGAAGCCGAATTCATCGAGCGCGGCATAGCCGCCACCCGCCAGTTGTGCAAGCGCCAGCTGACCTGGATGCGCAGTCTGCCGGTGCTGCCGGTCAGCGCGCAGCGCGCCGACCTGACTGATAGCGTGCTGCAGGCCTGTCGTGATTTCATCGCCGGCAAGCCGCCGGCAGACCGCCTGCCTTATCAGGGCAGCTTTTGAGCAAGCAGCGACCCACAAGAAAAAACCCGCCGTAGCGGGTTTTTTTGAGCCAGTGCACAGAATCAGCTGGCAGCCACCAGTTTGATTTCCACTTTCCACGCCGGGTTGGCCAGCTTGGCCTCCACCGTGGCACGCGCCGGCACATTGCCCGCCGGCACCCAGGCATCCCAGGCGGCGTTCATGGCGTCGTAGTCAGCCAGGCTGGCCAGGAAAATGGTCACATCCAGAATCTTGCTCTTGTCCGAGCCCAGCTCGGCCAACAGGCTGTCGATCTGGGCCAGCACATTGGCGGTCTGCGCCTGGGCATCGGCCTCGGTGTTTTCCGGCACTTGGCCCGCCAGGAAAATCATGCCATTGCAAACGGCCGCCTCGGCCAGACGTGCGCCCTGCTTGTGACGATAGATGCTCATGCTGCTTCCCTCTTGCTACGGATGGTGGGTAAAAGCGCGATTTTACCGAGAATACCGCGTTCTGAAAGCCAGTTTGCAATAGCACAGCGGCATCAATCGCCCTTCCAGCCGGCTTGCCGCGCGCTATTTTGGCGAAAGCACAAAAAAACATAAAAGCAGCGTTGACATGGCAAAAAGCATGGGAATAGAATCCGGCCTATCCAATTTCTCAGGTTTACTGCCTTGGACTGCCAGAGTCGTCAACAACGTTTTCAGTTTACTCGGTAAGACACGCGTCGTATTCCTTCGCCGCCGCTCTGCCGAATAAGCAGGCCGGTGCGCTTCCAGTTTTCTTGCAGCACACCCCCTAAAAACCAGTAGTACAGTCTTGCGCCCAGCCCGGCATGCAGGCCCATGGCTTTTTGCCTAGCCGCAGTGACGGCATATTTCGGCCCGATATCGTATCGCCGGCTGATCTGCCTCAAGCGCCCGCTTGCCCGTGCCATTGCGCAGCTGTTGCTCACGACGCACCCCACCAGCCAGGACCTGCATCCGGGCTGACTGACCGCAGCCCCGGGCAACACTGCCTTACCCAGCCACGTCCACGCGACGGAAAGGAGCCGCCATGCCATCAGACAGTTGCCGATGTGATTGCCGTACCGTTACGCCATTTTGCCAAACGGGAAGTGCCACCATCGCCTGAGATGATCGCGATCAAGCACTACCCGGAACATTCCAGGAGTCTGATCATGCACTACGCCATGCTGCTTTCCTCCAGCCAGGAGCGCGAAGTCACCCTGCCGGACAACTTCAAGCTGTACCAGGAAGACGAAAGCCTGTGGGCCTGCCTCGCCGGCAAGCTACAGGCACTGAAACTGAAGTTTTTTTGATTGAAATTGCCCAGCCTGCGGCAAAGAAAGGACAAACATGGACCCCTACCCCAGTAGCGCGGTCGTACTGAGCGGCAAGGCGCCGCCAGGGCGGTTGAGGATGCACTAGCCACCGACCTCCTCCCCCTGTCCGCCTCCCTTCCCCCAGTGCGACCTCCCCGCACGCCGGCCTTCCCGGCCACACCATATCGATCTTGCAGCGATTGCCCTGTTTCAGGATGCCTAGATATCTTCTCTTGCCTGCCCGCAAGAAAACACATCTATGCGCTCAGAACTGCCGGCTTCTGCTGCCTAATGCTTGCAAAAGCATACCCAGGGAGTATTGCATGTCCAAAAACGAAAACCAGGCCGCCGTGCTCGATAGCGCCCACATCGGCGATATCCGCGGCGCGCTCGGCACCATCCGCCATAACGACACCGACGCCCGCAAGGGCTGGCTGGCCAAGTTCAAAACCCTGCTGGCCATCCTGGGCCCCGGCCTCATCGTGATGGTCGGCGATAACGACGCTGGCGCCTTCAGCACCTATGCCCAGGCCGGACAAAACTACGGCACCAGCCTGTTGTGGACACTGGCGCTGCTGATTCCCGTGCTTTATGTGAACCAGGAAATGGTGCTGCGTCTGGGCGCAGTCACCGGTGTTGGCCATGCGCGGCTGATTCTGGAACGCTTTGGCAAATTCTGGGGAGCATTCAGCGCCATCGACCTGTTCCTGCTCAATGCACTGACCATCGTCACTGAATTCATCGGTATCAGCCTGGGCATGAGCTTCCTGGGCGTGCCCAAGGTGGTTGGTGTCGGTCTGGCAGCAGTCTTCATCATGCTGGCAGCCAGCACCGGGGACTTCCGCCGCTTCGAACGCTTTTCGCTGATCCTGGTGGCCGGCAGCCTGCTGCTGATTCCCATCCTGGTGATGGTGCATCCGCCCATGACCCAGGTGACCCATGACTTTCTGATCCCGCAGATGCCGGCCGGTGGCAAACTGGCCGACGTGATGCTGCTGATCATCGGCATTGTCGGCACCACGGTGGCCCCCTGGCAGCTGTTCTTCCAGCAAAGCTACATCATCGACAAGCGCATCACCCCGCGCTTCATCTCCTATGAGCGGGCTGATCTGTGGCTGGGCATTGCGCTGGTGGTGATTGGTGCCGTGGCGATGATTGCCTTTACCGCCAAGGTGTTCATGGGCCATCCGGAATTCGGCAATTTCCAGGATGCCGGGGCGGTAGCCAGCGGTCTGGCCAAATATTATGGCCGCCTGCCGGGCACGCTGTTTGCCATTGCCCTGATTGACGCCAGCATCATCGGCGCCATGGCGGTATCGCTGTCCACTGCTTATGCGCTGGGGGATGTACTGAGCCTGAAGCACTCGCTGCACCGCAAGCCGGGCGACGCCAAGGGTTTTTATGCCATGTACTGCGGCCTGATCGTGCTGGCGGCGGCACTGGTGCTGCTGCCGGGAGTGCCGCTCGGCCTGCTGACCAACGCCGTGCAGACCCTGGCCGGGGTGCTGCTGCCCAGCGCTACGGTATTCCTGCTGCTGCTGTGCAATGACAAGGATGTGCTGGGCCCCTGGGTGAATGGCCGCTTCATCAACATCCTGTCTGCCATCATCGTGGCCGTCCTGGTGTTGCTGTCCATCATCCTGACTGCGGCAGTGGTCTTCCCCGATATGTCGGGCGAAACCATCAGCAATATCCTGATCGGTGGCAGCGTGATCGGCCTGATCATTGCCATCGTGGTGAACGTGCTGCATGCCCGTGAAGAAATGGAAAAGGGCCAGGTTCCGCAGCACAAGGCGCGCAAAGTCGATCTGCATCACCTGCATACCTGGCGCATGCCGGCACTGGAGAAGTTGCCGCCGCTGGTGCTGTCACAGCGCAACAAGCTGTGGATGGCCGTACTGCGCGGCTATCTGCTGATCGCCATGGGGATGGTGGTTTATAAGGTCGTGGCTTCCATGCTGTAACACACGGGCAGGACGCCACGGTCCTGCCATCCCGCATGACAGCTGGCGGTTTCGTCAGATTGCAATCGCCAGCTGTTACACATATGCCTGCACCAGACCATAACAACAGGAGGGCTGCATGCACTTCGATTTTTCTATCTTTACCCACTCCTTCATCGCCCTGGTGACGGCTTTCCTGCTCGGCTCGGCCATTGGCTACGAGCGCCAGGTGCGCCAGCGTACCGCCGGCCTGCGCACCAATGCCCTGGTCGCCGTGGGCGCGGCCGCATTTGTTGATCTGGCCATGCGGCTGGGTGGCAATGACGGTGCCACCCATGTGGTGGCCTATGTCGTATCCGGTGTGGGCTTTCTGGGCGCCGGCACCATCATGAAGGAAGGGCTGAATGTACGCGGCCTGAATACTGCCGCCACCTTGTGGGGTTCGGCCGCGGCCGGTGCCTGTGCCGGGGCCGGCTTGCTGGATGCAGCCCTGCTGGACGCCGTGTTCGTACTGGCGGCCAACACCCTGCTGCGGCCGGTGGTGAACTCCATCAACCGTACCCCGCTCGACGACGAGCACAGCGAAGTCACCTACCAGCTATGTGTGATCAGCGAAGACGAACAGCAGAAGCTGGCCTTCACCCTGATTGACCAGTTGCTGGAGCAGGCACAGTACCCGCTGGGCGATATGAATGTCGAGCCGTTTGGTGATGACGATGTGGAAATCACCGCCACCCTGCTGTCGACATCGGCCGATTCGGCCGTGCTGGAACAGATTGCCGCCCAGCTGGCCGCCAAGCCCTATATCAAGCAGGCCTACTGGAACCAGAGCATTACCGAGTAATACTGCCCTGCCCATGAAAAATCCCGCCAGCGGCGGGATTTTCTGTGTGTGGCAAAGCGGCTGCTCAAGCCACTGCGGTCATGCGCAGGCTCTGGGCAAAACGCTCCAGTGCGGCAATGCCGGACTGCTCGGCGCGCTGGCACCAATCCTGCAGCTCATGCAGCAACTGCTCGCGGCTCAGCGAGGAACGCTCCCACAAGCGGCACAGCTCCTGACGCATGGTGTAGACGGTATGCAAGGTTTCGCTATGTTGCAGCACCACAGCCAGTTGCGCCTTGTCGCAAGACGGCGTGTCCTTGGCATCCTGCTTCAGCCATACCTTCATCTTGCGCGTCATGTCATCCATGTCCGGCAGGCTGATCTTTTCCAGCTCGCTGCGATACACCTCTTTCAGCTCACGGGCATAACGCGAGGCAATGGCGTAGCGGTTGGAGATGATGGCCTGCAGATGTTCCAGATCCAGCTGCGTCCGGCTGGCATCCTGCGCCAGGCGCGGCGCCACGCGGCGCACCTTGGCCAGATGGCAGATTTCCAGCAGGCGGATATACATCCAGCCGATGTCAAACTCGTACCACTTATAGGACAGCTTGGCCGAGGTGCCAAAAGTGTGATGGTTGTTGTGCAGCTCTTCGCCGCCCACGATGATGCCCCAGGGAATCAGGTTGGTAGAGGCATCCTCGTTTTCGAAGTTGCGATAACCCCACCAGTGGCCCAGGCCATTGATGACACCAGCGGCCCAGAACGGAATCCACAGCATCTGCACCGCCCAGATCGACAAACCCGCCGGCCCGAACAGCAACAGGTCGATGGCCAGCATCAAGATGATGCCCTTGCCGAAATGCGGCGCATACAGCTTGCGCTCCAGCCAGTCGTCCGGGGTGCCATGGCCAAACTTGTCCATGATGGACTGGTCCTTGCAGGCGGCGCGGTACAGCTCCACCCCTTCCCACAGCACTTTCTTGATGCCGAGAATCTGCGGGCTGTGCGGGTCTTCTGCCGTTTCGCACTTGGCATGGTGTTTGCGGTGAATGGCCGCCCACTGCTTGGTGACCATGCCGGTGGTCAGCCACAGCCAGAAGCGGAAAAAGTGGCTGGCAAGCGGATGCAGGTCCAGCGCGCGGTGCGCCTGATGGCGATGCAGGAAGATGGTGACCGACACAATAGTGATATGCGTCAGGATCAGTGCAGCAACGATATATCCCCACCACGGGAGATCAAGCAAACCGTTAAGCCAATGCATGAGGGCCGGCAACCTTGTAATTTGGACAATCCTCCATTTTAACCAATTGATCCGACAGTGTCAGACTGTTTTCTACGGTTCGACTTGTGGCGCGCTTGGTGTACCATAGGGCCTTATTCCACACACCCTTCAGAAAAACGCTTGTGTTGCCAAAACGACGTCTGATTATTGCGGGAGCCACTCTGGGTGGCCTGTTGGTGTTCAATGGGGCCGCCGCCTTCTGGGCTGGCATGAAAGCCGAGGACACGCTGGAGGAACAGCACAAGATGCTGGCCAGCCTGCCGCTGTTCAAGGTGAAATCCCACAGCTATGACCGTGGCTGGTTCTCCTCCACCGAAACCACCGAGCTGGAGTTCAACCGCCGCCTGTCCGGGCCGTATGAAAACATGCTGCCGGACAACTTCAAGCCGCTGCTGAACTCCACCATCAAGTTCACCCACCACATCAAGCATGGCCCCTTCCCCGGCCTGTCCAGCCTGGACTTCCGTCCTGCACGCGCGCTGGTCACCACGGAATTTGCCATGAGCGATGCCACCCGCAAGACGCTCAAGACCTTTTTTGGCGACAAGGACCCAATTACCGTCACCAACCGGCTGGGCTTTGGCGGCGGCGGCGAACTGAATGTCAACGTTCCGTCCTTCGATTACGAAGAAGCCCTGTCCGGCGTCAAGATGAAATGGAAAGGCTTTGACCTGAAGCTGGACTACGCCTCCGGCTACAAGGAATACAAGACCGAAGCCAATTCGCCGGGCTTCCTGCTGGAAGCCTCCAGCAAGGGCAGTGTGGCGTTTGATGGTGTGCGCTATGTGTCCGACATCCGCCCTGGCGTGACCGGCATCAAGCTGGGCACCAGCGAACTGACCGTGGGTAATGTGCAGCTCAACTGGAAGGACAGCGTTCCCTACAGCATCAAGCTGAACGAACTGGTCTACCTGATGACGCGCATGCGCGTGGGCGAATTCATCAACCCGTCCGGCGAGTTCAAGCCGTCGGCCGTGTCGCTGAAGAACTTCCGCTACCAGATCGTCAGCAGCGAACAGGATGAATTCATCAATACCCGTGGCAAGCTGGATTTTGCCGAATTCAACTACAACGACCAGCGCTATGGTCCGATGCGGCTGGATGTGTCGGCCAATCACCTGCACGGCCCCACCTTGCTGAAGCTGGATCAGGCAATCAGCCAGATTCCGTTCGAAGGCGTGGACCCGGCGGTATTGCGCAAGCAGTACATCGACACCATCAAACACACCGGCATTCCGCTGCTCACCAACAACCCCAAGCTGGTGATCAACGACTTCTACCTGAAGATGCCCAGTGGCGAAACCACGCTGCAAGGCAGCCTGGGGCTGAATGGCCTGCAAGAAGCAGACCTGAACAACTCCACCGCCTTCCTCAAGCGCTTTGAAGTGGAAGCCAAGCTCAGCCTGCCGCGCAAGACGCTGGAAAACCTGGTGGTAGCCCAGGCGCGTACCCTGTTCATGGTGGATCAGAGTGCCGAAGTGCAGCCGAACATGAGTGAAGTGGAAGACCTGGCCCGCAGCCTGCTGGACAGCCAGCTGGCGCAGTGGAAGGACGAAAAGTTTATCAACGAAGACAAGGGGCAGATTTCCACCCAGCTCAACTACAAGGGTGGCAACCTGGCCATCAACAGCAAGAAGGTCAACCTGCCGTGGGAAGAGCAGGAAGACCCGGCACCGACCGCCTCAGCCCCTGCGGCCAAGGCAGCCAGTGCCGCCAAATAGGTGGACGGCAGACGTGAAAAAGGGGGCTGCGGCCCCCTTTTTCATTGCTGCTAACGCCGCGCCGGCGCTGCCAGTACTTCAACAAGCCTCATCAGGCCGCTTCGCGGGCCGGATGGCCAGCCCCCAGCTGCTGCAGGGTTTCCTTGCGCAACTGGTTGGCACAGCAGGCACATTTGCCGCAATCGGCTGCCACGCCCAGCTCGGCGCGCAGATCGCACATGCGGGTAGCGCCCTCTTCCACCGCGCGGCGGATCTGGCTGTCGGTGACGGCATTGCACAAGCAGACATACATGGCAGCAACCTGAAATGAGAATAATTATCGATATCTTATTTTTAAACAATAACGATTGTCAATTACATTAAAGGACATCCCATGCAATGGAAGCCCAATACCACGGTAGCCACCCTGATCGAACATGAGGGCCGCTATCTGATGGTGGAAGAAGAAACCGAATACGGCCTGCGCTTCAACCAGCCGGCCGGCCATCTGGAACATGGCGAAAGCCTGTTTGCCGCAGCCATCCGCGAAGCCCGCGAAGAAACCGGCTGGGAGGTGGAATTACAACACCTGGTCGGCATCTACATGGTGGACAAGCCGGACAGCGACATTACCTGGCTGCGCTTTGCCTTTGCCGCGCGTGCGCTGCGCCATCATCCGGCAGAAAAACTCGATACAGGCATTGTCAGCGCGCACTGGCTTACTTACGATGAGATCGCCGCCTGTGCATTGCAACACCGCAGCCCGGTAGTCATGCACTGCCTGGATGACTACCGGCTGGGTAAACGTTTTGCTCTGGATGTCATCCACCATCAACCCTGAAACGGGCGGCAAGGGAGAAACCCTTGCGCCATCTGCTTTGTCGCTTCCTGTTCGTGCTGATGCTGTCGGTAACGACCGCCGGGGCCGCGCATGCGGAGCCTTTGCAGCTCTGTTATGATTACGGCTGCGCCAAACAGCTGGAAATGGAAATCTCCAGCGAGGCCCGCGACTGGCTGGCCGGACTGTTTGACGACCTGCATGACGCCACCATCGAACGCAGCCAGATCCAGCACGCGGTACAGGCACTGTATCTGCTGGCAGCCCAGGACAGCCCGCTCTGGCACGACAAGGGGGCCGACCGTTTCGACAACGATGCGGATGGCCGCATGGACTGCATCGACCACAGCCATAACGACTCGGCCTTTCTGCACTATCTGGCTGCTCAGGGCTGGCTGCATTATCACCGGGTCGACGACATCGTGCGCCGCACCCGCTATCTGGTGGCACAACATTTTGCCAGCCATATCACCGAGCAGGACACCGGCCAGGAATGGGTGGTGGACAGCTGGTTCAATTCATTCGGGGAACCACCGGTCGTGGTGCCCTTGGCTCTCTGGAAAGAAGGATTTTCCCCGTGACGGGTAAGAAACGTATTGTCGTCGGCATGTCCGGCGGTGTGGATTCATCGGTAACCGCCTGGCTGCTGAAGCAACAAGGCCATGAAGTCATCGGCGTATTCATGCAGAACTGGGAAGACGACAACGACGACGAATACTGCTCCATCAAGCAGGATGCGCTGGATGCCATGAGCGTGGCCGACATCGTCGGCATCGACATGGAAATCGTCAATTTCGCCAAGGAATACAAGGACCGCGTGTTCTCGTACTTCCTCAAGGAATACTCGGCCGGCCGCACGCCCAATCCGGACGTGCTGTGCAATGCCGAAATCAAGTTCAAGGCCTTTCTGGACTACGCGCTGGAACTGGGAGCCGACTGCATCGCCACCGGCCACTATGCACGCAAGATGGAAAAGGACGGCCTGCACTACCTGATGAAGGCAGTGGACCACACCAAGGACCAGAGCTACTTCCTGTATCGCCTGCAGCAACACCAGCTGGCCAAGGCAATGTTCCCGCTGGGCGACATCCGCAAAACCGAAGTGCGCAAGCTGGCCGAGGAAGCCGGGCTGCCTACCGCCGCCAAGAAGGACTCCACCGGCATCTGCTTTATCGGCGAACGCCCCTTCCGCGAGTTCCTGCAGCGCTATCTGCCCACCCAGCCCGGCCAGATGATCTTGCCGGATGGCAAGGTGGTGGGCGAGCACATGGGCCTGATGTATTACACGCTGGGCCAGCGCAAGGGCCTGACCATCGGCGGCAGCAAGGATGGCAGTGGCGAGCCGTGGTTTGTCGCCGGCAAGGATATTCCGGGCAACAAGCTGATTGTGGTGCAAGGACACGACCACCCGCTGCTGCTCAAGCCCACGCTGGCGATGAGCGACCTGTCGTGGACGCTGAATGGCGCGCCGGCTGCCGGCGAATACGCCGCCAAGAATCGCTACCGCATGGCCGATGCCGCCTGTTCGCTGTCGCCGGTGGTGGATGGCCAGGCCACCCTCACCTTCCGCGAAAAACAGTGGGCGGTCACCCCCGGCCAGTCGGCCGTGCTGTACGACGGTGATATCTGCCTGGGTGGCGGCATCATCCAGTAAATCGCCTGCCGCTTCATCGGTACTAGTCATCGCGGAAATGTGCAATCGCTATTTAGGTCATTGCATATCGCTTCAATCATTGCTGAAAATCGCTGATTCAATTGGCCATCACAATTCATAGTGACATGGCCCGATCATCACAATGGAGGCGGTATGCTTAGAATAGCCGTAGTACTGTTTGCAACCCTGTCTACTCCAGTTTTCGCTGCCAATGCCAGTAAGACGCAAATCTTCGCGACTGCCTTCCTGGATGTACAAGGTTTACTCCCGAATACGCTGCAATCCTGCGCCGACATCTCCCCGGCCAGCGTAGCCCCCTTGCAAGACGCTTATGCACAATGGCAAGCGAAACATGGTGTATATCAACAGGAATTGCAGCAGATCATCCGCAAAAATCTGCTTCTTGAAGTTGGTCCGGAACAAACAGAACAGGCCATTGCCGCTTTCAAATATGCAGCCAGCAAACAAATCGCACCGATTCATTTCCCACAAAACTACCATTTCAAGGATGACTATTTCTGCACCCGTTCCTTACTCAGAGAATTTGCCGAAGGCACCGATAATAGTGGCGGGCTCCCTTTGAAATTTGCCGACTATGTCAGGGAATGGAAACAGTAATAGACACCGGCAAAATGATCAATACAAGACCTTAATAAGCCAGTGCGATATCTGCCTGGGTGGCGGCATCATCCAGTAAGCAAGCCCGGCGTCACACCAAGCCTGCCACGCGCAGGCTTTTTCATGCCCGGCTGGCACGCAGAAACACCGAAAACAGCTCGGATTGCGAATTGATGCCCAGCTTGCTGTACAGATGTTTCTTGTGCACGCGCACGGTTTCCACCGATATCTGCAGGCGCTGGGCAATCGCCTTGCTGGAATGGCCGCCCAGCATCAGCTGGGCTACTTCGTTCTCGCGCAGGGTCAGGCCCTGCCCTTCCAGCCCGACCGGGGCTAACTGCGGGGCGACCACCGCAGGCTTGCTGGCTGCCAATTGCTCGAAATGCAGGCGCTGGCGCATCAGTGCCACCACCCAAGGTTGCAGCAGGCTCAAGGTGGCCATCTGTTGCGGTGCAAAGCGCTGGCCAGCCCCCAGCGACAGGCACAGCGTGCTGCCATCTTCGCGCGGCAGATTGAACTGCACTTCATCCGCGACAATGTTCAGGCTGAAATAGCGCTGGTAGTAATCGGTAAAGGGAAAGCGGTCCGGCGCCACCTCGTCCAGCCGTAACAGCCCGGCGTGGCGGTGCTCCAGGCTGGCCACATAAAACGGGTCCAGCCGGTACAGGCCCTGCAGATAATCCTGAAACAGCGTATCCACCCCGCCATCCGCCATGGCCTGCTCGGCCAGCACCAGTGGTGGCCGCTCGGGAAAAAACAGCAGTACCACCCAGCTGTCAAACGCCACATAATCCGCCAGCACACCGAGCAGTGCCGGCCAGAATACCGGCTTGTCCAGCTGATCGATCAAGCGCCCCACCGTGCGGTGCCAGGCAATATCCTGTAATTGCAATGCCACGACTACCCCAATCTGGTTACCCACTTGATGTAATTTTCATACGCTTAACAGCAGCCGATACTGAGCCCTGCGCTGACAGCCTCTCAAGCTAGCACGCTTCCAGACTCTCCAACAGCCTCCCTGCCAACAACAGGGCTGTGCCGGCGATGTAGTCTGACAACAAGCAAACAAGGAGACAGCATGATTGTAGAACTGGCCCAACTGCCTGGCGTGGATGGCGACATCCCGGCCAACACTGCCAGCGCCCTGGACGCCATCGCCCGCTGCGGGCCGGATACCCGGCTGCTGGTATTCCCGGAAACCACTCTCAGCGGCTTTCCCACCGCTGACAATATCGCTGCGCTGGCCCAGCCCATAGCCGGCCCGGCCATCAGCACCATCCAGCAGGCCGCACGCGAAAAGAACATCAGCGTGGCCATCGGCTTCGCCGAAGTACATGCGGGCCGCTTTTACAACACCACCGCCCTGCTTACTCCGCAGGGTGTGGCACTGGCTTACCGCAAAACCCATTTGTGGGCTTCCGACCACGGCATCTTCACCCCCGGCGATGCACTGGTGAGCTGCGAGTGGGAGGGCCTGCGCGTGGGCATCCTCATCTGTTACGACATCGAATTCCCGGAAACCGCCCGCGCCCTGGCCCAGCAAGAGGTGGACCTACTGATCGTCACCAACGGCAATATGGACCCTTACGGCCCGGTACATCGCACCGCGATTACCGCCCGCGCCATGGAAAACCAGCTGTTTGCGGTGATGACCAACCGCTGCGGCAGCGGCGACGGCCTGCAATTTGCCGGTGAAAGCGCGGTGATCAACCCCTTTGGCCAAGTGGTGGCCAGCTGCGGCCGCGACCCGCAACAACTGCGCGTGGCGCTGGACCTTGGCCAGCTGGCAGCCAGCCGCCGCGACTACCGCTATCTGCACGACCGGCGCATTGCTCTGGCCGGCGACATCAGCACAGGAGAACACGGCCAGCGCAGTTTCCATATCAAACATTAGGCAGAGGGTCGCCTCCGGCAGCCGGACGCGCCACGTCCGCCCGGAGCTGCAGCCCGTCGTAAGGTGAAGTGCATACAAAAGAGACCGGCTCATGACAACAAACACAAACATGAGCAAGCAAGGAGAAACAATGGAAACGAAACAACTGGAGCGCTCGCTGACGCTGGGCTCCGTGGTGCTGTTTGGCCTGGCCTACATGACGCCCATCATCGTGCTGGGTACTTTTGGCATCCTGGCGCAAATGACCGATGGCATGGTGCCGGCCTCCTATCTGGTGGCGCTGGTAGCCATGCTGTTTACCGCCTACAGCTATGGCCGCATGGCAGCGGCCTTTCCGGTCGCCGGCTCGGCCTATACCTACACCCGCAAATCCATTCACGCCAAACTGGGCTTTCTGGTGGGCTGGGCAGTACTGCTGGATTATCTGTTTTTGCCGATGGCCATCTGGCTGATCGGCGCGGCCTATCTGGCTTCGGCCTTTCCCGGCATCCCCATGGCAGTGTGGGTGATTGCCTTCATCGTATTCACCACGCTGATCAACATCGTCGGGCTGAAGATGGCCAATACCGTCAATTACCTGATGATGCTGCTGCAGTTCCTGGTGCTGCTGGCCTTTGTCGCGCTGTGCATCCACTATGTGGCGGGCGATGCCAGCAAGCCCTTGTGGAATCTGGCGCCCTTCTTCCGTGGTGACATGAAGCTGCCGATGATCATGGCCGGTGCCGCCGTGGCCTGCTATTCCTTTCTGGGTTTTGACGCGGTCAGCACCCTCACCGAAGAAACCCGCGATGCCCGCCGCACCATTCCGCGCGCCATCATGTGGATTACCATCATCGGCGGGCTGATTTTCGTGGTGACATCGTACTTTGTGCAGCTGGCCCACCCGTCCAGCCAGTTCAAGAGCGTGGATGATGCGGCGTTCGAGATTGCCAAGAATATCGGCGGCGACCTGTTTGCCAGCATCTTCCTGATTGGCCTGATCGTCGGCCAGTTTGCTTCCGGCCTGTCGGCGCAGGCCAGCGCCTCGCGCCTGCTGTACGCCATGGGCCGCGACGCGGTGCTGCCGCCGTCCATCTTCGGCAAGCTGCATGCGCGCTTTCGCACCCCGGTCAACAATCTGCTGATCTGCGGCATGGTGGCCTTGCTGGCGCTGAAGCTGGATGTCACCACCTCCACCTCCTTCATCAACTTTGGTGCTTTCCTGGCGTTCAGCTTCGTTAACTTGTCGGTGATTGCCCACTACTACGTACGCCAGCGCCGCCGTGCGCCGCGTGACTTCTTCCTGTTCCTGCTGTTTCCGCTGATCGGCATGCTGGCCGACCTGTGGCTGCTGGTCAGCCTGGATAGCCGCGCCATCATGCTGGGCCTGGTCTGGCTGGCGCTGGGGATTGCCTATCTGGCCAAGCTCACCGGCTTCTTCCGCCGCGAGCCGCCGGAACTGGATTTTGTCGAAGCCGAAGGTTGATTCTCTGAGCAACACACGCAAAAAAGCCCTGATTTCTCAGGGCTTTTTCTTTTGCACCAGACCTACCCGGCTTACACCGACAGATAGGACGACTGCTTCAGACCACGGCAGAACTCGGCAAAGAATACATTGCGCTCGTCGCTGGACAGGTCGGCCGCACGGGCTTTTTCCTCGTAGCGGTTGAGGATTTCCTCTGGCGACAGGTGCACATAGCGCAGCATGTCTTCGATGGTGTCATGCTCCTCGACACCGGCAAATTCCAGCTGGCCGTTGTCGCGCACATAGACGTTGACCGAGTCGGTATCGCCGAACAGATTGTGCATGTCGCCCAGAATTTCCTGGTAGGCACCTACCATGAACACGGCGATCAGGTATTCCTTGCCGGGTTCAACATCATGAACCGACATGCTGGATTCGATACTTTGCTGGTCGACATACTGCTTCACCTTGCCGTCCGAATCGCAGGTCAAATCCTGCAGCACGGCGCGGCGGGTGGGCTGCTCGTCCAGCCGGTGTACCGGCATGATGGGCAGGATCTGGTCGATGGCCCAGGTATCCGGCAGGCTCTGGAACACCGAGAAATTGCAGAAATACTTGTCGGCCAGCTTGTCGGTCAGTTCGTCGTAAACCTGGCGCTGCGAACGCTGGCTGGCTTGCAGCTGGCGATGCAGACGACGGCACAGCGTGGCGTGCACGTCTTCGGCCATGGCCTTTTCCTTGAGCGAAATGCGGCCGGCGGAGTAGAGGTCGGACACGTCAGAGGCGTAATGGCTGGCGCGGTAGTAGATTTCCGTCACCATCTCTTCGTCGGTCAGCTCCATCAGCTCGAACAGCTTGCGCACCGGCTTGGCCAGTACCGACAGATCGGCCACTTCCGGCACGCTTTCCGGCAGGCGTTCCACATCGGTCACGTTCATGATCAGCACAGCGTGGTGAGCAGTCATGGCGCGGCCGGATTCGGACAGGATGCGCGGATGCGGAATGCCGTTTTCGTCGCAGAACTCGGCCAGCATCGACACGATGACCTGGGCGTATTCGTCCATGTCGTAGTTGATGGAGCTGGCATTGCGCGAATGGGTGCCGTCGTAGTCCACACCCAGGCCACCGCCGACATCGACGTGATCGATGGGCAGGCCCAGCGCACGCAGCTCGGCAAAATAACGCACCGCTTCGCGGAAACCGGCACGGTAGTCGCCGATATTGGCGATTTGCGAACCCATGTGGAAGTGCATCAGCCGCACGCAGTCGGACATGCCGGCAGCAGCCAGCTTGTCGGCAGCAGAAATCAGCTGGGCAGCGGACAGGCCAAACTTGCCCTTGTCACCGCCGGTATCTGCCCACTTGCTGCTGGCCAGCGAGGACAGGCGCACGCGCATGCCCAGCATCGGGCGCACGCCCAGCTTCTTGCTTTCTTCAATCGCTAGGTCAACTTCGGATTCTTTTTCGATGACGATGAACACCTGATGGCCCAGCTTCTGGCCAATCAGCGCCAGCCGCACGAATTCGCGGTCCTTGTAGCCATTGCAGATGATGGTGCCACCCTTGGGCGCCAGCGCCAGTACGGCCATCAGTTCCGGCTTGGAGCCGGCTTCCAGACCGATGGACACCTCGCGCGTGGCGATGATGCTTTTCACCACCGCTTCTTGCTGGTTGACCTTGATCGGATAGATGGCGGTGTAGCGGTTGCCATAATTCTGCGCGGCAATCGCGGTGTCGAAAGCGCGGCACAGGCGTGTCACGCGGTCCTGCAGGATGTCGGGGAAGCGCACCAACAGCGGCAGGTCCAGTCCCTTGGCGCCCAGCTGGCGGCTTAATTCGTGCAAATCGATACGCGTGTCGTGGCGCACATTGGGTTGCACCTGAATGCAGCCATTGTCGCCCACGTCAAAATAACCCGCCCCCCAATGCCGGATGCCATACAGGCTCCGGCTATCAGCCACAGTCCAAGCCATGAGATTTTCCCTCAATGATTCGATGGATAACCCCGCTCCTTAGTGCGCGGCTTTCGGGCTACAAAGCTTTTATGTGGGCCTGGGATGTCGGAGCGAAACAATATATTGTCGGTGTTTTGCATTGCAAAACGAGCGCGGATTTTAACAACATCACGCAGCTTGACAAGTAAAAGTTTGATGACGCGGCCTGACGTCCATTTTTTTGGACAAGGCACATGGCATGACCGCCTTTTCTGGCCGTCAATAAATGGCAGATGTGCTGCTGACAGGCTGCGGCGATGGCATATCTTCCATTCTGCCGCAGCAGGCGGCCCGCAGCGGCACTGTGCAAGATTTTCAACATCCACCCCCTGCCGCGCAGCCTTGCCAGACAGGGCAATATGCGTCAGCAGACTGACAAGCAAGCCGCCTTGCACCGCTTGTCAGGATGTGTTCACGCTAGCGCGAACCAGGGGCCAGACCAGGCGCAAGGGTGTGAACAGCTTCTTACAGCGCATCCAGCATGCGGTAATAGGCCATGCCCAACACCAGCGCCGGGGTACGCAGCAGCTTGCCGCCCGGGAAATCCCGGTGCTGCAGTCGGGCAAACAGGTCGAGCCGCCCGGCCGTGCCGGCAATGGCCTCGGCCACTACCTTGCCAGCGATGCCGGTGACATTGATACCGTGGCCGGAAAAACCCTGCATATAGTAGATATTGCCATCCAGCCGGCCCAGGTCCGGTGCGCGGTTGACGGTGATGTCGCAGAAGCCGCCCCAGGCATAATCCACCTTCACATCGGCCAGCTGCGGAAACACGCGCAGCATGTCCTGACGCATGGCAGCGGCCAGATTGTGCGGCTGCTTGCCGGAATAACTGACCTTGCCACCGAACAACAAACGGTGATCGGCCGACAGGCGATAGTAATCGAGCACGAAATTGGTATCACACACCGCCATATTGTTGGCGATCAGACTAGCCGCACGCTCGCGCCCCAGCGGTTCGGTGGCAATGACATAGGTTCCGGCCGGCATGATCTTGCGTTCCAGCTGCGGCACCAGCTGCCCGATGTAGGCATTGCAGGCCAGCACCACGTGGTCGCAGCTGATGGTACCGTGCTCGGCATGCACCTTGGGGCGGCTACCCTGCTCCAGCCGCACGACCGGTGTCTGCTCGTAAATCCGGACACCGGCCGCCAGCGCCGCACCGGCCAAGCCCAAGGCATAATTCAGCGGGTGCAAATGGCCGGAACGCGGATCATACAAGCCACCCAGATAACGCTCGCTGCCCAGTTGCTGCGCCAGCCTTGCCTTGTCCCACAGCTCCATGCCGCCATAACCGTATTCTTCCTCGGCTTCCTGCTGCCACTCTGCCAGCTCCTGCATGTGACGCGGCTTGAGCGCGGCATTGCAAAAGCCGCGCGTCCAGTCACAGGCGATGGCATGCCGTTTGACACGCTCATCGATGATATCGACCGCCTCCACCGACATATCCCACATCACCCGCGCCAGTTCCGCCCCCAGCTGTTCGCGCAGGGTATCGATGCCACAGGCATAGCCGGCAATCACCTGGCCGCCATTGCGGCCAGAAGCCCCAAAGCCCACGGCCGAGCCCTCCAGCAGCGCTACCGACAAGCCGCGCTCGGCCAGATTGAGCGCGGCCGACAAGCCGGCCAGCCCGCCACCCACCACACAGACATCAACGCTGGCCGAGCCTTGCAGCTCGGGACAGGCCTGCCAGGCATGGGCGCTGGCGCAATAGTAGGAAGGTGCGTGCGGCTGTCGGGCAAAGCGGAGCATAAAAACCTCGCGAGCAATGTAAGCAGGATGAATCTGGCGGCCATCGGCCTGATGGCCGCCCATGCGGACGAAAAAAGAGCGGACACTCTTGCGAGTTATCCGCTCCTGGTCTGTGCGGGACAGACTGCGCCCCACTCACAACACCCCGGTAGCCGCGGTGCAGCTACCCGGTTTTGTTGTGGATATTTACTGGGTCAGTACCACCGGCACATCAGCACGCCAGCTGACAAACACCGGATCACCCCAGGTCGGGGCGGTTTCGTCGGCATCGTACCAGCGTGACGACGGCACCACGGTCTTGACGATCTTGCCGCTGGTCAGCTTGATGTGGAAGATGGAATAACTGCCCATGTAGGCAATGTTTTCCACCACACCGGCGGCCATATTAGGGCCGGCGGCTACCGGTTTGCGGTCCAGCCGTACATCTTCCGGACGCACACTGGCCCAGACATGCATGCCCTTGGGGCCGGTAATGCCGTGGTCGATACGCACCACGCCACCCAGTTCCTGCGAGGTGATCTCCACGCGGTCGGCCTCATCCACCGTCACTGCGCCTTCGAACATATTGGTTTCACCGATGAATTCGGCAGTGAAACGACAGTTCGGGTAGTCGTAGATTTCGGTCGGGGTGCCCACTTGCAGCAGCTTGCCTTCGCTCATGATGCCGATACGGTCGGCCATGGTCATGGCTTCTTCCTGGTCATGGGTCACCATGATGCAGGTCACGCCCACTTTTTCGATGGTGTTGGCCAGTTCCAGCTGGGTTTGCTGACGCAGCTTCTTGTCCAGTGCGCCCAGCGGTTCATCCAGCAGCAACAGTTTCGGACGCTTGGCCAGACTGCGCGCCAGTGCCACACGCTGCTGCTGACCACCGGAGAGCTGGTGCGGCTTGCGGTTGGCATACTTGCGCATCTGTACCAGATCGAGCATTTCATCGACACGGGCACTGATCTCACCCTTGGGCAGCTTGTCCTGCTTCAGGCCGAAAGCCACGTTCTCGGCCACGGTCATGTGCGGGAACAGCGCATAGCTCTGGAACATCATGTTGACCGGGCGCTCGTACGGCTCCAGACCGATGATGTCTTCGCCATCCAGAACGATCTTGCCCGAGGTCGGGGAGTCCATACCCGCCAGCATGCGCAGCAGGGTGGACTTGCCGCAGCCGGAGCTACCCAGCAGGGCGAAAATTTCGTGCTGTCGAATATCCAGATCGACATGGTCAACGGCAACGTTGTCGCCAAACTTCTTCACCACTCCGCTGATACGCAGATAGGGTTTGTCATTGGCTTGCACGCTCTGAACCTGCTTGGCAGCCTGTGCGCCCGCAACTGATTGAACCGGCTTATTGGCCGCTACAGCATCCGTCATGATTTTGCTCCCTCCAACTATTCCAGCCTTGGCGGCTGATTTCGCGTGTTCGCGACCTGATTATCGGGTCAGCTTCCAGAAAGGGCAGCCAGGCGGCCCCTTCCACTCGCACCTAATCCGCTTTCAAAACAATACCAGCACCCAACCCGAATGGGCAGTGGCCAGCAAGGAAAAAAGCGGGAAAAACGATCAAATCGGAAACGATAACATTTCGAGGAGGCTGGCAGAAACAGGCGTGGCCTGTGCTGTCGTCATGGACGGCAATATCTGGTGTCGCGTATTTCATGCTGGCTCCTCCCCTACTCTCCCGTACGTGGTGGTGCTGACAGCGCCTCCAGACAAGGGGCTAATCGCATGCGCCTTGCAGGAATGCCTGCACCACCACCCAGAGCAGTCTTTATCGCTGCTCTTTTGCTGGAGAGAAGCCTAGCTTACGTTTAATAAATTTGACAAGCCTCAAAACGAAACTTGATCAAAAGTGGCTCTGCAATGTGGCTTCCCAGCCTCACAGCGCCTTTGTTTTGATAAAAAACCCATCGCCACGAAAAATATTTGATACAAAACAGGCGAAATTCTGCTGCTTGTTTAATTCATCAAACGCCCCTGTTGCCCCTAGCCGTTCCGGGCAGGCAGCAGGTGGCGCCGCTCGACGAACAAGGAGCTGCCCGCCTGCTTTTTGGCCTGTTTCTTGGCCTCGGCAGTGGCCGAACCCACTTCATAGTGCGTGGGGTACTGGCCGGGGCTCACCCGCACCACCCCCACCGACAGGCTGGTGAGCGGAAAACGCATCGGCTCGCCGTTGCGACCGCTCATTTCAAAGCCCCCGGCGGCCAGGTGCGACGGATCAAAAAAACTGCGCACACTGCGATCGAACTCCCGCAGCATGCCCTGCAATTTGTCTTGCCAGTCTGCCGACTGGAATAACAGGGCAAAATCATCGCCACCAACATGGCCGACAAAATCGCGGTCCGGGTCGGCACACTCCACCAGCAAACGCCCCACCAGCTGAATCATTTCATCACCAGCCGCATAACCGTACAGGTCATTGAAAGGCTTGAAATTGTCCAGATCAGCGTACGCCACCACGAAAGGCAAGCGGGCTTCCAGCAGGCGGTCGATGGCCTCGGATAGCGGCACATTGCCGGGCAGGCCGGTCAGGGGGTTGGCATAGCGGGCGGCGGAAATCTGCAGCTCGGTCATTTTGCGCATCAGGGCAAAACCGGTGCCCATGCCCAGATAACGCCCGTTTTCGGTAATGATGAAGCCATCCACCAGATAGCGCTGCTCGGAAGCCACCACCAGCGCCGACAGCTCATGCACATTGATGTCGGCACTGACAATCAGCGGCTGCTTGTCCATCATCATGGTGCAGGGCTTTTTACCGTACAGCTCACGATTGAAAGGCTTGGCAAAACTTTCCAGCAGATGATGGCGGCGCAGCAGGCCGATGGGCACGCCATTCTCCACCACCGGAATGGCAAAGCGGGCCGGGTCGCTGGCAAAAATCCGGTAAGCCGCCTCATTGGGCAGCTTGGGTTCCAGATAGGGCACCTCTTGCAGCAGGTCTCGCGCCACGGCAGGTACTTGCCACGGCAGCCGTGGCCGGCTGCCCGACCACGCCACGCCCTTGACATGAACTTGCAGATCCAAAGCCGGTGCAGCGCTGGGACGGGCCAGCAGATAGCCTTGGCCGTAACGTACGCCCAGCCGCTGCAGGGTGCGCAGCTCGGCCACGGTTTCTATGCCCTCGGCCACCAGCAGGGCGCCAGACTGGCGGGCAATATCCACCATGGAGCGGACAAACTGCTCCTTGAGCGGGTCCAGATGCAGCTGCTGCACAAAGTGCTTGTCCAGCTTGACGAAATCCGGCCGCAGTTCCGACCACAGCCGCAGATTGGAAAAGCCCTCGCCCAGGTCATCCAGCGCGATACGGAAGCCATGATCGCGATAATGCTCGGTAGCACAGCGCAGGGCGGTATAGCAGCCACTGGGGGTGGTTTCGGTAACTTCGATGATGATGCGCTCGGCCGCCAGCCCGATTTTTTCCAGAAAGGCCAGCGTTTCGCCATGGCGATGCTCGGGAGCCAGCAGCGTGGCCGGGCAGATATTCAGGAACAGCAAACCGGACAGCGCCAGCTCGACAAAGCGCTCCATGGTGACCTGGCGGCAGGTGCGGTCCAGCATCACGGTCATATTGCAGCGCTCGGCCTGGTCAAACAGGCTGACGGGGGCATGCAGCGGGCTGTTGGAAGGGCCACGGATCAAGCCCTCGTAACCGAGGATGATGCCGCTTTCCAGATCAACAATGGGCTGAAACACCGGCTGCAAACGCCGTTCATTGATGATCAGCTCCAGTTCCTGACAGCGGGAGGCAAATTGCTCCAGCTCCGCCACTTCCGTCTGAGACATACAGTTCATACCCGATTATCAAGCTATCCCGCCATTAGGCCAGCCTGCACTTTAAACGTTGGAAATGACAGTCTGGTTACCCAGACTGCCGGCCCCGGGGCAAAATAACCCCGCTAACTGGCCTGCCAGACGTAATGCAGCCTAGAATAAAGCAGAGTTGCCGCCATCCGGCCGCACTCACGCCAGCGGGAGCCGCCCATGCCACACATCACGCTCAATGGACATTCGCTGTTCTACGAACTGACCGGACAAGGCCAGCACACCCTGTTGCTGTTCAATGGCATCACCATGTCGACCCCGGGCTGGACCTTGATGACACCAGCACTGGAAAGCCAGTATCGGCTGTTGCGGCTGGATTTTCTCGGCCAGGGCCAGAGCGACAAGCCGGAGGCAGAAAAGTACGCACTGACCGAGCAGGCCGACCTGGCCGCCGCCTTGCTGGACGCTCTGCAGCTGGAAAAAGTCTATCTGGTGGGCCTGTCCTATGGCGGCATGGTGGCGCAGCATTTCGCCCACCGCCATGGCCAGCGCCTGCACAAGTTGCTGCTGGCCTCCACCCTGGCCTGGTCGGACGAGGTCAACAACCGCATCAGCCAGAGCTGGATCGAATCCAATGCCATCGGCGGCCTGGATTTGCGTTACAGCGCCAGCGTGCCCTGGCTGTTTTCCAGTCGTTTTCTGGCAGCCAATGCCAGCATGCTGGACGACATGAAGGAAATGGCCGGCATGGTGGACTGGGATGCCGTCATCCGGCTGATCAATGGCGTCAAGGAGCACGATGCGCGCAACTGGCTGCAACAGATCAAGCTGCCCTGCCACATCCTGCTGGGCGAAGAAGACCGCCTGACGCCGCTTTACCAGGCGCGGCTGCTGCAAGAACGCATCAGTGGTGCCACGCTGGAGCTGCTGCCGCACGCTGCCCACGTGCTGCATATCGAAGCGGCCGAAGCCTTTGTGCGCAGCATTTTCCGTTTTTGCCAGCCCTAGACCGGCCCTGCGCCACAACAACAAGATGAATACCGAGGAGAACCTGATGGAAGAAGCCGTACTGCTCAAGGTCAGCCCGCAGGGCATTGCGACCGTTACCCTGAATCGTGGCGAATTGCACAATGCACTGGATGACAAGATGGTGGAATTGCTGACCGCCACCCTGCAAACCCTGGCTGAAGACGACAGCATCCGCGCCGTGATCCTGACCGGCGAAGGCATCAGTTTTTCCGCCGGCCACGACAGCGCCTGGATGCGCCGCCTGACCGACTACGACGAAGCGCAGCTGCGGCGTGATGCCCAGCGCCTGTCCACCCTGCTGGAGACACTGGACCACCTGCCCAAACCCACCATCGCCCGGGTGCAAGGCTCGGCCTTCGGCATTGGCGCGGCGCTCATCGCTTGCTGCGATGTGTCCATCAGCGTCGCCGAGGCCCTGTTCTGCTTTTCTGACGTCAAGCTGGGCATCATTCCAGCCCTGGCCGCACCCTATATCGTGCGCGCCATCGGCCCGCGCGCCGCGCGCCGCTATTTTGTTAGCGCCGAGCGCATCAATGCTGGCAAGGCCCGCCGGCTGGGGCTCATCCACCAGACCGTGGAAAACGACGAACTGGACGATGCCGTCGATCACATGTGCCGCCAACTGCTACTGAACGGCCCGCATGCCATGATTGCCGCCAAACAGCTGATCCGTGACATCGAACACCGCGATATCGGCCCGGAAGTCATCGCGCTGACAGTGGATCGCATCGTCGCCCTGCGGCGCAGCGAAGAAGGCCAGGAAGGGGTCAAGGCTTTTCTGGAAATGCGCAAACCCGGCTGGATAGACTGAGTTTGCCCATATACGGCATCCGCGTTCAAATGCGCGGCATGCCGGCTGCAAGCCATGAGGGAATGGTTACAATCAGCCCTTCCCTTTGCACGGATAGCCCATGACCACCTCGCATTCTCGTTTTCTGCAGCATGTGTTGCAGCCGGCAGCGCTGGCGGAAACCCGCTGGACACTGGCACACGGCGTCACCGCCCACTGGCATGATGACAGCGCCGTCGAACTGCGCCCGGCCACGCCGGCTGCCACCTGCAGCTACATCCTGCTGTCCTGCGGCATTCACGGTAACGAAACCGCGCCCGTCGAAGTAGTGGATGGCATCCTGACCGATATCGCCAGCGGCCAGCTGCGCTTGCACCACCCCTTGCTGGTGCTGTTCGGCAATCCGCAAGCCATGCGTTGCGGTGAACGCTATCTGGATTACGATCTCAACCGCCTATTCAATGGCGCCCATCAGCAACATGCCGGGCTATGTGAAGCCGAACGCGCCGCGCTGCTGGAACAACACGCCAGCCGCTTTTTTGCTCAGGCAGGCCCAAACAACCCCAAATTGCATTACGACCTGCACACCGCCATTCGCGGTTCGGTCTACGAAAAATTTGCCATCTACCCCTTCTTGCATGAGCGCACGCACCGACGCAGCCAACTGGCCTGGCTGAAGCATTGCGGCATCGAAGCCGTGCTGCTGCACAGCAAGCCGGCCAACACCTTCAGCTATTACACCAGCCAGCAGCATCAGGCTGATGCCTTCACCCTGGAGCTGGGCAAGGCAAGGCCCTTTGGCGAGAACGACCTTAGCCGCTTTGCTGGCATCGATCACGCCCTGCGCCAACTGCTGGACGACAGCACACCCGCCCTGCCCGACTATCGCGATGGCGACTACCCCTTATTTCGCGCCAAGTACGATCTGATCAAGCACAGCGAAGCTTTCCGCCTGCATCTGGCCGCCAGCGTGGAGAATTTTACAGCCCTGCCAGACGGCATGCTGATTGCCGAGGATGGCACGCAGCGCTACGTCGCCAACGGTGGCGAGGAACGCATCCTATTTCCCAACCCCACGGTAAAACCGGGATTGCGTGCTGGCATTGTGGTCGAGCCGGCCATGCTCAACGCCTGATGGTGTTCTCGCTCCCGCAATGAAAATAGCCGCCCAAAGGGCGGCCATTTTCTTGGTAAGCAATGCGAGAAGACTCAGGACATATAGTTGAACAGCGACAGGCTGGTGACCTTGTTGTACACCAGCTGGCTGTACTTCAATGAGGTCTGAGTCTGGGTGAAACTGGTAATGGCACTGGGCATGTCCAGGTCCTGCAAATCACTGATGCCGGACTTGTACTGCAGCCCGAGCTGGGTGCCCATGTCCTGCACGCTCTGGTTTTCCTGCCGGCGCGCACCAATAGAAGCGATATTGGTGGACAGGTTTTTCTGTGCGGTATCCAGCGACGTTACGATGGCACCCATTGAAGTGCTGTAATTGGCCGGCTTGGGATTCTGCGCCAACAGATCATTCAAGGATTTGAGTGCATCAAACACCGCAGTCGCACTGCTGGCATTACCAAACACATTACTGCCGGCATCGGAAATCTGCATGCTGCGTGAGGCACTGATAGGCACATTGCGCTGGCCTGTATCGCCTTGATATGTGGCGGTGTAAGTGGCATCCAGCACATAGGGCGGAGTATCCACCTTGTTGCCGCTAAACAGATAATTGCCCTTGCCATCGGTAGCATTGGCATAACCGGTCATCTCGGCAATACCTTCCTGTACCTGTTTCTGAATCATCAGTAACTGATCGGAGGACAGCACGGTATTACCCGCCTGGATGGCAACCGCCTTGATGCTGGTCAGCAGGTTGGTGGCATTGGTCAACTGGGATTCGGCCAGCGACAAGGTAGATTCGACTGCCTTGGTATTGGTGACATACTGGCTATTCATGCCATCGGACTGGTTCAGCTGCAGAATGCGCGCCGCCGCAACCGGATCATCAGCAGGTGTCACCACCCGCTTCTGGGTATCCAGTTGCATCTGTAACGATTGCAACTGCGACTGCAGCGATTGCATGTCGTAGGTGCCGGTCATATAGGATGTTGCAGTACTGATTCTCATGATTCAACCCTCGCCTCAGCCGCCCATTTGCAGGATTTGCTGGAATAGCGTCTGCGCTATCTGCAGCACCTTGCCAGATGCCTGATAAGCCTGTTGATACTTGATCAGGTCAGCTGCTTCCTGATCCATGTTCACGCCACTGACATTCGAACGCGAGGTCGTGGCCTGTTGCAGCAAGGTGGTCTGCGATGATGAGGCCAGGCTCACCGTATTAGTTGCATTACCAACATAACTCACCGTGGTGGAGTAATAAGTCTGGAAAGATTGCAAACCGCTATTGGTGCCGTTCTTGTTTTCATCAACAATCTTGCGGGTTTGCAACCCCATCATCTCGCCCAGATTATTACCATTACCAATGACAGCTGTACCGACCGGCACCGGTGAAACATTGATGGTCATACCCGCCTGCATCTGGCCAGATAGCTGGAACTTGATACCCAGATCATTGGCCGGCGTAGCACTGTCCACCAGTTTGTAGCCATTGGAAACCGTAGGGTCCGGCACCACGTTGAAGGTTTGGCCATTATCCGGGCCACCGGTCAGCGTAGCGCTGATGCTGGTGGCGGAAGTGGCATTGATGGTCATGCCGGTCAGGCCGGTAACCGGGTGCGTCGTCGTTGAAGGCGGCGTTGTGGTACTGCTCCAGCCATAAGTACCGGGCATGCTGGCCCAGACGCCGGACAAAGTCACACCGGTGCCGGCAGGAGTAATGCCACCAGCGCCCAGCTGCAAGGACGAAGAAGCCGCGAGCTTGGACGGGTCCGCCAGCAGCAACTGCATATTGGCCACGGCATCCTGTGGGTGGGTGGCATAGCTGCTCATGTCGGCAAAGATCTGCCCGCCCTGGTTGCCTGACAGGTCACGCCCCAGCTGATTCTGATAATTCATCGCTGTGGTGAAGTCGATGGCCAGGGTGCCGAGCTTTTGCTGGGTAGTCAGCAGGGTGCCGTCGCGGAAAGACATATAACCGGCCAATTGCCCACCCGACAGTGCCGAGCTGGGAATCACCGTGGCGGTGCCGTTGGGATTGGGATAGGTCACTTGCACATTCTGCGGGTTGGCAGGATCAGCCTGCGTACCCAGCTTGTTGACCTGATTGCCCATGACCAGCGCCTGACCATTGCCGATGAACACGCTGTAAGTACCATCCGACTGTGCCACCGACTTGGCACTCACCAGCTTGTTCAACTGCTCCATGGCCTGATCGCGTTGATCCATCAGGTCGTTGGGCTGTTGCTGGCTATTGCTGGCGGCGGCAGCAGCGATCTGGTTGTTCAGGTCTGCAATATTCTGAGCCAGTGCATTGATGCTGTTGACGGTACTGGTAATCTGCGAATTGGCACCCGCTTGCATCTGGGACAGATTGTTGCCGATGGCGGTGAAGTTGGACACCAGCGCCTGCGACATATTGACCACGGTTTGCCGGCTGGGAATAGACGACGGATCTTGCGACAAGGTCTGCAGGCTGCTGTAAAAACTCTGGAAAGAATTGTTCAGCCCCACGGTCGGATCAGCCAGCAGATTATTGATCTGGTTCAGCTGCGACAGCTGGCTGGAGTAGTAGTTACTGCCGGCCTGGGCACTCAATACCTGCGAGTCCAGATACTTGTCATAGGTGCGGCTGACACCGGTAATGTCCACCCCCTGCCCCAGATAGCCGAAGCCTTCCTGTTGCGGCATACGCGCTGCCTGGCTCATCACCTGGCGGTTATAGCCTGGGGTATTGGCATTGGAAATGTTCTGGCCGACAACAGAAAGCGCAGTTTGTGCTGCATTCAGGCCGCTAACGCCAATGGAAAAAATGTTTGAGCCCATTATCGCCTCTCTGCTGTTTTATCGACCGCAACTGCTGAAACTTTAATCAAGAGCGCACCGCTTGCTGTGCCAGCGAAGCGGCCACATCCACCAGTTTGCGCGCATAGCGCGGATCGGTGGCATAGCCGCCGTTTTGCAAGCCTTGGGCGAAACCCTGCACATTGCGCCCCTGATTCAATGCAGCCTGATAGCGCGGAGCATTCTTCAACATGCTGGCGTAATCACTAAACGCATCGGCATACGAATCATAAGAACGGAATTTCTCCACTTTCTTTTGCGCACTACCGTTCACATATTCGGTGGTGGTAATGCTGGTGGACTTGCCTTGCCAGTCACCCGTGGCCTTGATGCCGAACAGATTGTGCGAGTTGCTGCCATCCGCATTGCGAATGGACCGCTTACCCCAGCCGCTTTCCAGCGCAGCGTGCGCCACCACAAACTCTGGCGCCACACCAAGCTGAGCAGCTGCATTGCGTGCATGTGGCAGCATGCCCTGGATAAAGCTCTTGCCATCGCTGCTTCCGGTGCTGTCTACCTGCGCCGTGGCCAGACCAGCGCTGGCTGCCTCGCTCTGCGCTGCCTGATAGGCCTTCACCCCACTCGACTGCGTAAAGCGGGTGGGCAGTACCGGGCTGGTGGCCGACGAACGCAATTTGCTGGCATCGCTACCCGCATCAAAGCCGGATTGCTTGGCGATCTGCTTGTACACCAGATCGGCAATGCCCATGCCGCCGGCACGACTCAGCGACTGCACCATCTGCTGGTCGAGCATGCCACGGTAAGTGTCCATGGCCGAGTCGCCCTCGTCGTCAAACTTGGTTTCGCGCATGGTTTTCAGCATGGTTCCCATCAGCAGGGCTTCAAACTGCGACGCCGCTTCCTTGGCCGCTCCCTTGGGGTCCTTGGCCATGCGCGAACGCAGGCTGGACATCTGGGTGGGATCCACCGCCAGCTGCTGGTTCAGGGCATCGTTTGCTGTATAGGTACTGGAAAACTGCGTCGTCATTCTTCACTCCTCCACCCGGCTAAAAGCAAGAAGCGGGCCAATAGAAAAAGGCCCCGTAACCGGGGCCTTTGACAGCAAGCAAAACAAGCGTCAGATGATCTGCAAATCCGCCTTGAGCGATCCGGCGGCCTTCATTGCCTGCAGGATGGAAATCAGGTCTTGCGGCGTGGCACCCAGTGCATTCAGTGCCGAGACAACCTGGTTGAGATTGGCGCTCTTGGCCACTTTCAGCACCTTGCCGCCATCGCTGGTCACGCTGACATTGGCCTGATTGGTGGCCACCGTCTGCCCACCGGACAAGGCCGGTGGCTGACTCACCTGCGGTGTATTGCTGATGGTCACCGTCAGGTTACCGTGTGCCACAGCGCATGGCTCCAGCTGTACTGCCTGATTCATCACGATAGAACCGGTACGGGCATTGATGATGACCAGAGGGGAAACTTCTGCCGGGTCGACGGCAAGATTTTCCATCCGCGACAGAAACTGTACCCGCTGGTTGGAATCGAAAGGTGCGCGTACTTCCACCATGCCGCCATCCACCGCGCGGGCAGTGCCACTGCCAAATGCCTTGTTGATGGCCTGTACTACACGGTTGGCCGTGGTGAAATTGGCTTCCTGCAATTCCAGATTGATGAATTCGCCACTACCCAGCGCCGTGGGCACTTCACGCTCCACCGTGGCACCACCGGCAATCCGCCCCACGCTAAGCTGGTTGACCTGGGCTTTACTACCTCCGGCAGCCGCTCCCGCGCCACCCACCAGCACATTGCCCTGGGCCATGCCGTAAATCTGTCCATCAGCACCCTTGAGTGGTGACAGCAGCAGGGTACCGCCGCGCAGACTCTTGGCATCGCCAATCGAGGAGACGGTGACATCCAGCGCCTGGCCTTTGCGCGCAAAAGCCGGCAAGGTGGCGGTCAGGCTGACCGCCGCCACGTTCTTGGGATCGACCTTGGTACCCGGCGGAATCTGCACGCCCAACTGGGTCAGCATGTTCGATAGCGACTGACCGGTAAACGGCGATGAAGTCACCTTGTCGCCGCTGCCATCCAGCCCCACCACCAGACCATAACCCAGCAATTGGTTGGAACGCACGCCGGCGATATTGGTAATGTCCTTGAGCCGGTCGGCCGCCAGCGCCTGCCCCCCCAGCATCAGCAGCAGCGCTGCCAGCAACAGTTTGTTCATGATGTCATCCAGCCCGAGCCGCATCATTAGATGGGGATGATGCTCAGGAAAAATTTGGCCAGCCAGCCCGGTTCATTGTATAGACGGTTATTACCCTTGGTTTCCTGCTCGATGCGGGCATCGGCCACCTTGAGCGAGGACACCGAGCGGTCGGCCGCGATATCACGCGGATTGACCACACCGGACAGGCGGATGGATTCGGTATCGCCATTGATGCGGACCACTTTTTCACCGCTGACCACCAAGTTGCCATTGGCCAGCACTTCGATCACGGTAACGGTAATGGAGCTGACAAAGGTGGTGGCTACCTGGTTGGTGCCCTTGCCGGTATTGTTGGCCGAGCCACTGCCAGTAATGGAAGCGCCCATGCCCTTGCCCAGGCCGCTGGGCACAAAGGGCAGCTGGATGCCACTGGTCAGGCTTTCATTAAGCGCGGAAGAGCGGGTGGCTGTGGTTTGTTCCGACTGCGAGGTCGAGGACTTTTCCTGAATCGAGATGGTCAAGGTATCGCCCACCAGCGCCGGCATCTTGTCTTCGAACATGGCGCGGTAACTGCCTGTCTGGAAGATGGAACCATTAGCCGGCATTGTACTGGCTTGCGGTTGCGGCCGGGCAGTCATCGGCAGCGTCACCAGCGGCGGTTCCTGCGCTGCACAGCCGGCAAGCAGCAAGGCCAGCACACCCGGTATCATCCATTTCAGCATTTTCATCCCGCCCTCCTCGCACCGCCTGCCGGCCATCAAGCAAAACCTGATTTTAGCGTTTAAATACCACCAGCAGAACCGGCAGCTTACATCTGTGTCAGCTTTTGCAGCATTTGGTCAGCCGTGGTGATTGCCTTGGAGTTCATTTCAAACGAACGCTGCGCGGTAATCATGTTGACCAGCTCTTCCGTCACATTGACGTTGGAACCTTCCAGGAAACCCTGCATGACCAATCCACGACTATCCGTACCCGGATCACCATCCTGCGGATCGCCCGAAGAAGCACTCTGCAAGTACAGATTATTACCAACGCTTTCCAGACCTTGCGGATTGATGAAAGTCGTCAGCTGGATGGTGCCAGCGGTTTGCGGTGCCGGATTATTGGGCAGGAAGTACTGCACTACACCAGCGGTAGAAACGGTAATTTGCGAAGCCGTGCTGGGGATATTGATATTGGGGTTCAGCTGATAGCCATCAGAAGTAACGATGTCGCCACTGGAGTTGCGCTTGAATTCCCCATCACGGGTGTAAGCAGTGGTGCCATCCGGGCGCAGGATGCGGAAAAATCCGTCACCGGTAATCGCCCAGTCCAGCGGCTGACTGCTCTGCGTCATATTGCCCTGGGTGAAGTTCTTGGCGGTGGCCACTGCCGTGGCACCGGTACCTACTTGCAAACCGGTGGGGGTGGTGCTGCCATCTGCCAGCTGCGCGCCTGGCTGACGCAGGGTCTGATAGTAAAGATCTTCGAAAATAGCGCGCCCGCGCTTGAAACCTACGGTGTTGACGTTGGCCAGGTTGTTGGAAATGACATCCAGATTGAACTGGCTGGAGTCCATCCCGGTCTTGGCAACATAAAGCGCACGCATCATGGCGGTATTTCCTCAGAATTCTTGATTTGTTATCAGTATGGGGGTGGCCAGGTCTTAGCTGATGGCCAGCAGCTGAGTGGCTTTCTGATCATTCTGATCAGCATTGGTCATCAGCTTGATATTCATGTCGTACTGGCGACCATGCGAGATCATCTGCACCAGGCTTTCCACCGCATTGACATTGCTGGCTTCCAGCGTTTCCGGCACCAGCTTGACCGAGGTATCGGCAGTGGCGGTATCGCCACTATTCATGCGGAACAAACCATCAGGGCCTTTGTACACATCCTTCACCGCGGGATTCACCAACTTGATCTGCCCCAGCAGTTGCGGGGTGCGGTCTTTGCCATTCTGCGGCACGCCCACCACCGAGCCATCCTGTCCCAGCTGCACCTGATAGCCGGTAGGTACGGTAATCGGGCCACCATCACCGGTGATGGGCAGGCCACTGCGGGTGCGCATCATGCCGTTGGCGTCCAGCACATAGCCGCCATCGCGGGTATAGGCTTCGCTACCATCCGCAGCCTGCACCGCAAAGAAACCGGGTGAACCCAGGGCGAAATCACTGGGGCTCCCGGTATGCATCAGGCTGCCCTGGCTCATGTCATGGCCAATGGTGTTGTCCACCACATAAGTACGGGTCGGTGCGCCAGGACCAACCACCGGCAGCGCACGGAAGGAGGCCAGATCGGCCTTGAAGGCATTGGTATTGGCATTGGACAGATTGTTGGCCGTGGTGGCTTGCTGCAAATCGATGTGTTTGGCACCGGTCATGGCCAGGTACAGCATCTTATCCATTGTTTCCCCGCTTCCTTAGGCTGATCTGGCTGACATCAATCACAGATTGATGATGGTCTGCATCAAGGTGTCTTCGGTCTTGATGGTCTGGGCATTAGCCTGGTAAAAGCGCTGCGCGGTAATCATGTTCACCAGCTCGGAGGTCAGGTCCACATTGGAGTCCTCCAGTGCTTGCGACTGCACGGTGCCGGCATTGCCCGAGCCCGGCGCATTGTAGGCTGGCACACCGGAAGCCAGCGTTTGCTGCCAGCGGTTGCCGCCTTCGTTTTGCAGACCTTGCGAGTTGGTAAAAGTCGCCAGGGCCACCTGACCGATGACTTTGTTCTGACCATTGGAGAAACTGGCCATGATATTGCCATGGGTATCGATATTCATGCTGCTCAGCGTACCCGGGGCATAACCATCTACCGTTTCCGTAGGTGTACCAGATGCCTGTGCCACCTGGGTGGAGCCGGTGTAATCGACGGTAAAGGTAACAGGCGCCGAAGAGCCATTTACCGGGGTCGGAGAGAAAGTGACACTGAACGGCGTGGTATTGGTCAGATTACCCTTGGTGTCGTAATTCATGGTGTAGGTATTGGTACCGCTAGCCGGGCTGCCATCGACATAGGCAGTTACCGTCCACGGCGTACCGGTGGTGGTAGCCGTGCCCTTGACGTAATACAGGGTCAGGTTGTGCTGATTACCCAGACTGTCATACACCTGTGCGGCATTCGACCAGTTGAAGCTATTGGTATTGGTCGGATCCAACGGCGTGACTGTCGGCGGCGACAAGCGCGAATCCACGTTCACCCCCATGGTGACCTTGGTCGTCACAGCCGGCGAAATCAGATTGGTTTGCAGTTTCAGGTCGGTTACCGGGCCCTGGGTCACCACGCCATTATTGGCCATCCAGCCTTGCAGGCGGTCGTTGCCATTGACGATGTAACCATCCTTGTCCACCTGGAATTGTCCATTGCGGGTATAGGCCAGCGAACCGGTGGTAGAAGTCGGATTCTGCCGCACAATGAAAAAGCCGTTGTTGTTGATGGCAAGGTCGAGGCTGCGGCCGGTCGGGGTGATGTTACCAGCACTGAAAGACTGGGTGACCGCACTCACCTGCGAGCCGATGCCGGCACTGGTATTGGCCACGCCATAAAAGCTGGTGGAGAACAGATCGCCAAACTCGGTGCGCGAACTCTTGAAGCCGACGGTGCTGGCATTGGATACGTTGTTGCCAATGGTATCCAGCTGCGAGGACGCCGAATTCAGACCGCTCAAACCTTGTTGAAAACCCATGTTATTACTCCCCGAAACCTGTTTGCGCTAATGACTTGATTAAGACAGCTGTGCAACGTTAGCCAGACCCACGCTGGTCCCGTCTTTCATGATCAGTTGCGGCGAGCCGCTAGCCCAGCTGACGGCAGTTACCGCCTGGTTGGCATACGGCGTGGCCGTTACCGCAGTAGTGCTGGCGCTGGTGGCCTTGGCACTGAAGGTGTAATTGCCGCTGGGCAACTGCTTACCATTGGCATCCTTGCCATCCCAGTTAAAGGAATTCAGACCGCTGCTGGGGCTCTTCACCGTCAGGGTATCCACCACATTGCCATTGGCGTCGGCAATGCTGACGGTGTAGTCGGTGGCAGCGCCACTCAGATTGACTGCACCTTGCACATTGGAACCGCTGGTCAGGCTCAGCGCATTGCCCGGCACAAGTGCTTGCTTGCCGATCATGGTGGCAGCCATCAGCGACTGATTGGCAGCCTGCGACTGCACCAGGCTCTGCATGGCAGTATTGAGCGTCTGCATGCCGGATACCTGGCTGATCTGTGCCATCTGGCTGGTGATCTGGCTGTTATCCATCGGGTTCATCGGGTCCTGCGCCTGCAACTGCGTCACCAAGAGCTTGAGAAAGCGATCCTGGATACCCTGTGCACTGGTATCGGTATTGGCATTGGTCGAGCTGGTACTGCTGCCAGATGTGCTGGAACTGCCGTTCAGCATCGCATACGGATTGGCCGAGGAATTAACCGAGCTGGTCATGGCTGCTGCCTTTCATCACTGTCCAAGCTGCAGGGTCTTCTGCAGCAGGGTTTTGGCGGTATTCATCATTTCCACATTGGTCTGATACGAGCGCGAGGCGGAAATCATGTCGGACATTTCCTCGACCGGATTGACATTGGGCATGTTGACATAGCCCTTTTCGTCCGCCAGAGGGTTGCTGGGGTCGTACTTCAGCCGCGGCGGGGTCTGGTCTTCCACGATGGAAGTCACCCGCACACCAGCCACTTGCGGTTGATCAGCGGATACCGGCAAGGCGGTAAACACCACGTGGCGGCCCTTGTAAGGCTGACCGGTAGAGCTGGTGGCACTTTCCGCGTTGGCGATATTGCTGGCCACCACGTTCAGACGCATGGACTGGGCCGTCAGCGCCGAACCGGAAATGGCGAAAATATTAGCGAGCGACATGGTTACTGGCCTCCACCGGTAATGGCGGTATTCAGACTGGAAATACGCTTGCTGAGGAAGGTGAGCGTGGTCTGGTATTGCAAGGCGTTATCGGCAAAAGCAGCACGCTCCACATCCATATCCACCGTGTTACCGTCCAGGCTTTGCTGTACTGCATTGCGATACTGCACAGCGGGTTTGCCAGCACTGCCAGCACCCGTACCAGCCAGATGGCGTGTATCGGTCACATTCATCGCCAGCTTGCCCTGTCCATCCTGTGCCGATTGCAAAGCCTGCTTGAAATCAAAATCGACTGCTTTGTAATTGGGGGTATCGGCGTTGGCCACATTGCTGGCAATGACTTCCTGGCGATAGGCGCGCAGATTGAGCGCTCGCTGCTGAAAATCGAATTCCTTGCCAATCTTGTCCAACATGACCTTACCTCCTTGAATACGTCCCCATCATTAGCAGGAACCGTGCCAGGCAAAACAATCCATTCAGACCATTGATTTTATTGGGCTCAGCGCCCCCATCAGGCATCGGGCGGCCTGCCCGGACCGGCAGAAGCGGCAAGTTTTGCCGCCATCTGCACCCCGCTGCCGCTGCCGCCAAAACAAAACCGCCGACGGCCCAGGGCGTCGGCGGTTTTGATTCGGCCTTGAAAAACAGCCGGCAAACAGCTGCTAGTCTGCGCGCAGCTCGAAATCGTGGCTGATGTCAGCCGTCTTGCCCAGCATGATGGAGGCCGAGCAGTATTTTTCGGCCGACAGTTTGATGGCCCGCTCCACCACCTCGGGCTTGAGATCCCGTCCGGTCACGACAAAATGAAAATGGATCTTGGTGAATACCTTGGGCTCGGTCTCGGCGCGCTCGGCTTCCATCTCCACCCAGCAATCAGTCACCTGCTGGCGGGATTTTTTCAGGATGGAAATCACGTCATAACTGGTACAGCCGGCGGTACCCAGCAGCAGCAACTCCATCGGACGCGGCCCCAGATTGCGCCCACCGCCTTCCGGCGCACCATCCATCACCACCGCATGGCCGCTACCGCTCTCGCCCATGAAGCACACGCCATCCACCCATTTGAGTCTTGCTTTCACTGCTCCATCCTTCCGCTTTGGTTCAGCGCAAATCCGCTTAATCGCCACAGACTATCATTCCCGATTTGGGCAGACAAAGATTCACCGGTAAAATGGAAAGATTGACCTGTTATAAAGCCATCATGCTGGTACTTGGAATCGAATCATCGTGCGACGAAACCGGCGTTGCACTGTACGACCTGAAGGCGGGCCTCATTGCCCACCAACTACATACGCAAATGGCCATGCACGCCGAATACGGTGGCGTGGTGCCTGAACTGGCCAGCCGCGACCACATCCGCCGGGTCATCCCGCTCACCGAAGCCTGCCTGGCTGAAGTTGGCAAGACCCTGGCCGATGTGGATGCCATTGCCTACACCCAGGGCCCTGGCCTGGGCGGTGCCCTGCTGGTAGGGGCCAGCGTGGCCAATGCGCTGGCCTTTGGCCTGAACATTCCGGTGATCGGCGTCCATCATCTGGAAGGCCACTTGCTATCGCCATTACTGGCAGAGCCGCGACCGGACTTTCCCTTCATCGCCCTCTTGGTTTCCGGCGGCCACACCCAGCTGATGGCCGTACGCGGCATCGGCCAGTACGAGGTGCTGGGCGAAACGCTGGACGATGCAGCCGGCGAAGCCTTCGACAAGACGGCAAAACTGCTGGGGCTGCCCTATCCCGGCGGCCCGCTGCTGTCGCGTCTCGCCGAAGAGGGAGATCCGACCCGCTTCAATCTGCCACGCCCCATGCTGCACAGCGACAACCTGGACATGAGTTTCTCCGGCCTCAAGACTGCCGTGCTGACATTGAGCAAGCAGGTGGAAGCCGAGCATGGCCAGATCGACGAACAGACGCGCAAAGATATCTGCCGCGCCTTTCAGGATGCCATCGTCGAAGTGCTGGTGAGCAAATCGCTGAAAGCCCTGAAACAGACCGGCATGAAAAAGCTGGTGGTGGCCGGTGGCGTGGGTGCCAACAAGCAGCTGCGCGCCGCACTGGATCAGGCTGCTGCCCGGCGCAAGCTGGAGGTGTTCTACCCGCCTCTGGCCCTGTGCACCGACAACGGCGCCATGATTGCCTTTGCCGGCGCCATGCGACTGAAATACGCCATTGCACCCGGCAGCTATTCAATCAAACCACGCTGGGACTTGTCCGGCCTGCCCGCTGCCTAAATCACCCCGCCGGCGCAGCCTGCTGCGTCGGCCTGACAACCCGATCATGATCCAACTGAAAAACCTCAGCCTGCGTCGCGGCCTGAAAGAATTACTGGTCAACGCCAGCCTGACCCTGAACCCCGGTTACAAAACCGGCCTGGTCGGGGCCAATGGCGTAGGCAAATCCAGCCTGTTTGCCCTGCTCAAGGGCGAATTACATGCCGATGGCGGTGATGCTGACATCCCCAAGCAATGGGTGATGGCCCATGTCGCACAGGAAACGCCAGCACTGGATACCGCGGCCATCGATTACGTGCTGGATGGCGACCACGAGCTACGCCAGCTGGAGGCTGAACTCGCCGCTGCCGAAGCGCGCGACGATGGCAGCGCCATTGGTCATCTGCACGGTGAACTGGCGCGCATCGAGGCCTACTCCGCCCCGGCCCGCGCCGCCAAGCTGCTGACCGGCCTGGGCTTCGCCACCGAAGCCCACCAGCGCGCAGTCAAAAGCTTCTCCGGCGGCTGGCGCATGCGGCTGAACCTGGCGCAGGCGCTGATGTGCCGCTCCGACCTGCTGCTGCTGGATGAACCGACCAACCACCTGGATCTGGAAACCGTGCTGTGGCTGGAAGACTGGCTGCAAAGCTATCCGGGCACCTTGCTGATCATCTCGCATGATCGCGATTTCCTCGACAGTATCTGCAGCCATATTGCCGAAGTAGCCAACCAGACCCTGACGCTGTACACCGGCAATTACAGCCAGTTTGAAACCATGCGTGCGGAAAAGCTGGCGCGCCAGCAGGGCGAATTCGACAAGCAACAACGCCAGATTGCCCATCTGGAATCCTTCATCACCCGCTTCAAGGCCAAGGCCACCAAGGCCAAGCAGGCACAAAGCCGGGTCAAGGCACTGGAAAAACTGGAGCGTATCGCTCCGGCTCACGTGGCATCGCCCTTCGATTTTCACTTCGACAGCCCGGACAATCTGCCCAACCCGCTATTGCGGCTGGACAAGGTGAATATCGGCTACGGCGCCACCACCATCTTGCAAGGCTTGTCGCTGTCAGTGGAAGCCGGCAGCCGCATTGGCCTGCTGGGGGTGAATGGTGCCGGTAAATCCACGCTGGTGAAGCTGCTGGCGGGCGACCTGCCGCAACAGGCGGGCGAGCTTATCAAGGCGCAAACGCTGAAGATTGGCTATTTTGCCCAGCACCAGCTGGAAACCCTGCGCGTGGACGAGTCGCCGCTGCAGCATATGCAACGACTGGCCCCCACCGCACGCGAGCTGGAACTGCGCAGCTTTCTGGGCGGCTTCAATTTCCGTGGTGACAACGCGACCGACCTGGTCGGCCCGATGTCCGGCGGCGAAAAGGCCAGGCTGGCATTGGCGATGATCGTCTGGCAAAAGCCCAATCTCTTGCTGCTGGACGAACCGACCAACCATCTGGACCTGGAAATGCGCCACGCGCTGACGCTGGCCCTGCAGGACTTCTCCGGTGCGCTGATCGTGGTTTCCCACGACCGCAGCCTGCTGGAGTCCACCACCGACCTGTTCTGGCTGGTCAGCGGCGGCACGGTCACCCCGTTTGACGGCGATCTGGAAGACTATCGCCAGTGGCGGCTGGCCCAGCTGGCAGAAAGCGGCAAACCGTCCAGCGGCGACGCCCAGGCGGTCAACCGCAAGGAACAGAAGCGGCAGGAAGCCGAAGCCCGACAAAAGCTGGCCCAACTGAAAAAGCCGCTACTGAGCAAGCTCGCCAAGCTGGAAAAGCAGCTGGAACAGCTCAGCAGCGAAAAAAACCAGCTGGACGCCTTCATGTCTGGCGAAGAAGCCTACTCGGATGCCAACAAAAGCAAGCTGGCCGAGGCGGTCAAACGGCTGGGTGTGGTCAGCAGCGAACTGGCCCAGGTAGAGGAAGACTGGATGCTGCTGCAAGAAGAACTGGAAGCGCTGGAAAACAGCATGGACAGCGCGGACTAAACGCGGCTAACAAGTGCCTTGCACCGCTGGGGCAAGGCGCGCCGACGCCAACAGTAGCAGCAGTACGGCCAGGAGGCGCAAGGCCGCAACAGGTTTTGGTTGGCGGCGCTAAAGCTTGCCACCAGCGCGGCTGGGCCGGTGCCACCGACCCATGCCTCTTGCCGCCGGCGGCAATTATCCACAGCAATCAGCGGATAACTCTGTGGATAAGTACTGAACAAATAAAAAAAGTCTTTTTACCTTAACAACTTGCCGAAACTGCTCACTAAAAAGGCAGAATAGGTCAAGTTGGCTACTGATTATCTGTCCTGGGTACTTCCCTGCCTGCCAGATTGCAAAGATTAAACACAAGTCATTGATATTAATGGAAATATTCTGCTTATCTTTATTTTTTCAGCAACCATTATGAAAAAATATATGCCAGCAAGATGGCAGCCCAGGCACCGCTCCACCCAGCAGTAACAGCCTACCCTGCGCGGCGCAGCAACTTTCCCGGATTCATGATGTTATTGGGATCAAATACCGCCTTGACCCCGCGCATCAGTGCAATGTCGGCAGCACTGCGCGTTACCCCCAGATAATCGCGCTTCAACAGCCCTACGCCATGCTCGGCCGACATGCTGCCAGCAAACTCGGCTACCAGAGCAAATACCTGCTTGTTAACCGCCTCACAGGCATGACGAAATTCTTCCAGTTCCCAGCTTTCAGGCTTCAGCACATTGATATGCAGATTGCCATCGCCAATATGGCCATACCACAGCACTTCGAAATCCGGGTAATCACGGGCCAGCAAGGCTTGTAGCCACGACACGAAATCCGGCAGCCGGCTGATCACCACCGCGATGTCGTTCTTGTAGGGTGTACGCGGCGTAATGGCAGCACTGATGCCCTCGCGCAAGCGCCACAGCGCCCTGGCCTGCTGCTGCGACTGCGCCAGCACACCATCCACCACCCAGCCTTGCTCCAGGCAATGCTCAAACGCCTGCAGCACCGGCGCATCGTCCGCCGATGGCGGCAATTCGCACTCCAGCAGCACATAAAAAGGCTGCCGCTCCGCCAGTGGTGGCTGCGCCTGCCTCGCTGCCAACACATGGGTCAGGGCCTGATCGGAGAAAAACTCGAAGGCTTGCAAGGTGAGCCGGCTGCGAAAGGCATGGAACACCGCCATGATGTCGGGCAATTGCGGCACGGCCAGCAGCAATACCGCAGAGGGCGGTGCCGGATCACACAAGCGCACCGTGGCCTCCACCACCAGCCCCAGCGTGCCTTCGGAGCCGATGAACAGGTGGCGGAAGTCATAGCCGCTATTGTTCTTGTTCAGCCCCAGATTGCACTGCAGCAGCTCACCGCTGCCGGTTACCACCGTCAGGCCGGCAATCCAGTCGCGGGTCATGCCATAACGCACCACGCGGATGCCGCCGGCGTTGGTGGCGATATTGCCACCGATCTGGCTGGAGCCACTGGAAGCAAAATCCACCGGATACAGCAACCCCTGCTCCTGGGCAAAGGCCTGCAGCGCAGCCGTGACCACGCCCGCCTGGCAGCGTACGGTACGCGCCAGCGGGTCGAACTGGTCGATACGATTCATCCGCTCGAAGGACAACACCACCTCGCCCTGCGCTGCCACGGCACCGCCGGACAAGCCGGTACGACCGCCGGACGGCACAATGGCAACACCCTGCGCATTGGCCCAGCGCACCACGGCCTGCACTTCCTCAATACTGAGCGGGAACACCACTGCCGCGGCCTGTGGCCTGGTGTAGCGGGTCCAGTCCTGGCCGTAACGGTCCAGCGAATCGGCATCGCAATGAATACGCTCGGCAGGAATGATGGCTTGCAAGGCAGAAAGTTGGGGCGAGGTGAGCACGACAAGATCCAGACAGAAAAGTGGCAGCGGCTACCATAGCACGCGGCAAAACAAATAAAAAAGCCGCTTACCTTGGGAAGGTAAGCGGCCTGCATCACATCGTGACTGTCAGCAAGAATCAGGCAACAGCAGCCTGCTTTTGCAGGATGGATACCAGTTCGGCAATCTTGCGCTTGAGTTCGCGGCGATCGACGATCATGTCGATGGCACCCTTTTCCAGCAGGAATTCCGAACGCTGGAAGCCTTCCGGCAGGGTTTCGCGCACGGTTTGTTCGATCACACGCGGACCGGCAAAACCAATCAGCGCACCCGGCTCGCCAATCACCACATCGCCGAGGAAGGCGAAGGAGGCAGAAACGCCACCCATGGTGGGATCAGTCAGTACCGAGATGAAAGGCAGCTGATGATCGGTCAGCAACTGCAGCGCAGCACTGGTCTTGGCCATCTGCATCAGCGAATTCAGGCCTTCCTGCATGCGTGCACCACCGGATGCCGCCACGCAGATGAACGGTGCCTTGGCCTCGATGGCAGCCTGTACGCCGCGCACAAAGCGCTCACCCACTACCGAGCCCATGGAGCCGCCGATGAAACGGAACTCAAAAGCAGCGACGACAGCAGGCATGGAATGGATGCTGCCCTGCATCACCACCAGCGCATCGTCTTCGCCGGTGCTGCTTTGTGCGGCAGCCAGACGGTCGGGATAGCGCTTGCCATCCTTGAATTTGAGGATGTCCACCGGCTTGACCTCAGCACCGATTTCACGGCGGCCTTCGTCATCCAGCAGGACATCCAGCCGCTGACGGGCATTCAGCGGATGATGATGATTACATTTCGGGCAAACCTGCAGATTGCTCTCCAGGTCGGTGTAATACAGTACGGCTTCACATGCCGGGCACTTGCTCCACAGCCCCTCCGGTACCGCTGAAGGCTTGTCAGCGCGGGAATCGCGCTTGATCTTCGGCGGCAGGAGCTTGTTCAACCAGCTCATGCTGACTCCTTGCTCAACACAACCCGGCCGGGTAAGCCGGGTTGTCAGTAAAACGGGGTGTTGTCACCCCGTTTGCGTGTCCTTAAAGAATGGCAGCCTTCAATTCGGCCACCAGACGGGTCAACCGCTCTTTGGCGGTTTGTTCTGTAGCCGCCTCGATTTCCTGCACCAGACGGCTCCCCACCACCACGGCATCGGCCGTCACGGAGATGGCCTTGGCGGTGGCGGCATCGCGAATGCCGAAGCCTACGCCGATGGGAACCTGAATATGTGCTCTAAGGGCGGCAATTTTACGCGCTACATCGTCAATGTCCAGATTTCCTGCACCGGTGACGCCTTTCAGCGACACATAGTAGACATAACCACGGGCATGGCGGGCGATTTCACGCACCCGCGCTTCCGGCGTGGTCGGTGCAATCAGGAATACCGGGTCCAGATCCGCCGCGATCAGCGCCGCCGACAGTTCTGCCGCTTCTTCCGGCGGGCAATCCACGGTCAGCACACCATCCACACCGGCAGCGTGAGCCTGTTCGGCAAAGGCGGTATAGCCCATGACAAACACCGGGTTGAGATAGCCCATCAACACCACCGGGGTGGTGGTATTGGTCTGGCGGAATTCGGCTACCAAGGCCAGCACATCGCGCAGGCCTACCTTGTGCACCAGCGCACGTTCGGATGCACGCTGGATCACCGGGCCATCGGCCATCGGATCGGAAAACGGTACCCCCAGTTCGATGATGTCGGCACCACCATCCACCAGGCCGTGCATCAGCGCAACGGTCAGCGAGGGATGCGGGTCACCGGCAGTGATAAACGGGATCAGTGCTTTCTTGCCCTCCAGGGCAGCAAAACATGCAGCAATACGTGACATAAGCCTTCCTTAGCCTGGTTAGAGCGTGATACCGGCAAGACCGGCCACGGTATTGATGTCCTTGTCGCCACGACCGGACAGATTCACCAGAATCACCTTGTCCTTGGCCATGGTCGGTGCCACCTTGGCAGCCCAGGCCAGCGCATGGCTGGATTCCAGTGCCGGGATGATGCCTTCCAGATGACAGCAATCGTGGAAGGCCGACAAGGCTTCCTTGTCGTCGATGGCGACGTATTCGGCGCGGCCGATATCCTTCAGATAGCTATGCTCCGGGCCAACACCGGGGTAATCCAGACCGGCCGATACCGAGTGGGTCTCGACAACCTGGCCATTGGCATCCTGCATCAGATAGCTCTTGGCACCGTGCAGCACGCCCACGCCAGCACCGCCGGACAGCGGCGCAGCATGCATGCCGCTGGCAATGCCATGGCCACCGGCCTCGACACCCACCATGCGCACACCGTCCACATTGATATAGGGATAGAACATGCCGATGGCGTTGGAGCCGCCACCGACGCAGGCCACCACCACATCCGGCTGACGACCGGCCACTTCCGGCATCTGCTCCTTGGATTCCTCGCCGATCACCGACAGGAAGTCGCGCACCATCATCGGATAGGGGTGCGGACCGGCCGCCGTACCCAGAATGTAGAAGGTGCTGTCGACATTGGTCACCCAGTCGCGCATGGCTTCGTTCAGCGCGTCTTTCAGGGTCTTGGAGCCGGACTCCACCGGCACCACGGTGGCACCCAGCAGCTTCATGCGGAAGACATTGGGTGACTGGCGCTTGATGTCCTCGGCACCCATGTAGACAAAGCATTCCATGCCATAACGGGCAGCCACGGTAGCGGTAGCCACACCATGCTGACCGGCACCGGTTTCGGCAATCACCCGCTTCTTGCCCATGCGGCGGGCCAGCAAAGCCTGGCCGATGGCATTGCTGATCTTGTGCGCGCCGGTGTGGTTGAGATCTTCGCGCTTGAAGAAAATCTGCGCACCGCCCAGTTGCTCCGACCAGCGCTTGGCATGGTAGATGGGGCTGGGGCGGCCCACATAGTGTTTCAGCTCGTGGCGAAACTCTTCCCAGAAAGTCGGATCGGCCTTGACGCGCTCGTATTCGTTCTTGAGTTCGTCCAGTGCCGCCATCAAGGTTTCGGCAACATAGACGCCACCATACGGTCCAAAGTGGCCGTTTGCATCCGGAAGATCATACCGCTCCATGCCTTGCTCCTGATATGAACGCTGCCATTCTGGCAGCATCTTTGATTCCCTTGGCTGCTTCCACACCGCTGGAAACATCCACCGCCGCCGGCCGCACTGCGGCCACGGCTTGCTTGATATTCTGGTCGTCCAGCCCGCCGGACAAAATCAACGGCAGGGGCAGGTTTGCTGGCAGTAAAGTCCAGTCAAAGGTAGTACCGGTGCCGCCATGCGCGCCTTCGACAAAGGCGTCGGTGAGCAAGCCACGCGCGTCCGGGTATTCGGCGGCTGCCGCTGTCAGGTCGAGTCCGGGCTTCACCCGTACCGCCTTGAGATAGGGGCGCTGGAAAGAGCGGCAGAATGCCGCCGCCTCTTCACCATGAAATTGCAGGATGTCGATGCTGCACGCGGCCAGCACCTCTTCCACCCACTCGCGCTCCGGGTTGACGAACAGCGCCACCACACTGACAAAAGGCGGCAAGGCGGCAATCACCGCCTGCGCCTGCACCAGGCTGACATTGCGCGGGCTTTTCGGATAAAACACCAGGCCGATGGCATCTGCGCCCAAGCGGGCGGCTTCTGCGCCATCCTCGGGCCGGGTAATGCCGCAAATCTTGATTCTGATGCTCACATCATCTCCACAGCGCCAGGCGGGCCGGCTCGGCCTGCGATGGCAATTGGTACTGTTCCGGATAACCGACCCCGGTCAGGTACAGCCCGTCCGGCATGAAGGTAGGCGGCGCACGGGTGCGGTCCGCTGCGGCCAGCAAAGCTTCAAGGTCAGCCGTAGTCAGACTACCCTTGCCCACATAAACCAGTGCACCAACGATATTGCGCACCATATGGTGCAAGAAGGCATCGGCCAGCAGATCGAAACGGATCAGCCCACCCTCTTCGCTGATGGCCAGTTGCTGCAGGTTCTTGACCGGGCTTTTCGCCTGGCATTCCGCCGCACGGAAGCTGGAAAAATCATGCGAGCCCAGTAATACGGCAGCAGCCTGACGCATGGCCTCGACATCCAGCGGCTGGTGATACCAGCCTACCTTGCCTGCCAGCAGACAGGGACGAACCGGATGCGTCAGCAGGAAATAGCTGTAGGAGCGCGAAAAAGCGGAAAAGCGGGCGTGAAAACCCTCGTCTACCTCGCGCGCCCACACTACGGCCACCTCGGGCGGCAGATGGGCATTGACCCCGCGCACCCAGGCATTGAGCGGGCGCGTAATCTGGCTGTCGAAATGCACCACCTGCATGGCGGCGTGCACGCCAGCATCGGTACGGCCTGCGGCCAGGGTTGTAATGTCTTGTCCGGCGATCTGGCTTATAGCCTGGTTCAATCTGTCCTGGACGGTATTGCCATGCGGCTGAGTCTGCCAGCCGGAAAAGGCCCGGCCGTCATACTCGATGCCGAGCGCTATTCTCATGCCCACACCTTGCTTGCAACATCGTCCGCCGCCGCAGCCTTGGCCGGCAACAACGGACGCTAAAACGACAACTCTACCCTATCCGGCGGGGTTTACGCCATGCCGTCTTGCATGATCCGCCTGCTGGCCAGCGGCTGCTGCCACAGAAAAATCAGCCATAGCCGCGCCCAATGCAAAACGGGGGAGCATCAGCTCCCCCGCTTGCTACGGCCTGTCGGCAAGTACTAGACGGTTTGGCCGGCTTCCTTCATCAGGGCTTCTGCCGTTTCCTTGTCACCCATTTCCAGGTAAAGCTTGGCCAGTTCCATCTTGTCATTGGCCTCGGACTGCGCCTTGCCTTGCGCGGTGGCAGCCACTGGCGGTGATGGCGGCGCTGGTGGCGGCGGATCCACCTTGACCGACTCCGGCAGATCAGACAGGAAATCCATGCTCAACATTGGCTCTGGCGCCTGCTTGACCGCATTTTCCAGCTCCTGCTCACCCAGCGAAGCAAACGCATCCAGACCACTCAAAGCCGGACTGGACTCGGTGGCCGGTGGCAGCGGCGCAGGGCCGGCAGGTGGTTTGTCGAGGAAATCCATGGCCAGCGGCGCTTCCGGCTCGGGCTCAAGCGCACCCAGTTCGGCAGCCAGATCCAGCGGCGGCACATGTTCCGGCAGCGCCTCGGCAGCGATAGCTGGCGCGGCGGCCGCAGAATTGACGCGCACTGGTTCCAGGTCCAGCGGCGATGCTGCCGGTACCGGCTTGGCATCAAACAGCGGATGCTCAGGAGCCAGCGTACGGCCCAGTTCGCACACCCGCATCCACAGGGTGCTGTCCTTGCCGAAAATACCCCGTGCCGTGGTCGCCTCGGCAATGAAGCCGTCCTTGTCCGGCTGCATGGCCAGCACTTCCAGCAGTTTGTAACGCAGGTCCTGCCGCATCGGTTCACGCACCAGCCCTTCGCGCAGGATTTCCAGCGCCTGGTCGATACGACCGTAAGCAAGGTAAACCTCAGCCTCGGCAATCAGGTCAACCGAGGCCAGATCGATACCTTCGCCACGCTTGATGCCACTCATCAGTGTGGTCAACGGCCCCATGGTCAGCATGGAAGCATTATCTGCAGCCGGCTTGCCCGCGGGCTTGCCAGCGGACTCGGCAGCCTTGCGCTGCCGCAGGCGTTGCGCCACCAGCAAGGCCCCCAGGCCAACAGCAGCGGCAGCGCCGCCATACATCAGTGCACCGCTATTGCGCAGGCTGTCCAGTACATCATCCACCAGGAATGACGATTGGGCCGCTTCCGCAGCGGGCTTGGCTGGTGCCGGTGCAGCAGCCTTGACTGGCGGATGAACCGGCTCGGCCGGCTTAACTGGCTGTGCTGCCGGTGCCGATGCAACAGCTGTTGCAGGCTGGCTGGCGACAGCAGCCACGGCTGCTGCCGGCTGACTGGCCACCACAGCCAGCGCGGGCTGACTGGCCACTACGCGGGCTTCACCAGCAGCCGTACTGGCTGCTGCGGCTTTGGCAATTTGCAGATTGCGGATTTTCTGCTCCAGCTCCAGCGCCTTTTGCTGGGCCTGCAGCAAGGCCTGGTCCTGCTTTTGCAGGATGGTTTTCAGGCGATCTTCCTGGGCCGTGTCAGCCCCCCCACCCGCGGCTACCGCCTTGACTGCGCTCACCTGGGGTGCAGAGGCTGCCGGTTTCGCTGCAGGATGGGCAGCTTCGGCCACCGGCTTGCTCATCTGCTTGCTGGTGGTGACGGCATCGGACTTGGCGGGGGCTTTGGCTGCCGGCACCGGCTGCTCTTGCACCGCAGCAGGCTGTTCGGCTGCAGCCTGGGCATTGCCTGCAGCCAGGCGCCAGTCGGCAGGGTATTTCAGCGCAGCACCAGCACGCAGGCGGTTAACATCACCAGAGATGAAAGCATCCGGATTACTGCGATACAAGCGCTTGGCGATGTCCGCCTGGCTGCCACCGCCTTTTACTCTGGAGGCAATCAGCGACAGGGTATCGCCATGCAGAACCCGGTATACCTTCAAGGGCTGCACCTTCTCCGAGGCACCTGCACTCTTGCGCAGGCCAACGGAGTCGATGGCACGCTCTTCTACGGTATAGCCATTGGGATCCAGCAGCAGATTGTAATGTTTCTGCGCATGGACATTGCCGGCGCCCACTTCCAGACGGAAAGCCAGTACCGGATCATTCATCGGCTGACTACTGCGTAGCAGCAGGATGGATTTACCCGCTGGCGACTTGCTGATCTGGTGCGAGATGGAGGCAATCAGCTGCAACTGCTCACCGCTGGGCGCGCCCTGCAGGGTATCCGCAGCCAGTGCCACCCTGACATTGTCAGTCTGCTTGACTGCCGTACCAAACAACTCCAGCTCGGCCACCAGCGGCTCACCCAGTTTGGATTTCACCTTGAGCTCACCCAGGCCCAGGCTGCTCAGCCGCGGCATCTGGTCTGGCGAAACGACGTTTTTCTTGACCGTGTCATCATGAACCGGCTGCTTGTCCTTGCGCGGCGGACCATCCCTCAGGTAATCGACCTCGAACTCACGCACCAGACGGCCGGCTGGCCAGCTCATTTCCACGGCAAAGCGCAGTAACGCTTCATCGAAATGGCTGGGCCCTTTGACCAGAATCTTCTGAATACCGCCATCCGGCTTGCGAATGGCGGAAAATTTCAGCACCGGCGCGGACTGGCTGTAAGTCGACACCAGCGGGTATTTGTTGCGATCAGCCAGGCTGACCAGCACATTCCCTTGTGGATCTTCGTCCACCACGGGAATTTCCGCTTCAAAAGGCTGACCTTCCGAAGACAGGACATGAATCGGCCCCAGGCCGGCGAAGGCCGATCCTGCAGAGCCCATGCCGGCCATCAAGATGGCGAGCAAGGTCATGCTATGTTTTGAAGCCATGATCTGGACTTCCCCGATTCCTGCTTAGGCAGGTTTTATTGCTAATGAACTACCCGGCTAAAACGTGTGCCATTCAATAGTAAAACCGACAATATTGCAAAACAGCGCGGCTGGCATCACAAAACTGGACCTGATCGACAAGCTCAGCATCAGCTGCTGATTTTGGTAAGCAAAGCCTGGGCTTCCTCTTTCAAACTTCCTTGTGCTTCTCCAACCAGATCCTGCAACACTTCGCGGGCACCATCACGGTCGCCCATGTCCAGATAAACCTTGGCCAGATCAAGCTTGGTGGATAATGGATCATCCAGCAGGGTCATGCCTTCGGCCACAACCGGTGCAGGTTCAGGTGCAGGTGCGGGAGCCGCCAGCGGGGCAGCAGTCGCTGCCGGCGCAACGGGCTCAGCCGGCACAGCAGCCGGCGTGGCTGCCACCATGTCTTCATACAGCGATTCGAAGCCATCCGTGCTGGCAGCAGAAGCCGGCAACTCGAGGGTGCCGGTTTCCGGCTGGCCATGATTGTCGGCAGCCATTTCAGCAGCCAGCCCATCCAGGTTGAAATCGAAATCCAGCAAATTGGTGTCGGCTGCAGCCGGCTCGGCCGGACTTGGGGTAGCGACAGGCTCGGCCAGCGGCGCGGCTGCCAGTTCGGCATCCAGATCAAAATCCAGCATATTGGCATCCGCCACTGCCGGCGCGGATACAGGGGCATCTTCTTCGAACAAGGCTGCACGCAAGGGGTCTGCTGCCGGCTCTGCTTCGGCTACCGGTGCTGGCGGAGGCGTCTCAGCCTGCAGATCGCCAAACAGTTCGCGATCCAGATCGATGATGCCGTCGTCAACAGCAGCCGTGCTTTCCACCGGGGTGGCATCTTCCGGCAGCTGATATAGCGCATTGGCCGGATCAATACCCAGCCCCATGGCAGCCACCCTGGCCCAGGCCTGGCCCTTGCCATCGGTAGTGGCATGAAACTCGCGAGCCAGTATTTCGAAATTGGCGGCATCCGGGCGTGCGGCATACAGCTCAAGCAGTTTCTGACGTACTTCCTGGCGTGACGGATCTTTGACCAGTGCGTCCTTGAGGATTTCTTCGGCCTGCGCATCACGGCCGTAGGCCATGTATACCTCGGCTTCAGCGACCGGATCGACTTCGGCTGCATCGATATCACCGGATGCCTGGGTGAAATTGGTCATGAAGGAGTGACCGCCACTGACAGTGTGCGGCCCACCGCCCATTGCACCACGTCCCAGCACTGCATTATTCGTCTGGGTGGATAGCTGCAGCGAAGAAGCGGCGCCTGCCTTGCGGCGGCGGGCAATTAGCGCTCCCAGCAAACCCAGCAGGCCGACCCCGCCCACACCACCGGCAACCAGCGGCAGGTTGTCGATGAGGCGATCCAGCATGGAGGGTTCGGGCGGTGGTGGCGGCGGCACCAGCGGCTTGTGCACCACGGCTGGTTTTGCTGCGGGAGCGGCTTCGGCAACCGGCATGCTGGCCGGCTGTGGCGGCGCTTCCATGGCGGGGATCGACGCGGCTGCTGCTGCTGCAGCTGCCGGCTCGGCCTGCGGCTGGGAGGCCTGCGGCTTGCCGCTTTGCATGGCCTTGAGCTGCTGCTCCAGGGCCGAGATGCGGGCTTCCGCATCCTTCAGTGATTGTTCACGCGCAGAGACCTGCTGTTCCAGTACGGAAAGCTTGGGATTCGACTGCCCGGCCGGGGCATCCGGCGGCAGCACCTTGAGGACATCCCCACCCCCGCCATGCGCTTGCGGCTTGGCATCCGCTCCAGCCGGCGCAGCCGCGCCGTCTGGATGGAGGATGGCATTGACCCGCGCCGAAGACAGCGACTTGATCTTGGCGGCAGGTGGAATCTTCAGGGTAACACCCGATTTCAGCGCACTGGGATTACCATCGCTGAAAGCATGTGGATTGGCCTGCACCAGTGCGGCCATGGTCTGTTCCAGCGTGGCACCCGGCGGGACGGCCTTGGCGGCCATGCCGCGCAAGGTAGAGCCGGAGCGGGTCTGCAACACACCACGGCCAGCATTGTGGCTGGCCTTGCCCGCTTTGCCCTGATAGCGGCTGGACAGGTTTTCATCGGCGTATTGCGGTACATCCTGCACGATGGATTTGGATTGCGGCGCATTGTAGCTGGCCGGGTCAAGCAGCACGGTATATTCGCGCACCGAACGGCCGGTACTGGTTTTGGCCTCTACCACAAAGCGCAAGTAGGGATCATTGATGGGGACTGCAGAACTGACGCGAATAATGGCACCGCGTGCCGAGGGCGCCAGCTGGAAACGCAGCGCCGACATGGTGCTGGCATAATCAACATTCAGGTCACGAAAGGTATCTGGACTGGCCAGGCCGACGCGTGCGCCTTCCAGTTCATTCGAGCGCACCCCGGTCAGCTCGATGTCCGCGTGAAAGGTTTCCCCCAGGAAGGATCGCACATTGATCCTGCCAAGTCCGGCCCATACATTTGCCGAGCAAACCACGGCGACAGCCAGTACGCTCAGCTTGAATTTTGCCTGATTATTCACAGTCTACCTTCCGGCACTTATTTATCTTGATCTTATTCGCTCGGCTTGCCCATCGCAGGCAAAGAGCTGGCAACTAGTGCCATCTTAGGCCCTAGCCAAGCTTTTAGCTAGATTACATAACAACAAAACCCCGGATGAACCGGGGCTTTACATTTATTCAAACACGCCTGCTTTATACATGGACTCAGCAACCAGCACGCAATTCAATGCGGCGCCAACGCGGACATTATCTGCCGCCAGCCAGAATTGAATGGTATTACCCGTTTTACGCAGGCGGCTGATCCATACTCCATCATTACCGGTTGCTTCCATCGGCGTAATATGCCCGCCATGCTGATCGGCCGTGACGCATTGCAATCCTGCCGCCACCAGGCGATTTTTGACTTGTACCAGATCAATATCGGCAGCAACTTCCAGGCTGACCGCCCAGGAATGTCCGAAGAATACCGGCACACGTACAGCAGTGGCCTCAATCGGCAATTGCGGCTGCTGCAACAGGCGGCGCAATTCCAGCGCGATCGAACGCTCTTCCTCAGCCATACCGTCCTCATCCAGCGCACCGATCTGCGGCAGCACATTAAAGGCGATACGCTTTTCAAATACGGTATTTTCCGATTCGCGCTGCGAGAACAGGGCGGTGGTTTGCTCGGCCAGTTCTTCCAGTGCCTTTTGACCACTACCGGAAACCGACTGGTAAGTCGCCACGGTAAGACGCTTGGGCTGCAAGGGTAGCAAGGGGCGCAGCGCCATGGCCAGCGGGGTAACCGTGCAATTGGGAACGGCAACCAGTGCACCGGCTTCCAGATCCTGCAGCTGGTCGCCATTGATCGACGGCACTACCAGCGGCACTTCGGCATCCAGGCGGAAGGCCGAACTGAAATCGATGACGGTGACGCCAGCGGCACGCGCTTGCGGTACGTATTCCCGCGCCACGCTGTCACCGGCAACAAAAATGGCCAGCGCCACATTCTCGAAACCGAACTCGTCCAGCTGACGAATATCCAGCTCCAGATTGCCATAGCTGACGGTAGACGCTTCATGCTCCGGGCCATCCACGGCAAACACCCGCTCCGCCGGGAACTGGCGCTGGGCCAGTAGTTCGAGAACAGATTGGCCAACCAGGCCAGCGGCACCTACCACAGCAAGCTGCATCATCCGAATAAATCCTTACATTCTTGGAAAAGGCTGATTGTACCTCAGCCAAAAGCAAAGGGCGCGTTAAGGCGCCCTTTGCAGTGTAGTCGATTCCGGCGACAGTCCGGTTAAAGCCTTACAACAATTTCAAGCCGAATCAGCGCTCGATCAGGATACGCAGCATGCGGCGCAGCGGTTCGGCGGCACCCCACAGCAGTTGATCACCGATCACGAAGGCGGATAGGTATTCGCCACCCATATTCAGCTTGCGCACGCGACCAACACCGACTTCCAGTCCGCCGGTAATGGCAGCGGGGGTCAGTTCCTTGACGCTGATTTCGCGATCGTTCGGCACCCACTTCACCCAGTCGTTGCCGGACTTGATGATGGCTTCGACCTCAGCCAGCGGCAGGTCTTTTTTCAGCTTGATGGTCAGTGCCAGGCTATGGCAACGCATGGCGCCGATGCGCACGCACAGGCCATCCACCGGAATGGCGGCTTCGTTGCCCAGAATCTTGTTGACTTCAGCCTGACCCTTCCACTCTTCCTTGGACTGGCCGTTGTCCAGCTGTTTGTCGATCCACGGGATCAGACCACCAGCCAGCGGCGCGCCGAAGAATTCGGTCGGTACGTCTTCGCGGATGGCAGCAGCCACCTTGCGGTCGATGTCCAGAATGGCGGAGGACGGCGTAGCCAGCTCGTCAGCCACGGCAGCGTGAACCACGCCCATGCCCTTGAGCAGTTCGCGCATGTGGTTGGCACCACCGCCGGAAGCTGCCTGGTAAGTCATGGAGGACACCCACTCCACCAGACCTGCACGGAACAGGCCGCCCATGCCCATCAGCATGATGGAGTTGGTACAGTTGCCGCCGATATAGTCTTTCACGCCCTTGGCCAGTGCCGCATCGATCACATTGCGGTTGACCGGGTCCAGCACGATGACGGCATCGTCAGCCATGCGCAGGGTGGAAGCGGCGTCGATCCAGTAGCCAGTCCAGCCAGCGGCGCGCAGTTGCGGGTAGATGTCGCTGGTGTAGTCGCCGCCCTGACAGGTGACGATGGCATCCATGGCCTTCAGTTCGTCGATGTTCTTGGCGTCTTTCAATGCCGGTACGTCACGGCCGATGTCCGGGCCTTTGCCGCCGACATTGGAAGTGGTGAAAAACACCGGTTCGTTGATGACAGCGAAATCGTTCTCTTCACGCATACGTTGCATCAGCACGGAACCAACCATGCCACGCCAGCCTACAAAGCCTACTTTCACGGGTTTCTCCTGGGATCTGTCTCTAAAGTTGCGATTGGCCCGTCAACGCAAGCGTTAGCGGGCCAAGTATTTTTATTACTCCATTGTGCAGCGCGATAGCGCAGGAGGCAATGGGGTCAACCCTATCCGGGTGAAGTTTTTTTTACAGCGCCGCCACCACTGCGTCACCCATGCCGGAGCAGCTGACCTTCTCGCAACCAGCCTCGAAGATGTCGCCGGTGCGATAGCCTTGGGCCAGCACGGTCTTGACCGCATTTTCCACGCGCACGGCGGCTTCTTCCTGGCCAAAGGTGTAGCGCAGCATCATGGCGGCGGACAGGATGGTCGCCAGCGGATTGGCCAGGTTCTTGCCGGCGATATCCGGCGCTGAACCGTGCGAGGGCTCGTACAGGCCCTTGTTGTTCTGGTCCAGCGAGGCGGACGGCAGCATGCCGATGGAGCCGGTGAGCATGGAAGCTTCGTCGGACAGGATGTCGCCGAAGATGTTGCCTGTCACCATCACGTCGAATTGCTTGGGGTTGCGCACCAGCTGCATGGCGGCGTTGTCCACATACATGTGGCTCAGCTCTACCTGCGGGTATTCGCGCGCCACGTCGATCATGATTTCTTTCCAGAACTCGGTGGTTTCCAGCACATTGGCCTTGTCCACGGAACACAGCTTCTTGTTGCGCTTCATGGCGATGCCGAAGGCAACATGGGCAATGCGGCGCACTTCGCTTTCGCTGTAGCGCATGGTGTTGAAGGCTTCGCGCTCGCCCTGCTCATTCACACCCATGCCACGCGGCTGGCCGAAGTAAATGTCACCGGTGAGTTCGCGCACGATCATGATGTCCAGGCCCGATACCACTTCCGGCTTCAGCGTGGAGGCATTGGCCAGCTCCGGGTAGAGAATGGCCGGACGCAGGTTGGCAAACAGGTTCAGGTCCTTGCGGATGGCCAGCAGGCCGCGCTCCGGGCGCAGCGGGCGATCCAGCTTGTCATATTGCGGGCCGCCTACGGCGCCCAGCAATACGGCGTCGGCTGCGCGGCACAGCTTCTGGGTGAATTCCGGATATGGCACGCCATAGGCGTCGTAGCCGGCACCGCCCAGCGGGGCTTCTTCCAGCTCGATCGGCAGGCCATCCTGACGTAGCACGTCCAGCACGCGACGAGCCTGGGCAATGATTTCCGGACCAATGCCGTCACCCGGCAATACGGCGATTTTCATGATGATTCCTTCTTTATCCCTGGATTATTGACGGACAAGTCCGGGGGTGGCCCGGCACTGCCCACTCCGTCTAATTGTCATGCCGCCGGGTGAGGCTCTCCACCAGCACCCGCTCACAGCATTTGAACACGATATACATCAGCATGGCCGCATACCCCAGCCCCAGCAGTTGCAATAACTGGCTCAGGGCCCCATCCATGGCAGCCTGCCAGCCTACATCCAGCCACAAATGGATGTTCAGGTTCAGCAAGATGGCCAGATTGACGGTGGCTGCGCCAAACATTAAAAAACTCAGGCCCAGCAGGACAAAGGTGAGCAGCAGATGGCGATACAGAAACCCCATGTTGGCTCGCATTTTGTGCTCCCCCTCCCCGTCAGCGCTGCAGGCGACTCTTTTCCACAATTCCGCTGGCCACGCCATCCAGACTGGTCTGGTTGCGGTCCTGCCAGTACTGCCGAATGCCTTCCGGGCCTTTGGCTTTCGCCCAGTCATTCAGCTGTTCGCGCTCGCCCTGGTAATCCATGAATGGCACCGACATGCCGCAGGATGACTGCACCAGCTCCACGGTCAGGTCAAATAGCTGGCGCGCACCGGACAAGGCGGGGAGCAAGGCCGCCAGCGCCTCCCACTCGGCATCGCCCTGGTGAATGGCCCTGGCCTGACCATACAGGCGGAGGATCAACGGCTTGCCAGCAAAGGCGCAGAACATCAGAGTCATGCGCGGGTTGTGTTGTAGGTGTGTCGCCGTTTCATTACCGCTGCCGGTGACATTCAGCCACAGCACCCGCTCCGGCGACAGTACCCGCAAGGCGTCCATGCCCTTGGGGGACAGGTTGACCCGACCGTCCGCCATGGCTGTCGCCACGAAAAACAGGTGCTGCTCTTCGATGAAACGGACATGGCCATCATTCAGTGCCGGGTAACGCTGTCCCATTGGGCGGTCCTCTTGTCAGGCAAACAACCAGGGCTGTGCTTGACGGCGCGCCGCCTCGTAGGCCTTGATCTGCTCGGCATGCTGCAAGGTGAGGCCGATTTCATCCAGGCCACCCAGCAGACAGTGCTTGCGGTGCTCGGTGATGTCGAAGCTGAACACCTGCCCTGTAGGGGTGGTGATGGTTTGCGCCGCCAGATCCACGGTCAGGGTATAGCCTTCCTGCGCTTCACATTCGCGGAACAACTGATCCACCACCTCGGCCGGCTGAACAATCGGTAGCAGGCCGTTCTTGTAGCAGTTATTGAAGAAAATATCGGCAAAGCTCGGCGCAATCACCACGCGGAAGCCCTGATCATCCAGCGCCCATGGTGCGTGTTCGCGGCTGGAACCACAGCCGAAGTTTTCACGCGCCAACAATACCTGTGCACCGGCATAGCGCGGGAAGTTGAGTACAAAGTCCGGGTTAAGCGGGCGCACGCTGTTATCCATGCCCGGCTCGCCGTGATCCAGATAGCGCCACTCGTCGAACAGATTGGGACCAAAGCCGGAACGCTTGATCGACTTCAGAAACTGCTTGGGGATAATGGCATCGGTATCGACGTTGGCGCGATCCAGCGGGCATACCAGCCCGGCCAGTTTTTCAAATGCTTTCATGGAATTCTTTCCGCATCATGTCACCCTAGTGGGCGACGTTTTCGATGGCCTCACCGGCCTTCTGTACGCCATGGCCTACGGCATGGGCGCCGTCTTTCAGATCCTCCCCCATGCCATGCATGGTGTGGCAGGCAGACAGCAGGCATGCCACTGCCAGAATGAGTAGCGATTTCTTCATGGGGATGGTCCTTTCGCAGAATTAAAGCTGTCGGATATCGACAAAATGGCCGGCAATGCCCGCCGCGGCAGCCATGGCCGGGCTCACCAGATGGGTACGCCCACCCTGCCCCTGACGGCCTTCGAAATTGCGGTTCGAGGTAGAGGCACAACGCTCACCCGGCTGCAGGCGGTCGGCATTCATGGCCAGACACATGGAGCAACCCGGCTCGCGCCATTCGAAACCTGCCGCGATGAAAATCTTGTCCAGCCCTTCGGCCTCCGCCTGCGCCTTCACCAGACCGGAACCCGGCACCACCAGCACCTGCTTCACACTGGCGGCCTTGCTGCGGCCACGTGCTACCGCAGCAGCTTCGCGCAGGTCTTCGATACGGGAATTGGTACAGGAGCCGATAAACACGATGTCGACCGGAATCTCTTTCACCGGGGTATTGGCGGTCAGACCCATATAGGCCAGCGCGCGTTCAATACTGCCCTTCTTGACCGGGTCGGCTTCGGCGGCCGGGTCCGGCACGCTGCCGTCGATGTCGGTCACCATTTCCGGGGAAGTACCCCAGGTCACTTGCGGCTTGATATCGCTGGCGTCCAGCTCGACAACCGCATCGAAGTGCGCGCCTTCATCGGAATGCAGGGTGTTCCAGTAGGCCACAGCGGCATCCCAGTCAGCACCACCTGGTGCAAACGGACGGCCCTTGACGTAGTCGATGGTTTTTTCATCCACCGCTACCATGCCGGAACGAGCGCCGGCTTCGATAGCCATATTGCACAAGGTCATGCGGCCTTCCATCGACAGGCTGCGAATGGCTTCGCCACCAAACTCGATGGCGTAACCGGTACCACCAGCGGTGCCAATCTTGCCGATGATGGCCAGTGCCACATCCTTGCCGGTGATGCCTGCAGCCAGCGGGCCATTCACCTGCACCAGCATGTTCTTGGATTTCTTGGCTACCAGGCACTGGGTAGCCATGACGTGCTCGACTTCCGAGGTGCCGATGCCGTGTGCCAGTGCACCGAAAGCACCATGGGTGGAGGTATGGCTGTCGCCACAGACCACGGTCATGCCCGGCAGGGTGGCGCCTTGTTCCGGCCCCATCACGTGCACGATGCCCTGGCCCTTGTCCTTGAACGGGAAGTAAGCCAACGCACCGAAGGACTTGATATTGGCGTCCAGGGTTTCCACCTGCTGGCGCGAGATCGGATCCTTGATGCCTTCGTCCCAGTGATCGGTCGGGGTGTTGTGGTCGGCAGTGGACACCACCGAGTCAACCCGCCACAGGCCGCGCCCGGCCAGCTTCAGGCCTTCAAAGGCTTGCGGGCTGGTGACTTCGTGCACCAGGTGGCGGTCGATATAGAGAAGTACGGTGCCGTCGGCCTCTTCCCGCACTACATGGCTGGACCAGAGCTTGTCGTAAAGAGTTTGTGCTGTCATGGCTTCCTGCTCGTTGATGGCGGCAGCGCCGCCGGTTTGCCGGATTTGCAGTCATTCTGTCACGCTGCCAGCAGGCACTACAAGGCGGATGAAACCGGGCTCGCGCAGCTGGCAGCAGTCATGCTGGCTGCTGTTGCCTGACATCATGTCTCAGCTTTTTTCCTAGTACAAGATAAGGATTTATACTAGTACTAGCACTACCACGTTGAGATTGTCTTCAGGGGAAAGCACATGAGCAGCAGCAAGACCACCAGCCCGCTGGGCGAATTCATCCGCGCCCACCGTGAACGGGTCAGCCCGCAACAGGCTGGCCTGCCTATAGGCAGCCGACGCCGCGCCAAGGGCCTGCGACGCGAGGAGGTAGCGGCACTGTGCGGCATCAGCCCCACCTGGCTGACCTGGATTGAGCAAGGCCGCAGTCAGTCGGTATCAGCCCCCACGCTGTCACGGCTGGCCGATGCCCTGCTGCTGACCCATGCCGAGCGCGATTACCTGTTCAAGCTGGCCGGACTGAAAAACCCGCAGGAACGGCCGGCCGAGCGCAATCCGCAAGCCCGCGAAACACTGGTTGCGGCGGTCAACGTCATTGCATCACCCGCCTATGTACTGGATGGCAACTGGAATGCCCTGGCCTGGAATGCCCTGGCGCAGGATTTGTTCTATGGCTGGCTGGACCAGCCGCTGGCGCGGCACAATCTGCTGGATTTCATGTTCTTGCAGCCAGACTCGCGTCAGCTGGTGGAAGACTGGCCGACCCGGGCCAGACGCATGGTGGCGGAATTTCGCGCCGATGCCGGCGAACGGCTGGAAGAAAGCGCCATCCAGCAATGGGTGGAGACGCTGCGCCTGGGCAGTGCGGAATTCGACAGTCTGTGGCAACAGCACGATGTACAGGGCCGTGAAGGGGGTGAGCGCGCCTTCAACCATCCGCAGCGCGGCCGACTGATCTATCAGCAGCTGACGCTCAATCTGGCAGCCTCGCCCGAACTGAAGCTCATCATGCTGCTGCAGTAAACCGCACCGCCTGTGGCCGCAAATAGCGCCAGCACAGCAGCGCACCCAACGCTGCCGCCAGCACCGACATGCCAAAGGTGGGCAACATGCCGCCATGTGGCCACAACACACCGCCAACCAGCCCACCGGTGCTGCCACCAATGCCAAAGGAGGCAATGATGTACAGCCCTTGCGCCCGCCCCTGGTGCTGTTCGGCAAAGAAGCGGTGAATCAGCCCCACCGATGTTGCGTGATGCAGGCCGAAAGTCAGTGCGTGCATGCTTTGCGCCAGTACAGCCCATGCCGGATGGTCGACCACCGTGGCAATCAGCAGGAAACGCAGCACCGCAGTGAGCAAGGACGCCAGCATCAGCCGCTCCAGCGAAAAGCGCCCCATGATGCGGGGCATCAACAGGAATACCAGGATTTCACTGATTACCCCCACCGACCACAGCAGGCCGATGGCACCCTTGTCGTAGCCGGCATGGCGCAGGCCAATCGAGTAGAAGGTGTAGTAAGGCCCATGGGCATACGCCATCAGGAAACAGCAGCCAAACAGGGCCAGCACCTTGGGCTGGCGCAGCGTGTGCCAGATGGGTGCAGCAGCGGCCTGCTGGCGCTGCCCGGCCACATCCGGCACCAGCCAGCCAGCCAGTACAATCAGCACCAGCAAGCACAACAACGCCCACGGCAGATTGGCCAGATGGATCAGGTCCAGCACATAACCGCCCACCATGGACAGGCAGACAAAACCGATGGACCCCCATACCCGCACCCGGCTATAGCGCCCCGGCTGTGCCCGTGTCAGGTAGGCGGTACTGGCCTCGACCAGTGGCAGTGCGCCGGCCCAGAAAAAGTGCGACACCGCCAGGCTGATGAAAATCCTCCAGAAGCCCTGCCCCAGGCCGACAAAGGCAAAAGCCAGCGCCGAACACAGCGAGGTACTGATGATAATCGCCCGGCGACGCCCCTGGCGGTCGGCCAGCCAACCCCAGAAACCGGGCGCGGCAATACGTGCCAGCGTGGACAGGGCCATCAGCACGGAAATCTGCAAGGCAGAGAAAGACAAAGACTCCAGGTACAGCCCCCAGAACGGCCCGAACAAGCCCTGAAAGGCGAAATAGGCAAAATAGAACAGCGCAAACGGTCGCAGCGAAGGGGTGGCAACAGCGGAAACAGCAGATGGAGCAGACATCAGACCACAATCAGACAGGCAACACACCATGCCAGCCAGGCATGGTGCGCTTGGGATTACAGGGTGCCCTTGAAGCGCGAGATATCGCGCCGGGCTTTCTTGGTGGGGCGGCCATCGCCATGCGGAAAACTGGCATGCTCGGCCTTGAGCAGCAGCATGCGCTCCTCGCGTGCCTGCCGTCCCGCCTCGTCTTCACGGTATAACAGCACCGCCTCTTTGGCCGGACGACGCTGTGTGGCCAGTTGCAACACGATAACATGATATTCCAGCTGGTTGATACGCAGCAGCAACTCATCGCCCTCACGCACAATGCGCGAAGCCTTGACCCGCTCGCCGCCCACCAGCACCCGCCCCAGCTCCAGCGCCTCGTGCGCCAGCTGACGGGTTTTGTAAAAACGGGCAGCCCACAGCCATTTGTCCAGCCGTACCTTGTCGTCGTCTTCCGCCTGGGTTTGTCGGCTCATGCTGCCACCGTCCAGTCGGCAGTCACCAGACCATCCAGCTGCGCCTGCACGACATCTCCCGGCTGCAAGGCAGCCACACCCTGCGGGGTGCCGGTGTAGATCAGGTCACCTTCGCTCAGCCCATAGACATGCGACAGATAACTGATGATGGTGGCCAGCGGAAACAGCAGCAGGCTGGTATCCCCACGCTGGCGGACGACACCGTTAACTTGCAGGCTGAAGGTAAATGGCTGACCGGCAGCAACTGACTCAGCCGCGACAAAATCCGACACGCAGGCCGCATGACGAAAACCCTTGGCCTTGGTCCATGGCTTGCCGCCTTGTTTGGCTTCGCTCTGCACATCGCGGGCGGTCAGATCCAGCCCGATGCCATAACCCGCGATATGCGACAGCGCATCAGCCTCGGCAATATCGCGCCCACCTCGGCCCACCAGCAATACCAGCTCGCACTCATGGTGCACATCAGCAGAATAAGCCGGCAGGCTGATCGCCTGTCCGCCAAGCGTCAGCGCCGAGCTGGGTTTGAGAAACACCAGCGGTTCTTCTTCCAGCTGATTGCCCAGTTCGGCCACATGGGCGGCGTAATTGCGCCCGATGCAGAAAATATTGTCGACACGCTGCTCGACACCATTCAGTCTGACCACTGCCATAGTGAAATTCTCCCGGTTCAGGCCGTCGATTATCCCAGATGTGACCCCGCTTGGGGCAATGCAATACTTATCCTTTTGTCATTTTCATTGTGTACTCTGTTAGCATGCAGCACTTTGCCGTTTCTGCCGGTACTGCCGGCTGTTGCAAGCCGGGGGCAGGCTTTACGGCAGTTGGGTTAAGGACATGGACATGATTTGTGCATTGCCGCAACAGCCCTTCCCTCGCTGTGGATTTTTTCCATCCGGGCTACCTTCACCCGGTGAAAATGTCATACAGTCCTGTTACAGTCAGCGAGTACCCCCTGGCGGCGGCACCCCCGACCAGCCAGGGCAGGACGTATCCATCCACCTCTCACGGCATGTTAAGGAGATTTACCTTGACTCAGGACACGACCACTTCCCTGGAGAGCTTCTTCTCCAGCCTCTCCGAGGCCAATCAGCAGTGGATGCAGCAGTTTGTCAATTCGATGACCGCAGGCATGCCGCTGGACGCGGCAGCCAATCCGATTTCCGGCGCCTGGAACCAGATGGTGAACAACACCAATCAGCTGCTGGCCATGCAAACCAATCTGTACCAGCAGCAGATGAATATGTGGATGCAGTTTCTGGGCCAGAAGGCTCCCGCCGTAGGCGCTGCCCCGGCAGCTCCGGCTGGTGACCGCCGCTTTGCCGCCCCGGAATGGAATGAGCATCCCTTCTACAGCTTCCTCAAGCAAAGCTATCTGCAAACATCCAAATGGATGACCGAGCTGGTCGACCAATCCCAGCTGGAAGAAGAATCCAAGGAAAAGCTGGCTTTTGCCACCCGTCAGTATCTGGACGCGATGGCCCCCACCAACTTCATGCTGACCAACCCGGAAGTGATCAAGCGGGCGCTGGAAACCAAGGGCGAAAGCCTGGTGGAAGGCATGAAGAACATGGCCGACGATTTCCAGAAGGGACATATCTCGATGTCGGACGAAAGCAAGTTCGAGATCGGCAAGAATATCGCCACCACCCCTGGCGAAGTGGTCTTCCGCAACGAGCTGATCGAACTGATCCAGTACACGCCGACCACCACCGAAGTGTACGAAAAACCGCTGCTGATCGTACCGCCCTGCATCAACAAGTACTACCTGATGGACCTGCAGCCGGACAACTCCATGGTGCGTCACTTTGTCGCCCAGGGTTACAAGGTCTTCCTGATCAGCTGGCGTTCTGCCGTCCCGGAAATGAAGCATTTCACCTGGGAAAGCTATATCGAGAAGGGCGTGATTGCGGCGGCGGAAACCGTGAAGAAAATCACCAAGCAGCCCAGCATGAACGCACTGGGCTTCTGTGTCGGTGGCGTCATCCTCAATACCTCGCTGTGCGTGATGCAGGCCAGGGGTCTCAAGCTGATCGACAGCGCCACCTTCATGACCTCGCTGATCGACCACGAAGATCCGGGCGAGATCAAGGTCTTCATCGATGACAAGCTGGTACAGAGCCGCGAGGCCAAATTGGCCCACGGCGGCATCATCAGCGGCAAGGAGATCGGCCGTACTTTTGCCAGCCTGCGCGCCAACGATCTGGTGTGGAACTATGTGGTCAACAACTACCTGATGGGCAAGACCCCGGCACCGTTCGATCTCTTGTACTGGAACAACGACGCAGTCGACCTGCCGCTGCCGATGCATACCTTCTTCCTGCGCCAGTTCTACCTGAACAATGCGCTGGTCAAGAAAAATGCCATCACCCTGTGCGACGTGCCCATCGACATCAGCAAGCTGGACATTCCGCTGTACGTGTTCGCTGCACGCGAAGACCACATCGTACCGTGGAAGTCGGCCTTCTCCGGCATCAAGTACCTGACTGGTGCCCCGTCGCGCCGCTTCGTGCTGGGCGCATCCGGCCACATCGCCGGCTCCATCAACCCGGTCACCAAGGACAAGCGCAACTACTGGGTGAATGAGAATCTGCCGGAGGATCCGGAAGCCTGGCTGGAAGCTGCGGAAAGCCGCCCGGGTAGCTGGTGGAAAGACTGGGACAACTGGCTTGCTCCGCAATCTGGCAAAAAGGTTGCCGCCCCCAAGACTGCCGGCAGCAAGGAATTCCCGGCGCTGGTGGCTGCACCTGGCACTTACGTCCTGGCCAAGGCCATGCCCAGCACGGTAGCCAGCCTGCAATAATCACCTGATGCCCGGCGCATGAACGCCGGGCACTGGCTCCAGACAGGGGCCACCCCACCCCAAAACCATAACGGAGAATTAACTATGCAAGATGTCGTAATTGTTGCAGCCCTGCGTACTGCCGTAGGCAGCTTTGGTGGTGCACTGGCCAAGGTTCCGGCTCCGGAACTGGGCGCGACCGTCATCAAGGGCCTGCTGGCCCAGACCGGCGTCAAGCCGGAAGATGTCAGCGAAGTGATTCTGGGTCAGGTACTTACCGCCGGTGCCGGCCAGAACCCGGCCCGCCAGGCCCTGATCAAGGCTGGCCTGCCCATCTCCACCCCGGCCTCCACCCTTAATGTGGTGTGCGGCTCCGGCCTGCGCGCCGTGCATCTGGCTGCCCAGGCCATTGCCAATGGCGATGCCGAAATCGTGATTGCCGGTGGTCAGGAAAGCATGTCGCTGTCGCCGCACATCCTGCCAGGCTCGCGTGATGGTTTCCGCATGGGCAATGCCCAACTGGTGGACACCATGGTGGCCGACGGCCTGACTGATGCCTACAACCAGTACCACATGGGCATCACTGCCGAAAACGTGGCCGAAAAATACGGCATCAGCCGCGAAGAGCAGGACGCGCTGGCACTGGCCTCGCAAAACCGCGCTGAAGCCGCCCAGAAAGCTGGCAAGTTCAAGGACGAAATCGTTCCGGTACTGGTGCCGCAGCGCAAGGGCGATCCGGTAGCCGTTGATGCCGACGAATACATCAAGGCCGGCACCACGGCCGAGACCCTGGCCAAACTGCGTCCGGCCTTCAAGAAAGATGGCACCGTGACCGCCGGCAACGCCTCCGGCATCAATGATGGCGCTGCCGCCGTCATGCTGATGACGGCAGCCAAGGCCGACCAACTGGGCCTGAAGCCGCTGGCGGTGATCCGTGGTTACGCCCTCACCGGCTGCGCCCCGGAAATCATGGGCATCGGCCCGGTTGCCGCCACTCGCAAGGCCGTGGAAAAAGCCGGCTGGACGGTAGAACAGCTGGATCTGGTGGAAGCCAACGAAGCCTTTGCTGCACAAGCACTGGGTGTAGCGCGTGAACTGGGCTGGTCTGCCGACAAGGTCAATGTCAATGGCGGTGCCATTGCACTGGGCCACCCGATTGGCGCATCCGGCTGCCGCGTACTGGTTACCCTGCTGCACGAAATGCAGCGTCGGGATGCCAAGAAAGGCCTGGCTACCCTGTGTATCGGTGGCGGCATGGGTGTTGCACTGGCAGTGGAACGTCCGTAAGCCATATAAACTGCACTTGCCGTACCAACAAACCGGGCGCACTGCCCGGTTTTTTCATGGATGGCCCACCCGCAAAAAAGCCCCGGCACACTGGCCGGGGCAGGTTCGGTCAACCGCCCTGCTGGCTGACCGAGGTGGAGACTTCACACCACCAGACAATCCACTCTGCAATACTGTCTGGAAGGTTTCTTCAGCATAGATGGGGTCGGGAAATTTCCTAGCGCAACATCACCAGTCTTCAGTCCAGTTGCAATGGCGGCAAGCCATGCTGGGCACGCGCCCGATTACATGCTTCTTCGTAGATTCCAATGCTGGCCCGCGCACCGAATTCGCGGCAGGGAGAAGGCCGCTCACTATAGATGCCACAGCTGACCGACTCCCCCACCCGGCCGATCAGGGCAATGCAGCGCGGGCGGGCATAATCAGTACCACGCATGCGCACCGTGCTGCGGGTTTCCTCGTCCGCCAGCCGCGCCGGCACCCGCCCTCCCGGCTCACTATCCAGTTCGGAATGATGAAAACTGACGCGAAATGCAGCGCAACAAGCGCCGCAGCGCTGACAGATGTTTTGCTCGGATGAGGACATGGCGGGAAACAGAGAATTCAAGAGGCCACAGTATGCCTGTAAGCTGGGGGAAATTCAGCAGCCTTGCGAGCCTTGCATGCCCTCCTTGCTTTCTACCCTCAGCCCCGGCAGCCACTGGCCCGATTACCACGGCAGCAGCCTGCTCAACCTGACCGCCAGCCTGTCAAGCGAACTGGGCGGCCCGCAAACCGGCATGCCGGAACTCTGCCCACCATGGCTGGCCGGTATTGGCCGGCATCGCCATGTGGTATTGATCCTGATCGACGGACTGGGCACCCAGCAGTTGGCTGGACTGGGGCCGCACAGCCAGCTGTACCAACACCAGCTTGCCACGCTGACCTCAGTCTTTCCGGCCACCACCGCAGCGGCGATTACCAGCCTGATGACCGGCCAGTCCCCCGCCAGCCATGGTCTGGTGGGTTGGCATCTGTACAGCGATAGTAGCAGCAATGCACCAGCAGAAATCGTCGCACCGCTGCCGCTCACCGTGCGCCACCCGGCCGACAGCACGTCCACTCCGCAGCAACTGTCCGAACGCTTGCTGGTGTGCCCGCCCTTGCTGCCACAATTTGGCCGGCGGGTGCAGATACTGCAGCCGCACTACATTGCCGACTCACCCTACAGCCTGCACCATGCCGGCTCGGCCCATCGCCGCAGCTACCGCAGCATGGACGAGGCTTTCACGCTGCTGGCCAGCAGCCTGCAAACGGAAACAAGGCCAGGCTTCCACTATCTGTATCTGCCGCAACTGGACAGCCTGATGCACCGTCACGGCACGCAAAGCCAGGCGGTCCGCACGCTGTTCGCGCAGATTGACCAGGGATTTGCCAGCCTGGCAGCCATTGCCGACCAGGCGGATTGCGCCTTGCTGGCCACGGCTGATCATGGTTTTGTCGATACGCCAGTTGAGCGGCAGATCAGCCTGGACGAGGCGTTCCCCGCGCTCTATGCCATGCTGGCCCAACCTTTGTCCGGCGAACGCCGGGCGGTGTTTTGCCATCTCAGGCCCGGTTTGCAGGAGCGCTTCATCAGCCTGGCACAACAGCAAATAGGCCACGCCTGTTGGGTGATCGAAAGTAAAAGGCTGCTGACTGGCGGCGCATTCGGTCCCGGACCGCAGCATCCGCAACTGGCGCAGCGAATTGGTGAGGTCTGCCTGCTGGCCAAGGAAGACTGGAGCATTCGCGATACGCTGCCCCAGGAGAAACCGCTCTATCTGCCCGGTCAGCATGGTGGCGTGACCGCAGCGGAAATGAGTGTGCCGCTCATCCTGCGCCTACCCCGGAAGGATTAGTGCTCATTCTGCCTGCGGCGAATAGCACAGGCAGAATGGCCAACGCACAATGGGGCATGACAAAGCCGAATCTTCCCCTGGTCTATGCCTGCTCCGGCTGCTCCAGTGCCGCGCAGATGGCCAATGATCTTGCCCTGCGACTGGACCGCGTGGGATTGGCCGAGATGTCCTGCATCGCCGGGGTGGGCGGAGGTGTGGCCACACTGGTCAGACTGGCGCAATCCGGCCGGCCGGTGCTGGCACTGGATGGCTGCCGACTCGCCTGCGTCCAGGCCTGTCTGCAACGGGTGGACGTCACAGCAGACCACACCTTGCTGCTGTCAGAACTGGGTGTCATCAAGCACAAGCATCAGGCTTATGCCGCTCAGCAGGCCGAGGAAATCTGGCCCATGCTCAGCGCACTTGCCAACAGCCTGGCCAAAGCGCCATCAGAATAAGCCGCTTTGTTGCTGTTGCTGCTGCAGGCTGGCCAGTTCGTCGGCAAACTGCTGTTCCAGCTCGCGCAATTGCTGGCGATTGACATGTACCGGCATGATGGCACGGGAGACCGGCTGCAATTGACCCAGCACCACGTGTTCGTAGCTGAGGGCGGTCACGTCGTCGGCATCCGGCCGCTCATGCCGTACGCCCATGCGGTTCAGATAGATGGTTTCCGCCTCGATACGGAAAAACACTGCCGGCTGCTCCAGCACTTGGCACACCACATCCAGTATGCCCCCCAGCTCGGCCAGGCTGGCCAGCGGCTGCAACTGCTGCTGCAACGCAGCCTCCCGCTGGCGCAAACCTGGCTCATCCGCAGGCAGGCTTGCCGCGCCGGAAGAGACATTGCCGGTCGCATCAATCACCTTGCCGCCGCCCCGCGAAAGCGTCAGCAGTTTCAGTTGCACCTGCTCCAACTCGCTTTGCAGATCCAGGCGCATCTGTTGCATCAAGCGCAGGCGTCGGCCAATGACGGCTACCAGCACCGCCAGCCCGCGCTGGCTGACGTTTTGTTGCAAGTCTTCCTGATTTGCCGACGGATCCATCAAGCGGTGCTGATCGAAACTGACCACCAGCTGTGCCACATCGCTGCGCACTTCACCGTTGTGCTCGGTCATGCCAAAACGGGCTGTCTCGCTGCGGCTCATGCTCATCATGGCCCAGGCATCATCCCCCTTGCTGGCTGACAGGAAGAAGTCTTCCAGTGCGGCACTGCTCTTGAGAAACAGCAACAGGCTGAGCGGGCTGGAGAACAGCAGGCCAAGGCGCCGGTCGGTCGCAAAACCGCGCAAGGACAACTCAACCGGCTCAATGCGCTGCCAAGGCAGGCTGGCCAGATAGTCCAGCGAACGCCGCATGCCGGGCAGCAAGCGCTGCTGATAGCCAGACAACAGCCGCAAACGGGCATCGCTGCCATCCACCACGGCCTCAATGGCCTGCAACAAGGTGGCCTTGCGCTGCCGGGACGCCGCATCCAGCTCCAGTTTTTGCCATAGCCAATCGAACATCGGCAAACTCCCTTCACAACAGACTACAGGCCAGAGCAGGGCCTGTAGTAGCGGATTATGATCATGCTCCCGCACATTCAGGATTGTTGCCTGCTGCGGCACAGGCGGGAAGAGGCGGCGCAGGCAGCCAGAACATCAGCCAGCCCAATACCGCAGGCCGAGCAGAGCGGCCTGATACAGCATGCCAGGATTTTACCGGTGTGCTGTAGCGCAGCATCAAACTTGTGGCGAACTGCCTTGCAAAATGTCTTGCAAAGCCGCCAGTGTCTGCACGGCAAACACCACTGGCAGCACATGGGTGCCACCGTCAATGGTAATCAGCGGCGCATCCAGCAAGAGCGCCAAGCGCTGACCAATATCCAGCGGAAAAATCTCGTCCTGGGAGCCCCAGACCACGGCAACCGGCATCGCCAATGGCTGGGAATAGCGCTCCAGATGCTGCTCCTGCCGGCTGGCCAGCTCCTGCATCAGCGCCCGCAGCTGTGGTGCGCGGTCCCGGTAATAGAACTGCCAGACATCCTTCAACAAGAATTGCGGTGCCCGGGCCAGCGGGCTACCCACCATCGCCATCATGCGCGCCACACCCTGTGGATCGGCCGGAACGAACAGCTGCTCGGCCGATGCCACCCGTGCACGGGCCAGCAAGTCCTGCTGATCTTCCGGGGTATACACCATGCCAGGCGAGGCCATGATCACCAGCTGCGATACCTGCTGCGGCAAACGCCGCGCCAGCTCCAGCGCAACAAAGCCGCCGTAGGACAAGCCCACCACTTGCACCGGGCCAGTGATGCGCGCGCGAATCAGCGCCTCCAGCGCATCAGCCTGCGCCAGCAGCGAAGGCGCGCCGGCCGCATGACTGCCACCGAACCACAGCAAGTCCGGCACCAGCACATGGTGACGCCGGACCAGTCCGGCCATCACCCTCCCCCAACTAGCCGGACCATCCCCGCCGAAACCGTGAATCAGCAACACGCTGCTGCCCTGCCCGCCCTCCAGAAAAGCCAGCTCACCACCCTGCTGCAGCAATAATCGACGGCTGCGAAAACCGGCCAGCCGCAAATAGGCCCGGACCATGTACTGGCCGGTGGCAGAAGGAAAACAGCAGGCCAGCACCACGGCAGCCAGCACCAACAACAAGGGAATGAGATAGGCGTTCATGGCAGTGATCATGTCATGCCCGCCTTACAAAACCAAGTCAGCCGCCACCATGCAAAACGGCGACCATCTGTCGCCGTGTTTGCCCGAGACATGCCAGCGCTCAGAACATCTCGTCGTCACGCAGGTAACGCCATTGCCCGGTGGGCAGATTGCCCAGCTTGATGGTGCCGATGCGGATACGCTTCAGCCCCACCACGCGCAAGCCTACCAGCTCGCACATGCGGCGAATCTGGCGCTTCTTGCCTTCGCGCAGGACAAAGCGCAACTGGTCTTCGTTCTGCCAGGCAACTTCAGCCGGCTTCAGCGCTTCGCCATCCAGCGACAGACCATGATTGAGCAGGGCCAGGCCACGCTCGTCCAGCTCCCCGGTCACACGAACCAGGTATTCCTTCTCCACCTCGGAGTTCTCGCCGATGATGTGCTTGGCGACACGACCATCCTGCGTCAGCACCAGCAGGCCGACCGAATCGATATCCAGCCGCCCGGCCGGGGCCAGACCACGCAGATGGGCAGGAATGAAGCGCTTCTTGCTGGGGTCTTCCATCCAGTGATTGTCTGGCTTCACCAACGTTACCGCCGGTTGATAACCCTTTTCTGCCTGGCCGGAGACATAGCCCATCGGCTTGTTCAGCAGAATGGTGACGCGGGAAGCTTGCGCATCCTGCGCCTTCTTCAGTACTTCGATGGTGTTGTGCGGCAGCACTTTCTGGCCAAGCACGGCCACTTCGCCGTCTACCTTGACCCAGCCTTGCTCGATATAGCTGTCCGCCTCGCGACGGGAACAGATGCCCAGCTCGGCCATACGCTTGGAAAGGCGCACGGGTTCCATTGGATAATCCTGTAATAAAAAAAGCGGGTAGCGCCGGGTGTCATGCCGCTACGGGCCATTCCCGTCCGCTGCATGCCGCCATCGGCACAGCCGCTGTTGATCTGCCGTCATTGTAGGGGATAGACCGCCGACTGACCATGATTTACGCCGAATCAGCTCATCACCAGCAGGGCTGGGTACTGACGGCGACATCATTCGGCATCAGGCATGGCAGTGTAAAATTAAAACCAGGGGATGACGGCGGGCAAGAAAATGCCCGGTGAGTCGGGGAAGATTCACCGGGCCGAGCTATAGCCAATACTGAAGAGGAACAAAAGCCAGAGGTACTTCAACAACAAGCAAAAAGAAGGTTGGCAGGTACTACAGGAGATCCAATAAGTACGGGCACTGCCAACAGAACTAACTTTAGTCGCTGCCAACACTTTTAACCATCCGTAAAAATCCGTAGTCAAAACCACATTATTTGGCAGCTGACAGTTCTGTCGACCGGCGTGCAGTGGCAGCAACCGTGCCACGGCTGAGAGAACCGAGCACAATGCCCGAGAAAATAGCGGCCAAGCCAGCCACATGATACCAACGCAAATCCTCTCCCAGCAGCAGGATGGACTGCAGGGCACCGAAGGCTGGCATCAGATAGAGAAAAGCCGCCGCCTTGGCCGCACCCACTTGGGCAATGGCGCGGTTATACATCAGGAAAGCCAGCACCGAAGGGAAAATGCCCAGATACAGCAAGCAGCCCATCACCGGGCCGGACAGCAGGTGAAAGCCGCCGGCCTGCCAGGTTTCCTCTACAAAAGCCGGCAGCAGTAGTACCTCGCCCACCAGCAGCAGCACCATCATCATGACCAGCGGGTCCAGCCCGGGCCGGAGCGTGCGCAAGCCAAGCGTATACACCGCCCAGCACAGCCCGGCAGCCAGCACCAGCAGATCGCCGCTACTGAACTGGAAATGACTCATGCCCAGCAGATTTCCTTTGAGTACGATCAGCAAGGCCCCTGCCAGTGCCAGGCCCATGCCAGCCCACTGACGCCGGCTCAGCCGCTGCCGGAAGTACAGCGAGCCCAGTACCAGCACCATCATCGGCGTGGCGCTATTGAGAATGACGGCGTTGGTGGCCGTGGTGCTACGTACCGCGACATAGACCAGTGTATTGGTCAGCCCGATTCCGAACACACCCAGCAATAGCAGCTTTTGCCACTGTTGCCTCAACAAAGGCCAGGCGCGGGCCAGGCGCGGCAGCCCGAACGGCAGCAGACAAAGCAAGGCAATTGCCCAGCGGCCGAAGGCCAAACCGAAAGGACCGATCTGGCCATGAATGGCACGGGCAATGACAAAGTTGGTCGACCACAGCAGCATGGTCAGTACCAGCAGCAGATAAGCGCTGCGGGAAGACCGGGGACTTGGATGGGACATGATGATGTAGCGAAATGGGTGACAGCAGAAATTTTACCCAAAGCCACTTAAATATCATTGCCAATTAAATCAATTTAAAAGCACAATAAACCTTATTTTTTTAAATAAATGATTTTTTAATTCACACAAATAAATTTATGCGCAATTCAATCCGACCAAGCCGTATTGGAGCATGAGCCAGAAGCGATTATGCTCTCAGGATTGCATCAACCGGTGATCTCCATGGCCTTTTTCCCAGAATACGAAAATCACGACGGTATCGCGCTGGCCGCCCTGCTGGCCAAGGGTGAGATCAGCACTGCCGATTTATTGCGCGCGGCGCAGGAGCGGATGGATTTGCACAATCCGGCGGTCAATGCCGTGCTGCTGCGCCTGGATGAACAAGCAGCCCGCCAGCCGCAACGCGCTGCTGCCAGCCCCCTGGCCGGCCTGCCCATCCTGATCAAGGACTTGCAGGCCGACATCCAGGGCTGCCCCACCCGTAGCGGCAGCCACCTGTTTCAGCACCATGTCGCCACCGAAGATAGTGAACTGATCCGTCGTTACCGCCAGGCCGGGCTGATTTTCGCCGGCAAGACCACCACGCCGGAATTCGGTCTTTATCCCTACACCGAATCCAGGCTCAGCGGTGCCACCCGCAATCCCTGGGATACCAGCCGGACTTGTGGCGGCTCCAGCGGTGGCTCGGCGGCAGCCGTGGCGACCGGCATGGTACCCATTGCCCATGGCGGCGACGGCGGTGGCTCCATCCGCATCCCGGCATCTAACTGCGGGCTGTTTGGTCTGAAGCCCAGCCGTGGCCGCTCGCCCTGTGGCCCGCATACTTCCGAACTGTGGCAAGGCTATGCCAGTGAACACGCCTTGACCCGCAGCGTGCGCGACAGTGCAGCCATGCTGGACATCCTGTGCAAGGGCTTTGATACAGGCGACGCCTATCATTGCCCAGCGCCAGAGGCCTCTTTTCTGGCCAGCCTGCAACAACCCGTCGGTCAGCTGCGCATAGCCTTTACCCGCCAGCCGTTTCTGGGTGGCAAGCTGCATGCCGATGGCGAGGCCGCACTGAGTCACAGCCTGCGCCTGCTGCGCGATCTGGGTCATGAAGTGGAAGAAGCCCATCCGCCACTGGGCAGTGCCGATGAAATGTGTCACGCCATGCTGGTGATGATTTGCGGCGAACTGGCCTGCCTGATGCGCAACAGCCAGCGGCTATGCGGGCGCAAGGCTGATTTCCGTCTGGTCGAGGCCGACAGCTGGACACTGGCCCGTTACGGCGAGCTATTGTCAGCAGGCGAATTTGCCTGGATGCGTGACTTTGCCTTGCGCCAGGGCCGCATCATGCAGGCATTCCATCAGCGCTACGATGTGCTGGTGACGCCGGTGCTGAATCAGCCACCGGCAGCCATCGGCGCACTGGCCACCTCGCGTTTCGAACAATCGCTGTCCACCCTGCTGCTGGGGCATCTGGGCTGGGACTGGACGCTGAAACTGAGCCGGCTGGTGCCCGAGCACTCGCGCAAGCTGATGGAGTACATCGGCTGGACCATTCCCTTCAATATGAGCGGCCAGCCAGCCATGAGCGTGCCACTGTTCTGGAATGACGCCAATCTGCCCATCGGCACCCAGATGGTGGCAGGTTACGGCAAGGAGGCCCTACTGCTGCAGCTGGCAGCGCAACTGGAACAGGCACAGCCCTGGTTCCAGCGTCGTCCGCCACTACACCAGGGCTAGCCTGCTGCGTGGCGCAACCACGCCGGATGCGCCGCCAGCGCCTCGGCAATCTGGCTGCTCACCCCGTCCAGCAACACCTGCTGTGCCGCCACCAGCGCAGTTTGTTCGCTACTGGCCACGGCCTGATGCTGGCTGAAATAGCCTTGCAGCAAGCTGGCATCGCTGCCCGGACGCGTGATGCGCCAGGCCGCCGCCAGCGTAGCCCCGGCTCCCGGCTGCAGGCGGAATTCCCTGACATCCAGCGTCACACTCAGTTCGGGCCGCGCCAGGCTCAGTTGCGGCGCAGCATACACGCTGGACAGCCCCAGCTGGTGCGACAGATTCACCGCCAGCGCCTGCGTCAGCAGCCGCGACAGGCTGGCCGTCCAGTAGTGCTGCTCCTGTAGCTGGGGCTGGCCCTGGCTGTCTTGCAGCAGCAGCTGCGGCCGGTCCACTCCGGCGGGCAGGCTGACCGCTTCAACCAGGATCACCGCTCCGGCCTGCGGCACGACCAGCGCAGGCAGGCCGGCCTGCAACTGGTGGTAATGCAGCGGGGCCGAGCTGCAACCGGCCAGGACCAGCCCCAGTAGCAGGCCACTTGCGGTACGGATAAGGGTGTTCTTGCTCATGGTTTGTTTTCCTGCTTGCCACGGATCAGCGCTTCCGGGTGGCGGTCGAGATAATCACTCAGCGCGCGGAAGCTGCGGGCGGTATCGCTGACATCCTGCGCCGCCTTGCGCACATCTTGCTGCAGCGGTGAATTGGCCTGCAGGGTCTGGTTGGCGGCATCCAGCGTGCGTTGCAGCTGCTGCAGCGTTTGCACGGTTTGCGGGACGACCTTGCCATCCAGGCTGTCGCCCAGTTGGCGGACGCTGCTCAGCGTGGCATGCAGTTCCTTGATGGTGCCATCCAGCTCCTGGCCTATGCTGTCGAACGGTACCTTGTCCAGCTTGCGGGCGATACGTTGCAGCACGCCTTGCAGTTCTTCCAGATCACCCGGAATGGTGGGCAGCACGTCCACGCCCTGGCTGTGGCCCAGCTGTGCCGGTTTGGCGTCGCGGAAGAAGTCCAGCGCCACGTACAGCTGACCGGTGAGCAGACTACCGGAGCGCAGTTGCGCCCGCATGCCATGCTCGACCATCTTGTCCAGTTTCATCTGATGCAGCCGGGTTTCATCCATATTGCGCGACATGCTCAGCAAACGGCTGGGGTAGATGCGGATATCCACCAGCATGTTGAAGTCCTTGCGTGGCGCGTCGTATTCCATGCCGATGGCGGTGACTTCGCCGATGATGATGCCGCGGAAGTCCACCGGGGCGCCCACGGTGAGGCCGCGTACCGATTGCTGGAATTTCAGTTGCAGCGGGACCACCTCGTGGTCTGGTGACTGCATGGCCTGATCGCGGGTATTGGCCAAGGAGAAAGTGCTGCTGGCCGCAGCCGGCTTGCCCTCTTGCACGGTGACCGGCGTTTCAAAGGCCACCCCACCCAGCAGGATGGCGCTGAGCGACTGGGTATTGACTTTAAGGCCATTGGCCGAGACCGACAGATCCACTCCGCTGGCGTGCCAGAAACGACTGTCTTCGGTGACAAAGTGATCATAGGGAGCGTTGATGAACACGGTGATATCAACGCTATGGCCCTTTTTGTCCAGCTGATAGGCCACCACCTGCCCCACCGGCACGCGCCGGAAATACACCGGCGCGCCGATATCCAGCGAACCCAGCTCGGAAGCCTTGAGCACAAACTGGCGGCCCGGCAGGTCGCCGGTAAGAATGGGCGGCACTTCCAGCCCGGTAAAGTGCTGGCTCATCTCGCTACTCTTGCCGGCATCCATGCCGACATAGGCACCGGACAACAGCGTGCCCAGGCCAGACACGCTGCCCCCGGCAATGCGCGGCCGCACGATCCAGAAACGGCTGTCGCGTGCCAGAAAGCGCTCGGCCTCCTTGCTCAACTGAGCGGTGGCCTCGATATTCTTGCTGTCCGGGCTGATGCGTACCGCGGTGACTTCGCCGATTTCCACATCCTTGTACTTGATGCGGGTCTTGCCGGCCTCCAGCCCTTCGCCACTGCGGAAGGTAATGGTAATGGTGGGCCCGCGCGACAGCACGGCCTGCACCGCCAGATAGCCGCCAATCAGCGCAGCGACCAGCGGAATCAGCCAGACCAGCGAAGGCGACCAGCGGCTGGGGCGACGACGCTCGGCCACGGCCAGCGGCACGCTCTCCGGGTGGGCGGGCAGACCTTCATCCGCGGTCTGCGGCGTGTGTTTGTCACTCATCATCATCCTCGAAAACATCCCAGATCAGTCTGGGATCAAAATGCATGGCCGACAGCATGGTCAGCACCACGACCGCACCAAAGGCAATCGCTCCCGGCCCGGCCTTGATGGTGGCCAGCGACTGCAACTGCACCAGCGCCACCAGCAAGCCAACCACATAAATATCCAGCATCGACCACGGCCCCACCACCTCCAGCAAGCGGTACAGCCGGGTACGCTGGCGCGGCGCCCAACGCGAACGCCAGTGCACGGTAAGCAATAGCAGCAGCATGGACAGTATCTTCAGCAAGGGCACCAGCACGCTGGCGATGAACACCACCAGCGCCAGCGGCCAGGAACCACCCTGCCACAGATAGACCACCCCGCTCATGATGGTGTCGCGCTGAGTGCCGGACAGCATGTCGGTGAGCATGATGGGCAGCAGATTGGCCGGGATATAACAGATTATCGCGGCAATCAGATAGGCCCAGGCGTATTGCAGGCTATGCGGCTTGCGCCGGTGCAGCGCTGCGCCGCAACGCGGACAATGCCAGGCGGCCTGGTCTGCCCCGGCGGGCAGACGGCACAACAGACTGCAGCCATGACAACTCCACATGCCGTGGCGAGCGGCCGTCTTCAGCGGGAGGTGCGACATGCGTGGTAGCGCTCCCATAGCAGGCCGGCATCAAAGCGACTGGCACTACTGGCCAGCAACAGGATCAGGGCAAAAAACGACCACAGGCCGATGCCGGGATGCACAGCAGCCATGTGGGCCAGCTTGACCAGCGACACCAGCACACCCAATAGAAAAACCTCCACCATGCCCCAGGGATGCAGAATGCGCACCAGTCGCATCACGGCAGCAAAGCCACGCGGCGCACGACCCAGCGACAGCGGCAGCAACAAATAGAGCAGGCAGAGCAGCTCCAGGCCGGGCAACAGCACGCCAGTGAGCAGGATGAGCAGCGCCACCGGCTGCATCTGTTGCTGGGTCAGTTGCCAGGCGGTGCCAAGCAAGGTGGTGGCGGTGCGCACGCCGCCGGCTTCCAGCCCGACTACCGGGAAGACATTGGCCAGGATGAAGACCAGCAGACCGGCCAGCACCAGGGCCAGCGAAGTGGCGGGCTGATAGCCGGGGCCGGGCAGCAGCTGGCAGCCGCAGCGACTGCAGCAGACGCCGTGGGTGGCATGCGTGGGGGCAGTTTGCAACAGATCACACTCGTGGCAGGCCAGTACCGGTGAATCTGCCGGGGAAACGAGAGAGTTCGTCATGGCTGGCTATTGTACAAGCGGCCATGCGGGGCCGACAGCCCTGCTGGCAAGCTCGGCCTTGCGCTGCGCCGTGAAATGCCACCACGGCAGGGCCTGATCCTGCAGCAAGTAATGCGTAAGTGCGATGAAAACATCCAGCACGCAAGGATCATGCCGTTGGCCGGTTTGCTGGCACAGGGCCTGGTAAAGCGCATAGGGATCAGCCTGGCGCAGCGATTGCGGGCTGTCATACCCCAGCAAGTTTAAATCCGCTGCCATGGCTGGTCCGACATTAGGCAGCTGCAACAAATTAACGGCCTCGCTGGCTGGCGGGCAGCGTGCAGGGTGCATGCCTGTTCTCCTCACGATAATGCCGACATCTTAAAACAACAGCGGATGCTTGCACTGCTTGCGGGGCAGATTTTCTTATCCTGCCTCAAGGAGGCCTGCCGCCAGACTACGACAAAATCCTGGCTTCACTCCCTCAAGCCGGAAGATCAACGTGACTACACTATCCCCTCAACTGAATACCAGCTACCTGTTTGATGCTCGCGGTATTGCCAAGCGCTTTCGCCACGCTGCCATTTTCGCGGCACTGGAAAGCCTGCACGATGGCGAAATCATGCGCTTCGTCAACGATCACGATCCGCTACCTCTGCTGGAGCAGATTGGCCAGCGCTATGCCGGGCAGATCAGCTATCGCTATGTTGACCGCTTGCCGGAGATGATCGTGATCGAATTCCAGATCAGCCTGGGTCAACAGCAAGAAGCTGCGCCAGCCAACGCCGGTGGTTGCGGCGGTGGCGGCGGCGGTTGTGGCTGCTCCGGCCAGTAATACCCGCATCGACAAGCTGTGTCCAAGCGGCATGACAATGGCTGTTGCAGGGTCCGTGCATTTACCCGGCCCGACTCTGTAACAGATTGTTATAAACCCACCATTTTAATGTGGAATATAAAATCCATTTAAAACAGATAATTAGCCGTAATTATGCACCGGGCAATTCCATGATCATTAGCAGGCAAACGCTTTTCAATACTTGCTAACATTTCACGGCTTGTCCGTTTTGCCCTGCCCTGCCTAGACTGCCGCCACTTACTCAGTGAAAGCAGCAAATCATGCAAATGAACAAGTGGATTTCGATTATTGCCATCACACTGGCAGCTGGCGCAGCTCAGGCCAGCTCGACAACGGATGCGATTCTTGGCGGTGCAGTAGGCGGTGCAGCAGGTGCAGCAGTCGGCAATGCGGTGGGTGGCCGTAATGGCGCCATCATCGGCAGCGCGGTGGGTGGTGCTACCGGCGTGGCCATCACCACCAAGAACCAGCACGAAGACCGACCGGCAGCACCGGCGCGTGATGAAGGGCGTCGCCATCATCATCGCCACCACCACGACAACGGCCATCATCATGGCTGGGACCAGCACCGCTGATCACCGCGATATCGCCCAAACACAAAAGACCACGCCTGGCGTGGTCTTTTACATGAATGACCGGCTGGATATGGCTCAGCCATGCAGCCAGGGTTGCAGCATGTCCCAGGCCAGCTTGCCGATCAGCACCGTGGTCAGCAACAGGAACAGGATACGGACGAAGCCAGCGCCCTTTTTCATGGCTACCCAGGAACCGGTCATCGCGCCCAGCACATTGAAGCCGGCCATGGGAATGGCGTACTGGAACAGCACATTGCCGGTGGGAATGAAAAAGGCCAGCGCCGCCACATTGGTGGTGAGATTGACTACCTTGGCTGCAGCCGAGGCATGCAGGAAGTCAAAGGCGAAAAAGCGGATGAACAGGAAGATCAGGAAGCTGCCGGTACCCGGTCCGAACAGGCCATCATAAAAACCGATGGCCCCGCCAATGGCCATGCCCACCGCCATTTCGCGCCGCCCTATCGTCACCGGCTTGTGCAGTTTGCCAAAGTCCTTTTTCCACAAGGTATACATGGCCATCAGCACCAACAGTACCAATACCAGCGGGCGAATCACCGACTTGGGAATGGCATTCACCGTGGCTGCGCCGGCAAAGGACATGATAAAGGCGGTGATGGCCGCCGGAATCACCAGTTTCCACGGCAGGCGTACCCGCTGCAGATAAGATCGCGTTGCCGACAAGGTGCCCACCGCCGAGGACATCTTGTTGGTGCCAAACAGCGTGGCGGCCGAGTATTGCGGCAGGAAATTGAACAGCGCCGGCGTCTGGATCAGCCCGCCGCCGCCAACGGCCGCATCGATCAGACCGGCCATGAAAGAAAAGAAACACAGAAATCCCAAGGTCAACAACATGACTGCCTCCTGATAATGCAGCCATTGTAGGGCTTGCCCTGGCTGCATGCTTGCAATACCGTATTGCAATTCCTGCAATTAAGGCCAAATCAATGAAGCTGTTATGGGAGCTGCAGGTATTCTGCGCCGTGGTGGAACGCAAGAGCTTCGTCTCGGCGGCGCGTCAGCTGGGCACCTCACCCAGCACCGCCACCCGCGCCGTCCAGGCGCTGGAGGAAAGCCTGGGCAGCAGTCTGCTGGCCCGCTCGCAAAAACAGGTCAGCCTGACCATGGCCGGCGAAACCTATTACGATACCGCACGCCAGATGCTGCAATTACAGGAAGAAGTGGAAGACGACCTGGCGGCGCTGGGCAGCACGCCACGTGGTTGGCTGCGCTTTTCTGCACCAGAGGTGATGGCCAGCCATTTCCTGCCGACCATCCTGCAGCAGCTGGCAGAACACAATCCGCAGCTGCGTTTTGACATCCTGTACAGCGACACCATTCTGGAGCCTATCCGCGAAAAGCTGGACTTCAGCATTCGTGGTGCCTACCCCACCTCCAGCGAGCTGATCGGCTTTCCGCTATGGCCTTATCAACGCCGGCTATATGCCAGCCCGGCCTATGTTGCCAGTCGCGGCCTGCCGCTACAGCCTGAAGAGCTGACCGAACACGCCATCCTGATTCATGCTGCGCCGCGCATCCTGAAAGCCTGGAATTTTGTCTCGGACACGCATCAGCTCAGCCTCAACCTGAATGCCAGCCATCGGGTGAGTTCCGGCAATGCCGTGCTGCAGGCGGCCCTGGCCGGCTGGGGCGTGGCACGCATGGGCGACTGGCTGGCCGAACCACTGGTGGCCAGAGGCCAGTTGCTGCGGCTGTGCCCGGACTATCGCATCGTGTCCAGCCGCGGCGAAGATGCGCAGATGCATGCGGTATTTGCCAGCCGGCGCATACCGCGCAAGGCCAGGCTGGTGCTGGACGCCATCCGCAGCGCGGCCCAGGCGGCCGGTTTTGGCCATCATCCAGCGCCATGATGCATGCAAAAGGGCCGGCAAAGCCGGCCCTGTTCACTACAGCAGACTAACCCCTGCTTACATGGCTGCGCGGTAGATGGCGCAGATCTCTTCGTGACTGGCCTGCAGCGGATTGGTAAAGCCGCAAGCATCCTTCAGGGCATTGGTGGCCAGTACCGGGATATCTTGCTCTTTCACGCCCAGCTGGGTCAGGCCGGCCGGAATGCCCACCTTGGCCGCCAGGGTGCGGATCGCCTGAATCGCCTCTTCTGCACTGGCTTTCACCCCCAATGCCACTCCGACATCAGCCAGCCGCGCTGCGGCCACCTTGCTGTTGAACACTTGCACGTGCGGCAGCAGCACCGCATTGCACACGCCGTGCGGCAGGTCGTAGAAGCCACCCAGCTGGTGCGCCATCGCATGCACATAGCCCAGCGAGGCATTGTTGAAAGCCATGCCGGCCAGGAACTGGGCATAGGCCATCTGTTCACGCGCTTCCATGTCCTGGCCGTTTTCCACGGCACGCGGCAGGAAGGCCACGATCAGGCTGATGGCCTTGAGCGCGCAGGCATCGGTAATCGGCGTGGCAATGGTCGACACATAAGCCTCGACGGCATGGGTGAGCGCATCCATGCCGGTGGCAGCGGTCAGCGAAGGCGGCATGCCGGCCATGGTTTCCGGGTCGTTTACCGACAGGATAGGCGTGGTGTGCTTGTCGACAATGGCCATCTTGATGTGGCGCGATTCGTCGGTGATGATGCAGAAGCGGGTCATTTCACTGGCGGTACCGGCCGTGGTATTGATGGCCACCAGCGGCAGCTGCGGCTTGGCCGACTTGTCCACGCCCTCGTAGTCCTGGATCTTGCCGCCATTGACGGCCACCAGGGCAATGCCCTTGGCGCAGTCGTGCGGCGAACCGCCACCCAGCGAAATCACCACATCACACTGTTTTTCCTTGAGCAAAGCCAGGCCGGCATTGACATTGGCGCAGGTCGGATTGGGATGCACGCCGTCAAATACCACGGACTGGATATCCGCCGCAGCCAGCAGCGTGCTGACTTTCGCCGCCAGACCGGTCTTGACCAGACCGGCATCGGTCACGATCAGCGCGCGTTTGAAGCCCTGCGCCTGCATGCTGTCGACTGCCTGTTGCAGACAGCCAGCTCCCATCAGATTGACGGAAGGAATGAAGAATGCACTGATGGCCATGATGATCTCCTCGTGGTGGGTTCAAGCTTTGACTTCATCTTGGCACGACAGTGGAATGGCATATTGCGGCAGATCAAGCACGCCGATTTGTAGTGCCGGCACTACAAATCTTCATCATAACAAGGGCTTGCCCGCCTTGGCTCAAAGCGAAGATGCACACAGCCGGCCATCGGTGGATAATCGTTTTTTTACCTTGCCAGAGCTTGCCATGCAGATCCTGCACGCCCGCCACTACCCTGCCACGCCCTGGAAAAACGGTGGAGGCATTACCCGCCAGGTATTGATTGCGCCGCCGGATGCCACGCTGGACAACTTCGACTACCGCATCAGCATCGCCAGCGTGGCCAGTGATGGCGATTTCTCCCGCTTCCCCGGCATCGACCGCCAGCTTTTGTTATTGCAGGGCGCGGCCTTGCTATTGCAACGCGAAGACGGTAGCGAAGTACGGCTGGATGCCTTCAGCCTGCCGCTGGCCTTTGCCGGCGAAGAAAGCATCAGCAGCCAGCTGACCGAAGGCCCGGTCACCGATTTCAATGTCATGACCCGGCGTGGCCGCTATCTGCAGCAAGTGGAAGACTTCACCCTGAACGGCGAGCGCCAGCTGCAAAGCGATGATGAAGTATTGCTGGTATTGCTGGCTGCCGGCGCCGAGCTGGAAATCAGCCGCGAAGATGGCCGCAGCTGCCGCCTGCAGCCACAGGATGCGCTGCTGCAACAACTGGCCATCGGCCTGACCTTGCGCAGCAGTGCGGCGGTGCGGGTGATTGTAGTGAGGCTGAACCGACTGTCAGCGGCATGAATTACCTGGCCCACCTGCACCTGGCCCCGGACGATGCCAGTGCCCGCGTCGGCAATCTGCTGGGTGATTTCATCAAGCCAGCCCATGCCAGCCACCTGCCGCCGGCTCTGCAACAAGGCATGGCCCTGCACCGGCAGATCGACAGCTATACCGACAGTCATCCGCTGGTATTGCAGAGCAAGACGCGCATTGCCCCGGAACGGCGGCGCTATGCCGGCATCCTGGTGGATATTTTTTACGATCATTTTCTGGCGCGGCACTGGGGCGCATTTGCCAGCATGCCACTGGCCGCTTTTACCCGCCGCAGCTACGCCGAACTGCAACATCACCGCCAGTGGTTGCCACCACGCCTGCTGGACATGCTACCGCGCATGCAGGCTGAAGACTGGCTGCTGTCCTATGCCGACACCGCAGGTATTGCCAGCGTGCTGCGCGGCTTTGCCCGCCATCGCATCCAGCGGGACAATCCGGTTGCCGCCGGCATTGATGATCTGTTGCAACAATATGTCGCGCTGGAAGCAGACTTTCTGGCGTTTTACCCCCACTTACAGCGGCAGACCGCCCTGTTCATTACGCAAGCGGAGAAACTGACATGAGCAAAGACATCAAGCCAGTCAACCCGATCCGGCCCATTGCCGCAGTCGGCGCCGTGGGGCTGCGCCGCAGTCCCTCTTTTGCTCAACTACGGCAGTGGCTGAACTATTCCAGTCGCCTGGCCAAGCAACGGCGCAGCAAGAATGGGCAGGAGCAGGACTAGCACCGCACAGGCTTAAGCCCGCCCCGGCCTGCCCCCGCCGCCCTTCCCTTGCGCTCAGCCGCAGCGCGGCTTGAGCAGCAAGGGCAGCAGGGGTTGGCGGCCACTGTTAATGGCGGAGCAGATCGGCATTATTCTGGATCAGCTCGACAAACAGCTGCTCCACCCCTTCCCACATGATCTGCACCCCCAGACACATCAGGATGAAGGCCGACAGCCGCAGGAACACCACCGAGCCGGTCTGGCCCAGATAACCCAGCAGCTTGTCGGCATGGCGGTAGCACATATACACCAGCACCGACAGCGACAGCACGGCCGCCAGGCTGGCCATGGGCACCAGCATGTACTTGATCATCGGCTTGCCGGTTACTGTCAGCGATGCACCCACGGTGATCGATACCGAAATCGACCCCGGCCCCACGGTCAAGGGAAAGGTCAGCGGGTAAAAAGCCCGCTGCTTGAGCTCGTCACGGTTTTCCTGCCGTACCGGTTCGCTGGAAGGCTGGGTACTCTCGGCCGGGTTGTCATTCAGCATGCGCCAGGCTGCCAGCGAAATCAGCAGGCCGCCGGACAACTGCACCACCGGCAGCGACACTCCGAAAAACTCCAGCACGAAACTACCCACATACATGCTGCCCAGCAGCAACAGGAAGCAGTACATGGCAATACGCCGCGCCAGGAAGGCCCGCTGCTGCTTGCTATTGCGCGCCGTCATCGAAATGAAGATGGGCACCAGTCCGGGCGGATTGATGATGGGCAGCAAGGCTGCCAGCACAAACAGATACTTGCTGAAAAAAAGTGACATCAAGGCCATATTATTGTTCTCCGGGTATGCACCCTCAATGCGGTGATGGGGTCTGCCAGTGGCGGCGCAGTGCGGCGATTGTAGCCTGCCTGCGCCGCAGACACAGCACTGCCTGAGCGCCCGTGGCGGTGCAGCGCGCACACGTGACAACGGCCCGGTCAGGCCGGGCCGTTGCAGGGCAGGCAAGACCAGCGATCAACCGGTGGTTTGCTGCGCCAGCCGGCCATCAGCCAGCTCGTCGCGCTTGAGCTGGGCGTGCGCCTCGGCCAGCGCAATCTTGTCCAGCGGAATCAGCTGGCTGCCGTGCTTCCATTTGTAGCCCAGCCACAGCAGCAGGAACAGCGGAATGCCGATATACGTGGCGACAATACCGTTCCAGTCCACCTTGGCACTGGTGAAGGCGGCATAGTTCTGCCCCAGCATGATCAGCATGCACAAGGCAAAGGCAAACAGCGGCCCCAGCGGGAACCAGCGCGCCTTGTAGGGCAGATCGGCCAGATCATAGCCTTGTTTTACATAGGCACGGCGGAAGCGGTAATGGCAGATGGCAATGCCCAGCCAGGCGATGAAACCGGTCATGCCGGAAGAATTCAGCAGCCACAGATAGACAGCATTGCTCTCGAACAGCGAAGTCAGGAAGCACAGACCGGCAATCACCGTGGTGGCATACAGGGCATTGCGCGGTACGCCACTGCTCGACAGCTGGCCGAACCAGGCCGGCGCCATCTTGTTCTTGGCCATCACATACAGCATGCGGGTAGAGGCATACATGCCGGAATTACCGGCCGACAGGATGGCCGACAGGATGACCGCGTTCATCAGGCTGGCCGACAAAGCCAGACCGGCACGGCTGAACACCAGGGTGAAGGGGCTGGCCCCCACGTCCTGCACATCGTTCTTCAGCAGCATCGGGTCGTTATACGGCAGGATGAAGCCGATGATCAGGATGGACAGCATGTAGAACATCAGGATGCGCCAGAAAATCTGCTTCACCGCGCGCGGAATGGTCTGGGCCGGGTGGCTGGACTCCCCTGCCGCCACGCCGATCAGCTCGGTGCCCTGGAAAGAGAAACCGACAATCATCGACACGCTGACAAAAGCGGCCATGCCGCCGACAAAGGGGCCGTCGCCATGCATGAACACATTCAGCCCCGGCGCATAACGGCTGTTATCCGGGTGGAACATGATGCCCCAGATCATCATGAAACCGATGATGATGAAGGCGATGATGGTGATCACCTTGAGCATGGAACACCAGAACTCCGCCTCGCCAAAGCCCTTCACCGAGAAGTAGTTGAGGGCAAAGATGATGGCCAGGAACAGCGCACTCCACACCACACCGGGCACGTGCGGAAACCAGTAATGCATCACGATGGATGCGGCGGCTAGCTCCACGGCAATGGTTACCGCCCAGTTATACCAATAGTTCCAGCCCTGGGCGAAACCAAAGGAATGGTCAACGAAACGTGAGCCATATACCTGAAAAGAACCGGACACCGGCATGAAAGCGGCCATCTCGCCCAGGCTGGTCATCAGGAAATAGACCATCAGCCCGATCAGGGCATATGACAGCAAGGCACCGCCCGGGCCGGAAGTGGCTACCGTGGCCCCCGAGGCCAGAAACAGCCCGGTGCCGATGGAGCCGCCAATGGCGATCATGGACAGGTGACGCGCCTGCAGGCTGCGTCGGAGTCCTTCGCCCTCTCGATTATTTTCCATAGTCTGTCCTACTGCAGAGTTTCCAACTTGTGCTCCCCATGCCTGAAACAAAATATCAGCAAAGGGTAATGATCGAAACCGTACAGGATGTCAGCATAGAACAGAATAATCCAGCCTATTTTTGTATTGAATTGTAAGAATATGAATAGTGAATTTTCTTTTAATGACAAAAGTCAAACAATCACCATTTGCCGCCCTGCCGCCCCGGTACTGATCAAGACGCGTGAGCGGCCCAACATGCATGCCGCTGCCAGTGGCCGCCATCCCCTGCCCCCGGCATCACGCGCCATCCCCGGACGGAGCCCGCCCCCAGCCCTGCGCCGTGGCCAATTCAGCGCCAAGGGCATGCCGGACTGCGCGTCTTGCAACAGGGGGCAGCAGCGCTAAGCTGCGGATGCATAAGTGTTTTTAGTCATTGCCATCGCGCAACAAGGGGGCAAGGCAATTCCGCCTACATTTCTACTGACAAATCAGCCATTTAGCCGTATAATGCGCCCTGCCTCCTTCCGGACCGTTCCCCAGCACGGGGTTCAATCCGTCTGCCTTGCCTTGGTAACGGCACATTTTTACTGTGTGCTACCTGTCTTACCTGCTTGGTTATCGATAGAAGCAATCTGTTATCACAGATCGTGCGGCGCTCCGTGAGGGACTGCCGCATGGGCTATTGGCCCACCCGTTACACTGAAAGGAATCGTTAATGTCCAAAGAAGACATGATCGAGCTGCAAGGCGTTGTCATTGAAATGCTGCCGGAATCGCGCTTCCGCGTGCGTCTGGACAACAACGTGGAAATCCTGGCCTATGGCTCGGGCAAGATGAAGATGCACCGTATTCGCGTACTGGTTGGCGACCGCGTGACCGTGGAAATGTCTCCCTACGACCTGACCAAGGGTCGCATCAACTTCCGTCATCCGACCGCTCCGGTTGGCGGCGGCGCACCGCACCACTTCAAGCGTCGTTGATAAGCTGAGTCGCCTCGCGGCCACTCAGCCCCACCTGTGGGTCGCGTAGTCAGTTCCTGCCTTGCCCGCCGGCCATTCGGCCCGGCATCATATCGCAGCACACTGCCCCGGAAGTGATGACCGCCCGGTCCATCGCTTTGCGGCAGGTGACCGCTTGACGGCTGCCCGGCCGCCGGACCCTTGTCCCGGCCTTCAGCCGCTTGCTCCTGCCCTTTGTGCACTGCACCAGCCAATCGCAATTCATTCAAAGTAAAATCTGGTTAAATTCATAATAAGAATTTACAAATACACGATTTATCGATTTTTCCACTGGCAAGAATGCATGACACCTGCTTAGATTGAGACATACCCTTCTGAACAGTGCGTCAGCCATGACCATCCAGATTCCAAGACAAATCCTGCTCGCTGAAGACAGCAGCAGTCAGCGCAGCCTGCTCAAGGCGCTCTGCCTGCAAATACCCAATACCGTGGTACACGAGGCTGCCGACGGCAGCTGGGCTTTTCAGCTCAGTCGCAAGATTCCCAAACTGGACCTGGTCATCACCGATCTGAACATGCCAGGCATGGATGGCATCGAACTGGTGGAGCAACTGTCGCGCCAACCGCACATTCCATCATTGCTGCTAATCAGCGGCCACTCGCCAGAACTACTGTCCAACAGCGTGCGCGCCGCCCAGGAGCTGGGTTTCACCGGCATCGGCCACCTGGCCAAGCCCATTGATGATGATTTGTTCCTGACCGAAATCACCCGCCTGCTCGATGTGCAGCAGGACATCGGCGACAGCAAGAGCAGCCTGCCGCTGATCGACATCATCACCGGGCTGGCCCACAACCAGTTTTGCGCCTTTTACCAGCCGATTTACGATCTGCGTCAGGGTCGTGCGGTGCAGATCGAGGCGCTGGCGCGCTGGCGTCACCCGCAGCAAGGCATACTGGGGCCCAATCAGTTCATCGGCATGCTGGAACACGAAGGCTTTATTTCGCTGCTGACCAACCGCATCGTGCAAACCAGCCTGGACATGCTGATCCGCGAGCCCAACATGCAGCAGCTGCGGCTGTCGATCAATCTGTCACGGCGCTTGCTGGATGACCGCGAGTTTCTCGACTGGCTGGTCGAGCAGGTGACATCGCGTGGGCTGGCGTTTGACCGCATCGTGCTGGAAATCACCGAGACCATGGCCTTCACCAATTTCGGCCACACCCTGGCCACCCTGCTGCGGCTGCGCATGCGTGGTTTCGAATTGTCGCTGGATGATTTTGGCACCGGCCATACCACGCTGGAACACATCAAGAACCTGCCGCTGACCGAGCTGAAGTTCGACCGCATCCTGATCAAGGACATCCACCGCGACGCGCGCAGCCAGAGCATCATTTCCGGCATGGCCAATATTGCCCGCGAACTGGGCCTGCGCATGGTGGCAGAGGGCATCGACAATACCGAGGACCTGGACTATCTGTGCGCACAGCACCCGGACATCGAGCTGCAAGGCTTTCTGCTGTGCCGGCCGGTACCGGCGGATGAACTGGGCAAGCACATCATTCCCAGCTGCCAGCATAGCCGGCGCGCCTGAGACCCACTGCCCCGCCGTATCAATCCGCGATCTTGCCGCGCAAGGCCTTGATGCCGCTGCGCCGCGACTTGCCCTCCAGCCTGCGCTGTTTCGAGCCATAAGTAGGCCGGGTGGCATGCCTGGCCTTGGGCACATGCGCGGCCGCATCCACCATGGCCTGCAGCCGCGCCAGCGCATCGGCACGGTTCAGCTCCTGTGTGCGGTGCTGCTGCGCCTTGATGATGATGACGCCCTCCTTGCTCAGGCGGGCATCGCCCAGCGCCAACAGCCGCAGCTTGACGCGCTCGGGCAGGCTGGAAGCCATGACATCGAAACGCAAGTGAATGGCCGACGACACCTTGTTGACGTTCTGACCACCCGCACCCTGGGCACGGATGGCCGTCAGCTCGACCTGCTGCGGGTCGATGCGGCAATCTTCACGCCCCATGCAGCTAGACGACCAGCGCCTGCAGCACCTCGGCCGTGCTGCGTACCCGACCCAGCCGCGGAAAGATATGCTGCACGGAAAACTGGTGACACTCCAGCAACGGGCAGCTCATGGCATCCTCCGCCAGCACCACGGCATAGCCACGCTCCCAGGCGGCCCGAGCCGTCGAGTCCACCCCGATATGGGTGGAGATACCGGCCAGCACCACGGTGCGCACGCCACGGCGACGCAGCTGCAAATCCAGCTCCGTGCCATAAAAGGCATTCCACTGCCGTTTGATGATCTGGATGTCACTGGCCGCCACCTCCAGCTCGGCCGGCTGCTGCAGCCAGTTGTCCGGCACTGGCGTGGCTGGCGGTTGCAGATCGGTCGGCAGCTTCAGTGCATCCGCACCGTCGGCCGACCAGCCCACCCGCACCAGCACCACCGGCGCCGCAGCGGCACGAAATGCCCGCGCAAGGGCCGCCGAGCGCTCCAGCACCTGCTCGGTGTCATAGGGTTGTTTGGCAAAACCGAGAATGCCCTGCTGCAGGTCGATCAGGATCAGGGCGGTGGTGGCGGGATCAAAACGGTCCGGCATGGCAGTCCTCAAACAGTGACAAGACAGGCTCCGACAATACTACTGCCAGCGCCGCTTCAACAAGAAAAATGGCGAAGCGCCGTAGCGTTTCGCCATGTTCCACTACCGGTCCAGCCAGACCGGGTCGGTGTGCGACATCAATCCGGCAGGGCGACCTTGCCATCCTTGCTGAACTGGTAATCCTTGAACACGTGCTCGGCGCTGAGGATCTGGTAGCTGCCATCCTCCTTGCGACGGGTAGTGTCTTTCAGGCGATAGGTGTACTGACCGCAGGTCCAGCAATCGAAATTGCGCATGTGGGTGCACAGACAGGTCTTGTCCATCACCTTGATGCGGCGCTCGCCCGGATGGGCCGCCACTTCGCGGTTATAGGCCTGGATGTAGGCACAGCTGCCATTGGCATCCAGCAGATAGCCGTAAGCCTCGCAATTGGGACGGATGCCGTCGCCAATGGCCGGGCAGGACTTGATCATGCGCATCGGGTAGCCGGTGGGCGACAGCTGGTTGACTTCGATATCGTCTTCCGTTGCCTTGAAATATTCCTGCTGCACTTTTTCCGGCAGACCGCATTCGCTGGTGACGGTAAAGCGGGTGGCCACCTGCACGGCACTGGCACCGTTTTCCAGGAAACCCACGGCATCGCTGCCGGTGAAGATGCCGCCAGCCGGAATCAGCGGGATATCCAGCTGTTCGGCCTGCATCCAGGCGTGGATATCGGCGACGATGGTGGCCAGATCATACTGCGCCCAGTCCATGCCGAAACCCAGGTGGCCGCCAGCCAGCGGGCCTTCCACCACCACGTAGTCCGGCAGGCGGCCGGTACGGGCGGACTTTTTCAGGAACAGCTGCAAAGCGCGCAGCGACGAAACAATGATGCCCAGCTTTACATCACGAAAACGCGGGTGGTCCTCGATCAGCGCAAACGAACCCAGATGCAGGCCGGCGGCCAGGGTGATGCCGTCGATGCCGGCATCCATGGCGGTTTGCATGCGTACGCGCAAGGTTTCCTTGGGCGCATTCATGGTGAGCTTTTCCATGCAGTTGATGAAAATCAGCCCATCGCCCTTTTTGGCTTCCATGGCGGAGCCAACGTGCATTTTGGTGGCTTCAGCCAGGATGTCCAGGTCAAACTTCACCACGGACTTGTCGGCATTTTCCACATTGAATTTGTACTGCTTGAGCTTGTCCTTGACGAACTTGGTATTGAAGCGGCGGTCAGTGACCGTCGGCACCATGGCATCGGAAATATGACCGATGCCGCCCAGACGGGCCGCTTCCAGCGACAGGGCCACGGTGGAGATATCCACACCCATGCCGCCGACCATGATGGGAACCAGCTCTTGCTTGCCCAGACGCAGGCGGAAATCGTCAACACACTTCATTTTGATGAACCTCAGTTTGGCTGGGCGGCATTATCCCCCATCCCTTTGCACAAAATCCATTTTTTTAGAGTTTTTGCTCGCAGCCAAGGTAAGTCGGGCGGACCAGCGGGCCGTAGCGGCCTCCACTCAAGCATACAAGGCTTTTGTTACCGTGACGCTCCCGCCTCAGCCCCCGGCCAGCGGCAGCCGGTCACGGGTGTCCTTCACGGTTTTCAGCACGATGAAGGAACAGATATCGCGCATGCCGGGCACCTTGTTCAGCTTGTCGACGATGAAATCGGAAAACGCCGGCAGGCTGCGACAGCGCACATGCAGGATGTAATTGCAGGGCCCGGCCACCACATGGGCGGCGGTCACCTCCTCGAAGGCCTGCATCTGCAGCAAGAACTCGCCATGCCAGTCATCGCGGCTGCGATCCAGCGACACCTGCACGATGGCCTCCAGCTCGAAGCCCAGCGCCACCGCATCCAGTTCGGCGTGGTAGCCGCGAATCAGCCCGCCCTCCTCCAGCGTGCGTACCCGGCGCAGACAAGCCGAGGGTGACAGCGCCACCTGGTCGGCCAGGTCCTGATTGCTGAGCCGGCCGTTGTGCTGCAGCGCGGAAAGAATCCGCATATCAATGGCATCCAGCTGCATTTGCAACTTCCTTTCTTACTCAATCATTCCTGTCGAATATTCTGCGAAATATCACCAATTCACAAGTTGAACTTGCAATTTTTCAAAACAATCACGGTGCTAACATGAATTGCCCAATCCATGGAGAGCAGCATGCTGTATGACATCAGCCCGCCATTGCATGCCGGTATGCCGGTGTGGCCGGGAGATACCGCGTTACAGGAAAGCCCGGCCTGGCAGCTGGATGCACACTGCCCGGTCAATGTGGCTCGGCTGACCCTGTCCCCCCACAGCGGCGCCCATGCCGATGCCCCGCTGCATTATCAGGCGGACGGCCTAGCCATCGGCCTGGTCGGGCTGGATGCCTATCTTGGCCCCTGCCGCGTGGTGCACTGCCTGGATGCAGCGCCACTACTGAGCCTGGCCAGACTGCAGCAGGCGCTGGCAGACCAGCCGGCCCCGCTGCCACCACGGCTGCTGATCCGCAGTTACCGGCAGTTTCCCCAACAATGGGACCCGGCATTCTGCGCCATGGACCCGGCATTGATTGACTGGCTGGGCCAGCAGGGTGTGCGGCTGATCGGCGTGGACAGCGCCTCGCTGGATGCGGCAGACAGCAAGACGCTGGCCGCCCATCACGCAGTCGCCCGCCACGGCATGGCCATTCTGGAAAACCTCTACCTGGACGAGATCGCAGCAGGCGACTACGAGCTGATTGCCCTGCCACTGAAACTGATCAATCTGGATGCCAGCCCGGTACGCGCCGTGCTGCGCACCATCCCGTCCCCGACAACCAGCACCACCACCGCAAGGAGAGACTGATGCTCACCCGTGAAGACTGCCTGGCCGCCGACCGCCAGGATCAACTGGCCGCCCTGCGCCAGCAATTTGCCCTGCCGGAAAACGTGATCTATCTGGATGGCAATTCACTGGGCGTACTGCCCACCAGCGCCGAGGCGCGCAGCCTGCAGGTATTGCGCCAGGAATGGGGCGAGGGCCTGATCCGCAGCTGGAACACTGCCGGCTGGTTCGAGCTGCCGCGCCGGCTGGGCAACAAGCTGGCCGGATTGATCGGAGCCGGCAGCGACGAAGTGGTGATCACCGATACCACTTCACTGAACATTTTCAAGGCGCTGGCGGCCGCCATCCGCATCCAGCAAGCCAGTGCACCGCAGCGCAAGGTGATTGTCTCGGAGCGCGACAACTTCCCCACCGACCTGTACATGATCCAGGGCATGATGGACCTGCTGCAGCAGGGCTATGAAATGCGGCTGATCGACGACACGCTGTCGCTGCAACAGGCACTGGGTGACGATGTGGCGGTGCTGCTGCTGTCGCACGTCAATTACCGCACCGGTGCCATGCATGACATGGCCGCCGTCACTGCCCTGGCGCATCAGCATGGCGCACTCACCATCTGGGACCTGGCCCACGCCGCCGGTGCCGTGCCAGTGGACCTGAATGGCAGTGCCGCCGACTTTGCCGTGGGTTGCACCTACAAATACCTCAATGGCGGCCCCGGCTCACCGGCCTTCATCTGGGTGGCCCCGCGCCATCAGGATGCCTTCTGGCAGCCCCTGTCCGGCTGGTGGGGCCACTCGCGCCCGTTTGACATGGCGGTGGATTACCAGCCGGCCCAGGGCATCCGCCGCTTTCTGTGCGGCACCCAGCCCATCCTGTCGATGTCGCTGGTGGAGTGCGGACTGGACGCCACCCTGCAAACCAGCATGGCGGCACTGCGGCAAAAGTCGCTGGCGCTGACCGACCTGTTCATCCAGCTGGTGGAACAGCGCTGCAGCCAGCATCCGCTGACGCTGATCACCCCGCGCGCGCATGCACAGCGCGGCAGTCATGTCAGCTACCGCCACCCCGAGGGCTATGCGGTGATGCAGGCGCTGATCGACCGCGGCGTGATCGGTGACTACCGCGAGCCAGAGGTGCTGCGCTTTGGCATCACCCCGCTCTATCTGAGCCATGCCGATATCTGGGATGCCGTGGACATCCTGCGCGACATCCTGGACAGCGCCAGCTGGGACCAGCCGCGCTTCAAGCAGCGTCACGCGGTGACCTGAGCCCATTCCCGCCCGCCGCCCGGTGGGCGGCCTTCACCCAGCCGCACACCATCACGGGAGCCGAGCGCATCCAGGACGCCCCACGTCCAAGAGAAATGCGCCGTCCCACCAAGGAAGATAAGGAGAAGACATGAGCTTCAAACAGATCCAGCAACGCGAAAGCGGCCTGCAACGCCGGCTGAGTGGCCGGCAAATGAGCATGATCGCCATCGGCGGTGCCATTGGCACCGGCCTGTTCCTCGGCAGCAAGTTTGCCATCGGCTTTGCCGGCCCCAGTGTCTTGCTCAGCTACGCCATCGGCGGGCTGATCACCCTGCTGCTGATGGGCTGCCTGGCAGAGATGACCATCGCCCATGCCACATCCGGCTCGTTTGGCGCTTTTGCCGAACATTACATCAGCCCGCTGGCCGGCTTTCTGGTGCGTTACAGCTACTGGACCTGCATCGTCATGGCGGTGGGCACCGAAGTCACGGCAGTGGCCGAATACATGCAGTACTGGTTCCCCGACACGCCGTCGTGGATCTGGATCCTGCTGTTTTCCGGCGTGCTGATCGGCGTCAATGCCATGAGCGTCAAAGCCTTTGGCACCGTGGAATACTGGTTTTCCGCCATCAAGATCTTTGCCATCGTCGGCTTCATCCTGCTGGGGAGTTATATGGTGTGGGGCAGCGGCAATCCGGCTTATGGCACCCGGCACTTCACCGGCCATGGCGGGTTTTTCCCGCACGGCTGGTGGGGCATGTGGGTGGCGGTGGTGATTTCCATCTTCAGCTATCTGAGCGTGGAAATGATTGCCGTGGCCGCCGGTGAGGCGGAACACCCGGAGCAGGCGGTGCGCCACGCCTTTCGCGCCACCATTGTGCGCCTGCTGGTGTTTTATCTCTTGTCGCTGACCCTGATCCTGACCATCGTCCCCTGGGACGGACTGGACAAGGGCAGCAGCCCCTTTGTCACCGTGATGCAGGTGCTGGGCATTCCCTACGCCGCGGGCATTCTCAACTTTGTCGTCATCATCGCCGCGCTGTCCGCCATGAACAGCCAGCTCTACATCACCACCCGCATGATGTTCAGCCTGTCGCGCGCCGGTGATGCCCCGGCCAGCCTGGGCAAGCTGAACCCCCACGGCATTCCGCTCAACGCGCTGCTGCTGTCCACCAGCGGTATTGCGCTGGCCACCCTGCTGTTTGTGCTGTTTCCCGAGCAGGCCTTCACGCTGATGATGTCGCTGTCGATGTTTGGCGCGCTGTTTACCTGGATGATGATCTTCCTCACCCACTGGCATTTCCGCCGCCATCACCAGCGCCATGGCAGCCAGCCGCTGGCTTTCCGCCTGCCCGGCTTTCCGGTTTCCACCCTGATGGGACTGGGGCTGATGCTGGCCATCCTGCTCACCACCGCCTTCACCGATGTCTTCCGCCTGACGCTGGCCTTCGGCCTGCCCTTCCTGTTGCTGCTGGTGCTGCTATACCGCTTTGTGCGCCAGCCACGCCTGGTCAGCCAGAACTAGGCCGACGCCAGCATGCAAAAAGCCACCCCGCAGGGTGGCTTTTTGACTTGCACAGCCGAAAACCGCTCAGGCGCGCAGGCGGCGCAGCACTTCTTC
>NZ_RFAR01000050.1 GCF_003693445.1 Aquitalea palustris | reverse complement strand
TGGACGAAGCCGACCGCATGCTGGACATGGGCTTCATCGATGACATCGAAACCATCGTCAAGGCCACCCCGGAAACCCGTCAGACCGTACTGTTCTCCGCCACCCTGGACGGCACCGTTGGTCGCATGGCTGAAAAGATGACCCGCGATCCGCAGCGCATCGAAATCGCCCGCACCGAAACCTCCGGCGGCACCATCGAAGAACATCTGCTGTACGCTGACGACCTGAACCACAAGCATCGCCTGCTGGATCACATCCTGAAAGAATCGGGTTTTGACCAGTGCGTGATCTTCTCGGCGACCAAGGCCTACACCGAAGAACTGGCCGACAAGCTGTCCGACCAGGGTTACTCCGCCGCCTGCCTGCATGGCGACATGCCGCAAAGCTGGCGTAACCGTACCCTGAACGACCTGCGTCGTGGCCGTATCAAAATCCTGGTTGCCACCGACGTTGCTGCTCGCGGCATCGACGTACCGACCATCACCCACGTAGTGAACTTCGACCTGCCCAAGCAAGCTGAAGACTACGTACACCGTATCGGCCGTACCGGTCGTGCCGGTCGCGATGGCACTGCCATCACCCTGGCGGAATCGAAAGAATTCCACAAGGTTCGCCGTATCGAGCAATACCTGAAGCGCCAGATCACCGAAGGCGTGATCGAAGGCCTGGAACCGACCCGTCGCCCGCCGAAAGGCCCGCGTCGCAACGGCAAGCCGGGTGGTTACGGTGCTCAGGGCCAAGGCCAGCGTCGTGGCAGCAGCAGCAGCGCCGGCAATGGTTATGGTCGCGAGCGTCGCGAAGGTGGCTACGGCCGTGGCACTGGCAGCAGCAGCTACGACAAGCGCGGTCCGCGCTCGTCCAGCGCCAGCCAAGGCCAGCGCAGCACCCAGCGCGCCGACTAGACATCAGGCAGCATCATGAAAAAGGCGATCTCCGGATCGCCTTTTTTCTTGCCTGCCCGATTGCTGTCATTCAGAAAACTCATGCAGGCACCGGTATAAACTGGCTTGTCAGATTACGGCAAGCACACTCAGAATGGGCGTACTACCCGTATCGGAGTTCGCATGACCACTCTCTCCAGCATTCCCCAACGGCTGAGCGCACTGCGTCAGGCCATGCAGCAACATCATATTGATGCCTGTCTGATCCCCTCGTCCGATCCCCACCTGTCGGAATACCTGCCCGCACACTGGCAGGCCCGCCAATGGCTATCCGGCTTCAAGGGATCGATGGGCACGCTGATCGTGACCCTTGACCAGGCCGGCCTGTGGGCCGACAGCCGCTACTGGGAACAAGCGGAACAGGAGCTGCAGGGTAGCAGCATCAGCCTGATGAAAATCCAGACCGCCGCCAGCACCCAGCATCTGGACTGGCTGGCACAGCAACTGGGCAATGGCCAGACGCTGAGTGTAGACGGTGACGTACTAAGCCTGGCCGCAGCACAAGCCCTGCAAACCGCCCTGCACGCCAAAGGTGTGCAGCTGCGCACCGATATCGATCTGGTCGGGCAAATCTGGCAGGCACGCCCGGCACTGCCGGTCTCCGCCATCTACCCGCACGCTGCGCCATTTGCCAGCACCAGTCGTGCGGACAAGCTGCTGGCCGTACGTCAGGCCATGCAACAGACAGCTGCCAGTCATCACTTCATCTCCACCCTGGACGACATCGCCTGGCTATTCAATCTGCGCGGGGCCGATGTCAACTACAACCCGGTTTTCATCAGCCACGCCCTGATCAGCAGCGAACAAGCGACATTGTTCGTCGACAGCAGCAAGCTGGATGCCACACTGCGTGCTGCACTGGCCGCCGACGGCATTGAGCTGGCAGATTACCAGCTGGCCAAGAGCGCACTCAGCCAGCTGAGCGCCAGTGACCGCATCCTGATCGACCCGCGTCGCATCACGCTGGGCTTGCGCCAGGCAATTGCCACAGACACCACCGTAATCAGCGCCATCAACCCCAGCACCATGCTCAAATCACGCAAGACCGCTGCCGAGGCCGCCCAGGTACGCAGCACCATGGAGCAGGATGGCGCAGCGCTATGCGAGTTCTTTGCCTGGTTTGACAACACGGTCAATCGTGCCGCCATCACCGAGCTGACCATAGACGAGCAGATCACCGCCGCCCGCGCCCGCCGCCCCGGCTTTGTCTCGCCCAGCTTCGCCACCATTGCCGGTTTCAATGCCAATGGCGCCCTGCCTCACTACCATGCCACCGCCGAAGCGCACTCCCCCATCAGCGGCGACGGCCTACTGCTGATCGACTCCGGCGGCCAATATCTGGGCGGTACCACCGACATCACCCGCGTAGTGGCCGTCGGCACGCCCAGTAGCGAGCAGAAGCGCGACTTCACCCTGGTATTGAAGGGAACCATCAATCTGTCGATGGCCCACTTTCCGCGCGGCACCCTGTCGCCGATGCTGGACGCCCTGGCCCGCGCGCCGATGTGGCAACACAATATCGACTTCGGCCACGGCACCGGTCATGGCGTAGGCTATTTCCTCAATGTGCATGAGGGCCCGCAAACCATCTCACGCAGCCTGCCAGACCCCAGCATGGCGATGCAGGAAGGCATGATCACCTCGGTAGAGCCCGGCATTTACCGCCCCGGCCAATGGGGGGTGCGCATCGAAAACCTGGTGCTGAACGTCGCCGCCGAGCAGAACGGTTTTGGCGACTTCCTGCGCTTCGAAACCCTCACCCTCTGCCCGATTGATACCCGCTGCATCGAGCACAGCCTGCTGTCACGGCAAGAGGTGGATTGGCTGAACCACTATCACCAGGAAGTACGTACCCGCCTAATACCCCTGGTGGATGGCCCGGCCCGCGACTGGCTGCTGCACACTACCCAGGCGATTTGAGCCTCGGCCAGCAGCAAAAGAAAACGCCCTGATATTTCAGGGCGTTTTTCATGTCCGGCCAGCAATACCGGTTTACATGGTTTCCAATACCTTGATACCCAGCAGATCCAGGCCCGTCTTCAGCGTCTTGCCAGTCAGCGCAGCCAGCTGCAGACGGCTGGCACGCACTTCACCTTCGCTCTTCAGGATGGGGCAGGCTTCGTAGAAGCGCGAGAACAGCGTGGCAATCTGGTACAGATAGTTGGACAGATAATGCGGGTAGCAACCCTCTGCCACCGACAGCAAGGTGTCTTCAAACTGGGCCAACGCGGCAGCCAGATGCTTCTCAGCCGGCTCGGTGATCACGATGGGCGCATTGGCGTCGACGTTTTCTGCCTTGCGGAACACGCTCTGCACACGGGTGTAGGCATACTGCAGATAAGGCGCAGTATTGCCCTCGAAGGCCAGCATGGTATCCCAGTTGAAGATGTAATCGCTCATGCGGTTCTTGGACAGGTCGGCATACTTCACCGCACCAATGCCCACCGCTGCGGCGATTTCACGCTTTTCCGCATCGGACAGCTCAGGGTTCTTTTCCGACACCAAGGCATAGGCGCGCTCTTCGGCCTCATCCAGCAGCTCGATCAGCTTGACGGTACCACCGGAACGGGTCTTGAACGGCTTGCCGTCGTCGCCCATCATCACGCCAAAGCCGATATGCTCCAGCTTCATGCTTTCCGGGGCAAAACCGGCCTTGCGACAGATGCTGAACATCTGGGCAAAGTGCTGGCTCTGGCGCGCATCCACCACGTAGATCACGCGATCCAGATTCAGCACCTTGTGACGGTAGCGCACCGCGCCCAGGTCGGTGGTGGTGTACAGGAAGCCGCCGTCTTTCTTGCGAATGATCACACCCATCGGCTCGTCATCCTGGGTGCGGAATTCCTCCAGGAACACCACTTCCGCCCCATCGCTCTCACTGAGCAGGCCAGCGGCACGCAGCTCTTCCACAATGACCGGCAGATCGTCGTTGTAGGCGGACTCACCACGTACGTGTTCGCGCTTCAGGCCAACATTGAGCTTTTGATAAACGGCTTCGCAGTGCTTGAGGGAAATGTCGACAAACTGCTCCCACAGTTTGAGGACTTCTGCGTCACCACCCTGCAGGCGCACCACATAGTCGCGGGCACGGTCGGCGAACTCTTCGCTTTCGTCAAAGCGCACCTTGGCATTGCGGTAGAAGGTTTCCAGATCGGACAACTCCAGTGCATTGTCGCCAGCCTGGCGGATTTCCACCAGATAAGCAGTCAGCATGCCGAACTGGGTACCCCAGTCGCCAACATGATTGGCACGCACGACATCGTGACCGAGAAACTCCATCACCCGCGCCAGTGCGTCACCAATAATGGAAGAACGCAGGTGGCCTACGTGCATTTCCTTGGCCAGATTGGGCGAGGAATATTCCACCATCACCCGTTGCGGCGCTACCGGGGTAATACCCAGCCGCGCATCTTTCAGGGCAGTTTCGCTGCGTCGGGCCAGATATTCAGGGGCTAGATGAATATTGATGAAACCCGGACCAGCGATTTCTACCTTGTCGGCAATACCTTGCAAGTCCAGCGCCGCCACCACTTTTTGCGCCAGTTCGCGCGGATTGGTCTTGAGCGCCTTGGCCGCACCCATCACGCCGTTGGCCTGATAGTCACCGAATTCCGGCTTGGAAGCCGGCTGAATCACCGCCGGCGCATCCGGCGCACCGGCCGCGCTCAGCGCAGCCTGCACCCGTTCATTGATCAATTGCAGAATCGTCATGCCTAGCCCCATATTGCTGTGAAAACGAAAAAAAGCCTTCGTTTTCGAAAAAATAACACTGTCGATTGTATGCCCCCCTGCCCTGAGGGGCAATGTTTGCATCGCAGCAAAATGGCGTCTTGTGCGCCAATCAGGGGCAAAATACCGCCATCATGCACCACAGCTGCTCCGCACAACTACAGCCAGATGGTTTCGCCGATGGCCGGCAGCATGAAATCGGCAGGACTGACCTCCTGCTCGCGCAAGGCCATGGCCAGCTCTGCCATCGGCTGCTGTATCGGCTCGTCCGTGAGAATGAAGGTGCCCCAGTGCACTGCCCAGGCCTTGCGCGCTGCAACATGCTTGAAAATGCGCACGGCCTCATCGGGATTGACATGCTGCGCCCGCATGACCTTGCGCGGCTCGTAAGCACCAATAGGCAGCAGGGCAAAATCCACCGGCCCGATATGCAAGCCGATCTCATGAAACAGCTCTGCCTGATAACCGGTATCACCGGGATACCAGATTTTCAAGCCAGCCCCTTCCAGCAGATAGCCACCCCATAGCGCCTTGTTCAGGTCACCCCACGGGCCACGGTTGCTCCAGTGATGTGCCGGCGTCAGCAGCACCCGCAGCGCACCGCGCTGCACCGCATGCCACCAGTCGAGCTCGACTAGCCGCTCGGCCGGCACGCCGGCGGCGCGCACGGCCCGCGCCACTCCCAACGGCACCACGAAGTCCGGCGCCCCACCCGACTGCTGCGCCAGGCGCTTGAGCGTGGGAAAGTCCAGATGGTCGTAATGCAGATGCGTCAGCAAGACCAGATCAATGCGCGGCAAATCCGCCAGATCAATGGGCAAAGGCACTTGCCGCTTCGGCCCCAGATGGCGAAACGGTGACGCCCGCGACGACAGCACCGGATCGATCAGCACATTCTGCCCTGCCAACTGCACAAAGCTGCTGGCGTGCCCCAGCCAGGTCACGCTGGAGCGCAGGCAGTTGGCACGCAAGGCCGCCGGGTCGCCGCCAGTCACCGGAACCATTTCCGGCCGGTGATCCGGGCGCGCACGCCACCACTGCGCCAGCTTCCAGTGCAACAGGCTGCCCAGCGAAGGCAGGGTGAACGGGTACAGATTGCGATAGCCGGCGGGGCCATGATGGCGCGCCGCCGGCTTTGCCACATACGGCGCACGGTTGAACAACGAGGCCAGCCAGTCAGGACGTCTGAACATGAAGCATTCCAACAAAGACAATGCCTGAGTGTGCCGCCCCCGTCCTGCTTTGCCAAGCCAAAACAAGCAACCGGCAAAAGGAATCCAATGAAAAATGGCCTCCAGCGGAGGCCATTCGAGCGATGAAACAGTCTGACAATCAGAAGCTGTACACAGCCTGGGCAGCGAAAATGTCGTTGCTCTTGCGATAGTTGCCATCGTTACGCAGGAACACATCGCGGTTAGCCCAGTCGTGACGGTATTCCATCTTCAGGGTCAGCTGATCGGTCGGGTAGAACAACAGGGCTGCTGTCAAAGCCTGGCGGGTAGCGCCTGAGCAGTCGGTACCAGAACCGCCATTGGCGACGCTGTCGTTGTAGCAGGCCTGGGAAATACCGAAGCCATTGGTACCGTCAACCCCACTGGATTGACCCAGGGCGATACCACCACCACCGCCACCATTCTTGCTGTCATTCAGGTAGTCGTAACGCAGGGTGGCACCCATGCGGCCAAACAGCTCGCTGGTCCACTTCTGATGGGCCAGCAAGGAGAAGCCGTACCATACGGCATCGCCACCATTCCAGGCAGCCTGCTTCTGCCGGCCATAATCCAGCTCGGCATTCAGCACACCGTCAGTCATGGTGTAGGTGGCATCCAACTCGGCAAAGTAGTAATTGCTATACGGATTGCTGGATGAGCCCTGATAACCGTAGGTTTTGTCGGTATTGCCACTGGAGTCGGTATGTGCCACCAGCGATTGCCGACCCACATTGGCCGAACCGCCAATATCCAGCGCGCTGCTCCAGGTGTAGTCAAAGCGGCCAGTTACACTGGGCGTGTTATTGGCCGACTTGCCATTATTGGTGTCTACCGAATTGGCCGAAGTACGGTACTGCTCGTTGGCGATCATGAATTTGGTTGCCCACTCACCATGCGCCCAGTTGAAACCAGCACCCACATAGCTGCCCGGATCGCTGAAGTCATACAGCAGGCCATGGGTGATGGTGTTCATCTGATTGGACTGCTGCACTTCGTAGCCACCAAAGCTGTTCATCAGGCCGGCCACCAACTGCGTAGTGTCGGATACCGGGAAATTGATCATCGCGGTATTGATGATATTGTTGGTGCCACCGCCATCCAGCAGGGTATTACCCGAACCGCGGTTAGGCAGAATGGTGATCTCGGCACTCGGCGCCATCGGGCCTACGCCGAAGGTTTTCTTGATATCCAGATAGACATCACCAAAGGTACTGTTGGTATAGGCATAACCGCTATTGTGGTTGACGAACTGGAAACCCGAGCTCTTGCCGCTACGGTTGTACAGATAGGTCGGATCCAGGTAGCCGGTCACACTCAAGCCGGCAATCGGGCCTTCGCTGGCGTCGGTCGTCAGCTTGTCCACCTTCATTTCCATACCAGCCACACGCTGCTTCAGCTCGGTATTGGCATCATCCGCTTCCGGCGCCTTGGCGGCCGTCGCGGCATTAACAGCTTTCTGCAGCTGTTGCATTTGCGCCTGCAGAGCCTCTAACTGGGCTTTCAGCTTGGCGATCTCGTCTCCCTTGGCATCGGCCATGGCTACGCCGGGAAGACCTGCGATCAGTGCACTGATCAACAATTTCTTCATCTCACTTCTCCCTTGTCCTACTGCATGGATACCACGTTGTTTTCACCTCTAGAACCCCAACGGGGCAGCAACCGGAATGGTGTGTTATCCCTGCTGCTGCCCCGTCCTTGCCTGCGACCTGCCTGGTCGGCTTACGCCTGATTGAAGGCCAGTTGCATTTCACGGTCACGCTTGCGCTGTACCGAGCGCATATACAGATTGCCCGCCACTACCCCTACCGACACCACGATGATGAACAAGGTGGCCAGGGCGTTCATTTCCGGGTTCAGACCCAGACGCACACGGGAGAAGATCACCATCGGCAGCGTGGTGGAACCCGGGCCGGACAGGAAGGCTGTCAGCACCAGGTCATCCAGCGACAGGGTGAAGGACAGCAGCCAGCCGGACACCAGCGCCTGGGAAATCAGCGGCAGGGTGATCACGAAGAACACCTTGAGCGGACGCGCCCCCAGATCCATGGCAGCTTCTTCCAGCGAACGGTTCAGTTCACGCACACGGGACTGCACCACGATGGCCACATAGGACACGCACAACATCACGTGGCCAATCCAGATGGTGAACACGCCACGACCTTCCGGCCAGCCAAATGCCTGCTCCATGGCCACGAACAGCAGCAGCAGCGAGATACCCTGAATCACCTCGGGAATCACCAGCGGCGCATTGATCATGCCGGCAAACAGCGGGAACAGGCGGAAGCGGTTGAGCCGCGCCATCACGAAACCCGCCCAGGTACCAATCACCACGGCAGCAGTCGCCGTCATCAGGGCAATCTTGATACTGAGCAGGGCTGCATTGATCAGCTCATCATCTTCCAGTAGTGCCCAATACCACTTGGTGGAGAAACCCGACCATACCGTGACCAGCTTGGACTCGTTAAACGAGTAGATCACCAGCAGCACAATGGGCAGATAGAGGAAGGCATAGCCGAAGCCAAGTACCGCAAACGACAGCGGCTTGCTGGGTTTCATCGTGCTCATTTCACTTCCTCCATCACTTTCGCCTGGTAATGCTGGAACAGCGCCATCGGTACCAGCAGCAGCAGCACCATGGCGCAAGTCACGGTTGCAGCCATCGGCCAGTCCATATTGTTAAAGAATTCATCCCACATCACGCGACCGATCATCAGCGTATCCGAACCACCCAGCAGTTCCGGGATCACGTATTCGCCCACCGCCGGAATGAATACCAGCAGGCTGCCGGCGATGATGCCGTTTTTCGACAGCGGCAGCGTCACCTGGACAAATGCCTTCCACGGACGGGCACCCAGGTCATAGGCGGCTTCCAGCAGGCGCAGGTCCATTTTCACCAGATGGGCATACAGCGGCATGATCATGAAAGGCAGGTAGGAGAACACCATGCCGATATACACGCCCCAGTTGGTGTGATAGAGCCGCAGCGGGGTATCGATGACGCCCAGCCACATCAGGAACTGGTTGAGGAAACCATCGTTCTTGAGAATGCCGATCCAGGCATAGACGCGAATCAGGTAGGAAGTCCAGAACGGCAACATCACCATCATCATCAGCGTGTCACGAGCAGACTCGGACGCACGGGCGATGTAATAGGCCATGGGGTAGCCGATCAGCAAGCACAGCACGGTGGAGACAAATGCCATCTGCACCGAGCTGATGTAGGTGGCAAAGTACAGATCGTCACCCAGCATGAACTTGTAGTGGCCAATATTAAGCACCAGGGTGAAGACGTCGTCTTCGATCTTGGTCAGCGGCGTATAAGGCGGAATGCCCAGCTGCTGCTGCGAGAAGCTGATGCCTACTACCAGCAGGAAGGGCAGCAGGAAAAACACAAACAAAAACAGGAAGGGAACACCGATGACGGTAGTCCTGCCGGACGGAAACCATCGACTAAAATTGAGACTTTTCATGTTTAGCACCACTTGGCCGGTGGGACCGGCTTGCCAAGCACATCTTTACAGCCATCATATCAAGGCCCTGTCACGACTCGCCCTGATGTGATGACTTACGTTTCACTACAGCCCGGCTCTGCGGAACCAGACTGTAACCCTCACTCCAGTACTGCTTTTTCTTAGCCAGCTGCCGTGCCGGCAATGCGGTAGCAGCGGCTGTTGCATCCATCCCTGCGGTCTTGACGACCGCACGGATCGTGCAGGTCAGAACCAGCCGGGCGAACCCCCACCCGGCCGGTCAGGACACGGTTTAGCGACCAGTCTTCAACTGGGTCCACAGACGGTTCTGCAGACGCATGATGTCAGACGGCAGCGGCTTCAGCAGGAACAAGGTCTTCATGACCGATTCCGGCGGGTAGATGGACGGATCGTTGGCGATTTCCGGCTTCACGAACTTGCGGGCTGCCGCATTGGCAGTCGGGTAGAACACTTCGTCGGTAATCGCGGCATTGACTTCCGGATTTTCGATGTAGTTGATCCACTTGAGGGCCGCATCAACATGCGGTGCATCTTTCGGGATCACCATCACGTCAAACCAGATCGGTGCGCCGGACTTCGGAATCACGTAACCCAGCTGGTAGGTACGCTTGGCTTCGGCAGCACGATGCTTGGCAATGTTGACGTCGCCAGACCAGCCCAGCGCCAGGCAGATGTCGCCGTTGGCCAGGTCATTGATATAGCCGGAAGAGTTGAACTGGGTGATGTAGGGGCGGATTTTCTTCAGCAGTTCGAAGGCAGCCTGGTAGTCGGCCGGGTTCTTGCTGTTGGGATCCTTGCCCAGATGATGCAGGGCAACGGCGAACACGTCGTTAGCCTGATCCAGTACCGAAACGCCGCAGCCCTTCAGTTTGGAAACGTATTTCGGGTCAAACAGGATGTCCCAGCTATCCAGCGGGGTGTCCTTGCCCAGGATGGCCTTGACCTTGGTGAAGTTGTAACCCAGGCCATCGGTACCATAAGCCCACGGCACGCCGTGTGCATTGCCCGGATCGGCATCCTGGATCTTGGCCATCAGCCCCTTGTCCAGATTCGCCAGATTGGGGATCTTGGACTTGTCCAGCTTCTGATAAATGCCAGCCTCAATCTGCTTGGCCATGAAGTTGGAAGTGGGCACCACGATGTCGTAACCGGCGCGGCCGGTCATCATCTTGGCTTGCAGGGTATCGTCGCTGTCGTACACGTCATACTTGACCTTGACTCCGACCTGCTTTTCAAAGCCAGGAATGGTGCTCTTGGCGATGTAATCAGACCAGTTGTAGACGTTCAGTACCTTGTCTTCTGCCAGTACGCCCGCACTAGGCAACAGCAGAAGCAGCGAACACAGCACTTTCTTGACAAGTTTCTTCTTCATTACAGGCTTCCTAATGTATTGCAAGACCATAAACTCCCTGTTGTCTGGGGACTCGAGGGACCTAATGAACTGCACCTCCTGTTGACCGTCCGGGGTTTCTCCCTCGAATCCGGTCAGCGCCAAACCTGGGGTAACAATGGCACGCATATGTATGAAGCAATATTCGTGCACAACATTTATAACCCCATCCTATCCACTCTGGCTATTGCTATCCCAGCTGGACCCGGTAACTGTCAGGCAAGAGACGACGAACTTGCAGCACGCAGCCGCCAGTCGTCCTGATATTTATTGTTATCGCAGGAAACCTGTGGAAACCGGCTGCCAGGGTAGCGCATTGCGCCAACCGTTGCTGCCCGTTTCCCGCAAGGGTAGACCTTCCCCATTACCAAGCCTCCTCCACTGTAGATGCCACCTCTGTAATGTTTAATAAAATCCACAATCTGTGGTGAGGTGTTACAGCTTTTTAACCACAAAGACATTCAGCCGCAACATGAATTTATTTTGCAGCGCAAAAAATTCAACACCCGAATGCTCTTGACGAGCGCCAGTGTTTACTATTCTGAACATCTGATCATTTCCTCCGGCACAAACGGCCATACAGCACAAATTTGCCTATACATATGATCAAAACCCGCGCTCCACCTGATGTTTCAAGGCTTTAGCAAGGTCCGGGCCTGCTCGGTGCCTGTCTGCTTTTTCGCGGCCAGCGGCAGCGCCTCTGATCACTCAACGCGGCCCGCCAGCTTCTGGCCGACAAAAAAAGATTTTTCTTGCTCCAGGACAAGCTGAGGCAGATTTGCCACAGATCAAATCCGGTCCGTACTTGCCGTGGCAACAGGCGAAAGAAAAGCGGATGGCCCTTGCAGGCAATCCGCTTACGTTTTAGCAACCTTCGATGCCACCGCTACATTTGATCAGATCAATCGTGCCAGCAGGGCTTTTTCCATGCCGACCATATCTGGAATGCGTACTTGCATGCCATTGCCGGCCGCCAGCTCCACCGCCGCGCCATTACGGGTCATCTGCTTGAGCTCGACGATACGGTTGCCGCGCGGATGAATCACTTCGATGCGGTCGCCCACGCCGAAGCGGTTTTTTACCTCCACCAGCGCCCAGCCATCGGCATCGACTTCCAGCACATCGCCAACATACTGGCTTTGCTTGGCCTTGGAATGCCCGTCCAGATAGTTCTGGTAATCCTGGGTCTGATGGCGCTCCAGAAAGCCCGGAGTGTAGCCACGATTGGCCAGGCCATCCAGCTCGGCCAGCAGGCCCAGGTTGAAGGGGCGGCCGGCTACCGCGTCATCAATAGCCTGGCGATACACCTGGGCGGTACGCGCCACGTAGTACAGGCTCTTGGTGCGACCTTCGATCTTGAGCGAATCCACCCCGATCTTCACCAGCTTCTCCACCTGCTCCACCGCACGCAGATCCTTGGAGTTCATGATGTAAGTGCCATGCTCGTCTTCGATGATGGGCATCAGCTCGCCCGGACGACTGCCCTCTTCGATCAGATAAGTCTTGTCGGCCAGCGGATGGCGCTCGGCACCACCACAGGCAGCAAAGCTCTGGTTGGCTTCTTCCAGGGCCTTGTTGAAATCCAGCTTGATGGTTTGCACATCGCCAGCGTCATCACCCTGGGTATCGTGCATCTTGTAATCCCAGCGGCAGGCATTGGTACAGGTGCCCTGGTTCGGGTCGCGGTGATTGAAATAGCCCGACAGCAGGCAACGGCCAGAGTAGGCAATACACAGCGCACCATGCACAAACACTTCCAGCTCGATATCCGGGCATTCCTGGCGGATTTCGGCAATCTCATCCAGGCTCAGCTCGCGCGACAGGATGATGCGCGACACACCCAGCTTCTGCCAGAACTTCACGCCCATGTAATTGACGGTATTGGCCTGCACAGACAAGTGCACCGGCACCTCGGGCCAGCGTTCGCGCACCATCATGATCAGCCCCGGGTCGGCCATGATCAGCGCATCCGGCTTCATGGCAATCACCGGCTCCATGTCCGCCATATAGGTCTTGATCTTGCTGTTGTGCGGCAGCAGGTTGCTGGCCACGAAAAACAGCTTGCCGCGCGCATGCGCTTCATCAATACCGGTTTTCAGTTCTTCCAGCTTGAAGTCGTTGTTGCGCGCACGTAGCGAATAGCGCGGCTGGCCGGCATAGACGGCATCGGCACCAAAATCATAGGCGGCGCGCATTTTGTCCAGCGTGCCGGCGGGCAGCAGCAGTTCCGGGGCTTTCATCATGATGGCTTGGCTTCCTTAATGTGACAGGCAGGCAATGGGCAGCGGCAGTCGGTCCGGCGGCACAAAGCCGCGACGCGAGGCATCCTGGCTCAGCCTGTCAGCAGAGTAATATTGCAGCACCACCGCCCGCGCATCCTGCAGCACATCGTCGCAGGTCGCGAGAAAGGACGGCCAGTCTTCCAGCATGGCCGGCTGCTCTTGGGCACGGTGGTACAGGATGGACAACAGCGACATGGTCAGGGTGTGGTGGTATTTTTCCGCCGCCCCCTGCGCCATGGCATAACGCGACAAGGCGCGCGCACAGCGCACTGCCGCTTCAGCAGCCGGGTACTGGCGGCGATAAGCCCAGGCAGCATACAAATGCGCCTGGTGAGTAAAGTCGGATGCAGGCAGCGTACTGGATTCCAACTGACGCAAAAACGCCTGATAGTCCATGATTCGGGTATCTCCGAAAACTGTAAAAACAAAAAGGCCCCGCCGTATCAGGGGCCTTTTCTTATGTTGCGGCGCGATTATGCGCTGTCTGCGCGGCCATCGTCAAGCCTGACGCCGTGCAGCAATGCGACATTAAATCACTGTTTTCAATGCCATTTTTCAGTCAGGGTTTTTGCGCCAGCACCCACAGCATCAATAGCTGCACCAGCAAGGCCGGCAGCATGAGCAAAACACAGAACACCATGGCGAGCGGAGCGCTGTCAAAGTCCAGCGCACTCAGGCAGGCCGCACACAGCACAAACAACAGCGTAGCCAGTAGCAGGCCACCAAGAGCCAGTTTGCGTTGCTGGCGCAAGCGCCACAAAAGCCGGTAAAACATGCAGTACTCCATGGATAGAAATAGCCCGCAGCGCGCTCAATCCTTGGCCTGCTGCAACCATTGCAGCTCTGCCTCGGAAAAGCCTGCCTGCCGGCGGGCATCGATATTGTAGCTGCCACGGTGCGCGGTCAGATCATACTCTGCAAGCAGGCGGCTGAAGGTTGCCATCGGCTCCAGCGCACGCTGCCGGCACAGATGATGAAACCAGTGATTACCCACTTGCACGTGGCCGATTTCATCGCGCAGGATAATGTCCAGAATGGCCACGCTGGCTTCATCGCCGATATTGGCCAGCTTGCGTTGCAGCTCGGGGCTGGCATCGAGGCCGCGCGCCTCCAGCACGCGCGGCACCAGCGCCATGCGCACCAATACATCATGATCGGTGACATGGCAGATTTCCCACAGGCCGTTATGGGCGGGAAAGTCGCCATAGCTGTAGCCCAGCTGCTGCAACCTGCCCTGCAACAGACGGAAATGGCCAGCTTCTTCTGCCGCAATACGCAGCCAGTCGCTGACAAAATCATCCGGCATTTCGCGAAAACGCCAGGCGGCATCCAAAGCCAGGTTGACCGCATTGAACTCGATATGGGCAATGGCATGCAGCATGGCGGGCTGGCCTTGCGGCGAACCCGGACGCCGGCGCGGCACCTTGGTGGCATGCACCAGCTCAGGCCGCTCGGGATGGCCCGCCATCGGCAGCCGGGTCAATGGCGCATCTTCACGCTGCAGTTCACCACGCTGCCAGGCAGCATGAATGACTTCGGTCGCGGCCAGCTTGTCGGTCACATCCGAGCAGAGCAAGGCTGCCTGAATGCGGGGATATAAAGCAGTAGGCATCATCATGGTGCGCCATTCTAGCCGTTTGCACCCTCATCAGGCAGGCCTGTCATCAAATCAGTGCACGCCGCCCGAACAGCAAGGCCGCAGCCCCGCCCTGCCACATGACATATTTCCGGAATGCCGGGATCGTCGCCGGATAAGGCTTGATGCATAATGCCAACATCTGCCACAGGGAGAATGTCATGCTGTTCAATTCCAGCCAACTCGGTGCTGTAGAAGTGGATGAAAGCACCATCATCAATTTTGACCAGGGCATTCCCGCCCTGGAAAACTGCACCCAGTTCAAACTGTTCCACAATGCCGACAGCAATAATCCTTCGGTGTACTGGATGCAGTCACTGAACGACGCGGCCATCACCCTTAGCGTCACCCTGCCGCAACAGCTGGGCGTGCGCTATGAGGTGGAACTGAATGATGAAGAAGTGGCGCGCCTGCAATTGAGCAAGCCGGAAGACGCGGTCATCCTGGTGCTGCTGTATCAGGAGCAGTCCGCAGCCGAAGCCCACCCGGCGCTGGGCGAGCTGAAGGCCAATATCCGCAACCCGCTGGTACTTAATCTGGCCAGCCGCCAGGGCTTGCAGAAAACCGGCCTGTCCTGCGACATCCTGATGCACAACCTCAGCTGAACCAACCCTGCCGCCCGGCCCCGCCGGGCGGTGCCGGAGCCTCCCCCATGACCGATCTTGCCTTGCCCCGCTGTCCCTGGTGTGGCGACGACCCGCTCTATATGGCCTACCACGACCAGGAATGGGGCCGCCCCCAGCACGACGATCACAAACTGTTTGAAATGCTGATTCTGGAAGGGGCGCAGGCCGGACTGTCGTGGATCACCATCTTGCGCAAGCGCGAAGGCTACCGCCGCGCCTTTTACGGCTTCGATCCGCAGCAAGTGGCACAAATGGGCGAGGATGATGTGGAAAGGCTGATGCTGGACAGCAGCATCGTGCGCAACCGGCTGAAGATCAACAGCGCCATTCGCAATGCACGGGTATTCCTGCAATTGCAGCAAGAACATGGCAGCTTTGCCCAATGGCTATGGGCACATACCGATGGCCAAAGCGTGGTGAATCACTGGCAATCGCTGGCAGAATGCCCGGCCAGCACCCCGCTGTCCGACAGCATCAGCAAGGCTTTGAAAAAGGCGGGGATGAATTTTGTCGGCAGCACGGTAATTTATGCCTACCTGCAAGCCACTGGCGTGGTGAATGATCACCTGCGGGGCTGCCACCTGCATCCAGCCTACCCGCACTGAACGACTCAGGCCGCCTTGGTTTCAAACACCACGGTGCGGAACAGCCCGTCCGCCGAATGAAAAGGATGGGCGCACACCACGCCGCCATCCTGACAGAAGGCCATCATGCGCCAGCTCTGGATCAGCTCCTGCAATTCCTCTTCCGACCAGGGACCGGCAAAGCGGTCCGGCACCAGCGCTGACAACTCGGAACACAAGGCCTGCCGCTGCTCTGGCGCGTCCAGCTGCTGCACACTGAAAGACAGGGTCTTGCCGTGCTTCATGACAAATCCTTTCAACCCGAAATGGATATGAGGAGAACCGCCATCATTCCACGATTTATTATTCAATACCAGTTGAAAGTCTGTTAGGCATGAGCGGTAAGTAAAAATACGGCAGGAATACAACGCTTCCAGCCAAGAAAAAGGGCCAGCCCGCATGGGATGGCCCTTTGACAGCCTGCTGGATGGCCGCAGGATCAGAACAACTTCAACCCTTTCAGCATCACCACCAGAATCAGCAGCGGCGACACAAAGCGCACCACCACAAACAACACACGCACCAGCGCCTCGTTATGCAGCTGACCTTCATTGGACAGCGCGGCCTTCAGCCGGTCGAAACCCCACACCCAGCCGACAAACAGACAGAGGAAAATCCCACCTAGCGGCATCAGGATGTTGGAGGTGACAAAGTCGAACAGGTCGAACATGGTCATGCCGAACAGCTTGAACTCAGCCATGCTGCTATTGGACAGCGCGCAGGTCGCGCCGATCAGGGCCAGCAGCAACAGGTTGAGCACTGTGGCCTTGGGACGACTGATACCGAAACGCTCGCTCAACACCGATACCGGCACCTCCAGAATCGACAACATGGCACCGGTAGAGGCAATCGCCGCCAGGATAAAGAAGGCCACCATGAACAGCTGACCCAGCGGCATGCTGGCAAACACCGCCGGAATGGTGATGAACAGCAGCGACGGACCGGCTTCCGGCTTGAAGCCGAAGGCAAACACCGCCGGGAAGATGGCGATACCAGCCAGCATGGACACGAACAGGTCGGCACACATCACTCGCAGGGTAGTCGCCGGAATGTTCTGATCATCACGGAAATAGCTGCCGTAGGTCATCATGGTGCCCATGCCGATGGACAGCTTGAAGAAGGCCAGGCCCACTGCAGTCAGCACCACGCCCGCCGTGATCTTGGAAAAATCCGGCGTAAACAAAAAGGACACCCCCTGCATGGCGCCCGGCAGCATCAGACTGCGCACACCGATCACCAGCAGCAACAAAAACAGCATGGGCATCAGTTTTTTGGTTACGGCCTCGATACCCTTGGCCACACCCATCAGCAGGATGCCACCGATCAGCGCCAGCACCAGCCACTGCCACAACAGCGATTGCACCGGGTCGGCAATCAGCGAACCGAAGGCAGCCGAAGTTACCTTGGGGTCACTGGAAAGAATGCCGCCGCCAATAGCCTTGAACACATAGGCAAATACCCAGGCCGCCACTTCAGAATAAAAGGCCATGATCAGGAAGGCCGACAGCACGCCAAAAGCGCTGATCAACCACCAGGGCTGTCCGGCCGGGGCCAGTTTTTTTAGCGCCGTCACCGCATCAGACTTGGCACGGCGGCCCAGCATGATTTCGGAAATCATCACCGGCAGGCCCACCAGCAAGGTGGCACAGACGTACACCACCAGAAAACCGGCACCGCCATTGGTACCGGTCAGATAAGGAAATTTCCAGATATTGCCCAGGCCTACGGCTGAGCCCAGCGTGGCCGCCAATACGCCAAAACTGGAGGTAAAACCGTCACGTGCCTTGCTGGCACCCACGGTGGCCGAGGATCTGTTTTCCTGTTTCATTTGGTCTCTCATCACGACAAAAAACAAACCCGCTCAAGCGATAACCTGAACGGGTGCCTCTGGTTCCGGGGTCACCGGAGCCGGAATTCTGAAGTGATTTGTCAGACCATGCAAAATTTTTTGCTAGCCCTGACTGTCGCTGCGACACAACTCGCCGGTCAGACGGCCCAGCCAGTCAAAACAGGCTTGCAATTGACTCTCCTCAATGAATTCGTCCGGGCGATGTGCCTGCTCGATCGAACCCGGCCCCAGCACCACGCATGGCATGCCTGCAGCATGGAAAACACCGGCCTCAGTGGTATAGGCCACCCCGTCACCTCCCTGGCAGCCACACAGCTTTTCCACGTAGCCCAGCACCTCGCTCTCCGGCGTCGCTTCAAAAGCCGGGCAGTACACCTTCGGTTCAATGGAAATCGCAGCTTCCGGTGCCACCTGGCGCATCTCCAGCAACAGGTTGTCGGCATAGTCACGCACCGAATCGACAAAACGCTGCGGATCATCCCCCGGTAGCCAGCGGCATTCAAAAGTGAATTCACAATCCTTGGGCACGATATTGTTGGCAGTCCCGCCATGAATCGTCCCGGTCTGCAAAGTGGTGAACGGCACATCATATAGTGGCTGATGGTGACCAAACGAGGCCTCAGTATCCGCCAGTCGTCGCACATGAGTGATCAGCCGCGCGGCATATTCGATGGCATTGACCCCCTGTGGGGGCAGCGAGGAATGCGCCGCCCGCCCCTGCACATGGCAGTGATAATGGGCAATACCCTTGTGCGCCACCACCGGCCGCATCGAAGTGGGCTCGCCAATAATGCAGCCGGTCACCGGCACGCCTTGCTGCAGCAAGGCATCAATCAAGCGCGGCACGCCAAGACAACCCACCTCTTCATCATAAGACAGGGCAATGCCGATGCCCTGCTGCAAACGCCCCTGCTGCGCCAGTCTGACCCATTCAGGGACATGCGCCAGCACGCAGGCGATAAAGCCTTTCATGTCGGCCGTGCCACGGCCATACCAGCGCCCGTCGCCCTTATCGGTCAATACAAAGGGAGGCGAGCTCCACACCTGACCATCCACCGGTACCACATCGGTATGGCCGGACAACAGCATCAGCGGCAAGTCATCCGCGCCAATGCGGGCAAACAGATTGGACTTGCTGCCGTCATCGTTCAGCGTGCGCTGGCTGCTGAGGCCAAATCCAGCCAGATACTGGCTCACCCAGTCGATCAGCTCCAGGTTGGAGTGACGGCTGGTGGTATCAAAAGCAAGCAGGGTTCGCAGCAGCGGCAGATAGGAAGGAGCCATGGGAGTCCTGTGATGAGTGTCCGGTCATGCCGGAAGTCTGCCCTGACTCAGCCGGCAAGGGCAACCACATCCTGTGCAATGCCAGCGCAACAGGCTGCAGACAGCGGCATGTTTTTTTATGGCATAAGCGCAAATGCTTGGCAAAGTGCGGCAAACCCGTTATTATTCGCACTCTTCTGCGGCGGGTCTCCTCGCATTGTACGGTAGCAAACCTGGTCAGGTCCGGAAGGAAGCAGCCATAGTTACTTAGTGCAAGTGCCGAGGGTCAGGCTCGCCACCCCTCCCTTCCCATATGTACATGTTCACGACATGGCGATACTATTTCACGCCAGATAGCAAAGATTCCATTGTATTTCTAGATAAGAATACGCTAACATAAGCAAAACAAGATGCACAAAAATCATTGAACTTAATGATTTTTTTTGCATCCGAATTATTCCTTATGGATTTTCTTTGCTATTTTTAGGACATAGGGCAGTGTCCTAAACCATACCTATAATTCAATACAATACTGTTTAGCCTTTTAAGAGGAACAACCCATGAAACTCTTCGAAAAAATCACCAACCCGCGAGAAATCCGTCGCAAGCTCGGCCTGAACCAACAGGAATTCTGGAGCCGCATCGGTGTTACCCAGTCAGGCGGCTCCCGCTACGAAAGTGGCCGCAACATGCCCAAGCCGGTGCGTGAACTGCTGCGCCTGGTCCATGTTGAGCAAATCGACCTGTCCAAGGTACGCCGTGAAGACTTCGAAATCGTCGAATACCTGAAGGAAACCCATCCGGACCTGTACAAGAGCCTGCGCAAGGCCGTGCGTGCCCAGATGGAAGCCCAGGAAGGCTCGACCGAAGCCGCCGCCAGCTGATAGTCTCTCCGACAAAGGGCAGTAGCAAGCCACTCCACAGTAGCTTGCTACTGCCCTTTTTCTTTGGTGGGTCTAGATCAGCCAGCACATGCCGGCCATCGCCGCCTTACTCCCCGGCATTGCGTACCAGCAAGACCGGCACATCTGCTTGCTTGAGCAAACCCTCAGCCACACTACCCATCAGGATATGCATCAGGCCACTCCAGCCATGCGTACCCATCACCACCAGATCAGCCCCCCAGCTATTGGCGTCGTCCAGCAGCACCGAAGCAATTTTATCGCCCCAGCTTTCAAGAATCTTCACCTCTGGCGTCAAACCCGCAGCTACCGCCTGCGCTTGTGCCTGCCCCAGTACCTGCTCACCCGCTTGCTTGATCGACTTTTGCAACTCGGCAGCATCCAGAAACTCGGTCCCGCCCCAGCCAAACTGCGCCAAGTCGACCACATGCACCAGCCGGACAGTACTGCCCATGTGCTTGGCCAGACGGCAAGCCTCGGCCAGAGCCAGGTTAGACGTATCACTATCATCCACCGGCACAAATATGCGTTGATACATGACCCTCTCCTTATGGTGTGTTGGTACTATGCATACAGTCTAGCAAACCAGTCCGGCCTGCGGTTGATACAGATTAAGACAGTCGATTAGACTGAATGCCATTTTACCCAGGTGAAATCATGGCCCGCATCAAGATCGCCCTGCCCGAGCAATTCATTTTCGAGACCGTGCTGGATGTCCGCATCGGCGACATCAACTACGGCGGCCACATGGCCAATGATGCCATTTTGCGCCTGGCCCACGAAGCGCGCTTGCGTTTTCTGAAAAGCCTTGCTTACAGTGAACTGGATGTAGAAGGTGTGGGTATCATCATGGCGGATGCCGCGGTCATGTACCGTGCAGAAGCCTTCCATGGCGACAATCTGCATTTCAAACTGGGCGTGTGCGACCTGAACAAGTACGGACTTGACATCGTCTACCAGGCAATCGATGGTCACAATGGCAAAGAAGTGGCAAGATTGAAGACCGGCATTGTTTTCTTTGATTACCAGACTCGTCAGGTAAGCACCATGCCGGCGGCCTTTGTCGCCAAACTCAATAAGTTATAACAACAGGAAATTCCGACATGCGTCCATACCCAAACAACAGTCCGCAAGCCATTGCCCGCCTGCTGGCGATGTTCATGATTACCGACGGCAATATGGATCCGCGTGAGCTGGACCTGCTGGAGAACGTCAACGTCTACGACCTGATCGGCCTGCCCCGCAAACAGTTTGCCCAGGTACTGGCGGACTACTGCGATGACATTTCCGACGAGGCCGAGCAGGATGGCACCATCCACCTGCTGGACACCGACCGCATCGAATTCATGCTGGGCGAAGTCACCGATCGCAACAAGCGCATTCTCACTTGCGTGCTGGCCATGGACATCAGCAAATCGGACGGCACCATCAGCGACCCGGAAATTGTCCTGCTGCGCCATATGATGAAAGAATGGAACATCAGCCTGGAAGATCTGGAACGCCAGTTCGTGCGCTGAGCCCCCTCTCCAGCCCCCAGCACGGCAGGCCGTTGATCCGGACAACCCAGAGCACCAGTCTGCCAAATGAAAGCCGCCCGAACCACCCTGGCGGCTTTGTGTTGTCATCACAACCGAGCCAACCAACATGAGCACACGTTTTAGCGGCAGCGAACACTACATTGCCACCGATGACCTGATGATGGCCGTAAATGCCGCCATCACCCTGCAACGCCCGCTACTGGTAAAAGGCGAGCCGGGCACCGGCAAAACCATGCTGGCAGAAGAAATTGCCGCCAGCCTTGGCCGCAAGCTGATTGTCTGGCCGATCAAATCCACTACCAAGGCCCAGCACGGCCTCTATGAGTATGACGCGGTATCCCGCCTGCGCGATTCGCAGCTGGGCGACGCCAAGGTGCAAGACATCAGCAACTACATCATCAAGGGCCAGCTGTGGCAGGCTTTTGAAGCGGATACCGCTCCCGTGCTGCTGATCGACGAGATCGACAAGGCCGACATCGAATTTCCCAATGATCTGCTGCGCGAGCTGGACCAGATGGAGTTCTTCGTCCATGAAACCCAGCAATTCGTGCGCGCCAGACAACGCCCCATCATCATCATTACCTCGAATAATGAAAAAGAGCTGCCCGATGCCTTTTTGCGGCGCTGCTTTTTCCATTACATCCGCTTCCCGGACCACGAAACCATGCAGGCCATCATCGACGTGCACTATCCGGGGCTGCAGCAGCAATTGATCCGCCAAGCCATGGAAGTCTTCTTTTCCATCCGCGAGCTGCCCGGCCTGAAAAAAAAGCCCACCACCTCGGAATTACTGGACTGGCTGAAACTGCTGGGCAGCGAGAATATCAGCAGCGAAGAGCTGGCCAGCCGGCATGGCAATGCCAGCCTGCCGCCCCTGGCTGGGGCTTTGCTGAAGAACGAGCAAGACTTGTCGCTGTTTGAGCGCCTGGCACAAATGACCAAGCTGCGCCGTGGCTGACTTCCTCCCGCTGCTACAGGGCTTTGCCGACCAGCTGCGACTGCAAGGCAAAAGCCCGCATACGCTGGATGCCTATCTGCGTGATCTGCACAGCCTGCAGCCACTGCTTGGCGAACGGAACTGCCTACAGGTCAAGACCGACGACATCCGCAAGGCCATGGCCACCCTGCACGCCCGAGGCCTGGGTAGCCGCAGCCTGGCGCGCAAGCTGTCATCCTGGCGCCAGTTTTACGACTGGCTGCTGCAGCAACAGCTGATCAGTGGCAATCCCTGCCTGGGCCTGCGTGCGCCCCGCCAGGACAAACCCCTGCCCAAAGCACTGCCAGTCGATGGCACGGCAGCCCTGCTGGAACATATCGCACCGGACGACAGCCTCAGCCTGCGCGACCGCGCCCTGTTCGAGCTGATGTACTCTTCCGGCCTGCGCCTGTCTGAAGCTGTCAATCTGGACTTGCCAGATATTGACCTGACCGAACAACTGATGCGGGTGCGCGGCAAGGGCAACAAGATACGCCTGCTACCCATCGGCCGTACTGCACTGGACTACCTGCAGCAATGGCTGGCAGAACGTCAAAGTACTCCGGACTGCCTGGCGGTGTTTGTCGGTCGTCATGGCCAGCGCCTGGGTGGCCGCCAGGTACAAAAGCGCCTGGCCGAGTGGTCGATTCGCACAGGTATGGACCGCCACGTTCACCCGCACATGCTGCGCCACTCCTTTGCCAGCCACATCCTGCAATCCTCCGGCGATTTGCGGGCGGTACAGGAACTGCTGGGTCATGCCAACCTGTCGACAACCCAGATCTACAC
>NZ_RFAR01000049.1 GCF_003693445.1 Aquitalea palustris | reverse complement strand
GCCACCGATGCCAACAACGACGGCTACATCAACAAGGCGGAACAAGGCAGTGCCACCACCGATACGGTGAATATCGGCCTGCCGAGCAATGCCAAGGCCGGTGATACGTTGAATGTCACCATCAATGGCGTGGTGCAGAGCGGCCATGTACTGACGGCGGCTGAAATTACCGCAGGCAAAGTGGTGCTGACCCCGGCCGCCCCGGCTGATGGCAGCACGCTGACGGTGACTGCTTCGGTCAGCGACCCGGCCGGCAATACCTCGGCCAGCGCCAGCGACACTGCCAAGATTGATCTGACGGCACCGACCATTGCCATCGCCACCACGCTGTCCGGCGATGATGTAATCAATGCCGCCGAACATAATCAGTCCTTGCTGGTCAGCGGCAGCACGGTTGGTGTGGAAAATGGCCAGAAGGTGGATGTGGTGCTGAACAATGTTCACTACAGCGCGACGGTCAGCGGCAATAGCTGGTCGGTCACCGTGCCTGCCACCGATGTGGCCAAGCTGGCCGATGGCAGCGTGACGGTGACGGCAAATGTCAGCGATGCCGCCGGCAATGCCGCCACACCGGCTACCCATGCCCTGACGGTGGACACCACACTGCCCACCATCAATCTGGTATCGAATGTCACGACGACCCAGTTGTTCAATACCACTTGGGAGGCCACCAACCAGACCACCACGGCAACGACGGCGGAAGGCTGGACGCTGGTGACCAGCAACGATGTGGCACCTGGCGGTATCAATGGTTTCGAGATCTGGACCTCCAGCGACACCATGACTACGGCCAGCGGTAGCAGCTTTACCCCAGCTTCGTCTACGGGTACCGGTAACGCTCACTGGATTGAACTGAACAACTCGACCAGCAACATTATTCAGACCTTGGGCATTACCCGTACCGTTGCCACGGTGGCCGGAGCGGAATACCAGCTGTCCATGGATTTTGCTGGTCGTCCGGGCTATTCCACCGATGTCAACAAGATCGGTATCTATGTGGATGGCAAGCTGGTAGCCGAATATTCGGCGACATCGGCCAGCACGCTGGATTGGCGCAATATTTCCTTCGACTTTACCGGTACCGGTGGTAATCAGGTCATCACCATTCTGACCGATACCCCGGCCAGTGCGGTCGATGCCAATGGTCGTGGTGCCATGGTCGACAATATCGTGCTGACCCAGGGTGGCTTCCAGGCCAGCGATGCGGCAACGACCACCATTGCCCTGTCCAGCCTGATGACGGCTTCCCATCCGGTGGCCGTCAGCTCGGAAACCCTGACGCTGAATGTCAGCGGTCTGACCTCTGCCGAAGGATCGCCATCTCTGGTGCTGCATGGTACGACCTACACCCCGGATGCCTCTGGCAACCTGACGGTAACCGGCCTGAGCCTGAGTGATCTGCAAAGCGGTTCCCTGCAGTTGTCTGGCAGCTACCATGGGCAGGTCAGCTTCAATGCCACCGTGACCGCGATTGAAAGCAATGGCAATACCGCCACTTCGTCGACCGTGCCGGTGTCTTTCCTGGTCGGTGCCGGTAATGAGGTACATGGCACGGCAGGTACTGACTATCTGTACGCTGGCGCCGGCGCCACCTTGCTGCAAGGCGGGGCGGGCAACGACACCATGACTAGTGGCACTACCGGTGTGGATACCTTCAAGTGGGTGCTGGGTGACCAGGGTACGGTAGCAACGCCGGCCGTGGATACCATCATCAACTTCAAGACTGCAGCGGTGAGCAGTGGCGGGGACAAGCTGGATCTGCGTGATTTGCTGGTGGGCGAAAGCCACACTGGTATGGATGTCGGCAATCTGGGTAATTACCTGCACTTCACCACCAGCACTACCGCAGGGGTCACCAGCACGGTGATTCATGTCAGCGAAACCGGTAATCTGGCCTCGCATGAGACTCAGCAGATTGTGCTGCAGAATGTCGACCTGACCCACAGCGGCAGCACGGTGCTGACGGACACCCAGATCCTGCAAAACCTGCTGGGGAATGGCAAGCTGATCACCGACTAAGCACGCCGTAGCCCACACAGCCGACAGCCTGACACGCTGTCGGCTTTTTTATTGTGCTCAGGCTGCCGTGCTGCCGGTTCCGGGCATGGAAAAACCCCGCGTCCAGTGGCTGGAGGCGGGGTTGTGCCTGGCAGGGGGGAGGTCAGCTGATGGCCGGGCCTGTCAGACAGTGCACCCCCATTTCGATGAGGGCGGTAGCGTCTGCCGCATCGTTGACGCCCTTGGCTTCCAGTCGCACGCCCATCAGCGAGGCCATACGCAGCAGACCGCGCAGCAGGGCGGCACGGCCCTCGTCGCTGTGAATGCCCTGGGTCAGGGTATTGTCCAGTACCAGATAGCTGATGCTGGCTTCATGCGTTCGTGCCACCAGCGCCATATTGTGGCCCTGTATTTCTACCGCCAGCTGGTGACCGGCCGGGCGGATGGCGCGGCTGAAGGTGATGAAGTGCTCCCAGTGCTCGTCCAGCCCGGTTTCATGAAATTCGAAATTGATCTGGCGCTGCGGGTGTTGCTGCAGCAAGTGCAGGATGGCCGGCAGGAATTCCGGGTGATGCAGCGAGGCCGGCGACATGTTCACCGCCAGCACACCCTGTGGTCCCTGTTGTAGCGCCAGCGCCAGGGTATTGATGTCCAGCCGGTGGATCAGCCCCAGCCGGGTGGCCTGGGAAACCAGCCGCAGCGCGCCCATGGCCGGCAGCTGTCCGCTGGCCGGGCGAAACAGCATGCCCTCGTGCCACAGCACCGTCTTGTCCGGATCGCATACCGGATACCAGCGCAGCTGCAGCGAGTCATCCTGACAGGCGGTTTCCAGCAGCTGTTTCCAGTCGTAATCACTGGTCTGCTGCGGATTGTCAGCGCCGTCATCCAGTTTCCAGCTATTGAGCGGCTGGGCTTCTGCCACGGTCAGGCTATGGCTGGCGCGGGTCAGCACTTCGCCCAGCTTGTCGCCACTCTGGAAATGGGTGAGGCCGATATGGCCAAGACCAGGCTGGTCGGACAGCTCCATGGTCCAGTACACCGGCCATAACAGGCAAAGTTCATCCGCCAGCTGGCAGGCTTGCGCGGCTGCCAGTTCGGGACAGAACAGGGCAAAGTCGGCACCGCGCAGACGGGTGGCCATCCAGCCGCGATGATGCTGGCACTGGGTGGACAGATCATCGGCCACGCGCTTGAGCAGGGCATCGGTGCGGCGGCCGCCCAGGCGCTGGTTAAGCTCGGCCAGGCCGGCAATGCGGATCAGCAGCAGATGTCCGCTGGCCGGGTCCGCTTGCGGGTCGAGCAGGCTGGCGAAGCGTTGTTCGAAGGCTTCGCGGTTGGGCAGGCCGGTACTGCTGTCGGTGAGAGCGGCACGCCGCAGGCGATCCACCTCGTCGCGCAGGCCAAGCAGGTAGTTTTGCAGCCGTTCCACCATATTGTTCATTGCGCCCACCACTTCGGCCAGCTCGGGGATGCCGGGAACGGGAATGCGCATGAAGCGTTGTTCGCTGATGGCGTGTGCCTGTTCGACTACCGCATGCAGTTGTTTACGCAGGCTGCGGATATCGAAAAAGCCCAGCAGGCCGGCTGCCAGGCCAATGACCACCAGCCAGAACACGGTTTGCAGCGCGCCCAGCCAGAGCGAGTTGTAGGCATAGCCCAGATGGGCCACCACCACGATGCGGCCAGCCTGCAGCCAGCCATTGCTCACCTGGGCCTGGCCGCTTTGCGGCCTCAGCGGCAGCAGACGGTGAAACCAGGCCGGCGTATCTTCCAGGCCATTGCTATTGCGCAGGTGAATGGCGGCATCACCAGGAACGCCTTCCCAGCGTATTTCTGCGAAATGCCCTTGTTCGAAGGCCGCGCTGAGCAAGGTCTGCGCCATCACCGGGTCAGCCTTGTACTGGGTGACCATCAATGCCAGCGCGTTGGCAGTATCGGCGCTTTGGGCGCTCAGTTGCTGTTCCAGGTAATTGCGGGCGTTCAGCAGATTGGCAATCAGGGCGCCGCCAATGGATAGCGTCACCAGCAGCAGCAAAAGCAGCCACAAGCGCTGTACCAGAGAAAGTTTGCGTGTCATCACGGGCATGTTCAAAAAGAAAAGCCTTCAGTTTTCAGTTTATCCAGCAGCTGTTTCCAGCGGGTCAGCCGGTTGACATTGTTGTTCTGTGTAGCGCCCACCCAGATGCTTTCCATATTGAAACTGAATACCGGAATCAGGTCGGGGCGCTGCGAGGCGGGCTGGATGCTGGTGATCAGGTTGTCCAGAATCAGCGGTTCCACCGTGGGCGTGGGGTAGTATGCCAGCACCATGTGCGCCTGGGTGATATTGCTGCTGGGGCCACCTATGCGTGCCTTGACATAGGTCAGACGAATCTTGTCCGGCGACACGCCTAGCAGGCGCAGCGACACATATTTGCCGATGACAAAGCCCTTGCAATCCGCCATGCCCTTGCCAAAGGTTTCCAGCGGCGTGGCCCAGTAATCTTCCTGACGCCATACCTGGCTATTTTCTGCATAAGTGATGCGGCGATTGAAAAACTCGTTGACGTCTTTCAGGCGCTGGCTGTCGCTGTTACCTGCAGTATTCAGCATGTTTTGCCATTCCCGATACAGGCGCTGTGCCTGTGGCCCGTAGCGCGCTACCGTTTGTTCGCTGGGCAGGCTGCTGCCGGTGACGCCAAGGCAGAGAAACCACAACAATAAGGGCAGCACTAATAGACGTAGCACGGCAGCCGCGAGCGAACTCAGGCGTGGGTGACGCAAGGGTAATGTTCTGGCTGCGCAAAGCTGGGGCATGATCTTGATATGGAACAAAAAGTTGCAGCGTTCGGAAATTTCCGTGTGTATAATTTTATATATTGTGTTTTAGTTTTTAATTATAAATAAACAAGATATTTCATATGGGGTAGTATTAATGAGAAGTCTACAGAAATCCATCAGATTGTCAGTGGCATTGGCATTCGGCGGAATGACTGCATTACTGCCACAGCATGCCATGGCAATCGACGTCGATAATGCCGTACAGCAGGCGGTGTTGAACAACCCGGAAGTGCTGGCCAAACTGCATCAGTTTCGCGGTGCGGGACAGGATGTGAATGTAGGCCGTGCTGGTTATATGCCGACGGTCGATCTGACCTATGAATCCAACCGCCAGCGCTACGACTACGCCAGCAATGCCGGAATAGCCGATCAGAATTACACTACCCGCGGCTGGAAGCTGAGCCTGAGCCAGAACCTGTTCCAGGGCCTGCAAACCTATAACACGGTCAAACAGCTGGGTTACGATCAGCAAGTGCGCTACTTCGATTTGCTGGATACATCGGAAAGCATTGCCTTGCAAACCGTCCAGGCCTACCAGGATGTGCTGCGCTATCGTCAGCTGGTGAACAGTGCGCAGGAAAACTACGCCATTCACAAAGGCATTTACGAACAGATCGAACAGAAGGTACAGGCCGGTGTCGGCCGTCGTGTCGATCTGGAGCAGGCCGCCGGTCGTCTGGCCCTGGCCGAAACCAATCTGCTGACCGACACTTCCAATCTGCACGATGTGTCTGCCCGCTATGCCCGTCTCACCGGTAGTGAACCGCCGGCACAGCTGAACGAGCTGCCGGTGCTGACTGAAGCCTTGCCGCGCAACAACGACCTGATCAAGAATGCCGTCTTGCACAATCCGGCCTATCTGGGTGCGCTGGCGAATATCCGCTCCGCTGCTGCCGAAGTGAATATCCGCCGCGGTGCTTTCTCGCCCACGCTGGACTTGCAGGCCAGCAAGGCGCCCACCAATAACTATGACGGTTACACCGGGCGTACCAATATTTCCTCGACGGCCATCATCTTCAACATGAACCTGTTCCGTGGCGGTGCAGACCGTGCGCGGCTGGGTTCGGCTGCCGAGAAGCTGAATACCACCAGGGACTTGCGCGACAAGGTTTGCCGCGACATGCGCCAGACACTGAGCATTGCCAACAACAATATTCTCAAGCTCAAGGTGCAGATGAACTCCTTGCGTCAGCATGAACTGTCCACCGAGAAGGCACGTGATGCTTATCGCAAACAGTTCGATATCGGCCAGCGTACCCTGCTGGACGTGCTGGACAGCGAGAATGAATTGTTCGACGCCCAGCGCGCCTACATCAATGCCCAGTCTGATTACAAGGTTGCCGAAGCCACGGTGCTGGGCAACTCCGGGCGCCTGCTGGAAACACTGAGACTGAAGCCGGTGGAAAGCTTCCAGACCGACAGCAGCCTCAGCGATGAAGAGCAGAATGCCTGCAGCACGGCGTATACCGCACCGACCCTGATCGATGTGCAGTCGATCCAGGCGCGCCACTATGATGCGGCTACGGTCGAGCCGGTGGTGACCCCGCCGGCCGCAGTTGCAGCAGCTCCGGTGGCACCGCTGCAGAAAAAGGCCAAAAAGAAGAAAACCGACGCTTCGATGGCCAATTAACAGCGGCTAACTACTAGGCGTCGCGTCCTTGAGACAAGGCGCGCCGATGCCGGCAGTCCACGGGCGGGAGCAGGCAGCGCAAGGCCGCCCCGGGATTTTTGTTAGTCGTTCCGGGCTGCGGGGTCTGTTGCGCTGGTCACTGCGGCACACTGGCTTTGTCAGGCAAGAACGGGACAGCAATGTCCCGTTTTTCTTTGGGCCTGTTTTCTTTGGGTAAGCGCAGTACGGTGGTGTCAGGAGCCTGTGCAGCAGCGTCTGGCGAGCTGGTATGAGACAAGACGAAAACAACAGAAAACAAGTGGGAAGGCTGTGTTTGCCTGGAGCCAGTGAGCCTGCTGCAGGTGTGTTAACGCGGTATTACCACAGCCCGGCAGACGCGGAGCAGCTGTAAAGCGGTATGGTGCGGCTGGTCGTGTGCAGCAGCCGTCGACAAAGGCAGCACGCGCAGGGCAGGGCAGAGGTGGCCGACAGGAGAGCGGTGTGCTGCTCGCTGGCACATGCAGCGGGCACGGCAGCACCGTTCTCGTATCCGGTATTACATTAGCTGCCTGTCAGGCAATGACGCATTGCGCCAGTGCGCTTTCGCCATTGCTGGCTGATCAGGACATCTTGACGAACTTGCTTACGCGATCACCCGCGTCAGACTGCTCGGCTTCCGCGCCATTTGCCAGGTCGGCAGCTTGCGGCGGAGTGAAGGACGATTCCTGCGGCTCAGTACGCAGGCGGTGTTCCAGTTGCTGGACGGTTTCTTCCAGCACGGTCACCTTTTCCTGGGCACTGACGGCCTTGGTGCCGAACTCGTGCAGCTTGGGCAGCATCTGGTTCAGCTTGTTTTCGTTGGCCGTGTTGATGCTCAGCTGATGCGACAACTGCTTCTGGGTGGCGATCAGCTCCTGGGTCTGACGGTCATAGGCGATGGACAGCTCCAGGCGCAGGCGTTCCAGTTCGTCGCGTTCCTGTTCCCAGGATTTTTGGGCCGCATACAGATTCTGGTTGGCGATTTTCTTCGCGCATTCCCAGACGCTGGACAGCATTTCATTGTAAATCTTCGACAGTTCTTCAGGCGTATTGCCGCTCAACTGGGCTGCGGAAGCCGGCAGGACCTTGCGCCATTCTTTCAGCACCTGGCTGGCGGTTACCATGTCGATGCCAGCGAGTTCCCGGACCTTGTCAAGCGCCGGCATTTCGCTTCTCCCCGATTGCTCGTACAACAGATTGGCAATAGAAAAAATCCGATCCCTGACTTCAGTCGGCACTTGCATCCGATTATCCATTTTAACTCTCCTGTCTAATTGCACTCCTACCTGGCTTATCAGAATACCATTGTCGGAAGTGCTAAAATTGCTAACCTACAGTTTACCACCCAAAGTGGCCAAAGTGAGCCAACGCCATAAATGGTACATAAACACATTAAATCAGCCTGAGCCATGCCACGGATCGCTATTCAAGTGCGATTCAGCTGGCAGTGCCAGAGGAAATCCGCAGCTGCTACCTGCGCGGATTGTTTCGTCCATTTGTTACAAACAAGATGGTGAGGGCTGATTAGGCCGACACCATCTTCATTAATGGCTACATTACTATCCGGATGGATTATGAATGTACCGTGTTTTATTGCAGGTGATTAGCGCGTGACAGCAACTGTCATGCTAGTTTTTCAACTGCTGTTGCAGTTTTTCGATCCGTTTGTTCAAACCATCCATCTTGGTCAGCGCTTCGTCAATGGAGTGCAGTTTCTTTTGCAGTTCTTCGATGCGCAGATCGTCATTGCTCATGCTGGTCTGTGCTGCTGCCGGTTTGCTGACGGGGGCTGGCCGGGTGTCTGTGACCGGCTTGCCATGGGTCTTGGCAGAGTGCTTGCCGGCCGACTTCAACACCAGTTTTGTCTTGAGTGGCAGTTTGTCAGAATGCAGGATTTTATCAATCTGACCTTTTGATACCGCCTTGATACGGGAGGTATCGGGCAACTGGAGCAAGGCACCCTGCTTGAGCCGGTTCGGGTTGCCGCCGACAAAAGCATGTTTGTTGGCCAGGTACAGGGCAGCCATGGTCTGGTTGATGCTGCTATTGGCGGGTTTCAGCTGGCGGGCCAGGCGCCACAGGCTGGTACCACGGCTGGCTCTGATGTGCTGCGGCGCTGCGGCCGGCTTCGGCTCTGGTTTGCTGGCGGCTGCCGGGGCACTGAGCGGCTCGCTACGCACCACCGCCTCTGTTGCTGGCGGCTGCGACGGCGTGCTGACAGCAGCGGGAGTGGCTGCCGGCGCGGCGACAATGCTTGCCACTGGTGCGGCTACCGGTGTCGCCACCGGGGCCACCACAGGGCTTGCCACTGGAGCCGGTTGTGCCGGCGCGGCGACAATGTTTGCCACGGGCGCGGCTACCGGTGTTGCCACCGGGGCCACTACAGGGTTTGCCAGCGGGGCCGGTTGTGCCGGCGCGGCGACAATGCTTGCCGCAGGTGCAGCTACCGCTGTCGCCACCGGGGCCACTACAGGGTTTGCTACCGGGGCCGGCTGTGCTGGCGCAGGTGTGGCATTAGCCAGCGGCTTGCTGGCTGCCGGTGCGGTATTCGGGCTCAGAAATGCATTGTATTCCCGCACTTGCCACTTGGATAAAGCCTCGATTTTAATGGCAAAGCGCAGATGAGGCTCATCAATGGGCTGATTCGAACTGATATGGATCATGCCACCCTGATCGGAAGACAGCAGGGTAAAGCGCAGGGAAGACAGAAAGCGGGAGGAATAAACATCGGGGTCGCGGACTTCCGTATCACTGGCCAGGGCGATTCGGGCATTGTCCAGTTCTTCTGCCGAGAATCCGACCAGATTAATATCAGCCTGAAACGGTTCGCCCAGGTGTGATTTGACCTGTAAATCTCCCAGGCCGGCCAGTGCATTGGCCGAAAGAAAGGAAGATACAATCATGCTCCCCAGCTTGATTTTATCGCAACCCGACATGATATTGCTCCAAAAATGATTTCCATAAACAGGCTATGGAAGCGGCCATTGCATGGTGGCTGGCCGTTGGAAGTTTTGATTTGTTTAGTGTGCACTGCCGTTTATTATTTACCAGGCAATTATTGTGTTCCCCCGCTGTAAAACAATATTGCGAGGCTTGCTCTGGCAGGCTAATGATTTGCGGCTTTATTTATTATGTTCAGTGCGCTATTCTGTTTATTCTCGCCGTAAATGCACGGCACTTTACTGTTACAGAGCCTGACTGTTACAGAGCCTGCCACTGTTCAGCGGCCGCAAACTGAGGCCAGGTTGCCGCTTGCCGGCCCGGTGCAGGCTACTGCACAGTCCGTTGCTGGCCATTTCCGCGGACTTTTGCTGCCAGCTTCTGCCCTGGTGCGACCGCGTAACTGTAGATAGTAAAGCTGTTTTATTGCGTCTTTCCGCCGGGCTTGTCAGCGACCCATCGTTTTTTCAAAGTTTTGCCAACAATTTTCCCGATTTCTGTAACGACTTTTCCTTTAAAACAGCTCATAAATCTGTTGAGTTTGTAGGCATTGTACTGTCCTGTCAATCGCGGAAGTGCTTGTCATGCCCGAGCCCGGATTCTGCTCTGAACGTAGTGCTGGCAGGGCAGCACGGCAAGGCCTGCGGGGCGACATGGTTTGAACGCGCTTTGGGCCGGATATTGTCGGCCGGCGATGGCAAAAGCGAGACTGCCGCCGTGCCACAGACAGGCAAAAGGCCGCCCGAAGAGCGGCCCTGCCGGGGGTGGAGCGGGCTGTACGCGTCAGACGCGGAAGCGGTTCAGGCTGTCATTGAGGGCGGCCGACAAATCTTTCAGCTGCTGGGCCAGTTGGTGCGATTCCTGTACCGAGCGGTTGGTGCTGTCGTTCATCTGGGCGATCTGCTCGACATTGCGTGCCACATCCTGGCTGGCCTGGCTTTGTTCCTTGATGGCGCCGGCGACATCACCGATCTTGTCTACCGAGCGTTGTGACAGATCGCGGATCAGTTGCAGCGAGGTGGCCACCTGCTGCGTGCTGCTGACTCCGGCTTCGATGCGGGTATTGGCCTGCTGCATGCTGTGGAAGGCTTGCTGGGTATCGGTCTGCACCCCGGAAATGCGCGAGGAGATTTCGGCAGTGGCCACGCTGGTGCGTTCGGCCAGCTTGCGTACTTCATCCGCCACTACCGCAAAGCCACGCCCCATTTCGCCGGCGCGCGCCGCTTCGATGGCGGCGTTCAGTGCCAGCAGATTGGTTTGGTCGGCGATATCGCGAATCACCTTGACGATGTCGCCGATTTCGCCGGAGCGCTGGTTGAGCTGGTCGATGACGCGCGAGGTTTCGGTAATGCTGCTGGCGATCTGGCGGATTTCGGCGGCTGCCTGGATGGCCAGCTGGCTGCTTTGGGTGGCTTCACTGGTGGCATGGCGGGCCTGTTCTTCCACGCCCTGGGTGTTGTCCGACACCATGTGGATGCTGACGGTCATCTGCTCGATGCTGGCGGCACAGGCGGAGGCGGCCTCCGATTGCTGGTGCGAGGCCTTGGCCACGTAGTCGCTGACATTACCCAGCTGGTCGGCCACGCCGACCAGTTGCGAGGAATAGCCGTGCGATTCCTGGATCAGCGTGCGTACCGTACCTACCAGATCGGCTACCGAGCGGCCCATGCTGCCCAGCTCATTGCGGCCCAGATCGGGAAACTGGTGCGTCAGGTCACGGCTTTGAGCCAGGTGCTGGCTGCTGTCGCGCATGCTGTTGAGTGGGTGGCGGATGGAACGGATGATCAGCCAGGACAGGGCAAGGCCCAGCAGCAGGGCGATGGCCAGCAGGGCCAGTACCGCAGTGCGGACCGAGGACGACGTGGTGTTGATCTGGCTGCCCAGTGCGTCCACGGCTTCCACGGCCGACTTGCTGATGGTTTGCAGCATGTCTTCCATCTGGTGCACGTTTTCCTTGTACTTGCCGATGGCGGCATTCCCGTCGGCCGGTGTGGCGATGCTGCCAGCTTCCACCTGGGTACTGACTGCGGTGAAGCCATCAGCATAGGCTTGCAGCAATTCGCCCTGCCGGGTGACCGGGCCGGTGAGGCTGGCGCTCAGGCTGTTATTGCCGGCGTTCAGCTCCTGCAGCAGGACTTTTACCGTGTCCTGGGCCTTGCCATAGGTTTCTTTCCACTTGCCCAGATATTCGCTGCGTTTTTCCACAGAGGCGACATTGAGAAAATAGTCTTTTTCGAAACGGCGCAGATTGCCCATGTGCACGCGCAGTTGCGATACATCACGGAAAAACACCAGTTCATGACTGGAGACGTCGTCGACGCGCTGGTCTATACGGCCCAGCCCCTGCATGGTGATGCTGCCGATAATGGCCAGCGCCACCAGCAACAGGCTGAAGCCCATGGTGATGCGCGCGGCGATGGATAGATTTTTCATTGGATTCCCCGAACCTCGTAGCCAGACAGATGGATGACGAATGGGTGTTTGCATGCCTTTGTAATCAACATTCCGTCATTCAAATGACTGGCTGATTACGCCAGGGGTCAGACTGATTTTTCTTGTTGTCGCCATCGTCGCCGTGACCATGCCTGCCACACCCGGACGGCACATTAGCATGGTATAGCTTAACAATCACCCCTTGTTATCACCTTGTCCGCTTGGTAACGCCAGGCCGACTGCCTGGTAGGTATTGGACCAAAGAGCAGCTGTTAAGGTATTCAAGTCCATATTTCGTAATTCGGCCATGATCATGGCGAATTTTTGCAGATTGGCCGGGGTATTGGGCTGCTGCGTGGCCCATTGCGGGCGGATGTCGGGGGCGTCGGTTTCCAGTACCAGTGCCTCCAGCGGCAGGGTGGCGGCCAGTTCACGGATACGGCGCGAGCCGCTATAGCTCATGGCACCGCCAAAGCCCAGCTTGAAACCCAGCTGGATAAAGGCATCGGCTTGTTGCCGGCTGCCATTGAAGGCGTGGGCAATGCCTCCGGGCACCGGGATCTGGCGCAGGTATTTGAGGATGCGGTCCTGTGCACGGCGCACATGCAGCAGCACGGGCAGATTGTATTTGCGTGCCAGTTTCAGCTGCTCCACCAGCAATTGCTCCTGGCGGGTGGCATCCAGTCCCGGCACATAGTAGTCCAGCCCGATTTCACCTACCGCCACCGGGGCATGCTGTTGCAGGTGCTGTTCCAGCAGTTGCAGGTGCTCATCCATGTGGCGTTGCAGATAGATGGGATGCAGGCCGAAGGCAATCCAGCAGCCATAGCGCTGGCGCATGGCCAGGCTGTCGGCAAAGCTGTCGCTGTGGATGGAGGGCAGCAGCAACTGGCCAATGCCGGCGGCTTGTGCGGCGGCGACGATGGCATCGCGCTGGCCGTCGAATTCCGGCGCATCCAGATGGCAGTGCGAGTCGATCAGGCAGCAGCCGGGTGCAGGCTGAAAGCGCATGGCGGGCTCCACGGGGTGAAGGCGCATGTTGTAACACGATCCGGCCGCTGCCGGCTATGGCGGCTCGTGCGCTACTGCTGGGCGCCGCTGACAAGAAGCTTGCGGCGGGGTGGCGCCTCCTGGCCGTACTCTTTGTCCTGTCCGGCGCCGCCAGGCTATTTGCTTAGCCGTTTTCAGCGGCTGGTCAGCAGCCGCATGAAATGGCCAATCGACATCGGCTTGCCAAACAGATAACCCTGGAAGGCGCGACAGTGCTGTTGCAACAGGAACTGGCGCTGGCTGGCGGTTTCCACCCCTTCGGCAATCACTTGCAATTGCATGCTGCCGGCCAGGGCGACAATGGTGCGGATAATTGAGATGTCGTTGACATTGTTATCGATGTCGCGCACGAAGGACTGGTCGATCTTCAGCTGGTCCAGCGGCAGGCGCTTGATGTAGGACAGCGAGGAATAACCGGTGCCAAAGTCGTCCAGCGAAAAGCCCAGGCCATCCTGTTTCAGTGCCTGCATCTTGCGCACGGTGTCGTCCACATCCTGCAGCAGCAGGCTTTCGGTCAGTTCCAGCTTCAGTTTGCGCGCCGGTGCGCCGCTTTGCTGCAGGGCCATCCTGACCATGGCCACGAAGCCGGGCTGATGGAACTGGCGGGCGCTGACATTGACCGACAGTTCCAGCTGGGCGGTGGCCGGATTGGCTGCCCAGGCTGCCAGCTGGCGACAGGCGGTGTACAAGACCCATTCGCCCAGCGGCACGATCAGGCCGGATTCTTCGGCCAGCGGGATAAAGCTGGCCGGTGTCACCAGGCCGTAGTCCGGTCGTTGCCAGCGCAGCAGGGCTTCGGCTCCGGTGATGTGGCCGTCGGCGTCCACCTGTGGTTGGTAGAACAGCTGGAATTCCTGTTGTTGCAGGCCACGGCGCAGGTCGGCTTCCAGCTCGGCGCGGGCGGAGACCGCCTGCTGCATTTCCGGATCGAAAAAGCGCAGGGTATTGCGTCCGGCAGCCTTGGCCTGGTACATGGCCAGATCGGCCCGCTTCAGTAGCTCTTCCACCGTGGTGGTATTGCCGAAGAACAGTACCGCACCCAGGCTGCAGGTATTGTGGTGGGTGCCTTCCAGCATGGGGTAGGGGCGGGCGAGCGAGTCCAGTATGCGCTGGCCCAGCTCGCGGGTTTGTTGCGCGGCCTGCTGTTGTTGCGGGCTGAGTCTTTCCAGCATGACCACGAATTCATCGCCCCCCAGCCGCGCCACGGTATCGCCGTTGCGCAGACAGTCATTCAGGCGCAGTGCCACTTCCTGCAGCAGGCGGTCGCCCATGTCGTGGCCCAGGGTGTCGTTGAGGGTCTTGAAGTTGTCCAGATCGATAAACAGCAGGGCGCCGGTTTGCTGGTTGCGCGCGCTATTGTCCAGCGCCACCTGTAACCGGTCCAGCAGCAGGCGGCGGTTGGGCAGCTGGGTGAGCGGGTCGTAAAAGGCCAGCCGCTTGATCTTGTCTTCCGCTGCCTTGCGCTGGGTGATGTCGCTCATGGTGCCGACGTAATGACTGACCTTGCCATCGTCGCCCAGCACCGCGCTGATGCTCAGCCATTCCGGGTAGATTTCGCCGTTCTTGCGGCGGTTCCAGATTTCCCCCTGCCAGGCACCCAGTTCGCGCAGGCTGTACCACAGGCGGCGGTAGAAGGCCGGGTCGTGCCGCCCGGATTGCAGGATGCTGATCTTGCGTCCCACCACATCTTCGGCCTGGTAGCCGGTGATTTTGCTGAAGGCGCTGTTCACTCGCAGGATGACAGTATGGCAGTCGGTGACCACCATGCCTTCCTGGGCTTCGAAGGCCGTGGCGGCAATGCGCAGCAGCTGTTCGGCATGCTTGCGTTCGGAAATATCGCGCGAGGAAGCATACAGATAGCGCCGGCCGCCAATATTCATGGCCTTGGCATTGACCTCTACCTCGATCTGGCTGCCATCCTTGCGGCGGTGGCGTGTTTCGAAGTGATAGCCCTGTCCGCTTTCGTCCTGCAGCAGCTGCGCGAACAAGCCGGGCGGCACGGTGTCATTCCAGTCGGACAGTTGCCACTGCTGCTGGCGCATTTCATCCGGCACATAACCCAGCATGCTGGCGAAGGAATCGCTGAATTCGGTGAGCCGGCCATTTTCATCCAGGATGTGGATGCCGTCTGCCGCCGTTTGCAACAGCGCTGCCTGGCGCATGGTTTCTGCCAGCGCCGCGTGTTCGGCCGCCTGACGATCCGAGGTTTCCTGTGCCAGTGCGCGGGTGCGCAGTGCCACCAGCAAGGCCAGTTCGGCGCGGTGGCGGCGCAGCTCCAGCATCTGCCAGGCCAGCCAGCCCAGCAGAATGCTGATGCCCAGCACCAGCGCACTATTGATCGCGATGCGCTGCTGGTTGCGCCAGCCATCCTGTGGCTGCACATCCAGCGTCCACACCCCGTTCGGCATATTGATGTGGTAATGCACTGGATCGTCCAGCGCCTGGCTCTTGCTGTCTGCGCCGGCAATGATCTGCACCTGTTTGGTGTCCGGATGCAGTCGCCACAAACGGTATTGATAGCCGCGCTGTGGTAGCCAGTTCAGCCCGGCCCCTTGCAGTACATCGGGAAAACGCACCAGGGCGATGGCAAAGCCCCAGAAGTGCGGTTTGCCATTGTTGTCATGGCCAATGAAGATGGGCAGGCGGCCCACGGCGCCGATGCCGCCCTGCAATAGCGGAAAGGGTCCGGCCAGGGTCATCTGGCCGGTATCGCGCGCCATGAAGGCTTCCTTGTTGCGCGCCGGGTCGGCCAGCAGATTGTGGCCGATGGCCTTTTCATTGCCCTTGAGCGGATAAATCTGCTGCACCACACCGGCAGGCGCCAGTTGCAGCGACATCACACCGGGGTAGTAGATGATGAGCGGGCGGGCAAAGGTGTCAAACTCGTTCAGCTGGCCACGGCCCTGCCGCACCATGGCGCCGAGGGCATAGGTGGACGACAGGGCGCGGTCAATGGCAACCCTTACCGCATTGCCACGGTCGCTGGCATCGGCCAGCGCCTGGGAGCGGGCGACGTTTTCGTCTTGCCGCGCGGCAACATACACCACGCTCATGCCGACAAGGCAGGCAAGCAGGGCGACCAGCAGGCTGATCAGCCAGGAGCGCCAGATTTTATTCACGGTAGCCAGTACAGAAGGATGAAAAACAGCAGCGCAGTGGCCCGATCGGCTTGCCGCCAGACCATGGCAGGCCGCCTGCTCATACAGCTCGCTAGTTTACTGAGCAATTTCCGAGCTTGTCATGCCAATTGCAAGCCATCTCACACTCTTTTGCGCGATATCAGGCTGTTTACACGAACAGGGCCGCCACGACCCCGCTGAAGGCCACCACGATGGACAACATATAGAGCTGGAAAGTGTGCTGATAGTAATGACCGGCCCGCTGCAGCGGATAGCGGTTGTTCAGCAGCCGGTACAGCACCAGCAGCATCATGCTGATGGCGGCAACCAGCGTGAGCGCCACCACCCAGTCGGCGCGGCTCTGGATGGCGGATTCACCATTGTCATTGGTGGCCCACTGGCCAAGAAAGCCAAGCAGAAAGCCGAGAATGATGCCGAGCGAGGTCACCATGGGCTGGCGGAAGTCGCGAATATCCTGGTTCATGTCTGGTGTGGGTTCGGTCATGGCGTGCCTGCTGTTGTTTGTCCGCCAGACAGTGTAATTTGTCCTTCCAGGCCCGGCCAGCCAGCTCTGCCGGGTAGCCTACGTGGAGCAAATCGATGCGCGGTCTGCCGGTGTTGTTGCTATGGTTCGCGGGCTTGTCATGCGCAGCGCCGGTGCGTGCTGCGGTGGTGTCAATCAGTGTGGCGGATAGCGCTGGCCCGGCTTGCGAGCTGCTGGCCGTGGCGCTGACGCAGCACACGCAGAGCCATTCGGTGTGGGATGCGCTGGGTGGCTGGGGGCCGGGCGCTGCGCACCTTACCGCTAACCGGGCAGATTTCTACCTGTTCCGGCCATCCAGCGGCCAACTGCGCAAATTACTGAGCCTGGATGCACCCGCACGCTGGCGGCAGTCGGATCGCTATCAGATGCGCCCGCGTATTCTGCCGGATGGCAGCTTGCTGTTCAGCCTGCACGGCTGCCCGCCGCAGCAGGAAAACTGCACCGAGCAGCAATACTACCAACTGTCGGCCGACGGGGCTTACCAGCAAATTTCGGCCTGGCCTGCGGCATCGGCTCAAGAGTCGGCCAATCTGCGGCAATGCACCAGTTTGCAGAGCTATCAGGGCGGCAAGACCCTGATCAATATCGGCCCAAGCGGCGGCCCCTGGCGGCCGGTGCTGCAACTGGAAGGCAGCGTACTGCGGCCATTTGCCGCGCCTGTGCCCTGAACCGGGCGGCAATCCCTGCGCTGCCACTGCCCCCTCTGTCTGGCTGCATCACTCTCCCTGCGACAATTGGTCACATCCCAAGCGGGTGGCAAATTGCTAATCTCGCCCCGGCAGCTGAGCAAACAATTGTTTGCCAGCCGCGCAGCAGGCCTGTTTTGTGTTCCCCACCAGCCGGAATGGGCTTGCCAACAAGATGGCAGGCAAGCCGCGGCTTTGACCTGACCCGCATTCCATTCCGTTGTTCACTTGGGAAACATCATGCAATACCATCAGAAGCCTGCCGTACTGGCAGTCACCCTGGCCTTGGCTGCGCTGTGTCAGAGCGCGCTGGCCGAAGACAATAATGCTTTGCAAAGCATGCCGGAGGTGGTGGTTCACGGCACGCGCCCGGACAGCCTGGCCGATGGCAGCACGCTCGACGCGGCCCAGCTGGCCGCCCAGAAAGCCCGCAGCAGCGACAGCGCCCAGCTGCTGCAGGATATTCCCGGTCTCAGCCTGCATGGCGCGGGTGGTTTTTCCAGCCTGCCGGTGTTGCGCGGTCTGGCCGACGACCGCCTGCTGGTCAAGACTGATGGCATCAGCCTGATTGCCTCCTGTCCCAATCATATGAACTCGCCCTTGTCCTATATGGATGCCAGCAAGGTGGACAGCGTGCAG
>NZ_RFAR01000161.1 GCF_003693445.1 Aquitalea palustris | reverse complement strand
CGCTCCACCACCAAGGAGATTCCGGGCATCAAGCAGATTGTGGCGCGTAACAAGCAGCGCATTCTGAATGGCCAGCAAGCAGTCATTGCGCTGGAAGCCCTGCGCAAGGCACCGCAGGATGCTGCTTTGCGTGCTGCCTTCGAAAACAAGCAAGGCGACCTGGGCTTTGGCCTGCTGCTGAAAAAATATGTGGCTGACGTACGCACCGCCACCCCGGCCATCATCGACCAGGCGGCCTGGAGCACCATTCCCAATGTGGCACCGATGTTCTGGAGCTTCCGCCTGATGGCTGGTCTGGGCTTCAGCTTCCTGCTGCTGTTTGGCTGCGCCTTCTGGTTCTCCCTGCGTAACCGCTTTGCCGGCAAGACCTGGCTGCTCAAATGGGCGCTGCTGTGGATTCC
>NZ_RFAR01000160.1 GCF_003693445.1 Aquitalea palustris | reverse complement strand
CTGATCAAGAGCGATCCGCGCTTTGCCGGCATCCCGGTATTGATGCACTCCTCGCTGTCTGGCACTTCCAACCAGAAGCTGGGGCAGTCGGTCGGCGTTGATGCCTATGTATCCAAGTTCGAAGCCCAGAAGCTGTCGATGAAACTGCGCGAAATGCTCAGCCTGGCAAAAAACTAAACCAGACCGGGTCACTACCCGGGAGAGGGACCAACCATGTCAGCCACAGATGCATCCTTGCTTGCCAGTGTCGATGCCCGTACCAAACTGGCAGGCTCCAACAAGATGGAGATCCTGCTGTTTTCGCTGGGCACGCGCGAAACCTTTGGCATCAATGTGTTCAAGGTGAGGGAAGTCTCGCAGACGCCGGCCATCACCAAAACCCCCAATATGCCGTTTGGGGTGCAGGGTGTGCTGTCCTTGCGCGGCAACATCATCCCGGTGATTTCACTGGCCAGTTTTGTCGACCCCGAACGCGGGCAGCACAAGTTCGATACCATGATCGTCACCGAATTCAACAAGAGCACTCAGGC
>NZ_RFAR01000159.1 GCF_003693445.1 Aquitalea palustris | reverse complement strand
AGCTGGTTGGCATAGAGCAGGTTCCAGCGTTCCGACAGGGTTTTCGAGTGGCTGCCCAGATGGTCTTGCAGCGGCTGGGCGACATCGATGGCATTGAGCACACGGTCGGCCGCGCTCTTGGTCAGCGAGGCAATATAGCTGAGCCGGTCGCGGGCATCGGGTATGGCATCGGCCACCCGCTCCAGCGACTTGTCGTAACCCATGTCACGCAGGGCGTTGTGCATTTTGCGGGTGATCTGGCCGATCTGTTCGTACATCTCTTCGTTATTGTCATTGGCGCTGCCGGCATCGGGCTGGGCTGCCACTGCCACCGGGGCAGGAGCCTCTTCCTCTTTGTGCTGGCTGGCAATGCTGTCAAACAGTGCTTCGAGATCCGGGGAATCTCCGCTATCAAGAATGTGATCCGGCACGATAGCCTCTCCTCTGTGTTGACCTGGCAAGTCGGTTGGCCATGTTGATGCGTTTATTTGTTCATGGTCTGGAAGATCTTGTTCATCTTTTCTTC
>NZ_RFAR01000048.1 GCF_003693445.1 Aquitalea palustris | reverse complement strand
TCGGCCACCACGGCAAAGCCGCGGCCCATTTCACCGGCACGGGCGGCTTCGATGGCGGCATTCAACGCCAGCAGATTGGTTTGCTCGGCAATGTCCTTGATGATGCCCATGACCGTGGCAATGGTCTGGCTGTCTTCTTTCAGCTGGTTGATCTGGCTGGCAGCGTTGCGGATGGAGGTCGATACCTGAGTGATGCCCTCCACCGTGGCCAGGATGACCTTGCCGCCCTGGGTGGCGGTGCTGCCGGCAGCGCTGGTCTGGCTGCTGGCTTCCTGGGCGCGATCTGACACGTGATTGATGCTGACGGTCATTTCTTCAACGGCAGCAGCCATGGCCGAAGCGGCCTCGCTCTGCACTTCCGAACTGCGGGCAATCTGCGAGGTATTGGCCGCCATGCCTTCGATGGCCTGGTCGACCGATTCCACACTCTTGCGGATATCCTGAAAACTGCCTTGCAATTGTTGCAGCAGGGCATTGAAGGCTTCGGCCGTTTCGCCTACCTCGTCCTTGCTCTTGATTTGTGCCCGCAGGCGGAAATCCAGAGACTCGCGCACAGTCAGCATCACGCTGCGAATGCTTTGCAGGCTGCTGCGGATATGAATGAACAGCCTGCCACCCAGTACGCCGCACAGCAGCAGGCACAGGCCGACAATGGCCACGGACAGCGTGATGGCACGATTGTAGGCCAAGGCATTATCTGCCGACAGCTTGTCAGCGTACTGGTAGTTGAATTTCACATGCTCGGTCAGCTGCTTGTTGAGGGCTGCCGTGGCTCCGCGCATGGGGCCGCCGATAATGGCCTGCTCTGCTTCCTGGTTTTTGTTGTCCTTGGAGAGTTGCAGCAGCGCATTGCGGGTGCTGCGGTATTCCTGCAGCAGCTTGCGGTCCTGTTCCAGCAGTTTGCGGTCGTCCTCGTTGGAAATCAGTTCTTTCTCGTAACGGGCCAGGGCATCATCCAGCCGCTGATCATTGCTATTGATCGCCTGCAGGTCTTTTTCTTTTTGCGCCGGGTCGTGGTCGATGACATGACGGTAGGTGCCGGTACGCGACTGGGTCAGTGCATCCTGCGCCTCATCCAGGGTGGAAATGCTGGGAAAGGTGTTGGCTTTCAGATAGTTGAAGCGCTCATTGGCCTGACTCTGCTCGTACAGGCCAAAGCCGCCTATGCCGAGCAGGGCAAGCAGGGCGATGCCCAGCGTGAGCGCCAGTCGTTGTGAAATGTTCATGGTTTCCCCTTTTCCCATTGGTTATCTGTTGCCGGCTTGCTACTTTGCCTGTTTCGTTATAGCTGGCTGCAAGATTGTGCCAAGCCCTCTTTCATATGACTGGCGCATTGTTGCTGCTGCAAGGGCGGGCACAGACCTGCTTGTCGCAGGCCTGAGACGCTTTGCGGATGGCCTGCCCGCGCGGCAGTCCTGTAAACATTGATAGCCTAATCCTGGCATGTGACATGGCGACGCTCATCCGTGGCGCTTGTCCGGCCTACCCCCGTATTTCTGTCGCAGCAGCGAGACAGTTGCGCGACCCATCGCCAGTGGCCGCCCGGCCATTTCCTTATGGCATGCGGATAGAGCCGCTCTGGCATGCTTTCTGCATTGAAGGGGGCATTACCCAGCCCTCTGGTGGTCAGCATGGACAGCACATTATTCCGCCTCGTCTTTCCCGCTTTGCTGGCAGGCAGCGTGCTGGTATCGGCTACGGCACAGGGCGAGGGCGAGATGGTGATCGGTCGGGAAGTGCCGGCACGCTCGGCCATCCGCCACGGCGATCCCAGCCCTCAGGTCAGTCAGGTTGCCACTTCGCCATCCGGTGCCATGCCGGTGCTCACCCAACAGCTGGCCGATCCGGTACTGGCCGCCACCCATGCGGTGATGGCTGATCCGGCCTTGCACACGCCAGTCCTTGCGAGGGACGGCCAGTCAGCCTGGTCCGGCCTGGCTGTCGGCAGCGCAAATGGTCAGCAGCCAGCCGCTACGGCGGGCGCGGCACTGTCCGCTGTCGGCATAGGGCATCTGTTGCAATCGGCCCTGCATCCCTGAACGGCCTGGCAGCAAGGAGACAAGTCATGCGCATCTTGCAAATGTTGTGCTTGGGGGGGGCGCTGAGTGCCGCACTGGCCCATGCCGACCAACTGGCCTTGATCGAGAACAGTGGCCAGTCGGCACAGGGCGTGCTGGCGGTAAATCAGGCGGCCGGCGATGCCAATCAGCAAGGCAATCTGCAGGCGTTGGCGGTGGCCTCCGGGGTGGCTCAGGCCAGCATCAGCTTGGCGCAGCAGCGGGGCGGGGCAGAGGCCATGGCCCAGCAAAACCTGCGCGCCAGCATTGGCGGTGCTGCGTTTGCCGGCAGCCAGGGTGTGCTGGCGGTGAACCAGACTGCCGGCTATGCCAACCAGTCACTCAATGCCTTCAGCCTGGCGCTGGCCGCCAGAGCTCAGGCCACTGTCCGTGACATGCCGGCGGCGGTGCAGGATGCCGTGCTGGCCGGAACCACGGCAGCGGCACCGGCTGTGGCCGGGACCACCGGCAATGCCGGACAGACAACCGAACTATCCGCAGCAGCTTTCCAGGGAAGCCGGGGGCTGGTGCAGCTTAACCAGATTGCTGGCAGCCACAACCTGGCTGTCAATGTCGTGGCCGTGCAATGGGCCAACCCGTGAGCAGTGCCGGTTCTTGCCAGTGGTGGCGGGGCCGGTATTCAAGCAAATCGCTAGGAGAACAATCATGACCGCAATGCTGCAGGAAAAAGTGCTTTTCGTCGCTCTTGTTGGTATGTTCGGTGCCGCTCATGCCGTGGAACCGCCTACCCAGCCGTCCACTTCAACGACCAAGATCAGCAATAACCTGTCCAATACCTATAGCAATACCAATGTCAGCCTGACCGGCACCGCCTATCTGGAAGGCATTGCCGTGTACGAGGTGTTTGACCCCAAGGCTGATGCCATGGCCAGCGCACAGGTGAATGATGTACAGAAAAACCTGGGCAACAAGCTGAATGTTACCGACCCCACCAATGCCAGCGTCAGCGGCAGTGTGAGCAATATCCAGGGTAATGCCGGTGTGAACAATGCCTCGGGCTTCTTCAACCAGCAGGCCAACAACGTGGCCATCAGCTCGGCTTCCGGCAAGAGTAGCGGCGCAGTCGCCTCCACTTCCTTCGAGCAGATGAATGACGGCAACAGCTATACCTTTGCCCAGCCGATGCCGGGAACCTCCAATCAAATGGGTGCCAGCATCAGCAACTCGCTGAACAACATCCAGGGTAATGCCGGGGTGAACAATGCGGCAGGCGCCGGCAACCAGCAGAAGAATGACGTGGCACTGGCCTCGGCCAGTTCGGCCGTGCTGGCTACCGCCTCGGCTGGTGGCATGCAGGTGAACCAGGGTACTTCGGTCACCACTTTCTTCCCGCTTAACGGCTCCGCCAGCCTGACCGGCTCGGTCAATGGCATCAGTGGCAATGTCGGCCTCAACAATGCTGCCGGCTTGTCCAACCAGCAGGTCAACAGCCTGTCGGTTGCGGCCACCCACTAAGTCAGGAGACGCCGGCAGCGCAGTCCTCGGGCCGTGCTGCCGGCTTTTGCCATGAAACTCACCCTCCGTTTGCTGTTGTCCATCCTGCTGGGCCTGTCCTGCCCTGGTGGCGAACAGTTTGCCCAGGCGGCCGAGCTGGCTATCCCCGCCTATACCGGCGAGGGCAATGTCTACAAGCGGGTGCACAGCCTGCGGGAAATGCGCTTTGCCCACGTGGTGGAGCAACATACCGATTTCAGCTGCGGTGCGGCTGCGCTGGCCACCTTGCTGCGTTACGGCTTCGGCCGTGACCTGGACGAGCAGCAGGTCATTGCCGGCATGCTGGCCGGAGCCAATGCCGATGTAGTGCGCCAGCAGGGGTTTTCCATGCTGGACATGAAGCACTATGTGAATACGCTGGGCCTGCGCGCCAGTGGTTTTGTCAGCGGTCCGGAGCGTTTGCCTGCGCTGCGCATACCGGCGCTGATCATGCTCGATATCAATGGTTACAAGCACTTTGTCATCCTGAAGATGGCGACGCGCGACACGGTGTATGTGGCCGACCCTGCCCTGGGCAACCGGGCGGTCGCCATGAGGGACTTTGCGCGCCAGTGGAATGGCGTGTTGCTGGCGGTAGCCGGCCCCGGCTATCAGCCGCAAGGGCCGCTGCGGCAGCCGCCCAGCCTGCTGTCGGCACGGCAGCTGATGAACGGCATGCAAACAGTGCAGCAGGCCGATCTGGTGGAGTACGGCTTTCTCTACAGTGATTTCTTATAGTTGTGGCCGCTGGGCTTGGCCCCGGCGGCGACAACCGGGAGCATGGCATGCGTATCTTACCTAGGGCAGTGCCGCTACTGCTGGCACTGACTGCCGGTGTGCCGGCGCAAGCCGCCATGCTGGCCTATGTAGACGACAGCGTGCTGGACAGTTTGCGTGGTCGTTATATCGATGCCGGACAGATTGTGCGTTTCGGCGTGCAGATGCTCACGACCTGGCAAAATCAGAGCGGCGTGGTACAAGGCGCCGGGCTGCAGCTGACGGCCCAGGCCGGGGCGGTGCCGGTCATCAGCCGTTACACCCTGAATGGCGACGGCACTGCAACTACTGCTGCGATAGCCCCGACGGCCGGGCTGGCTTCGGTGCAGGGGGTGGTGCAGGTCAATCAGCAAGCCGGTAACGGCAACAGCTCCAGCAACAGCACCAGCATAGACATTCGCCGCGATGGCACGGTCAGCCTGCAGATGCCGGCCGGCTGGCAGAGTAGCAGCGGTGGCACGGCACTGGGCAGTGGCCAGCTATCCGTAAACATGGATCTGGGGAGTGCCGGACGTATAGGGCAGATGCTGGGACAAGGGCAGTTGCTGCAGTTTTCCAGCATTAACGGCAGTGGCATCAGTACCGACAATAGCCTGCGCATCCAGTTGGTATTACAGCCACAAACCACCAACTTCAGTTTCAGCATTCCCAGCCGCTTGATGCTGTCCGGCAGCGGCGTACGCTGATTCGTCCGCCTGGCCTGCCGTCCGGCCTCATTCGACCGCGCTGATCTCGTATTTTTTCAGCAGCCGGTAGAGCGTGGCGCGGGAAATACCCAAGGTTCGTGCCGCCTGGCTGCTGTTGTGATTATGCAATTGCAGCGCCATGGCCAGCGCTTCCCGTTCCGCCCTTTCCCGCACTGCTTCCAGTCCGTTGTGCAGCGGTTCCAGCATGCTGCTGCCCAGCCCCATGTCTTGCGGGCGGATGACCCGGCCACTGGCCATGGCCAGCCCCTGGCTGATGCGGTTGGACATTTCGCGGATATTGCCCGGCCAGTCGTGTTGCAGCATGACGGCCAGCGCCTCGTAAGACAGCCGCTTGAGTGGAATGCCGTGGCGACTGGCACTTTGCTGCAGCAAATGCTGCGCCAGCAGCGGTATGTCCGAGCGCCGCTCGCGCAGCGCAGGCAGTTGCAACTGGCAGACACACAGACGGTAGTACAAATCCTCGCGGAAACGGCCCTTGGCGATGGCGGCCGGCAGGTCGACATGGGTGGCCGATAGCACGCGGGTGTCGATGCTGCGGCTACGGTTGTCGCCTAACCGGTCTATGGTGCCTTCCTGCAGGAAACGCAGCAGATTGACCTGGGCCTCTATCGCCATGTCACCGATTTCATCCAGAAACAGCGTGCCGTTCTGCGCCGCTTCGATGCGGCCGATACGGCAGCTGGATGCGCCGGTAAACGCCCCGCGCTCGTGGCCAAACAGCTCGGATTGCACCAGGTTCACTGGCAGGCCGCCGCAGTTGACCGCCTGGAAGGGGCCGTCGGCACGGTCGGAGTGCTGGTGGATCAGCTGTGCCACCAGCTCTTTGCCAGTGCCGGACTCGCCGGTAATCATCACCGTGACATTCACCCGCGCCAGCCGGCGGATTTCCTGGCGCAGGCGGCGGATGCTGGGGTGCTCGCCCACCAGCTGTTGCGCTTCTTGCTCGATTTGTTCGTGCTGGCTGCGGCGGCGCAACAGGGTCTTGCCGTGCAGCCGGCCCAGGGTGACGGCCAGCCGTTCGACTTCGGTGGGCAGGCAGTGGTAGTCGTAGCAGCTATCGTTGATGAAGGCGCGCACAGCGGCTTGCTCCAGCTGGGCGCGCTCGGTCAGCAGCAGCCACTCCAGGTCCAGCTGGCTGGCCAGTTGCTGCAGGGCGGCGCTTTTGCGCAGCAGCTTGCTGTCCAGCAACAGCAGCCCGGCACTGCAGCTGGCCGTGCGCTGGGGCTTCCACTGCTGCGGATCATGGATATGGATGATGTGCCAATGCTGCTGGCGCAGCACCTGCAGGACTGGCAGCAGGGCATCCGACCCCACGGCCAGCAAAGTCTTGTTTGCATGCATGACCGACTCCGTTAGAAACGGTAGGGGAATTTCACCGAAAACGCATAATTGGGGCTGTCTGGTGTCATGCCCAGCGACAGGTTGGGAATGATGGACAGGTGTTTGCTGAAGGCGTAAGTCAGGCCCAGGTTCAGGTTGGCCGCATTGGCACTGCTGCCAACCACATCGGTCCAGCTGCTGCCCTGTTGCCGCATGCGCGCCTGTTGCACCATCTGTTGCGAATAGGACAGGCCCAGGCTGAGCTTGTCGTTGAGGGCAAAGGCGATGCCGGCACCCCAGCTCCAGCTGTCGCCCAGCCGCACATCACCCGGCTGGGTCACGCCGGCGGTGGGGCTGATGTCGCTGAAATGGCCGTCCAGGTAATGGGTGTAGCTGAGGCTGGCAAACAACACGGCCGGGTCCACGGTCTTGACGAAGGACAGGCTGGTACTCAGGCCCCAGACGCCATTGCCGGTGGGCAGGCGGTCGGGAATGGACAGATTGTTGTTGTCGGCCGACTGCACCAGCTTGATGCCGTAGGGATTGCGCCCGGTAGGCGCTTTGGCGCGTACGCTCCACACAATGTCCGGCCAGTCGGCATTTTCTTCCACCAGCTTGTAACCTACGCCAAAGCTGACATCACCCAGCGTCGGGCCTTGCTGCACCGAACCTTGCGACACGCTGTTGGCCGCACCGCCGGCACCGCCGGAAAAATAAGTGGCATCACGCGCGACAAAGGGGATATCCACGTCCAGCTGCCAGCGTGGGCTGGGGGAATAGCGTGTGGTCAGGCCCAGGGTGACACTGTCACTGACCACCTTGTCCAGATTGATATTGCCCAGAAAAATCGAATCCAGCGCCAGAAAGCCATTCAGCACTAGTTCGCGGGTGTCGTAGTGGGTGTAGGTGAAGCTGGGCTCGATGGAAAACTTCCCGGCGGCAAAGCCGCTGGCTTCCTGGTAGATGTCTTCCACGCTCTTGGGTACTTCGCTGACCACCGGCAACGCCGGTCCACTGCCTGCGGCCACCGCTCCGCTGCTAGCGGCAGGGGCCTCGCTGCTGGCCGGGTTGTTGGCGGCGCTGGCGGCGGTATTGCCGTGTTGCAGGCTGGCCAGCTGTCTTTCCAGCTGGCGGATACGGTTTTCCTGCTGCTGATTGGTCTGGGCCAGGGCGCTGATTTGCTGTTGCAGGCTCTCCAGGCTGATTTCGGCCTGTGCCTGCAGTGGGAAGGCCAGGACAAGGGCGGTGGTCAGTAATAGCGGCTTGGCGCCTGGGCCAATACTACGCGGCAGATTCATGATCATTTCCTTGTAGCGCAGGTGCCGGCGGAGCAAGGAAGGATGCCGACCAAGGCAGGCATGCCGATGCTTCCCGATCACCTGATGGGGTGAGTGATGCATTACATGGCCCGACTTGATGTTATTTATTTAAACTGTAATTTGTGAAAATTATTTATCTTGTATATTAGTCCAGCGCAGGACCAAGACAAGTTCAAATTGATTGGCCTGCGAAAACAGTGCGCAATAAGCAGCGGCTGGCAGGCCGGGGTGAATCAGCTCGCCGCAGTGCAGTCTGCCCGCTTGGCGCGCAATCATGATGAACAGGCTTGATGACAGGGAGTAAACGATGAGGAAGCTGATTGCACTACTGGGTGCTGTCTTGTTGCTGGTGACCTGCGGGCTGGTACAGGCGGCCGAGCCTTTCAAGCTGGCTTTTGTCGATACCGGGAATACCGGGCGCAGTGTGACGGCCGAAGCGCTGGCCAGACAACGCATCGAGCAGCAGCAACTGCCGATTGCGGTGATTTCGCGTGCGGTCGACATGGACCCCTATGACAGCAGCCCCGAGGCCAATGCCGCCAGCCTGCTGCTGCAGCGCGGCATCGACGTGTCGGCCCACCGTGCCGCACAGCTGAATGCCAATGATGTACGCCATTCCGACCTGATTCTCACCATGACTGCCAAGCACAAGGCCAAGGTGCTGGAGCTGTTTCCCGAGGCTAAGGGCAAGACCTTCACCCTGTCCGAATACGCCAGCGGCAATATGGATGATGTCGCCGATGCCTGGGGCAAGCCGCTGGCGGTCTACCAGGCGATGCTGCGCCAGGTAGAAGGCTATCTGCCGGCGGTGCTGGACAAGGCACAACATAAGAAACCGTAATGCCGGGCCGGCTGCACTGTGGTGATGGCGATAACAGCGCCGGCAGCTGACTGACCAGCCCTGGCGCAGACGCTCAGGCTTGTCTTGTCGCCAGCGCGGCGGGTTCGGCCACCACGCCCCAGATGGCGAAGTCCTGCTCATAGCTGGGTTCGATCAGCGGGTAGTCCGGGTGGGCCGCCAGCAATTGCAGGCGGCTGCCACTGCGCTGCAGTCGGCGTACCAGCAGCTCGCCATCGACGGCAGCGACAACCAGGCAGCCCTGCACCGGGCTGCCCTGGCCATCCACCGCCAGCAGACAGCCGGCCTCGATGCCGGCACCGGCCAGTGCCTGGTCTGGCATGGGCAGGCAAAACAGCCCGCTGCGCTCGGCAGGCATGGCTGCTGACAGGGGCGGGGCGAGAGGTGTTGCCGGGTGGGGATATCGGGTGGTCATGGCAGTGTTTTGAAATTGTACATAATCAAATATAGCAGATGGTCAGCCCGCCGGGCAATGTGGCCGGCTGGGATATTTGGCATGTTGTTGCAAATTTTCCTTGATACGGCAGGCTCTGGCTGGTTACCCTCGGGTTTTGTAGTCACCAGCCAACATTCCCGGCGCAGGAGCCATGCATGACCAAACAACAACTCATTGCCATCCTTTCCGAAAAAACCGGCAGCAGTAAAGTCGATGTACTGCGTTTCATGGACGCGCTGGAACAGACCATCCGCGAAGAACTGGTGAATGGCGGCGAACTGACCCTGGCCAGCACCGGCAAGTTCAAGGTGAAAGACACTGCGGCACGTAATGGCCGTAACCCCAAAACCGGCGAGACCGTGCTGATCCCGGCCAAGCGCAAGGTGGTATTCACCCCGATCAAGGCACTGAAAGACGCCGTGGCCAACTGATACGGCCCGACTTCCCGGCATGACCGGAAATGTTTATCCAAGGACGCTGCGGCGTCCTTTTTTTATGCGTGGAGAATAAATAGGCAAATGACTGGACTGCGCCGGAAATCTGTCCAATAAATAAAGAGCTGTAAGGCAAGCTTGTGAGCGGCTGGTGGTTTTGATATCACGAGGCGACGTTTGGCGGGATGCGAGCCAGTAAATGCTCGCCGATGACGATATTCTTGAGGTTTTATTTTAAAATGCCCAATGAATTTACAATGGTATTGACGAGCTTGGGTGAAGGTCGGAATATGGCGGCCTGCCTGTTGATTGTTTAATGTCTGCAAAAGCGCAGCAGGCGGCAGTGTGCGGTTTTAAGCAATTATAAAAATAGGATCCTCCATGCGTACTCTACGTTCCAGAATGCTGGTGTTTGTATTGATGATGCTGGTGGCCATCTCGCTGCTGTTTTGCGGCGTGGCTTACTGGAAGATGAAGGAGGCCTTGCTGTCTTCCATCAGCGATCAGATCAGTCAGACCGCCAACAATAAAGTCAGCTTCATTACCGAATGGGTATCCACCCGTCAGAATATTGTCAGCTCGGCGCTGCTGCACTTCACTGAAGGGGACATGAAACCCATCCTCGACCAGTCGCAAGTGGCCGGCAAGCTGGACGACATGTATGTGGGTGAGCCCAGCAAGAAAATGACCCAGTTCACCGGTTCCACTCCGGTACCGCCGGGCTATGATCCGACTGGCCGTCCGTGGTATCTGGCTGCCAGCAACTCGCAGGATGCCATTGCCACTGCACCGTACATCGATGCTGCTACCAAAAAGCCCATCATCACCTTTGCCAAGGCGCTGCGTAACAACGGCCAACTGGTGGCGGTGGCCGGTGGCGACGTGTCGCTGCAGCGCGTGGCCGACGAAGTGGTGTCGTCCAAGCTGCCAGGAGACGGCTTTGCCTTCCTGATTACCGGTGACGGTTCGGTGATTGCCCACCCGGTCAAGGATTCGGGCATGAAGAAAATCGGTGAAGTGATGGCCGGTTTCGACCTGAACGGCGTCAGCAAGGATGGCACACTGCAAACAGTGAGCATCAACGGCGAATCCAGCATGACCGCGCTCTATCCGGTGGGTAAAACCGGCTGGTTGCTGGGTGTGGTGGTGCCGGTGGCTGCCGCTACCGTATCCGTTACCCATTTGATCGAACTGATGATCGGCGTGCTGATTGCCGGCGTGGTGGTAGTGGCACTGCTGGCCACGGTTGGCGTGGCGCGCATGCTGTCCGGCCTGACCGAGCTGCGTGACGCCATGCGCAATGTGGCCAGCGGCGATGGCGACCTCACCCTGCATCTGCCGGTGCACTCGCAGGATGAAGTGGGCCAGATTGCCGAGGCTTTCAACGGTTTCGTGCACAAGCTGCACGGCATGTTCGTGTCGGTACGCAACGACGCCGAAGCCCTGGCACGTGATACCTCGGCGCTGCACCAGGCCGCTGAGAGCATCGCTTCCGATTCGCGTGTGCAGTCCAATGAGCTGTCGGCTACCGCGGCGACCATCGAGCAGATTACCGTCAGCATCAACCATATCGCCGACAATGCCGGTGAAACCGAAGTGCTGGTGGCCAGTACCCGCGAGAACTCGGAAGACTCCTACCAGGCCATGGAAAAAGTGGCCAGCGAAGTGCAGTCCATCGTGCAGACCGTGGACGCGCTGCAGAGTGCCATGGGCGATCTGTCCTCGCATTCCGAGCAGATTCGCGGCATCGTGGCTGTGATTCGCGATATTGCCGACCAGACCAACCTGCTGGCGCTGAATGCGGCCATCGAGGC
>NZ_RFAR01000158.1 GCF_003693445.1 Aquitalea palustris | reverse complement strand
GCCTTGTTGATGTAGCCGTCGTTGTTGGCATCGGTGGCAATCACCACGGTCGGTGCCGACGGGCCGGTGATGTCCTCGGTGGCTGCCGCAGCGCCATTGGACGAAGTGATGCCGTAGTGGTCGGTCTGCGTAGCCGTCACACTGACCGCCTTGCCATCACCCGGCGCATTCATGGTCAGAGTGAGCAGGCCGGTGGTGGCGTTGTAGCTGCCAGAGACATTATTGGCAGCCCCGGTTACCGTACCGCCGGAACCCACTTGCAGCGTTGTCGTGGTACCGGCATCCACCACCACGATGCTGGCACTGCCACCTGCGCTGATCAGCGCCGGGTCAAGCTGCACCGTCGAACTAATCGTGCTGCCGGCCGCCGTCACCTCGGCGGCATTCAGATAGCCGTCGTGGTTGGCGTCGGCAACAATGCTGACCGGCGGTGTAGTCGGCAGCGCATAGCTGCCGCTGCCCGGATTGGAAACATTGCCGTACACATCGCTGACCGTGGCGGTCACCGTCAGTGTCTGGCCGGTGCTGGGTTCCACCACCGGCAGGTAGATCACGCCGTTCTGGTAGGTGTATACCGTGCCGCTGGAGTCCACCAGATTGCTGCCACTGAGGTGCAGCGTGACATTGGTGCCGGTATTGCTGCTGATCGTCACCGCCCCACCCTTGCTCAGATCGGTCTGGTCCGTACTATCCAGCGTCACGGTCGCGGTCAGGGTGTTGTTGGTGGTCAGGCTGATGGTCTGCACACCTGTCGTTGCCGTATTGCCCAGCTGCTGGGTGGACAAGGCCGCCTGGAACACCGCATTGCCACCCTGATCCCAGTACAGGATCTGGATGGTATGCAGGTTGCCCGCCGTTGCAGCCAGAGTCACCGAGGCCGGTGCCGCATTCTGCGACTGGATGCCAGTCATCGAGGACACGATCTGGCCATCGATCACGATCTGATAGCCATCATCGGCATTTACGTTCAGATAGTAAGTGCCAGCTGCTGCGCTGAAGGCACCGCTCATCTGGATGATCGACTGCGTGGTACTTGTGTAATTGCTGTTTAGCTGCAGATTGGTGGCATTGCTGCCCAGGAAGGTAGACAGGTTGCCGGTCGCCCCCAGGTTATTTGAGAACTCGGTTGTGCCATGCCATACCCCGCCCACATCGCCATAGTTCAGATTGGTGGCGATAAAGGTGGCAGCTGCCTTCAGCGTCTGCAGGTCGGCCTGCACCACGCTCAAGGACGTGGAGCCGCTAGGCGGGCTGGATATCTTGCTGTCGTTCACGTTGTAGTACTGGCTGGTCAAGCCATTCGACAGGAAGCTGACCACCGGTGCATCCGGCAAGGTGGCAGTCTTGCCTTCGGCCGCACTGGCGTTAGCCGTATTGCCGGCCTTGTCGCTAACACTGGCGCTGACGCTGACGCTGCCGTCGGTCAGGCCGGACAGGTTGGCCGGGTTGG
>NZ_RFAR01000157.1 GCF_003693445.1 Aquitalea palustris | reverse complement strand
CAGGCAATATCCCGGCGGTATTTCTTTTTGTCTTTCATCGCAATTCTCTTAAATGACAGACGGCGGACAAAACCATGCCATACAAATGGATATTGATAAATGCGACCAAATGTCGCAAGGCAGTAAACAGCCGGCCACTCAAGCGCTGCGTGGCTGCGACATATTGCCGCAAGCACGATAAAAACCATCACGCAATAAAAAAAGCCGCCCCGGGGGAGGCGGCTCTCAACAAATGTTTGAAGTTTGTTTGAGGTGTGAACAGTGTAATGGCATGGTGGCCATTTTTGAATGTGGCATTTTGTCGCAATGGATAATAAGCCAGTTGAATCCGGCAAATAAAAATGCCCACCTGGTCAGGGCGGGCATTTTATCTGTCTGGTCAGGACAGTCATGCAGATGAGCTAGCAAGCCT
>NZ_RFAR01000047.1 GCF_003693445.1 Aquitalea palustris | reverse complement strand
GCAAAGATCCCTTTCCCGTTCGCCGCGCGGAAGCGGCAAGACAAAACATCATCCGCGTGAGCGAATGCATACCTGTATTTACTTCTAAGCTGCTATCGGACTCTGACTTCTGTGCATAAAACCCCATGATTCCACAGGTTTTTTTGCTGTACCTGTCGAGAGACTGCCAGACGTTATCCATGGTAAAGCTGTCGTATTTGTTCAAGTCCTGCCGCCTGTGCGCCATTACCGTAGGGTGGGTGCTGGCCGCTGTTGCCAATGCCTCCCCCGGAGCGGGGCGCGCTCCGATGCAGTCGCAGTGAGGAGACAACAATGACGGGAAACCGCGGAGTCGTTTATGTAGGGCCTGGCAAGGTGGAAGTGCAGCACATCCCCTTTCCGGAACTGGTATCCCCCCAGGGCCGCAAGCTGGGCCATGGGGTAATCCTGAAAGTATTGAGCACCAATATCTGTGGCTCGGACCAGCACATGGTGCGTGGCCGCACCACCGCGCCTTCCGGCCTGGTGCTTGGCCATGAAATCACCGGCGAGGTGATCGAGCTGGGCAGCGATGTGGAAACCCTGAAAAAGGGCGACATCGTGTCGGTGCCGTTCAATGTGGCGTGCGGTCGTTGCCGCTGTTGCAAGGAGCAGAACACCGGTGTCTGCCTGTCGGTGAACCCGGCTCGTGCCGGTGGCGCCTATGGCTATGTCGACATGGGCGGCTGGGTGGGCGGGCAGGCGGAATACGTGATGGTGCCTTATGCCGACTTCAATCTGCTGAAATTCCCCGACCGCGATCAGGCCATGGCCAAGATCCGCGATCTCACCTGCCTGTCCGACATCCTGCCCACCGGTTATCACGGGGCGGTGTCGGCGGGTGTCGGCCCCGGCAGCACGGTGTATGTGGCTGGTGCCGGTCCGGTGGGGCTGGCGGCTGCAGCATCGGCACGGCTGCTGGGTGCTGCGGTGGTGATTGTCGGGGACGTGAACCCGGCACGGCTGGTGCATGCGCGGGCGGTGGGTTTTGAAACCGCCGACCTGTCGCAGGACGCCACGCTGGCCGAGCAGATTGCCGCCATCCTGGGCGTGCCGGAAGTGGACTGCGCCATCGACGCTGTCGGCTTCGAAGCGCGTGGCCACGGCCATGCCGGTTCGCAGCATGAAGCTCCGGCCACCGTGCTCAATTCCTTGATGGAAGTCACCCGCGAAGCCGGGCGTATCGGCATTCCCGGTCTGTATGTGACCGACGACCCCGGTGCCAAGGACGAAGCTGCCCGCCGTGGCAGCCTGTCGGTACGGCTGGGGCTGGGCTGGGCCAAGTCGCATACCTTCTTTACCGGCCAGACCCCGGTGATGAAGTACAACCGTGCGCTGATGCAGGCCATTCTGTGGGACCGCATCAATATTGCCGAAGTGGTGGGGGTGGAGCTGATCACGCTGGATCAGGCCCCGCAAGGCTATGCGGCTTTCGATGGCGGCGCACCGAAGAAATTCGTCATCGACCCGCATCTGCAATTGCTCAGCGCAGCCTGAGGCGGGCCTCACCATCAAGGAGTAGTTGCCCGACTGGAAACTAACGCCAATTGGGCATTGCAGTGAGCTGTCAGACGGCGCAATCTTGCCGTCTGGCAGTCAAACAGCATGTTTTCAAGCAGGGCTCACCCGCAGGACCGCAAGCATGAACGCACAACAACAAGACACCCTTCAGCAACTGCTGCAGCAATACCGGGACTTGCCCGGCGGCCTGCTGCCGCTGCTGCACGCCGTACAGGATGTACTGGGCCATATCCCGGCGGATGCCATTCCGGCGATTGCCCGTGCCATGAACCAGAGCCAGGCCGAGGTGCATGGCGTCATCGGCTTCTACCACGATTTCCGTACCTCCCCGCCTGCCGCGCACAGCCTGCGCCTGTGCCGCGCCGAAGCCTGCCAGAGCATGGGCTCCGAGACGCTGGCCGCCCAGCTGCGCACGCAACTGGGGGTGGACGACCACGGCCACACGGCGGACGGCCAGCTGGAATTGCGCCCGGTGTACTGTCTGGGCGCCTGTGCCTGTGCCCCGGCCTTGCAGCTGGATGGCCAGTTGCACGCCCGCGTTACTCCGGAAAAACTCAGCGCCCTGCTGGCAGCCTGTGGCAAGGAGGCGAAATGCTGACCCTGTATATCCCGATGGATTCGGTCGCCTGTGCGGTGGGCGCGGATGCCGTGGCAGCGGAGTTTGCCACCGAAGCGGCACGCCGCAAGCTCGACATCACTATCGTGCGCACCAGTTCGCGCGGCCTGTTCTGGCTGGAGCCGCTGGTGGAAGTGGACACCCCGCAAGGCCGTGCCGGCTACCGTGAAGTCAGCCCGGATCAAGTCGCCAGCCTGCTGGATGTGGACCTGGCCGCCAATGGTGACCACTTGCTGTCGGTGGGGCTGGTGGAACAACTGCCTTATCTGAAAACCCAGCAGCGCCTGCTGTTTGCCCGTGCCGGCATTACCAGTCCGCTGTCGCTAGAACATTATCTGGCTCACGGCGGCTATCAGGGGCTGGAACATGCTGCGCGGCTGAGCCACGACGAAATCGTGGCCGAGGTGCTGGAATCCGGCCTGCGTGGCCGTGGCGGTGCAGCCTTCCCGGCTGGTATCAAATGGCGCACCGTGCGTCAGGCCCAGGCCGAACAGAAATACGTGGTATGCAATGCCGACGAGGGCGATTCCGGCAGCTTTGCCGACCGCATGCTGATGGAGGGCGACCCCTTCCTGCTGATTGAGGGCATGACCATTGCCGGGCTGGCGGTCGGTGCTAGCCGAGGTTATATCTATGTGCGCTCCGAATACGCCCCGGCCATTGCCGTGCTGCGTGAGGCTATCGACATTGCCCGCGCCCATGGCTATCTGGGGGCGGATGTGGCCCACGGCGGCCATGAATTTGAGATTGAAGTGCGCGAGGGTGCCGGGGCCTATATCTGCGGCGAGGAAACCTCGCTGCTGGAATCTGTCGAAGGCCGCCGTGGCACGGTACGCGCCAAGCCGCCGCTACCGGCCTTGCACGGCCTGTTCGGCCAGCCCACCCTAGTGCACAACGTGCTGTCGCTGGCTTCGGTACCGCTGATCATGTCGCGCGGAGCCAGCTGGTATCGCAATTTCGGCATGGGCCGCTCGCTGGGCACCATGGCTTTCCAGCTGGCAGGCAATGTACGACGTGGCGGGCTGGTGGAGCGGGCGTTTGGTCTGACCTTGCGTGAGCTGGTGTTCGATTACGGCGGCGGCACCGCCAGCGGCAAACCGGTGAAAGCGGTGCAACTGGGCGGCCCGCTGGGTGCGTGGATTCCACCGTCGCAGTTTGATACCCCGCTGGATTACGAAGCGCTGGCGGCGATAGGTGCCATGCTGGGCCACGGTGGCGCGGTGCTGTGCGATGACAGCCTGCACCTGGGGCAGATGGCACGCTTTGCCATGCAGTTCTGTGCCGAGGAATCCTGCGGCAAATGCACGCCCTGTCGTATTGGCTCGACCCGCGGGGTGGAAGTCATCGAGCGCCTGCTGGCCGCGCCGGATAGCGCCGAGCGCGAGCGTCAGCGCGCGCTGCTGGATGATCTGTGCGACACCATGCAATACGGCTCCTTGTGCGCGCTGGGCGGCATGACGCCGTTTCCGGTACAAAGTGCCATGCGTCATTTTCCGGCCGACTTCGGGCTGGACACTCAGGAGCAAGCACGATGAGCTGCCAATGCGGAGCAGGTGCATCCTGCAACAAGGACATGGGCACGCCGGCCCGCCCCGGCGAGGCCAGCATCACCCTCACCATCGACGGCCAGAACATCAGCGTGCCGCCGGGTACTTCTGTCATGCACGCGGCGGCACTGCTGGATACGGCCATCCCCAAGCTGTGCGCCACCGACAGCCTGGAGCCGTTTGGCTCCTGCCGCATGTGCATGGTGGAAATCGACGGTCATCGCGGCTATCCGGCCTCCTGTACCACCCCGGTATCGCCCGGCATGGTGGTGCGTACCCAAAGCGACAAACTGGCCAAGCTGCGCCGTGGCGTGATGGAGCTGTATATTTCCGACCATCCGCTGGATTGCCTCACCTGCAGTGCCAATGGCAATTGCGAGCTGCAAACCGTGGCCGGGCAGGTGGGCCTGCGCGAAGTGCGCTACGGCATGGACGGGGCCAACCATCTGCAGGACCAGAAAGACGTTTCCAATCCTTATTTTGATTACGACCCGTCCAAGTGCATCGTGTGCAACCGCTGCGTGCGCGCCTGTGAAGAAACCCAGGGCACGTTTGCGCTGACCATTGCCGGACGCGGTTTTGCATCCCGCGTCAGTCCGGCGGGCGGGGCGGATTTTCTTGGCTCCGAATGCGTGTCTTGCGGAGCCTGCGTGCAGGCCTGTCCCACCGCCACGCTGATGGAAAAGAGCGTCATCCAGTGGGGCCAGCCGGAGCGCAGCGTCATCACCACCTGCGCCTATTGCGGCGTGGGCTGCTCCTTCCGTGCCGAGCTCAAGGGCAACCAGCTGGTGCGCATGGTGCCGGACAAGAACGGCCAGGCCAACCATGGCCACTCCTGCGTCAAGGGCCGTTTTGCCTGGGGCTATGCCACCCACCCGGACCGCATCACCAAGCCGATGATACGCAGCAGCATCGACGCGCCGTGGCAGGAAGTCAGCTGGGACGTGGCGCTGAACCACGCCGCCAGCGAATTCCGCCGCATCCAGCAAAAATATGGCCGCGATGCGGTGGGCGGTATCACCTCCAGCCGCTGTACCAATGAAGAAACCTATCTGGTGCAAAAGCTGGTGCGTGCCGCCTTTGGCAATAACAATGTCGACACCTGCGCCCGCGTCTGCCATTCGCCCACCGGCTATGGCCTGAAACAGACGCTGGGTGAGTCCGCCGGTACCCAGAGCTTCGACTCGGTGATGCAGGCCGATGTGGTGCTGGTGATCGGCGCCAACCCCAGCGACGCCCACCCGGTATTTGCCTCCCAGCTCAAGCGTCGTCTGCGTGAGGGTGCGCAGCTGATTGTCATCGACCCGCGCCGTATCGATCTGGTGGATGCCATCCACGCCCGCGCCGCCCATCATCTGGCGCTGCGGCCCGGCACCAATGTGGCCATGCTCAATGCGCTGGCCCATGTCATCGTCAGCGAAGGGCTGCTGGACGAAGACTTTGTTGCCGCCCGTTGCGATAGCGCAGCCTTTGGTCACTGGCGGCACTTTGTCGCCCAGCCGGAACACGCGCCGGAGGCAATGGCCGCCGTGTGTGGTGTGCCCGCCGACGACATCCGCGCCGCCGCCCGGCTGTATGCCAGCGCTGGCAATGCCGCCATCTATTACGGCCTGGGGGTGACTGAACACAGCCAGGGCAGCACCTCGGTGATGGCGATTGCCAACCTGGCCATGGCCACCGGCAATATCGGCCGCGAAGGCGTGGGGGTGAACCCGCTGCGCGGCCAGAACAATGTGCAGGGCTCCTGCGATATGGGCAGCTTCCCGCACGAATTCCCCGGTTACCGCCATGTGTCGGACGACGTGGTGCGCGCCGAATTCGAACAGGCCTGGGGCGTGTCGCTGCATAACGAACCCGGCCTGCGCATTCCCAATATGTTCGAAGCCGCGCTGGATGGCAGCTTCAAGGCGCTGTACTGCCAGGGCGAAGACATCGCGCAGAGCGACCCCAATACCCAGCATGTCACTGCCGCGCTGTCGGCCATGGAGTGCGTGGTGGTGCAGGATATTTTCCTGAATGAAACCGCCAAGTTCGCCCATGTATTCTTGCCGGGCAGCTCCTTCCTGGAAAAAGACGGCACTTTTACCAATGCCGAGCGCCGCATCTCGCGCGTGCGCAAGGTGATGGACCCGCTGGGCGGCAAGGCCGACTGGGAAGTCACCGTGGCCCTAGCCCAGGCCTTGGGCTATGCCATGGATTACCGTCATCCGTCAGAAATCATGGATGAAATCGCCCGCCTGACGCCCACCTTCAGCGGCGTCAGCTATGCCGCGCTGGAGCGCCACGGCAGCCTGCAATGGCCATGCAATGCGGCAGCGCCGGATGGTACGGTCACCATGCATATCGGTGAATTCGTGCGTGGCAAGGGCCGTTTCATGATTACCCGCTATGTACCGACCGAAGAGCGCGTCAACGGCCGCTTCCCGCTGCTGCTCACCACCGGACGCATCCTCAGCCAGTACAATGTCGGCGCGCAAACCCGCCGCACCGACAATGTGGCCTGGCACGAGGAAGACCGGCTGGAAATCCACCCGGCCGATGCCGAAAACCGTGGCATTGTCGATGGCGACTGGGTGGGCGTGGCCAGCCGCGCCGGTGAGACTGTGCTGCGCGCCAGGGTGAGCGAACGGGTGGCCGCCGGGGTGGTGTACACCACCTTCCATTTCCCGGAATCCGGGGCCAATGTCATCACCACGGATAATTCCGACTGGGCCACCAACTGCCCGGAATACAAGGTGACCGCAGTGGAAATCATCAAGGTCAACCAGCCGTCGGAATGGCAGCAACGCTACCGCCATTTCAGCCGTCAGCAACAGGAACTGCTGCGGCAAGGCCGTGGGGAGGAGGTGCAATGAACCCGTCACATCTGGTGAAGATGGCCAATCAGATCAGCGACTTTTTCAGCGCCGACTGCAGTGAGGAAGAAGCCGCGGCGGAAATCGCCAGCCATCTGCAACGCTTCTGGGCCCCGGCCATGCGTCAGCGGCTGGCGCTGGCGCTACAGCAAGGTGAGGCGCAAGACTTGCGCCCGGCGGCCTGCCGGGCGGTAGAAATGCTGTCATTGCCAGTCAGCCAAGCGTGATTGCCGGGGATGCGCGACAGGAAGTTGCGCATCCCCGCTGGTTTGCTGGCTAGTGTCCTCCCAGTCCCGCTCCCGTCATTCTGCGCTATTTACAAAACTTGTTATTCCTGTGTGCCGCAGTATGCTGGGCAGACAGACTGCCCGTTTCGCGAACATCCATGAACTTTCATATTGTCCGCGTATGCTAAGGCAGCGCTCAGGACGGGACACATGCCATCATCCAGTATTGCCAGCACACTCATTGGCCGCCTTGCGCGGTGCAGTTACCTGCTGGCATTGTGCTGCCTGCTTGCCAGCCCGGCGGCCCAGGCGGCTGAAAATATCATTCGCTATTACCCCGGCGGTAGCATTTACACCTACCGCTGGGCCTTGTTCAAGCTGGCGCTGGATCACATGGAAAAGCTGGATCACCGCCACTACGAGCTGGTGCCGCTCAATGACAAGGTAACCCAGTGGCGTGCCGAACAGTTGCTGAGTTCTGGCAAGGTGGATGTGCTGGCCTTTGCCCCGAACGCACAGCGGGAAAGGCTGCTGCAGCCGGTGCGCATGGACATCCTCAAGGGCATCATCGGTTACCGGGTATTTTTTGTGCGCAAGGAAGATAGCGCACGTTTTGCTCGCATGAACGCACAGCAGTTCCGCGCCGGAGTCCGGCTGGGCCTAAACGGCCAGTGGGCTGACTATCCCATCATGAAGAACAACGGTTACCAGATGCTGGCAGCCATTGGCTATGAAAGCCTGTTCGAGATGCTGGTGGCCGGCCGTTTTGATGCCTTCCCGCGTGGGCTGAACGAGGTGGGCAGCGAAATGCAGGAACAGCTGCCCCGCTATCCCGCACTGACGCTGGAGAAAACCAAGGCCCTCTATTACCCCTTTCCTGTCTACTTCTGGGTCAGCAAGGAAAACACCGCATTGGCCAGCCGTGTGCTGCAGGGCCTGAAAATGGCCGAACGCGATGGCAGTTTCAAGGCGCTATTCTTGCTCCACCATGCCGACGCCATCCGCTTGCTGGCTGCCAATGGCTGGCAAACCACCCAGATCACCAATACCGAATTGCCGCCCGGTAATGCCAAACCGGATACCAGCTGGTGGTGGAAACAGCACTGAGGGTTGGCCCTGGTAAAACCGAACCGTATCAGCACCAGAGGCCCGCAAGGGCCTCTTTGACAATCAGTTACCGCATTGGGCAAGGCAAGGCGGGTATGGTCATTGATAGCTCATGGTGAAGGTGGCCTGGCCATTGACCGTGCCGCCGGACAGCGTGCCGGTGCGGATATAGCGCACCAGAAAGGGAAAGGTCTGGCTGCCGGTGGCATTGGTAGCCATCAGCAACTGGTTGAGGTTGCCCGCTGCGCTGGAGTCCGGGCCGAAGTTGACCAGGCTGGGGCTGCCGCTATTGCGCAGAATCTGCAAGTTGACCCCGCTGGCACTGGAGCCTGGGCTAAGACTCAGCAGATTACCGGTATTGCCGGGGTTGCTGTTGTCGGTCAGCGTCATGTAAATCGCCACGCTGCTGCTGCTCGGACAGTTCAACCCCAGATTGAATGGTGTCGGTTTGGCGGTACTGTTGAGGCCGGGCAGGTCGGTCGGCGCGATGCTGGCGAGTGTGACTTGCAATGAGCTGGTATTGACCGTGCAACTGACGTTCTGCACGGTGTAGTTACCAACAGCAGTACCACTGAAACTGTTGCTGGCCGTACTGATTTCGCCAGCAAAGCGGCCGGTAAAGGTCAGGGTATAGGTGACCGGCAGACGAATGGCAGAGACATTCACATTGCCGATATCGCCGGTTTTGATCAGCTTGCCGGCAATATAGCTATTGAAGCTTTGCTGGCTGGCTGTTGGTGTAAAGCTGATGGCCGTGCCGCCGGGAACGGTGGCGCTGGCCGGGCTGACGATGCGTTGTTTGATGATGAAACCGATGCCGGGTACCGAGCTGGGGTAAACCGGATAGTTGACGCCGCTTTCGTTATAGCTGCCCACCGCGCTGCTCATGCCGCTTGCAGTCAGTTTCAGTGGTGGCGATGCGCTGCCATCCAGGATGAAATAAAAACCGCCGCCATACATATCACAGGTCCCCAGGGGGCTGACCAGGCGGTCGCTGGACCAGCCACTGATGGCGGTGAAGTTGGGCTGGTTGCTGGCGATGCCGCTTTTGGTATCGGTGATCATGAACAGGGCTCCGTTGCTGGCGGACGAGGTGTTGACTATCCATGGCGCGCAGCGTGCCTGGCTAGATCCAAGCCAAAATGCAGCCAACAGCAAGGCCGCAATGAATAATATTGTTTTGCGCATGGCGCGGTTCCAGTATGCGGGAGAGGAGGGCAGTCAGGTTTGTTTGGCTGATGCGGTAGTTGGGAAATAGCTTATTCATTTTAAATAAAATCAAACATAAGATTATTCTATTAATTAACTAAGAAATTTCTCTATATGATTTCCCATTACAAAGAACGGCCCGGACCACTTCAGCAGGCTACCGTGAAGAGGTCCGGGCCGTTAGCGGCAAGCAGGGGACTAGCGTAGTGGCATCGCGGCGAGGGGAATGATGGCTCCGGCATGGGCAATGACAGCAGCCGACAGCCGGTGGGCATAGGCGGCTGCTTGTGACGGGCTATAACCCAGGGTACGGCTGGCCAGATAGCCGGCGGCAAAGGAATCGCCAGCTGCGGTGGTGTCCACCACCCGTGGCACGGCGGTGGCGAACACTTCTTCCCGTAGCCCTGCCATGGCCAGCAGGCAGGGTTCGCCACCACGCTTGATCACCACTTCGGCACAGCCCAGTGCCAGAGTGCGGCTGGCGACGGCTTCGGCATCTTCATTGCCGTACAGTGCTCTTTCATCATCCAGTGTCAGCAGGCCGATATCGGCCAGCGCCAGTACGGCTTCATGACCGGCACGCGCCTGCGCCGCGCTCCACAGCGAGGGGCGGAAGTTGTTGTCGAACCATATTTTGCCGCCTGCTTGTTTGAATACCTGCAAGGCATCCAGCAGCCGCTGCCGTTCGGCTTCGTTGAACAGGGCCAGCGAAATGCCGGAAAGGTATAGCGCATGCAGGTGGGTGGGGTTGAGCAGGCTGGAAAAATCGATGCCTGAGGCAAAATAATGCCGTGCGGCACTGTCGCTACGCCAGTAGAGAAAGCTGCGTTCGCCCTGGGCATCGGTTTCCACCATGTACAGACCAGGCAGTTTCCCCGGCTGGATGACAATATGGCTGACATCCACGCCTTCTGCCTGCCAGTCGGCCAGTAACTGGCGGCTCAAATTGTCTTTGCCCATGCCGCTCAGATAGCGGACATCGTGCGGGCTGTCGGCCAGCAGCCGGGCCAGATAGATGGCGGTATTGAGCGTGTCTCCGCCAAAACGGCGCTGCAGGGGCTGACCACTCAGTTCGATCATGCCCTCACCAAGGCAGGCTATATGCATGGTTGGGTTTTTCTCCGTGCGGGGTATGCCCCTCGGGTGAGGGGCAAGGGACTAGGGCTTTTTGTAGGCGATGCAGTCCACTTCGACCTTGCAGTCGATCACCATGCTGGATTGCACGCAGGCGCGGGCGGGCGGGTGCTCGCCAAAGTACTGCAGGAACACGCGGTTGAACGAGGCAAAGTCGCGGGTATCATCCAGCCATACGCCACAGCGCACCACGTGTTCCGGGCCATAGCCGGCTTCTTCCAGAATGGCCATCACGTTCTGGATGCATTGGTGCGACTGGGTGACGATGCCACCTTCAATCACTTCGCCATTGACCATCGGGGTCTGGCCGGAGACATACAGCCAGCCATCGGCGGCCTGTACGGCACGGGCAAACGGCATTTGCTGGCCGCCGGTACCACCGGCAATGCCAAATCGTTTCAAATCGCTCATGAGCGGGTTTCCTTGTCTGAGGTCAGAGGGGTAAAGGCGGGAAAGCTGCAGCGGATGTCGCGGGTACGCGGCAGAAAGCGGCCGGCACGCACGCCAGTGGCCGCCTTGTCCTGCCAGCTGAGCACGCCATTGACCCAGACCGCTGCAATGCCGGCTGCTGCCTGGATGGGGGCGTGGAAGGTGGCGCTGTCCTGAATGGTGGCGGCGTCGAACAGCACCAGATCGGCCCAGTAGCCGGGGCGGATCAGGCCGCGCTCGTCCAGGGCGAAACGGCTGGCGGACAGACCGGTCATCTTGTGTACGGCGGTTTCCAGGCTGAACAGCTGGCGTTCGCGGCAGTAGTAGCCCAGTACGCGCGGAAAAGCCCCCCACAGTCGCGGGTGGGGCAGCGGGTCTTCCGGCAGGCCATCCGAGCCGACCATGGTCAGCGGATGACGCAGAATGTTTTCCACATCGGCCGGCTCCATGCCGTGGTACACCGCACCAGCCGGTTGCAATTTGCGGGCGGCATCCAGCAAAGGGAGCTGCCATTGTTCGGCAATGGCTTGCAGGGTCTGGCCGGCCATCTCCGGATGCGGGGTGGACCAGGTGATGAAGATTTCAAAATCAGCGGTCACCTGTTTCAGGTCGAGCGTGGAGGAGCTGGCCGAATAGGGGTAGCAGTCGCAGCCCACCTGTTGCCGGCTGGCAGCCTGTTCCAGCGAGGTCAGCAACTGCGGGCTACGGCCCCAGTTGCCTTTACCGGCACATTTCATGTGCGACACGATGACCGGGCTATTGGCATGGCGGCCAACCCGCCAGGCTTCGTCCATGGCTTCCAGTACCGGTTCGAATTCGCTGCGCAGATGGGTGGTGTAGATGCCGCCACAGCTGTTCAGCTCGGCTGCCAGTTGTTCCACTTCACTGCTGTCGGCACTGAAGGCCGAGGCATAGGCCAGCCCGCTGCTCAGGCCCAGCGCACCATGACGCAGGCTGTCGGCCAGCTGGGCGCGCATGGCGCTGATTTCGGCCGGCGTGGCAGTGCGGTCCAGCCGCTCCAGATGATTGCTGCGCAAGGCGGTATGCCCCACCAGCGCTGCCACATTGACCGCCGGTTCAGCCTGTTCCACTGCTGCGCGGTAGTCGGCAAAGCGCGGGTAGCGAAAAGCGTCTTTTGGCCCCAGCAGGTTCATCGGGTCTGGCGGTTCACCTTGCAGGCTGACCGGCGAGGCACTGATGCCGCAATTGCCGACAATCACCGTGGTCACGCCCTGGCTGAGCTTGGGTAGCATCTGCGGCTGGCGTATCACCATGGTGTCGTCGTGGGTGTGGACATCGATAAAGCCGGGTGCCAGCGTCAGGCCCTGGCCATCGATGGTGTGCTCGGCGGTGGCCGTGCCAGCGTCACCCAGCAGGGCAATGCGCTGCTGGCTGATGCCGACATCGGCGACATAGGCGGCTGCGCCGCTGCCGTCGACAATGGTGACGCGGCGGATCAGGGTGTCGTAGCTGTGCATGGTTCAGTCTCCAAGCGGCAGCCGGTCTTCGCCGTGGCGGTAATCATCCAGTGCCAGCTTGACGCGGCGCAGCAGCTCCTGGCTGTGCTCCGGCTGGCGCAGTGCCAGTTCGGTGGCGAGGATGTCTACCGCCAGCAGCATGCCGTAACGGGCTGCCGTGGGTTTGTAGATGAAGTCGGTTTCGTCCAGGAATACCGGCAGCACCACATCGGCCCGCTGTGCCAGCGGGCTGTCCGGCCGGGTCAGCGCCAGCAGGCGGGTGCCGTAGCCACGGGCGATGTCCACTGCCGCCAGCAGTTCGGGTGTGATGCCGGTGGTGGACAGCACGATCAGCAGATCATGCGGCCCCAGCGTGGCCGCGGTAATGCGCATCAGCACCGGGTCGTGATAGGCGGTCAGTACATGGCCCAGCCTGACCAGGCGGAACTGCAGTTCGTCGGAAAATACGGTGGAGCCACCACCCACGCCGAAAGCCACCAGGCGATCGGCCTGGCAGATCAGGTCGACAGCGGCGCTGAACTGCTGCTCGTCAAAACCGGCCAGGTGGCGACGCAGGGTGCTTTCGATATCGGCGACGATATTGCCGAAAAAACTGGCAGGCGCGGCGGGCAGCGGGCTGCCATCCAGAAAGCGCTGTCCTACCGTGGCCGCCTGCGCCAGCCGCATGCGCAGGGTGCGGATGTCCTCGCAGTCCATGGCCTTGGCAAAGCGTGACATCGCTGCCGGGCTGACGCCAGCCTTGGCTGCCAGTTGTTCGATGCCGGCTGAGGCGGCAAAACGGACGTCGTCCAGAATGGCTTCGGCGACTTTCAGCTGGGTTGGGCTGAGCTGGTCCAGACGACTGCGAATCAGATACAGGATGTCCACGCTAGGGCTTTCTTCAGGTGCGGTCGTGCGCTTACAGCAGCTGGGCCAGGCCCAGGGTCAGCAGGAAGGCGACGACGGAGATCAGGGTTTCCAGAACAGTCCAGGTTTTCAGGGTCTGGATAACGGTCATGTTGAAGTATTCCTTGACCAGCCAGAAACCGCCATCGTTGACGTGGGACAGAATCAGCGAGCCGGCTCCGGTGGCCAGCACCAGCAATTCCGGGTGCGGATAGCCGCTGGCCAGGGCAATGGGGGCGACAATGCCGGCGGCGGTGGTCATGGCCACCGTGGCCGAGCCGGTGGCCACCCGCATCAGCACCGCCAGCAACCAGCCCAGCAGCAGGGGCGACAGCTGGAATTCTGCCGACAGGGCAATGATTTCCTTGGTGACACCGGTTTCGATCAGGATGCGGTTAAGACCGCCACCCGCGCCCACCAGCAAGGTAATGGCAGCAGTCGGCGCCAGGCATTCATTGGTGAACTTGAGGATGTTGTCGCGGCTGAAGCCACGGGCAATACCCAGCGTCCAGAAACTGACCAGAGTGGCGATCAACAAGGCGATGACCGAGTTGCCGATGAACAGCAACAGGCCGTTCATGGCGCTACCCTTGTCGGTCAGCACATTGGCCCAGCCCCCCAGCAGCATCAGGAATACCGGCAACAGGATGGTGGCGATGGTGATGCCAAAGCCTGGCAGTTCGCGCTTGCCGGTTTCACGCTCGGTAAACTGGCTGGCAATCGGGTTTTCCGCAGGCAGATCAATACGCGGCGCAATGAACTTGGCAAACAGCGGGCCGGCGATGATGGCAGTCGGTACGCCGACAATGATGGCGTAGAACACCGTCTTGCCTACCTGCGCACCATATTCGCTCACCGCCAGCATGGCTGCCGGGTGTGGCGGCACCAGGCCATGCACCACCGACAGGCCAGCCACCATCGGCAGGCCGACCAGCAGCATGGACACCCCGGCGCGCTTGGCCACGGTAAAGGCAATCGGAATCAGCAGCACGAAGCCCACCTCGAAGAACAGTGGCAGACCACAGACAAAGGCGATGCATACCATGGCCCAGTGCGCGTTCTTCTCGCCGAACTTATCGATCAGCGTCAGGGCAATGCGCTCGGCACCGCCCGATTCGGCCATCATCTTGCCCAGCATGGTGCCCAAGGCCACCACCAGCGCGATATGGCCCAGCGTTTTGCCCACCCCTGTTTCATAGGCGGCCATGATGTCCTTGGCCGGCATCTGCGCGGCCAGGGCCAGGCCGATGGAAACCACCGTCAGGACGATAAAGGGGTTGATGCGATAACGTGCTATCAGAACCACCAGCGCGATAATGGCGATGGCGGCATAGAGCAGCAGCTGGCTGCCCAGAACTGGGGTCATGTGGGTTCTCCTTGTAGTAGGGGGGAGGGTGCCGCCCCCGTACGTTGCGGGGGCGGTCTTGGTGGTGCTTCTGGTCTAAAACAGGGTTTCCACCGCACCGGTGACATTGAGGGCATCGTCCACCAGCAGCAGCTGACGCCATTTGTCGAAGGTGAGGCAGGGATGGGATATCTCGAAGGCCAGCATGTCGCCCACCTGCAGGTCGGCGTCGGCCGGAATACGCATGAAGGCGTGCTGGTCCATCATTGCACTGACGATCCAGTCCGCCGGGGCCGGCTGTGGTGTCGTACTGCTGCCCGGGCGGAAATGTAGTGATACTTGCGGCAGGCCGGCGTCGAAAGCAGCATCGCGCTTGCCCAGTGCAATGATGGCGCGGCCACTTTCCGGGATCGATTGCACATAAGCCCACAATTGCAGTGCCGGCTGCAGGCTGCGCCCCATTTCGCGGGCCACCGGGTTATTGCTCTGGATGCGCTGTTCGGCATGCAGATAGATGCCGACATCGTGGGTGAGATAGCAGCCTGGGCGCAGCAGCACCTGCAGTGGCTGGCCCAGGTCGAGGCCAGAGAACTCGTCGGCTACCACGTCGTACCAGGCCGAGCCGGCACCGCTGAGCAGGATTTTCTCTTCACGGAACAGCCGGCGCGCGGCGTGCTCGCGGGTACGGGCCACCACGCTGCGCAGGAAGGCCCGGATGTCTTCTTCTTGTTGCAGCACGCCCTCGTAGATTTCCACTCCGATCAGGCTGAGCGATTGTGGCCAGCGGGCAATCGCCGCCAGCACTTCATCTTCCTGCTGCGGTGAACGCACACCGGTACGGCCGCCTTCCACGCCGTATTCCAGCAAAATGCGCAAGGTTTGCCCGTTCTGGGCAAAGAAGCGGCCCAGTGCATCAACGTTGGCGGCGGAGTCGACAATGCAGCAGAAGCTGAAGTCGGGGTCTTGCTGTTGCAGGCGCGAGATGATGGCCATATTGGCCTTGCCCACCAGCTGGTTGGCCAGCAGTAAGCGGCGGATACCATGCAGATAGGCGGCATGCACTTGCGGGGCGGTGGCCAGGGTGATGCCCCAGGCACCATGCGCCAGCTGCATGTGGAACAGCGCCGGGCTCATGGTGGTTTTGCCATGCGGGGCCAGTTCTACGCCGTAGCGCTGCATGAACTGCTGCATCCATTGCAGATTGTGTTCGATACGGCTCTGGCGCAGTAATGCCACCGGCAGGCTGACATCCTCGCGCAGGATGTTCCAGCCCAGTTGGGCTAGCTGTTGCAGGGTGCAGGATGCGGGGCTGCTACCCAGCCCCTTGGTCGCGCGGTTCAGCGTCTGCGCTGCGTGTTCCTGTTGCGCCATGGCCATCTCCTCATGATTATTTTGAAAAAAATTATCAAAAATCGTAAAAATATTCATTAATTTTGAAAATTTATTTCAGGTAAGCCAGGAAATCCCTGTCTTTAGGTCAGGTTAAGTGCGGCATTATTGCGACACGATCGGGCCTGACTTTCCGGCAAGTCTGTTCTGCTGGCTGCTGGCCTAAAGGACGTACCGTGCCGCTCTTCACGGCAGGTGTGGCAGCTGCTTGTCAGGGGAGAAAGCGGCGGGCGTAGTAGAGGAAAGTGCTAAGTCAGCGGAAAGACGAGGCAATTTTGCTGTCAGGTTTGGGCAGGCCAGCATCGTGGCAGGGGGACAGCATCAGTCACGCGCGGCTCGCAGCCACTGCTAGCCGCGGAAATGACGCAGCTGTCCGCCTGTTATTGGCCGGCAGTTGCAGCAAGAGGGGGAGAAAAGATGGCGACGGGCTGCGCGGGCAGCCCGCCTGGAGGCCGAGCGGTCTCAGTTGCTGATCAGGCTGGCGACCTTGGTGGTGATGATGTCCACCGCCGGATCGTTGGCACCATGCGGCAGGATCACGTCGGCAAAGCGTTTGGTCGGCTCAATGAACTGGTTGTGCATGGGACGCACGGTGGCCAGGTAGTGTTCGATCACATGGTCGGCGCTGCGGCCGCGTTCGCGGATATCGCGTTGCAGACGGCGGATGAAGCGCACGTCCGGGTCGGTATCCACAAAAATCTTCAGCGACATCATGTCGCGCAGCGCGGCATCGTATAGCGGAAACAGCCCCTCGATGACGATGACCGGCGCGGGCTTTACCGTAATGGTTTCTGTCGCACGGGTGTGGTGGGTGAAATCGTAGACCGGCATGTCGATGGGCCGGCCGGCTAGCAGCTCTTCGATATGTTCGATCAGCAAGGGCCAGTCGAAGGCATGCGGGTGGTCGTAATTGGTGGCGAGGCGCTGCTCGAAGGTCAGGTGGGCCTGATCCCGGTAGTAATAGTCCTGCACGATGACGGCCGCCATGTCGGGACCGATGGTTTCCAGCACCTTGGCGGTTACCGTGGTCTTGCCGCTGCCGCTGCCGCCGGCAACGCCGATAATGAACGGGGTAGTCATGCTGTAAGCCTCTTGACGCAATAACGCATAAAAAAACGCGCCATTTTAATGAGTTATGGCGCGTTGTTCCATCAGGATTGCGGTATTTATTTGCTGGAGGCGGACGCCTGTTCTTCCTGTTGCGCGGCGGCCAGCCATTCCTGCATGGCAGGGAGCTGGCGCATGTGGGTGGCGTAGGCGGCAGCATGGCCATCCAGTGCCACATGGTAGCTATGAAAGCGCCATACCACCGGGGCGAAAAAGGCGTCGGCGATGCTGAACTGGCCAAACAGGAAGGGGCCATTGCCTTGATGTTGTTGACGCAGGCTTTCCCACAGGCTGCTGATGCGCTCGATGTCGGCCTGGGCGGCTGCACCCGGTGTGCTGGCCGGGAAGTCGCCACAGACATTCATCGGCAGTTCGCTGCGCAGGGCGGCAAAGCCGGCATGCATTTCTGCCACCACGGCCCGGGCAATAGCGCGGGTGGATGCATCATCCGGCCACAGTCCGGCGGCGGGAAAACATTCGGCCAGATATTCGCAGATGGCCAGGCTGTCACCGATGCGCAGCTGCTGGTCGATCAGCAGCGGCACCTTGCCGGCAGGGTTGCAGGCGAGGATGCGTGTCTTGCAGTCGCTGGCGGTGAGGTCGATATGCTTTTCCTCGAAGGGCTCGTTCAGCATTTTCAGCACCAGCCAGGGGCGTAGCGACCAGGAAGACAAATTCTTGTTGCCAATGATCAGGGTAAACATGGGGCAGGCTCCGAGACCGCGCAGCGGGGGCTGGCGAGAGTAGCAAAGATTGTGAACAATCTTATAACAGCCTGTCGGCTCCGGCCAGCATCGCCCGTTTTTTAAGCAGCAGAAAGCACAACGCCCTGCAGGGCAGGGCGTCGGTGCAGCAGCGGGGGCTTACTCGGCCTCGTCTATCCAGGCTTGCTGGATGGCCTCCAGTACCCGCTCGCCGCCACGGCTGTGGTCGTCGTCGAAGTCTGGCAGGGCAATCACCCAGTTGTGCAGGTCGACAAAGCGCACGGTTTTGGGGTCGATGTCGGGATGGCTCTCCACCAGCTCGATGGCGATGTCGTTAACGTCGGTCCATTTCATCCTGTTCTCCTTTCTTCTGTGCTAGCGCATCCTGCCCGGCAAACCGGCGGATGAAGAAGTCTTAATGGTGTTCGCGGGCGTGGTTGATGGTGTAACGCGGAATTTCCACCACCAGGTCTTCGTCACCGATCACCGCCTGGCAGGACAGGCGCGACTGCGATTCCAGCCCCCAGGCCTTGTCCAGCATGTCTTCTTCCAGCTCGTCTGCTTCATTCAGCGAATCAAAGCCTTCGCGCACAATGCAGTGGCAGGTGGTGCAGGCACAGGACAGCTCGCAGGCATGTTCGATTTCGATATCGTGTTCCAGCAACACCTCGCAGATGTTTTTGCCGGTTTCGGCGTTGTCGATCACTGCGCCTTCGGGGCAGAGGTCGGCGTGGGGCAGCACAATCAGGCGTGGCATGGCGGGTCCTTATAGCTCGGAAATTTTCTGGCCCTTGAGTGCGCGCTGGATATTGCGATCCATGCGGCGGGCGGCAAAGTCTTCGGTGGCCTTGTTCAGGCGATGGGTGGCCTGGTTGACTTGCAGGGTGGTCTGGCTGGCAATGGCTTGTTCCAGTTGCTGCAATACCAGCTGGATGGCGCTGGTTTCTTCGGCAGTGAGCAGGTCACCATCGATGCGCAGCGCGGCCAGCGTGGCATCGCGCAGGCTGTCGGCATCGACAATGGCTTCGCGCAGTTTGCGCGCTTCAATGTCGTCCTGCACATGGGCCAGCGAGTCGCTCAGCATCTGGCTGATGGCGTCGTCGGACAGGCCGTAGGAGGGTTTCACTTCGATGCTGGCTTCCACGCCGCTGGTCATTTCGCGGGCAGATACCGCCAGCAGGCCGTCGGCGTCTACCTGGAAGGTGATGCGGATGCGGGCAGCACCGGCCACCATGGGCGGAATGCCACGCAGTACGAATTGCGCCAGGCTGCGGCAGTCGGCCACCAGCTCACGCTCGCCCTGCAATACATGGATGGACATGGCAGTCTGGCCATCCTTGAAAGTGGTGAATTCCTGGGCACGGGCCACCGGAATGGTGCTGTTACGCGGGATGATCTTTTCGGTAAGGCCGCCCATGGTTTCGATGCCCAGCGACAGCGGAATCACGTCCAGCAGCAGCCATTCGTCCTCGCCCTTGTTGCCGGCCAGTACATTGGCTTGAATGGCCGCACCGAGGGCAACCACCTTGTCCGGGTCCAGATTGGTCAAGGGCGGCTGGCCGAAGAAGTCGGCCACGGCCTTCTGGATGTGCGGCATGCGGGTGGCACCCCCCACCATCACCACACCCTTGACGTCGCCAGCGCTGATGTCGGCATCGCGCAGCGCCTTGCGTACCGGCAGCAGGGTCTTGTCGACCAGGGTCTTGGTGATCTGGCGGAAGGTGTCCTGATCCAGCGTCAGGTCTACCGCGTTGCCATCGGACAGGATGGCGGTGATGCGGGTGTCACTGTGCTCGGTGAGTGCTTCTTTCGCTTCGCGGGCTCGGGTGAGCAACAGGCGGGTGTCCTGGGCGGACAGGCCGTGCAGGTCGGCTTGCTCCAGAATCCAGCAATACACGCGGTGGTCGAAGTCATCGCCGCCCAGGGCGGAATCGCCACTGGTGGACAGCACTTCAAAGACACCACGGGTGAGTTTGAGGATGGAGATGTCAAAAGTACCACCGCCCAGGTCGTACACCACGTAAGTGCCTTCTGCGCCATTGTCCAGACCGTAGGCAATGGCGGCAGCGGTGGGTTCGTTCAGCAGGCGCAGTACGGTGAGGCCGGCGAGCCGGGCGGCATCCTTGGTGGCCTGGCGCTGGGCGTCGTCAAAATAGGCCGGGACGGTAATCACCGCGCCAGTCAGTTCGCCACCAAGAGTGGCCGCGGCACGCTGGGCGAGGGTACGCAGGATGTCGGCCGATACCTCAACCGGGCTTTTTACCCCGGCCACCGTGTGCAATTGCACCATGCCGGGGGCATCGACAAAACGGTAGGGCAGGCTGCCGGCATCCTTGATATCGGACAGGCCGCGTCCCATGAAGCGTTTGACCGAGGTAATGGTGTTGTGCGGGTCATGGTTCTGTTCACGCTGGGCATCATAGCCCACCGTCACCTGGCCGCCATCCTGATAGCGTACGACCGAGGGCAGCAGGCTACGGCCAAACTCGTCGGCCAGTACGGTGGTGGCGCCACTTCTTACCGTGGCCACCAGCGAGTTGGTGGTGCCAAGATCAATGCCCACAGCCAGGCGGTGCTGGTGTGGTGCTGCGGACAGGCCGGGTTCGGCGATTTGTAGTAGAGCCATGACGGAATCTTTATTGTTGTCGCGTGAGCAGAAACATCAGCGGTGCCAGTGGTGACGGCTTAGCCAAGCAGGGTTTCGATGGCGTCGCCGATCTCCTGATCGAGTTTTTCCAGAAAGCGCAATTTTCGCACCATCACCGCAGCCGCGTCCAAGTCTGCTGTGCTATCCAGAGCATTTCCCAGTTCGGCTTCCAGTGCACGCTTGTCGCTGCGCAGGCGGGAGGACAGGGCTTCCAGTGCGTCAACATCACTGCTGTCGCGCGCTTCTTCTATGCTTTCGCGCCATTCCATCTGCGCCATCAGGAAATCCAGCGGCATGCTGGTATTGGTTTCTTCCTGGGTATCCACACCCTGCAGCGATAGCAGGTAACGGCCACGGCGCAGTGGGCTTTTCAGCGTCTGATAAGCTTCGTTGACGTGGGTAGCCTGCATCAGTGCCATGCGCTTTTCCGCATCCGGGCTGCTGGCGTAACGGTCTGGGTGGACGGCGGCGGCGGCGGCACGCCAGGATTGTTCGAGTTGCTGGCTATCCAGCGCGAAGCGGCGCGACAGGCCGAACAGCTGAAAGAAATCCTGGGAGAATTCGGTGGTCATGGCCTTGGGCTGGGAAACTGCAGGTTGGCTGGCAGATGGCCGCTAGGGGCGGCCATCCACGACAGTGTGGCGCGAAGGCGCGCAATCAGACGTTGAAGCTTTCGCCACAACCACATTCGTTTTTCACGTTGGGGTTGTTGAACTTGAAACCTTCGTTGAGCCCTTCCTTGGTGTAATCCAGTTCGGTGCCGTCCAGATAGGCCAGGCTCTTGGCATCGGTGAAGACGGTGACGCCATGGCTCTCGAAGGTGATGTCGTCCTCGATGGCCGAGTCGACGAACTCCAGCTTGTAGGCCATGCCGGAGCAGCCGGAGGTTTTCACCCCCAGACGGATGCCCAGGCCCTTGCCGCGTTTGGCCAGAAACTGGCTGACGTGGTTGGCCGCGCTGGCGGACAGAGTGATAGCCATGTCGTGCTCCTTACTTGCCGTGCTTTTGCTTGTAGTCGCTGACTGCTGCCTTGATGGCGTCTTCGGCCAGGATGGAGCAGTGAATCTTCACCGGCGGCAAGGCCAGTTCTTCGGCAATGGCGGTATTCTTGATGGCCATGGCTTCGTCCAGCGATTTGCCTTTCACCCACTCGGTGACCAGGGACGACGAGGCAATGGCCGAGCCACAGCCGTAGGTCTTGAATTTGGCATCTTCGATCACGCCATCAGCGTTTACCTTGATCTGCAGCTTCATCACGTCGCCACAGGCCGGCGCACCCACCATGCCGGTGCCCACGCTGTCATCGCCTTTTTCAAAGGAACCTACATTACGCGGGTTCTCGTAGTGATCCATCAACTTGTCGCTGTATGCCATGGTTCTCTCTCCTGCTGACGGGGCCGGCCAAACTGGCTGGCCCACCCCGTAAATCATTGATAGTTCAGTGTGCGGCCCACTGTACCGAATTCAGGTCTACGCCTTCCTTGAACATCTCCCACAGCGGGGACAGTTCGCGCAGTTTGCCGATTTTATCTTTCAACAGCGCAATGGCGAAGTCGATTTCTTCTTCGGTGGTGAAGCGGCCCAGGGTGAAACGGATGGAGCTGTGTGCCATCTCGTCGTTACGGCCCAGTGCGCGCAGTACATAGGAAGGCTCTAGCGAGGCCGAGGTACAGGCCGAACCACTGGAAACGGCCAGGTCCTTGATCGCCATGATCAGGCTTTCGCCTTCGACGAAGTTGAAGCTGACATTGAGGTTGTGCGGTACACGCTGGTCGATGTCGCCGTTGATGTACACCTCTTCCATGTCCTTGATACCGTTCCACAGGCGGTCGCGCAGCATGCGGATGCGTTCGCTCTCGCTGTCCATCTCTTCGCGGGCCAGGCGGAAAGCCTCGCCCATGCCGACGATCTGGTGAGTGGGCAGGGTGCCAGAGCGGAAACCGCGCTCATGGCCACCGCCGTGCATCTGGGCTTCCAGGCGTACACGCGGCTTGCGGCGTACGTACAGTGCGCCAATACCCTTGGGACCGTAGGCCTTGTGGGCCGACAGGCTCATCAGGTCCACCTTCAGCACATTCATGTCCATCTTTACCTTGCCCGGCGCCTGGGTGGCGTCGACATGGAAGATGATGCCTTTTTCACGGCAGATTTCGCCAATCTGCGGAATGTCCTGGATCACGCCGATTTCATTGTTGACGTACATCACCGACACCAGGATGGTGTCCGGACGGATGGCCGCCTTGAATTCTTCAATGTCGATCAGGCCGTTTTCCTGCACGCCCAGATAGGTGACTTCAAAGCCTTGGCGTTCCAGCTCGCGACAGGTATCCAGCACCGCCTTGTGCTCGGTCTTGACGGTGATGATGTGCTTGCCGCGGCTCTTGTAGAACTGGGCGGCGCCCTTGATGGCCAGGTTGTCGGACTCGGTGGCACCGGAAGTCCAGACGATTTCCTTGGGGTCGGCATTCAGGAGCTTGGCCACTTCTGCCCGCGCATTCTCTACCGCCTCTTCTGCCGTCCAGCCAAAGCTGTGACTGCGCGACGCCGGGTTGCCGAACTGCTCGGTCAGATAGGGAATCATCTTGGCGGCAACGCGGGGATCGACCGGGGTAGTGGCCGAATAGTCGAGGTAGATGGGAAGCTTGAGCTGACTCATTATCAATTCTCCGGGTATGCGGTGCGCTTACAGTGCGCTGGAGGCGGAGGCAGCCGCACGGGGGCTGCTTTCGCGCTTGTCCTGCATTACATTGCTATCTTTGGCGGCTGCTTCCTTGGCGCGCTGCTTTTCAACCAGGCTGCCCAGGGTGACCTTGGCCAGGTAGTCGAAAATGGTGGCGTTCAGGTTGGTCCACAAGTCGTGGGTCATGCAGCGGTGGTTGTCATGACAGTTTTCGCGGCCGCCACACTGGGTGGCGTCAACCGGCTCATCCACGGCGGCGATGATGTCTGCCACCGAGATATCGGCCGGGACGCGGGCCAGGGTGTAGCCGCCGCCAGGGCCGCGTACGCTGTCAACCAGTTCGGAACGGCGCAGTTTGCCAAACAGTTGTTCCAGGTAGGAAAGGGAAATGCTCTGGCGTTCGCTGATGCCGGCCAGTGTCACCGGGCCATTGGCTTCGCGCATGGCAAGGTCCAGCATGGCGGTTACCGCAAAGCGGCCTTTGGTGGTGAGACGCATGATCGTAAACTCCGGTGGGTGGTTGGGCTTATTATACCCAATTCCCGACTAATTTGGTCAACTATAAATTCATCCATGCGTACATGGCTGTTGCAAAGCATCCCAGACCTGCGACGCAAGTGCAGCAAAGTTGAGCATTTTACTAGGTTTATAAACAGCCGGGGGCATTAATTACAGGCTGTGCAGGGCTTGGTGTATCATTCGAGCAAACGCCCGTTTACATGGGTGCAATCACAGATGCTGCCTGCTGTGCGCTGCTGCCGTACCGCTTGCCGTGGTAAGGGCGGGGCATGTGGCTGGTGGCGTCTTTGTCGGAGAGACAGGGAATATGAAGAAAGTGGTCATCAGCGGTACCGGCCTGTTTACCCCGCCGCATGCCGTCAGCAACGAAGAGCTGGTTGTTGCTTTCAATCACTATGTCGCTGCATACAACCAGCAGCATGCCGCAGAAATCGCCGCCGGCAATCTGACCGAGCTGGCCGAATCCAGTGCCGAGTTCATCGAGAAGGCTTCCGGCATCAAACAGCGCTACCTGATGAACAAGGATGGGGTGCTGGACCCGGCACGCATGACGCCCTACCTGCCGGAACGCAGCAACGACGCGTTGTCGATCCAGGCCGAAATGGGCGTGGCGGCGGCCACGGCGGCGCTGGCCAAGGCAGGTAGAAGCGCCGCTGACATCGATATGGTGTTGGTGGCCTGCTCCAATATGCAGCGCCCCTATCCGGCGGTGTCCATCGAGATCCAGCAGGCGCTGGGTGTGCAGGGTTATGCCTTCGATATGAATGTGGCGTGTTCTTCCGCCACCTTTGGCATCCAGACCGCGGTCAATGCCATCCAGAGCGGCCAGGCGCGCGCGGTGCTGGTGGTCAGCCCGGAAATCTGCTCGGCTCACCTTAATTTCCGCGACCGCGACAGTCATTTCATTTTTGGCGATGCCTGCACCGCCATCGTGCTGGAAGCTGCCGAGTCGGCCAGCGCGGCCGAGCAGTTCGAAATCCTCGGTACCCGTCTGGCTACCGTGTTCTCCAATAATATCCGTAACAATTTCGGCTTCCTCAATCGTTGCGACGAGCAGGGCATAGGTCAGGTCGACAAACTGTTTGTGCAGCAGGGTCGCAAGGTGTTCAAGGAAGTGTGCCCGATGGTGGGTGAGCACATCGTGCAGCATCTGGAAAGCCTGGACATCCAGCCGCAGCAGGTCAGCCGTTTCTGGCTGCATCAGGCCAATCTGGCGATGAACCAGCTGATTGCCCGCCGCGTGCTGGGCCGCGATGCGCAGGAGCAGGAAGCACCGGTGATCCTGGATCGCTATGCCAATACCAGCTCGGCTGGCTCGATCATTGCTTTTCATCTGTGCCGTGATGCTCTGCAAAGCGGCGATGTTGGTGTCATTTCTTCGTTTGGTGCCGGTTATTCCGTCGGCAGTGTTGTGGTGAAAAAGTGCTAGTTTTTGCCTGACAACTACTGTGCACGCGCAATTAATGACTGAAAACAGGGGAGGGGTGCTTGTCAAACTGCCCCTCTCTGCATAATGTATCCGACCAAAGCCGCCCAAAAGGCGCTTAATGAGATCGGACGATCGATAAAAAACACGAAGTCTGTACAAAGGAAAAGGAAAGAACACATGCAAGCTGCAAAAAAAATGCTGCTGGCCGCCGGCCTGATCGCCTCGGCCTCGATGGCCGCGCAAGCTGCTGGTACGCTCGTATATTGCTCGGAAGGTAGCCCGGCCGGTTTCGACCCGGGTCAGTACACCACTGGCACCGACTTCGATGCCGCTGCCGAAACCGTGTTCAACCGCCTGGTGCAATTCCAGCGCGGCGGCACCAAGGTGGTGCCGGCACTGGCCGAGAAATGGGATGTGGCTGCCGATGGCCTGTCCTACACCTTCCATCTGCGCAAGGGCGTGAAGATTCAGACTACTGATTACTTCAAGCCGACACGTGACTTCAATGCGGACGACGTGGTGTTTACCTTCGACCGCATGCTTAACAAGAACAACGCCTTCCGCAAAGCCTACCCGACCGAATTCCCGTATTTCACCGATATGGGCATGGATGAAAACATCACCAAGGTCGAAAAGCTGGATGCCAACACCGTCAAGTTCACCCTGAAGAGCATCGATGCTGCCTTCCTGCAGAACCTGGCGATGAGCTTTGCCTCCATCCAGTCGGCCGAATACGCCGACAAGCTGCTGAAGGCTGGTACACCGCAACTGCTGAACCAGCAGCCGGTAGGTACGGGTCCTTTCATCTTCAAGCGTTATCAGAAAGATGCGCAGATCCGTTTTGCTGCCAACAAGCAGTACTGGGACAAGGTTGACGGCCCCAAAGTGGACAACCTGGTCTTCGCCATTACCACCGATCCCTCGGTGCGTTTCCAGAAGCTGAAGGCTGGCGAATGCCAGATTACCGCTTTCCCGCGCCCGACCGACATCGCAGCGATGAAGGCCGACAGCAAGCTGAACGTGATTTCCCAGGCCGGCTTCAACCTGGGCTACCTGGCTTACAACGTCAAGCACAAGCCGATGGACAAGCTGGAAGTGCGTCAGGCGCTGGACATGGCTGTCAACAAGAAAGCCATCATCGACGCCGTATATCAGGGTGCAGGCCAGGCCGCCACCAACCCGATGCCGCCGACCCAGTGGTCGTATAACAAGAGCCTGAAAGACGCACCGTACAGCGTGGAAAAAGCCAAGGCCCTGCTGGCCAAGGCGGGCTACCCGAACGGCTTCGACATCACCCTGTGGGCGATGCCGGTACAGCGTCCGTACAACCCCAATGCCAAGCTGATGGCCGAAATGGTCCAGGCTGACTGGGCCAAGATCGGCGTCAAGGCCAAGATCACCACCTACGAATGGGGTGAGTACATCAAGCGCGCCAAGGCGGGCGAGCACGATGCCATGCTGATCGGCTGGACTGGTGACAATGGGGATCCGGACAACTGGCTGGGCACCCAGCTGGGTTGCGAAGCCATGAACGGCAACAACTTTGCCAAGTGGTGCTACAAGCCGTTTGAAGACCTGCTGCAAAAAGCCAAGCGCACCACCAATGTGGCCGAGCGCACCAAGCTGTACATGAAGGCACAGGAAATCTTCAAGCAGCAACTGCCGTACACCACGGTTGCCCACTCCACCGTGGTACAGCCGATGTCCAAGTCGGTGGTTGGCTTCAAGGTCAGCCCGTTCGGCCTGAACTCCTTCTATGGTGTCAGCCTGAAGTAATGCCAGCATGCTTCCCTGCGGGGAGGTGTTGAACATCGGGGGCGCAAGCCCCCGATGTTTTGCATGTAACACTGCCCTATCCTTCCATCAGAGAAGGACGCGCAGTCGCCGGCACGACAGGCAGGGAATGCCAGTCGGAAGCAGGATGAGGAGCAGGACGTAGAGGCTGGTGTGCCAATGCCGTGGACGCAGGCTTGACCTGTATCAAAGGCGTGGCCTCCCCCGGGTGATATCGTTCACTCCGTCGTGGCGAAGACGTGGCTGATATAGGTGGGTGGTTCAGCTGGCGTCTTCTGCCCGACACCCTCGTTTTGCCTCTTTTTGCTCTCGCGCATTCCTCCCTGTTACCGGTATCGTCATCCAAATCCACGCTTTGGGTCTGAATCAACGGTGTCCATCTGCCATGCTGTCAGGCAGCGTGGATTCACGGGAGAAGTACGTATGTTGTCTTTCATTTTCCGCAGACTGGGTTTACTGATCCCCACGTTCTTCGGCATTACCCTGCTGACTTTCGGCCTTATCCGCATGATTCCCGGTGATCCGGTAGAAGTCATGGTGGGCGAGCGCACGCTGGATCCGCAGATGCACGCCGATGCCATGCACCGTCTTGGCCTGGATAAGCCGCTGTATGCGCAATATATCGATTACATCAGTAATCTGCTGCATGGCAATCTGGGTGAGTCGCTGGTGACCAAAAGCAGCGTCTGGGGCGAGTTCAAAACGCTGTTCCCCGCCACGCTGGAGCTGGCGCTGGCGGCCATGCTGTTTGCCGTGGTGTTCGGCCTGCTGGCGGGTGTCACCGCCGCCATCAAGCGCGGCTCGATTCTCGATCACGGCGTGATGGGCATTTCGCTCACCGGTTTTTCCATGCCGATTTTCTGGTGGGGTCTGATTCTCATCATGTTCTTCTCGGTCAAGCTGGGCTGGACTCCGGTTTCCGGGCGGCTCGACCTGGCCTACGACATCACGCCGCGTACCGGCTTCATGCTGATTGATACCTGGCTGGCCGAAGCAGCCGATCCGGCCGCGAATGCTGGCGCGTTCAAGGATGCCTTGATGCATCTGATCCTGCCGGCCATCGTGCTGGGCACCATTCCGCTGGCCGTGATCGCGCGGATGACCCGCTCCTCCATGCTGGAAGTGCTGCGCGAAGACTATGTGCGTACCGCACGGGCCAAGGGCCTGTCGCCGGCCCGTGTCATCTTTGTGCATACCCTGCGTAATGCGCTGATTCCGGTGCTGACGGTGATCGGCCTGCAAGTGGGCACGCTGATGGGCGGTGCGGTACTGACCGAAACCATCTTCTCCTGGCCCGGCATCGGCAAATGGCTGATCGATGCCATCAGCCGCCGCGATTACCCGGTGGTGCAAAACGGCATCCTGATCGTGGCCACGCTGGTGATCGTCACCAATTTCATCGTGGATATTCTGTACGGTGTCGCCAATCCGCGCATCCGTCACGCCAAATAACGCTTGCAGGTATCGCTATGACTAATGCAAACACCTCTACCGTTGCGTCGGCCGCCGAAGATGCGGCGCTGAGCTACCCTTCGCCACTCAAGGAGTTCTGGCAGGGCTTTTCCTATAACAAGGGCGCGGTGGCCGGGCTGATCTTCATGAGTATCGTGCTGCTGTGTGCCATTCTGGCACCGCTGGTGGCACCGTACAGCCCCATCGAGCAGTACCGTGATCATCTGCTGACGCCGCCGGCCTGGCTGGATGGTGGTTCCACTGCCTTCCTGCTGGGGACCGACGAGCTGGGCCGCGACATCCTGTCGCGCCTGATCTACGGTGCACGCCTGTCGCTGTTCATCGGCCTGTGCTCGGTGCTGCTGGCGCTGATTCCGGGCGTGGTGCTGGGCCTGCTGGCCGCTTTCTTCCCCAAGGTATTGGGCGGCGTAATCATGCGTGTCATGGACATCATGATGGCACTGCCCTCGCTGCTGCTGGCGGTGGCCATCATGGCCATTCTCGGGCCTGGCCTGATGAACGCCATGATCGCCATTGCCACGGTGTCCTTGCCGGCCTATGTGCGGCTGACCCGCGCCTCGGCCATGACCGAGCTGAACCGTGATTACGTCACCGCCTCGCGCGTGTCCGGTGCCGGGCTGTTCCGCCTGATGTTCAACACCGTGCTGCCCAACTGCATGGCACCGCTGATCGTGCATGCCACCATGAGCTTCTCTTCGGCCATTCTGGAAATTGCTGCGCTGGGCTTTCTCGGCCTGGGGGTACAGCCGCCCACGCCGGAGTGGGGCACCATGCTGGCGTCCGCCCGTGATTACATCGAGCGTGCCTGGTGGGTAGTGTCGCTGCCTGGCCTGACCATTTTGCTGTCGGTATTGGCTATCAACCTGATGGGTGACGGCCTGCGCGATGCGCTGGATCCGAAACTGAAGCGCGCCGCCTGAGGAGGGATGTATGAGTCTGCTGGAAATCAAGAACCTCTCGGTGGAGTTCGGTTCGCAACACAATCCCTTCCGTGCAGTGGAAGGGCTGGACCTGACGGTTGAACAGGGCGAAATCGTCGGCATCGTCGGCGAGTCCGGTTCGGGTAAATCGGTCACCATGATGGCCATGATGGGCTTGCTGGAAGGTCAGGGCCGCATCGTGGCGGATACCCTGCAGTTTGATGGCAAGGATTTGCTCACCATCTCGGCGCGCGAGCGGCGCAAGATCGTCGGCAAGGATATCGCCATGATCTTCCAGGACCCGATGACCTCGCTTAACCCCAGCTACACCGTGGGTTACCAGATCATGGAAGTGCTGAAAATCCATCAGGGCCTGCGTGGTGCTGCGTTGAAGCAGCGTGCGCTGGAGCTGATGGAAATGGTGGAAATCCCGGCGGCAGCCAGCCGTCTGGCCGCCTATCCGCACCAGCTGTCCGGCGGCATGAGCCAGCGCGTGGTCATCGCCATGGCCATCGCCTGTAGCCCCAAGCTGCTGATTGCCGACGAGCCGACTACCGCGCTGGATGTCACCATTCAGGCGCAGATCATGGACTTGCTGGTCAATCTGCAAAAAAGCCAGAACATGGCGCTGATCATGATTACCCACGATCTGGCCGTGGTGGCCGAAGTGGCGCACAAGGTGGCGGTGATGTATGCCGGGCAAGTCGCCGAAATGGCCAAGGTGCCAGGTATCTTCCGTAAACCGGCCCATCCCTACACCGAGGCGCTGCTCAAGTCGATCCCGGAACACAGCAAGGGGGCGCATCGCCTGTCCACGCTGGCCGGCATCGTGCCCGGCCAGTACGACCGGCCAAGCGGCTGCCTGTTGTCTCCGCGCTGTCCTTATGTCCAGGACAAGTGCAAGGCCCAACGTCCGGGCCTGACCGCTATTGAAGGTGGCGTCGTGCGCTGCCACTACCCGATTACGGCCAAGGAGGCATGATGAGCACCGTATTGCAGGCACGGGATCTCACCCGTTATTACGATGTCGCCCAGGGCTTTTTCAAGCCGGCGGCCCAGGTGAAGGCGCTCAATGGCGTCTCCTTTGAACTGACTGCCGGCAAGACGCTGGCGGTAGTGGGCGAGTCCGGCTGCGGCAAGTCCACGCTGGCCCGCCAGCTGACGCTGATCGAGCCGCCGACTGCCGGCTCGCTGCTGCTGGAAGGGCAGGATGCGGCCACTGCCAGCAAGGCCGAACTGAAAGCCATGCGCACCAAGGTGCAGATGGTGTTCCAGAACCCCTACGCCTCGCTCAATCCGCGCCAGAAGATTGGCACCCAGCTGGGCGAGCCGCTGGAAATCAATACCAGCCTGTCCGCCAGCGAGCGCGAAGAGCGCGTACGCGCCATGATGACGCGGGTTGGCTTGCGCCCCGAGCATTACTACCGTTATCCGCATATGTTCTCTGGTGGCCAGCGTCAGCGTATCGCCATCGCTCGCGCCATGATGCTCAATCCCCGCATCGTGGTGGCCGACGAGCCGACCTCGGCGCTGGACGTATCCATCCAGGCGCAGGTGCTCAACCTGTTCATGGATCTGCAGGAAGAGTTCAACACCGCCTATGTGTTCATCTCGCATAATCTGGCGGTGGTGGAGCACGTGGCAGATGAATTGATGGTGATGTATCTGGGACGCGCGGTGGAAGTGGGGGCCAAGGAAAAGATCTACTCCCGTCCGCTGCATCCTTATACCCAGGCCTTGTTGTCGGCCACGCCATCGATCCATCCGGAAGACCGCCGCATCAAGATCAAGATTCATGGCGAACTGCCCAGTCCGCTGAATCCGCCATCTGGCTGCACCTTCCACAAACGCTGCCCGTTTGCCAACGAGCGTTGCCAGCAGGAAGTGCCCGAATTGCGTGCGCTCGACGAGCGGATGATTGCCTGCCATCACGCGGAAAACATCAATAGCTGACCCATTCCGGTGCGGTTTTGATGACGAAGGCCGGCTTTTTGTCGGCCTTTCTTGCTTCTTGCACCAGAATGATCTGCAATCATGATGTAAAAGACGCAAAAGCCCGCCGTTCTGCCGCATTTTTGGCGCACTGCAACAAAAATGCCTTTACCCCCCTTACTCTGCACGATACAGTCGCCATGGCACACACATCCAAAGGGAAGCGAGAATTGAAAAGAGCCGTGTACGCCGGAAGTTTTGACCCGGTCACCAACGGTCACTTGTGGATGATTCGCGAAGCGGTAGAGCTGTTCGACGAACTCATCGTGGCGGTCGGCGTGAATCCGGAAAAACACTGTACCTTCAGTGTGGATGAGCGCGTCGAGATGCTGCGTGCCGTCACTCGTGGCTTCAACAAGCTGCGGGTCGACGTGTTCGAAAACCAGTTCCTGGTGAATTACGCCCAGAGCATCGGCGCCAACTACATCATTCGCGGCATTCGTACCGCCAGCGACTACGAATACGAACGCACCATGCGTTACATCAACTCGGACCTGCACCCGGACATCACCACCATCTTTCTGCTGCCACCGCGGGAATATGCCGAAGTGTCCTCCACCATGGTCAAGGGCCTGGTTGGCCCGCGTGGCTGGCAGAACATGATTCGCCAGTATCTGCCCGAGCCGGTCTATCGCAAGCTGATCGCCATGTATCAGCCTGAATAGGCGGTAAAGCAGGACTTGCTGATGCGCGCGCCGGTAGCTTATGCTGGCGCGCGTTTGTTTTTGTCCGAATGAATTACCCGGCAGGGCCACACCGGCTGCTGTCGCCAAGGAATGTTATGGTCGATGTCTCCGCCTTTGCCAACCGGCTGCAGAAAAACTACAAGCACTACGCCAAGTGGGCCTCGCGTCAGGGGCTGGATGCCTGGCGCGTCTACGACAAGGATGTACCGCAGTTTCCGCTGGCGGTGGATCTATATGGCGAACGCGTGCACCTGCAGGAATACGACACCGGCTGGGAAATGGAAGACGAGGTCTACCAGCAATGGATTGCCGCCATCATGGCTGCCATCGCAGAGGTCACCGGACGGGATGAATCCGCCATCACCCTGAAAAGCCGCCGCCGCCAGAAGGGTGTCAACCAGTACGAGAAAGTGGGCAAGCTGGGCGATGACTTCATCGTGCAGGAGTTCGGCCAGCGCTTCATCGTCAATCTGGATGCCTATCTGGATACCGGCCTGTTCCTTGATCACCGCAACACCCGCAAGCGGGTGCGCGAAGAAGCCGCCGGCAAGCGCTTTCTCAATCTGTTTGCCTATACCGGCAGCTTCACCGTCTATGCCGGAGCGGGGGGGGCGGTCAGCTCGGAAACCGTCGACATGTCCAATACCTACCAGGATTGGTCACGCCGCAACTTCGAGCTGAACGGACTGGACCTTACCCGCCATCAACTGGTGCGTGCCGACGTATTCCAGTATCTGGAACAAGCAGTGGACGAGGGCAAGCAGTTCGACCTCATCGTGATGGACCCGCCCACTTTTTCCAATTCCAAGAAAATGCAGGATATCCTGGACGTCCAGCGCGACCACGTCTGGCTGATCGACTATGCGATGGCGCTGCTGGCACCGGGCGGTACGCTGTATTTTTCCAATAATCTGCGCAGCTTCGTGCTGGACGAGCGGCTGGCCGAGGGCTACCACATCCGCGACATCAGCGGGCAGTCGGTGCCGGAAGACTTCCGCAATCGCAAGATCCACCAGTGCTATCAACTGAAAAAGAAAGCCCACTGAGATGCCGCAGATAGTCATGCAATACAGCAAGGAATTGCAGCTGGATGTTCCCGCCACCTTGCTTGCCATCAATCAGGCGCTGCTGGCCAGCGGGCAGTTTCAGGCCACCGATATCAAAAGCCGTGCCATTGCGCTGGATCACTGGCTGACAGGCACCGAGCCAGGTGCTTACCCTTTTGTGCATCTGCAGCTGCATATCCTGACTGGACGTGATCTGGCTACCCGCCAACAACTGTCCGCCAGCCTGCTGCCGGTATTGCAGCAGCACGTGGCAGGGCCTGCAGGTACCCAGCTTTGTGTGGAAATCTGCCAGATGGAAAAAGAAAGTTATAGCAAGCTGCTACTGTAAATCGCTCAGCGCACTATATATAGAGAGACAGCAAAGGCCCACGATGTGGGCCTTTCTCTTGTGCAGGATAGCCAGACACAATCAGCCTGATTGCGACAAACCATGGCAAGGGCTCTTGCAAATGCCGCCACCAGTCCCATCTCTGCTGCTATTACTTATCCGCGGTGTCGCAACACCGGAAGGGAGCACTACATGGCCACCATCAATATTACCGGCAGCAGTTTCAATGAAACCGTCGACAAGGGTGGCATCGTCATTCTCGACTTCTGGGCCGAATGGTGTGGCCCATGCAAAATGTTTGGCCCCACTTTCGAGGCAGCGGCGCTCAAACATCCGGACATCGTGTTTGGCAAGATCAATACCGAAGAAGAGCAGGAACTGGCTGCGCACTTCCAGATCCGTTCCATCCCCACGCTGATGGCACTCAAGGATGGCATCATCGTGTTCAATCAGTCTGGTGCCATGATGCCGGCGCAGTTTGAAGAGCTGATCAAGGCGCTGCGTGATCTGGATATCGAAAAGGTAAAAGCGGATATCGCGGCGCAAGATGAGTGATTGCAGCGGCTGATCCATGTTTCCGACAAAAAGCCCGGCGCCAGCCGGGCTTTTTGCTGTCTGTGCCCGTACGGTGACC
>NZ_RFAR01000046.1 GCF_003693445.1 Aquitalea palustris | reverse complement strand
CCGTGGGGACGCCAGGATTCAAGATCAAGCCCAGTCGCCAGACTGGGCTTTTTCATTGCCCGCGCAATATCAGCTCTCCGCACGAGCCTGCAAGGCAATCTCTACTGCAGCGCCCTTGGGCAGTTCAGCCACTCCCACCGATGTACGTGCATGATGTCCGGCATCGCCCATCACCTGCAGCAATAGCTCCGATGCTGCATCAGCCACCTCGCTCTGCTGTGTGAAACCGGCCGCCGAACGCACATACACCGTCATGGTCAACATCCGCGCAACCCGGTCCAGGCTGCCCAACTCCCGTCGCAGCAATGCCAAGCAACGCAACACGGCAATGCGCGCTGCCCGCTGTGCCACAGCCAGATCCACCTCTCCGCCTACCGCGCCTTTCACTACCACCTCACTGCCGATGCGCGGCACCTGCCCGCTGACATACAAGAGATGGCCATCCCGGACAACTGCCTGATAATTCCCGCCAACGCGTATTTCATCGTCCACATCAAAACCGACTGCCGCTGCGTGCTGCAAAAAGCGCTCTGCCCTGGTTTCTGCCATTGTCTCTTCTCCAATGAAAACGCCACCATTCAGGTGGCGTCTGGACGTGAAGCGGACCTTCCCTGCCAACTATACGCGATAGCTGGTCGCCGTCATCAGCTTGGCAGTCAGTTTCATCAAGCCCTTAACCGGTGCCGGCAGGCTGGCTGCACCAAACTCATGCGCCATGTCGGCATGGCGCAACTCGTCATCCCGCATCTGGGTGACAATGGCGCGACTTTTGGCATCCGCCTCGGGCAGCGCCGTCAGGTGACTATCCAGGTGAGCGCCAACCTGATGTTCGGTCTCCTCCAGAAAACCCAGGTTCCACTTGTCGCCCAGCAAGCCTGCCGTCACGCCAATGGCCAGCGAGCCGGTATACCACAGCGGCCCCAGCAGGCTGGGCTGACCACCCAGTTCGCGAATGCGCTGTTCCGTCCAGGCCAGATGTTCCACTTCTTCAAAAGCCGCATGCTGCAATGCCTCACGTGCGGCCGGATTACGCGCCGTCAGTGCCTGGCCCTGATACAGTGCCTGGGCGCAAACCTCACCACAGTGATTCACCCGCATCAGGCCCATGGCATGGCGCTTTTCCGCCGTGCTGAGTTCTGCCTCCTCCAGCCCGGCATCTGGCCGTGGCCGCTGGCTTTGCGCCGGCGCAAACAGGGTGCGCAGACCCTTGTCAAATTCGGTAATCAGCGTGTCAAACATAGTGTTCCCGACTGGTGCACAAATCCGTCAAAGATTATACCCGTGCACCGCACAAGACGGCAGCTGCTGATATAATCCTGCAAGAATTTCCATGTAAACAACCACCATTAACAAAGGATTCTGCCTGATGAACCTGGAACTCATCGGCCCGGGCAAAGACATGCCGGGCGACTTCAACGTCGTGATCGAAATCTCCGCCAACGCTGCGCCGATCAAATACGAATTCGACAAAGAGTGGAACACCCTGGTGGTTGACCGTTTCATGGGTACCTCCATGATGTACCCGGCCAACTACGGCTTCGTGCCGCAAACCCTGGCTGGCGATGGCGACCCGGTCGACGTGCTGGTGGTAACCCCCTTCCCGCTGCCGCCGGGCGTGGTGATCCGCTGTCGTGCCCTGGGCCTGATCAAGATGGAAGACGACGGCGGCGTGGATGCCAAACTGGTGGCCGTACCGGTAGAAAAACTGTGCCCGATGTACAAGTCCATCCAGAAGCTGGAAGACCTGCCGGAACTGCTGCGTGCGCAGATGGTGCATTTCTTCGAGCACTACAAGGATCTGGAAAAGGGCAAGTGGGTCAAGATCAACGGTTGGGGCACGCTGGAAGATGCCAAGACCGAACTGGTGGAAGGCATTGCCCGCTTCGGCAAGTAAGCCTGCCTACCGCGCCCGCCTGTGCGGGCAGCTTGTCCATGCCGACAAGACAAAACGCCAGTGCATGCACTGGCGTTTTTGCATTCAGAGGATGCCGGGCAGGGAAACTGCCGGCAGCCTGCTTAGTGGTTGCGATAATCGGCCGCATTGGCGGCAATAGCCTTGCCGGCATAATCATCAGCAGCCTTGCGCTGTGCATCGCTCTGGCTGAACTGCTGTTCGTACTTTTGCACAGCATCCTTGTCCGGACGGCTGCGTACATCACTCTCGGCCATGGCAGTGGCGACCAGGGCATTAGAAACAACAAGGGCCAGCATCAATTTCTTCAACATGATTCACTCCATTCGTTTAGCAGGATGCAAGCAGCAGACTCTCAATGTTTTTCAATTATTTTGATGACCAAATAAGATAGGCCTGTACAATTAATGCTTGAAAAACTGTCTTTTCACTTGCACCGGGTTGGTGAGACAGATATTAAACGCGAGTCATTCCTGTTGATAGCGAAATGATCTGAACAGTTCATTCAAAAAATTCGAACATGAAAATTTCTCTGGATGCCCTACTGGTACTGGATGCCATCGATCGCAACGGCAGCTTTGCCGCTGCTGCCGACGAATTGCACCGGGTCACTTCCGCCGTCAGCTACGTGATCCAGAAGCTGGAGCAAGACCTGGACGTCCAGCTATTCGACCGCAGCGGGCACCGCGCCCGCCTGACGGCCGCCGGACAAATCCTGCTGCGCGATGGCCGCAATCTGCTGGATGCCGCACGCACGGTGGAACACCGGCTGTTGCAGCAGGCCGCCGGCTGGGAAAGCGAGCTGGTCATCACCATCGGCGACCTCATCCCCTTCGAGCAGCTCATTCCGCTGATCGCCCGCTTCGACCAGCTGAACAGCGGCACGCAATTGCGCTTTACCCGCGAGGTTTTCGGCGGCATCTGGGATGCACTGTATGATGCGCGTGCCGATCTGGTGCTGGGCGCACCCGGCCACCCGCCGGCAGGGGACTACTTCTACCGGGAAATCGGCACCATCGATTTCGTTTTTCTGGTCAGCCCGCAGCATGCGCTGGCCAGCGCACCCGAGCCGCTGTCCGCCCACACCTTGCGCCAGCACCGGATTATTTCGCTGGGCGACACTTCGCGCCGCCTGCCGACACGTACCGCAGGCATACTCAACGGGCAGGATGTGCTGACCGTGCATACACTGGATGCAAAGCTCGCACTGATGACAGCAGGGCTGGGCATAGGCTACCTGCCGCGCATGCTCGCCACGCCCTATCTGCAAAACGGCCAACTTGTGGAAAAATCACTCAAGGAAAAGCGCGGTTGCACCAAGATGTTTTACGCATGGAAAGAAGAGTCTCCCGGCAAGGCATTGGCCTGGTTCATTGACAACCTGGCACTGGCCATCCAGCAACAGCAACTGATCATATAAGGCCAAGCGATGTTTCAGCCTCAGGGCAGCGCTCCTCACCTGCACTGGCTTAGCCAGCGCCTGCAAGCACGCAGCCTGCTGCGCGCCGCTGGCGCACGGCCGGCATGGCTGCCAGGCGACTGGCAAGGCTTTGCCGGGGAGAGCTGCTGGCTGGACCTGGCGGCAGATGACAGCCACCACCTGCTGCAACGCGCCGGGCATTGCCAACAGCACGGGATTGCCTTGCTGGAAGTGTGTGGCCAATGGCTGCCACAAGGAGAGCAGTTCGGTTTCATGCTGCTATGCGGCGGCGAATTGACAGCCACCAGCGAAGCCCGCAGCTGGCTGGATTGCGCCGCCCCCCTGGCAGGAGGCTGGCTGCATTGCGGGCCGCCCGGCAGCGCCCGCTATACCCTGCATGTCATCAATGCCATGCGCCATGCCTGGCAACTGGCCCTGCAACAGCTACCGGCCAATGGCCAACCCTGCAGCATCAACTGGGAAGCGCTCATGCAGCAGCAGAGTGAACTGGCCGACAAGCTGTATTTGCTCTCCGCCGGCTATCTGCAGCGCCAGGGGATAGACGCGGCGGCCTGCAGTGCCAGCGAGGCGAGGCGCAACTTCGCCCTGCCCGTTGCAGCACAAAGCCACTTTGCCGCCAATCTGGCCATCCTCATCGTGCTGGCCATGCAACAGCGCGACACCTTGCACAGCATGCTGCAGCAGGTGTTCACCACCCTGCACCCGTCTTAACCGGCAGAATGGCAGGCAATAAAAAACCCGCCGATTGGCGGGTTTTCTGTATTACTGCAACAAATCAGGCAGTAGCAGCAGGCGTAGCCGGCTTTTTGCGGCTTACCGCAGCAGCGGTGGCCTTGGCCTGGGTGCTGGCAGCTTCTACGCTGGCTTCAGCGATTTCGGCGCTGACTTTTTTGGCGGTCTTGGACACGCTTTCGAAAGCGGCATTGGAGCTGTTAACGAAGGTCTTCAGTGCGGAAACGGCAACATCGGAACCCGCCGGAGCATTCTTGGACAGACGGTCCAGATTGCTCAGCAGCAGCTTGTTCTGTTCTGCCAGTTGCTCTTCCACGAAAGAGCTCAGTTCGCCCTGGGTGGTAACAGCAACGTCGTAAACTTCGCGTGCCACACTGAAAGCCTGATCCAGGCTGGGCTGTGCCAGGCTGGTTTGCAGCTCGGCAAATGCCTTGGGATCTTTCACTTCGGTCAGTGCCTTGAAGTGCTTGGCATTGTTGTCCAGCAGCTTGCGGGTCAGTTCCAGCTGCAGGTTGGCAAAGCGCTCGGCGCCGGCCAGAACGATGGAGGACAGGCGAACGGCTTTGTCGAACTGCGCCTGGCCGAGAGCAGAAAATTCTTGGGTGTTGGTAAACATGGCTACTCCTGGAAATGTCGAAATACAACTCAGCTTTAACAGTCACAACAACCGTTTCGCCGCCAATGCTGCACAGCAGCAAATGTAATTTAACCAAATCATTGCTGCCGGTCAAGAAAATGCTGCACTGCACAATTGCGTAAACAGCTATTTTGTATGTTTTTTTACAACACCAACATTCCAAATGGATGACAGTATTACGACAATTCCAGCCTGCACCCGGCTGGCTGATTTTTTTGCAGCGCAATATCAACAGAATGCCGTGCCCGCCGATTAGTTCACCGGCATTGAAAGGGGGACGGCAAGCCAGTACACTCGCTCCATAGAAGAAATCTATTTATATAAAGCCTACCCATGAGCTCTGCGGTCACCGCCTTTGACATCAAATCTGCCAGCCTGGATCTGCTGGCCCTGATTCTCCGCACGGACAATCCGGAAGAACTGACCACTGCGCTGGAGGCCCGTTTCGGCCCGGCCGGTGATGCTCCGGCCGAAGCCTTCCTGCTGGATGTGGAAGCCCTGGCAGCCGCAGCCGACGCCGATTACGGCCGCCTGCTGCCCCTGCTCAGCCGCCATGGCATCCGTGCCGTTGCCTTGCGTCATCCGGATAGCAGCATGGCCGAGGTGGCCAGCCGCTATGGCCTGGCCTATGTACGCAGCAGCACCCCGCCGCGCCAGAACCTGAGCGAACCGGTAGCCAAGCCAGTGGAAGTAGCCGCCGCTCCAGCCCCGGTGGCCGCCATGATCATCGACCGCCCGGTGCGTGCCGGACAGCAGATTTACGCCCGTGGTGGCGATCTGGTGGTACTGGCCATGGTCAGTGCCGGTGCCGAAGTCATTGCCGACGGCAATATTCATATTTATGCCCCGCTGCGTGGCCGAGCACTGGCCGGCGCACGCGGCAACACCGCAGCCCGCATTTTCGTGCGCAGCATGGAAGCCGAACTGGTTTCCATTGCCGGGGTCTATCGCACTATCGAACAGGCACTGCCCGACAGCATCAAGGGCAAGCCTACCCAGATCTATCTTGAAAACGAGCGCCTGGTCATGACCGCGCTTGGCGAATAATTCAATTATCCAAAGGGATTTACCGTGGCAAAAATCATCGTCGTGACTTCCGGCAAAGGTGGTGTCGGCAAAACCACCACCAGTGCCAGCTTTGCATCCGGCCTGGCCCTGCGTGGACACAAGACTGTGGTCATCGACTTTGACGTCGGCCTGCGCAACCTGGACCTGATCATGGGTTGCGAACGCCGTGTCGTGTACGACCTGATCAATGTGGTGAATGGCGAAGCATCGCTGAACCAGGCGCTGATCAAGGACAAGAACTGCGACAACCTCTATATCATCCCGGCCTCGCAAACCCGCGACAAGGATGCCCTGTCGCAAGAGGGCGTGGAGAAGGTACTGAAGGAACTGGCCGACAGCGGCTTCGAGTTCATCGTCTGCGACTCGCCGGCCGGTATCGAAAAGGGTGCCCTGCTGGCACTGTACTTTGCCGATGAAGCACTGATCGTCACCAACCCGGAAGTGTCTTCGGTACGTGACTCCGACCGCATCCTGGGCATTCTGGCTTCCAAATCACGCCGTGCCGAGCAAGGTGGTGATCCGGTCAAGGAACACCTGCTGATTACCCGCTACTCGCCGGCCCGCGTCGACAAGGGCGAAATGCTGTCGGTGGACGACGTCAAGGAAATCCTGCGCGTGCCGCTGATCGGCGTGATTCCGGAATCACAAACCGTATTGCAAGCCTCCAACTCCGGCACACCGGCCATTCACCTGAAAGGCAGCGATGTAGCCGAGGCCTATTCCGACGTGATTTCACGTTTCCTGGGCGAAGATCGCCCCATGCGCTTCCTGGACGCGCCCAAGGTGGGCCTGCTCAAGCGCCTGTTCGGAGGTTAAACCATGTCCCTAATCGACATTCTGTTCGGCAAGCGCCAGAAAACGGCCGCCATCGCCAGAGAACGTCTGCAGATCATTCTGGCGCACGAGCGCAATGGTCGCAGCGCCCCTGACTACCTGCCTGCATTGCAACGTGAACTGATGGAGGTGATCTCCAAATACGTGGCGGTCAATCTGGATGACATCAAGGTGCAGGTAGAACGCCAGGATGACTTTGAGGTGCTGGAGGTCAATATCGTGCTACCGGAGCATCAGCGCTAAACCATGACGCTGACCGAACTCCGCTACATCGTGGCAGTGGCGCGCGAGCGCCACTTTGGCCGCGCCGCACAAAGCTGCTTTGTCAGCCAGCCCACCCTGTCCATCGCCATCAAGAAGCTGGAAGACGAACTGGGCATCACCCTGTTCGAACGTGGCGGCCAGGAAGTGGCAGTGACGGAAATTGGCGAGCGCATCATCGAGCAGTCGCAACGGGTGCTGGAAGAAGCCGAAACCGTCAAGCGGCTGGCTGGCGAACACCAGAACGAGCTGGTCGGCCCGCTCAAGCTGGGGGTGATCTTCACCATCAGCCCCTATCTGCTGCCCAAGCTGATTCCGGCCCTGCGCATTCTGGCACCGGACATGCCGCTGATTCTGGAAGAGAACTACACCAGCCGCCTGGCAGAAATGCTCAAGCGCGGTGAAGTGGACGCCATCATCGTCGCCGATCCTTTCGAAGAGGCCGGCACCATGACCTGGCCGCTCTATGACGAATCCTTCGTGGTCGCCACACCCAAGGGCCATCCATGGGAAAAGCTGGCCTGCATCGAGGCCAGCCAGCTGACTGACGAGAGCGTACTGCTGCTGAACCAGGGCAACTGCTTCCGCGACCAGGTGTTGCAGGCCTGCAGCGAACTGGCCAGCAAGCAGAACCACCAGTCCGGCCTCGCCACCACCTTGCAGGGCAGCTCGCTTAACACCATTCGTCACATGGTGGCCAGCGGCATGGGGGTTACCGTGATGCCGTCCACCTCCATCGGCCCTGGTGATGACAGCCTGCTGTCCATCCGCCCCTTCCAGGAACCGGCACCGCAACGCCGGGTATTGCTGGTGACCCGCAAGCAGTTTTTCCGCAAAAAAGCGGTGGAAACCCTGCAGCAAGCGGTGTTCCGCTCTGGTCTGGCCGGCGTGGACATGCTGGAAAACGAAGGCCCACTCGGCAGTTGACCCGGACACTGCAGATAAAAAAAGCCGCTCCTGAGAGCGGCTTTTTCATTGCAGCAATTCCTTAACGGTGAGCCGCACGCACCAACTCAGCCAGCCGGGCAATGCCTTCATCAATACGCTCAACCGCAGCATGGCTGAAGTTGAGGCGCAAATGGCCAATGCCATCTTGCGGATTCGGGTAGAACGGTTCACCCGGCATGAAGGCGACATTGCACTCGGCCAATGCAGTCTTCAGCAGTTCACGCGTGTCCTGCGGCTGTTTCAGGGTCAGCCAGAAGAACAAGCCACCCTTGGGAACCTGCCAGTCGGCCAGATCGGCAAAATGCTTTTCCAGTGCGGCCTGCATGGCATCACGACCAACGCGGTAGGTATCGCGCAGCGACTGCAGATGGGCCGGAAACGCCGGATCGGCCAGCTGCTGGGCAATAAACCACTGTCCCGGACGGTTGCTGTGCAGATCGGTGGATTGCTTCAGCTTGACCAGATGCGGATACAGCTCGGGCGAGGCGATCAGATAACCGATACGCAGCCCCGGAGCCAGGGTCTTGGAGAAGGAACCGGCATAAATCCACGGCGTCTTCTTCAAGTGACTCACCAGCGGTGCCGGTGCTTCGCCATCGTAAGACAGGGCACGGTAAGGATCGTCCTCGTACACCGGCAAGCCGTGGGCGTCGATCACCTCGGCCAGCGCACGGCGGTTTTCCTCGCTGTAGCAGGCACCGGACGGATTCTGGAAGCTGGGGATCAGATAGGTCAGCCGTGGCTTCGCCGTACGCAGGGCCTGCTCAAGTTTGGCCGGCGGCAATTGGCCATTTTCCTGGGCAACCGCCGTAATCGCAGCCCCAAACAGCTTGAAGGACTGCAAGGCCGCCAGATAGGTCGGTCCTTCGGTTACCACCGGTGTACCCGGATCGATGAACAGCTTGGATGCCAGATCAATGGCTTGTTGCGAGCCGGATAGCACCAGTACTTGTTGCGCGGTGCACTGCAGGCCCAGCGCTCTGGCCTGGGCTGCAATCAGTTCGCGCAACTGCGGTTCACCCTCGGTCGTGCCGTATTGCGCCAGATCAGGCGGCAGGCCGCTGAAGTCCAGCTGTGGTAGACAGCTGGCCGCCGGCAAGCCACCGGCAAAGGAAATGACTTCCGGGCGCTGAGCAGCGGCCAGAATTTCGCGGATCAGCGAACCCATCAGTCGTTCGATACGTTCTGAAAACATGGTAATCTCCATGACTGTCGCACCAGCATGTCTGCCATATTGCCGTGGCCGAGGGTGGTAAGCCTACGGAAGCCCAGCTCCTGCAGCAGTAAGGATGGTTCCTTCTGCTACCGCTTTATGGTCTGCTACTGCGCCAGCCCAATAAACAATAAACGTCAATTTTTTTGACCTAATTTACCCCTGACAGGGGATGTCGTCAACATGCCTGACAGCGATAACGCGATTGATTTGCGCGCAGCCATGGAAGTGTTCTTCCATGCCTACAAAGCCTTTACCGCCAAGCCAGACGAGATACTGGCCCGGCGTGGCCTGGCCCGGGTGCATCACCGCATACTGTTCTTCGTGGCGCGCTACCCCGGCCTGTCGGTCAAGGACTTGCTGAGCGCGCTGGACGTGACCAAACAGGCCATCAACATGCCGCTGCGCCAACTGGTGGAGATGGGGCTGATTGCCAGCGTGGCCGCCAGCCACGACAAGCGGGTGAAGCAACTGACGCTGACCGGCGAAGGCCGCAAACTGGAAGAAGCCCTGCACAAGGAGCAGGCTCGCTTGCTGAGCCAGGCCTTCAGCCGCATTGGCGACACGGCCACCCGCGACTGGATGGCCGTGAACAGCCAACTGGCTGGCCGCGCAGACGCCGAGGACGCCAAGCATTAATCCCGTCCCTGCTTTAGCAATATGAAAAAAGCCCGCGTCTTGCGACACGGGCTTTTTGTTTGGCTGCAGGAGATTTCGGCCTAGCTGATCTTCTCGTAGCGTACTTCAAGGATTTCGATGTCCTCGTCGCCATCCGGGCCACGAAACAGCACGCTATCCCCCTCACGCGCCTTGATCAGGGTACGGGCAATCGGCGAAATCCAGCTGATATGGCCGCGAGGCAGATCAATCTCGTCTACCCCGACAATGCTCAGCAGCTGCTCACTGCCATCGCCGCGCTCGATCAGCACGGTGGCGGAGAAAAATACCTGGTCGGTGGCTTCGCGCGCTTCGGGATCGACCACTTCGGCCAGCTCCAGCCGCTTGGTCAGAAAGCGGATGCGGCGGTCGATTTCGCGCAGCCGGCGCTTGCCGTACAGATAGTCGCCGTTTTCCGAGCGGTCGCCATTGCTGGCCGCCCAGTTGACCACCTGCACCACCTCCGGCCTTTCCTTGTTGACCAGTTGGTACAGCTCATCCTTCAGCCGACGCCAGCCGCCGGGAGTGATGTAGTTCTTGCTGGAGGCCGGCAGCCGCTGCTCGACTGGCAGATCGTCTTCGGCCTCGTCATTCTCTTTGGTAAATGCCTTGCTCATGCCTGCTTCCCTGCCTTGCGCTGCAATCCGCTACCTTACGTCGATAATGGCGGCAGCGGCAAGCTGTCACTCGTCAACCGGCCACAGCCATTCCCGGCAGTGCACCAGCAGATTCTTCGGCCGCAGCTTCACCTGCTGCAGTTGCGCGTAATCCAGCCACAGCAGATGGTATTGATTGTCTGGCGTCATGCGTGCCAGCTCCGGGCCACCCAGCCGCAGCGTGCCGCGAAACTTGCTGGCCAGAAACACATGCTCGATGCGCCCCTTGTGCTCCAGCGTGCACAGCTGCTCGGCCAGCCAGATGCTCAGGCCGGTTTCTTCGCGGGTTTCACGCACGCAGGCCATGGCCGGGGTTTCGCCGGCCTTGATGGTGCCACCAGGCAGGACGAAGTACTCCTTGCCCTGCTTGATCCGCTGCATCATCAGCAGGCGACCATCCTGGATGATGACTACCGAGGCGCGCGGTCCGCGACGCATGCCCAGCAGGCCACTGCCCCCCGCTGCGGCAGCCGGCGGCACGGTCACATCCTGCGCGCCAACCGAAAGCAAAACGGGCGACCGCCAGGCGGTCACCCATTTGCAGCAGCGCGCAGCCAATGCCGTCAGCAACGGCCAGCTGCCACGGCTCACTCTGCCTTGCTTCCGCGGGTTTTCTTGCGGCCGGTCATGGTCAGGTCAGACCACTTCATCACCGCCGCCACTTCGGCTTCGTTCAGTTCGTAGAACTGGCCACGCTTCAGGCGCGGCGGCAGGCCCAGATTACCGAAACGCACGCGAATCAGGCGGCTGACGGTGAGGCCGAAGTGTTCGAACATGCGACGCACTTCGCGGTTACGGCCTTCCTTGATCACCACGTTGTACCACTGGTTGGCGCCCTCTTCCGCGCCACCGCGCTGGAATACGCGCTGGAAAGCGGCCGGGCCGTCTTCCAGTTCCACGCCGGCGGTCATTTCCTTGGCGACTTCCGGGGTCAGCTCGCCCAGCACGCGCACCGCGTATTCACGCTCCACTTCGAAGCTGGGGTGCATCATGCGGTTGGCCAGTTCTCCACTGGTGGTGATCAGCAGCAGGCCAGAGGTATTCACGTCCAGGCGGCCCACGGCCACCCAGCGGCTGCTCTTGGCTTGCGGCAGACGCTCGAACACGCTGACACGGCCTTCCGGGTCGTCGCGGGAAACGATTTCGCCTTCCTGCTTGTGGTACATGATGATGCGCGGCAGGCGGTCGGCCCACTTGAGCTTGATCACGTCGCCTTTGGCGGTGACGCGGTCTTCCGGACCCACGCGGTCGCCCAGGCTGGCTTTCTTGCCGTTTACCAGCACCAGGCCGGCTTCGATCCATTCTTCCATCTCGCGACGGGAACCGACGCCAGAAGCCGACAGCGCCTTTTGCAGGCGAACCGGCTCAATCTGTTCTTTGTCGAGGCGCACCTCGCGCAGCCGCTTGGACTTTTCTTTCACGTCCTGACTCGGGCTGCGCAGACGCAACTTTTTTGCCTTGATTACCAGCGACTTGCCTTCTGCGCGCGGTTTGCCCGCGGCCGGTGCACGACGCTGTTCGCGCGGGCTTTGTTCACCATCGGCTACCGGCATGGCGGCATTCTTGTTGCCAAAGCGGCGCTCGTGCTGCAATGCCTCACCACCCTGGCCTTGCAGACGCTCGGCCTTTTCCTGGCGACGGGCAGCTTGCTGCTGGCGGTTGTTTTCCGACTGGCTGCGCTTGCCGCTACCGGTGGGGTTGCTCTGCACTTCGCCACGGCGGTTGACCGTTTCCTTGCGACGGCCGGCAGCCGGCTTCTTCGGCTCGGCTACATTGCCATTGGGCTCGCCGTTTTCACCACGCACCACCTGGCCACGGGCCTGGCGTTGCAGTTCCAACTGGGCCAGTTCGGAACGGCTCATCTTGAACAGCGGTGCACTTTCATGCGGTGCGGCATGGGGTTGCGATTGCATCAGGTTGCCATAGGCATCACGCGGTGCAGCCGGGCGACGGCCCTGCGGCTTGCCACCCTGGCCCTGGCCTTGCGCGTCCTGCGGATTGCGCGCCTTGCCAAAGCCTCCCGGCTTGCCACGACCCTGTTGCTGCGGGGCGTTGCCGCGCGGCGCATCGGGCTGACGGCGCGGAGAAGATTCGCGGCCCTTTACACGCGCCACCGGCTGGCGGGCGTTGTTTTGTCCTTTAGACATAAATCATGCTCTTTCATTACGAGCGCACAGCAAAACGGCGTCCAGCCTATTCTGCCTGTGGCTCCAGATTGTCCGCCTCATCGTCGAGGGGGAGAGTGTCTTCGGCGTCATCGCTGCCGATCTCTTGTGGCTGGGCATCGGGTATGACCAGTGTTCCCAAGTCTGCCAGTGGTGGCAGGTCCCTTAGCGAAACAAAGCCAAGATCATCCAGAAACTTGCGGGTGGTGGCATACAGCCCCGGCCGGCCGGGCACGTCCTTGTGCCCGATTACTTCAATCCATCCCCGCTCCAGCAGGGTTTGCATCACGCTGGTGGACACCGAAACGCCACGAATGGATTCGATATCACCACGGGTAACAGGTTGTTTGTAGGCGATAATCGCCAGGGTTTCCATCACGGCGCGTGAATAACGCGGCGGTTTTTCCGGATTCAGCCGTGACAGGTAGGGGGTGAACTCGGCCCGGGCCCGAAAGCGCCAGCCGCTGGCCAGTTTCACCAGTTCCACACCACGGCCACGCCAGTCAGCCTGGATGTCTTCCAGAATGTCGTTCAGCAGGCTGGCCTTGATGTCTTCGGTAAACAGCTTTTTGAGCTGGGATACCGACAAGGGTTCCGTCGCGGTCAACAATGCCGTTTCCAGCACGATCTTGAGATAGTTTAAGTCGGTGATGGTGGACATCGGACCAGGTCTCGCCCGGCCTGCGCACAGGACTGGGGGCGAAAAAATATACATTGCGCGGGGAAGGCGCGGATTTTACCTGATTTCCTGCCCAGCGACACGGTCAATTGACGCGCTACTGTCATGCGCGCAACAGTCGCGGCCATCAGCTGATGGCGATACGCACGTAAATCGGCTGGTAGGCCACTTCCTGGCTGACCTTGATCAGCCCCTCCTTCACCAGTTCCAGCACCGCAATGAAGTTGACCACCAGGTGCGCCACGCCCTTGTCGACTTCGAACAGTTCCTCGAACGGTACGTATTCGCGCTCACTGAGATAGCGCAGGATCCAGCTCATCTGCTCGCGTACCGACAACTCGTCCTTTTCCACCTTGTGGCTGCGCTTGTGCTTGGCCCGCGACAAAATCGCCAGCCAGGCCTGGCGCAGATCAACCGCTGCCACATCGGGCAGGCGCGCTTCGGCGCCCTGCTCGATCAGCACCGCCAGCCAGGCAAAGTCGCGATCAGCCTGCGGCAACTTGTCCAGCGCCAGCGCGGCCAGCTTCATCTGTTCGTAATCCAGCAGACGGCGTACCAGCTCGGCACGCGGGTCGTCCGGCTCACCCTCTTCATCCAGCTGCGGGCGCGGCAACAACAGCCGCGACTTGATTTCAATCAGCAAGGCCGCCATCAGCAGGTATTCGGCCGCCAGCTCCAGCCGCTCGCCCTGCATGGCATCAACATAGCTCATGTACTGGCGGGTGATGTCGGCCATCGGGATATTGAGCACGTCCAGGTTCTGCTTGCGGATCAGGTAGAGCAGCAAATCCAGCGGGCCTTCGAAGCTTTCCAGAATCACCTGCAGCGCATCAGGTGGAATGAACAGATCCTGCGGCACTTCCAGCACCGGCTGGCCAAAGACGTGGGCAATGGGCAGGCCGGCCGGCAGTTCCGGCGCAGTCAGGGTGAAGTCGGCTGGGGTGGTCTGGGTGCTCATGCGACAGAGTGTAAGCCAGGCGGGTGCTCTTTGAGCCATTCCAGAAACAGCCGCGCCGGGCCGGACAGGCTGACTTTGCGGTGATAGGCCAGCATGATGGTGCGGGCCGGCTCGTATTGCGGCAAGGGTAGCCGGCACAGGCCGCTGCTGATCATGACTTCGGGCAGGGCGCTCCAGCCCAGCCCGGCTTCCACCAGCATGCGCAGCGCCTCCAGATAATTGGATGGCTCGCGCACATCCAGCGGGGTGGCATGCTGCTGGAACAGGTTTTCGATCAGCCGGCGACAACGGGTATTGCTGCCGGGCAAGAGCGCCGGGTAGCGCGCCAGATCCTGCAGCGTCAGCGCCTCGAGCAAGGCCAGCGGATGCTGCTGTGCCACGGCAAAGCACAGCCGCTCGTTCAGCACCTCGACATACTCCAGCGCCTGCTCATGCAGCGGCGGCTCGGACATGAAGCCCAGCTCCAGCTCGCCCTGACACAGCAATTTGTGGGTTTCGGCCGAGGTCTTGAAATCCACCGTCAAATCGATGCCGGGATATTGGCGCACAAACTCCGCCAACAAGGGCTTGAGATAGTACAGGCCGATATGCTGGGTAGTAGCCAGATGCAGCTTGCCGATCTGCGCCGGTTGCAGGCTGCGCAGCAGCTGGCCGGCCTGCTCGGCTTCGGCCAGGATGCGCAGCGCATAAGGCAGAAAGGCGCGGCCGGCCTCGGTCAGCACCGTGCGCCGACCGATGCGGTCGAACAGCTCCACCCGCAGGGCATCCTCCAGGCTGCGAATGCGCTTGGACAGGCCGGGCTGGGTGAGGTGCAGGCAATCGGCGGCGCGCGAAAATGAAGACTCGCGCGCGGCACTGACAAAGGCCTTGAGGGCGGCTAGATGAAAATCCATTCCAAATCATTATGGAGATGTCAAACAAATCCAACTTTTTGTTTGATGTGGGTCTGGCTACTATACCAGCACCATCCACACTTTGCCTCCGAAACCATTACATGGGAAATCAGAATCTACCCTGGATCGCGCCGCTGTCGCTGACCCGCCCGCCACAAGCACAACTGGCGCGTGCCGTGGTCATGGTGCGTCCGGTCGACCTTGCCTTCAACGAACAAACCGGTGCCGACAATGTGTTCCAGCATCGGCTGAACCTGCCGCCGGCATCCGTCACCGCACAGGCCATGGCGGAATTCGATGCCATGGTACAGCGCCTGCAGCAACACGGCCTGCAGGTGATGGTGCTGGAAAAAAGCCCCGACGGCATTGCCACTCCGGATGCGGTATTTCCCAATAACTGGTTCAGCACCAGCGCTGATGGCAGCCTGCATGTCTACCCCATGCATACCCCCAACCGGCGCCAGGAGCGGCGGGTGGAAGAACTGGCACGGCTGCTGCTGGGCCATGGCTACCAGATCAACCAGATCAGCTGGGTGGGCCACCCGTGGGAAGAAGAACTGATCCTGGAAGGCACCGGGGTGATGATTTTCGACCACGCCCGCCACCGCGTGTATGCCGCGCGCTCGCAGCGCTGCCATCCGCTGGCGCTGTATCGCTACGCCAGGCTGCGCGGGCTGGAAGATGTCCAGTTGTTCGACACCGCTGACAGCCACGGCGTCCCCATCTATCACAGCAATGTGATGATGTCGGTGGGGCAGGATATTGCGGTGATCTGCGCCGACAGCCTGTACCAGCCGGAAGAACGACGCCGGGTACTGGAGGCGCTGGAATCCACGCATGAGGTGATCCGCATCAGCCACGAGCAAGTGGAGCAGCACTTCTGCGGCAATATCCTGCAGCTGGCAGCACAGGACGGCACGCCGCTGTTGGCCATGTCACAGCGCGCCTGGAATGGCTTCTCCCCGCAACAGCAAAAGGTGCTGGAGCGTCATGGCCAGCCGGTGGTCAACCCCATCCCCACCATTGAAGCAGTCGGTGGCGGCAGTTGCCGCTGCATGCTGGCAGAAATCTTCCTGCCGCGTGTCGAGCACTGAAACTGGACGCCGCAAGAATGCAATAAAAAAGCCGGAACACATGGTTCCGGCTTTTTGACTGACTGCTAACTGTGTGGTGAATCAGAAACCCAGCCCCATGGCGGCACGCACGTCAGTCATGGTTTCTTTTGCCACTTGCTCGGCACGGCGACAGCCTTCGAACACGATTTCCTTGACCCGGTCCGGATGGGTCAGATATTGCTCGGCCCGCTCGAACATCGGTTGCTGTTCACGCAGCACGCCTTCGATCACCGGTTGCTTGCAATCCAGACAGCCGATGCCGGCGCTGGTACAGCCCTGCTTCACCCATTCGCGGGTGTCGTGATCGCTGTACACCTGGTGCAGCTGCCATACCGGACATTTTTCCGGATTGCCGGCATCGGTACGGCGTACGCGGGCCGGATCGGTCGGCATGGCCTTGACCTTCTTGCTCACCTGCTCCGGCGCTTCGCGCATGGTGATGGTGTTGCCGTAGGACTTGGACATTTTCTGCCCGTCGAGGCCCGGCATGCGCGAAGCAGCGGTCAGCTTGGCTTCCGGTTCCGGCAGAATGGTCTTGCCCTTGTTTTCCAGCCAGCCGGCCAGGCGTTCGCGGTCGGCCACGCCCAGGTTCTGGCTGGCGGCCAGAATCTCGCGCGCAGCTTGCAGGGCTTCGGCATTGCCGTCTTGCAGATAGGCGGTACGCTGCTGCATGAACTGCTTGCCCTGCTTGCCGATTTTCTTGGCGGCGGCCTGGGCCAGCTCGTCGAAGTTGGCTTCGCGGCCAAACAGGTTGTTGAAGCGGCGCGCCACTTCGCGGGTCAGTTCGATATGCGGCACCTGGTCTTCGCCCACCGGCACCAGCCCGGCCTTGTACACCAGGATGTCGGCGGCCTGCAGCAGCGGGTAGCCGAGGAAACCGTAGGTGCCCAGGTCCTTGGTGGACAGTTTTTCGATCTGGTCCTTGTAGGTGGGCACACGCTCCAGCCAGGACAGCGGTGTCACCATGGACAGCGCCAGGTGCAGCTCGGCATGCTGCGGCACCTTGGATTGCAGGAACACCGTGGCCTTGTCCGGGTCGACGCCGGCCGCCAGCCAGTCGATCACCATGTCCCAGATGCTCTTTTCGATGATGGAGACATTATCGTAATTGGTGGTGAGGGCGTGCCAGTCGGCCACCATGAAATAGCAATCGTGGCTGCTCTGCAGCTCTACCCAGTTCTTGATGACGCCGTGGTAGTGGCCAAGGTGCAGGCTGCCCGTGGGGCGCATGCCGGAAAGGATGCGGTTGGCAAACATGGAGCGGATTCCAGTTAGAAAAAGAGACTGAGCAGATGATACACCAGCTGGCGCAGCGGATTGAGCAGCGGCATGAGCACGCCGGTAAAGATCAGTGCGATCAGTATCCACATGCCATAGGGTTCCAGCCGCGAATACTTGTAGGCCAGACCCGGCGGCAGCAGGCTTTCCACGATGCGCCCGCCATCCAGCGGCAACAGTGGCAGCAGGTTGAGCACCATCAGCATGACGTTGATATTGATGCCGGCCTTGCTCATCAGCGCCAGCGGCTCGGAATAGCTGTTGTTCATGACGATGGCCAGCTTGAGCAGCAAGACCCACAGCACCGCCATGATGAAGTTGGCCAGCGGGCCGGCAGCCGCCACCCAGCGCATGCCGACGCGCGGATTGCGCAGCGCGCCAAAATTCACCGGTACCGGCTTGGCCCAGCCAAACAGCACGCCGCCCATCATCAGCGACAGCAGCGGCAGCAGCACGGTGCCCACCGGGTCGATGTGCTTGAGCGGGTTAAGCGTCATGCGCCCCAGCATATAGGCGGTGGCATCGCCAAAACGCTTGGCGGCATAGGCATGCGCGGCTTCGTGCAGGGTAATGGCCAGCAGCACCGGCAAGGCATAGATGCTGATCTGCTGGATCAGTTGAGAGGTATCGCCCATAGCTTCTTTTCTGTTTGGGTAAGATGAACCACTACTAGATGGGGACAGCCGGCCAGGGTTCCAGCCGGGCTGGCTATAAACCGAAAACGGCCGGGTCGCCCTTGCCACGGCGCAGCAGTTCCACGCCGTCGGTCATGTCGATCACAGTCGTCGGATCAGTGCCACACCAGCCGCCGTCAATCACCGCATCCACGCTGTGCTCCAGCCGTTCGCGGATTTCATACGGGTCGGTCAACGGCTCCTCATCACCCGGCAGCAGCAGGGTACAGGACAGGATGGGCTCGCCCAGCTCTTCCAGCAGTGCCAGCGCCACCTTGTGGTCCGGCACGCGCAGGCCGATGGTGGCGCGCTTGGGATGCAAGGTGCGGCGCGGCACTTCCTTGGTGGCCTGCAGGATGAAGGTGTAGCTGCCCGGCGTGGCCGCCTTGAGCTGACGGAACTGGCTGTTGTCGACGCGGGCGTAGTTGGCCAGCTCGGACAGGTTGTGACAGACCAGGGTCAGGTGGTGTTTGAGCTCGATCTGGCGGATGGCCAGAATGCGCTCCATCGCCTGCTTGTCGCCCAGCATGCAGCCCAGCGCGTAGCAGGAATCGGTGGGATACACCACCACGCCGCCACCCCGCAGGATGGTGGCAGCTTCCCGGATCAGCCGCGCTTGCGGATTGTCCGGGTGAATCATGAAGAACTGTGCCATGTGTGTGCTTTTGTGTTGGTTTATGCCGCGTGCGGGGCGCGAATGATGCGCTCTTGCAATGCCTGCCACACCGGCTGACAGATGGGCGGCAGGTCATCGGTGCGGCCGACGTCGCGGCCGCCTTCGCCCGGTGCATGAAAATCGCTGCCGGCGCTGGACAGCAGGCCATAGCGCTGGGCAATCAGCGCGTACTTGTGCATGTCGTCCAGGCTGTGGCTGCCGCTGGCCACTTCGATACCACGGCCGCCAGCGTCCTTGAAATCCAGGATCAGCCGCTCGGTGAGCGTGCGCCCCATATCGTAGCGGCCGGGATGGGCGATCACCGCCATGCCGCCGGAGGCGACGATCCAGCCCACTGCATCGGCCAGATTGGTCCATTCATGCGGCACATAGCCGGGTTTGCCCGGGGTCAGGTATTTGCGGAAAACGGTGCGGACATCTTTCACCTCGCCGCTATTGACCAGGAAACGGGCAAAGTGGGTACGGCCTATCATTTCCGGGTTTTCGCATACCGCCATCGCCCCTTCGAATGCCCCGTGGATACCGATGCGGGCCAGCGAGTCGGACATTTCACGCGCACGCTCCACCCGGCCATCGCGGATGGACTGCAGGCCAGCCAGCAGGCCGGCATGCTCGGGGTCGATGCCCAGGCCGACAATATGCACGGTGTGCTTGCCATTCCAGGTAACCGATACCTCGACGCCGTCGAGAAAATCCACGCCATGGATCGCGGCGGCGGCACGGGCTTCGGCCAGGCCGCGCGTGCAGTCGTGGTCGGTCAGCGCCACCAGCGTGGCTTCTCGCTCGGCGGCACGGGCAATCACCTCGGCCGGTGGCAGCGCGCCATCGGAGGCGTGCGAATGAAAATGCAGATCGATACTGGCCATGGCTTATTGTCCGTCCTTGTTGTGCCGCGCCTGCCAGGCGGCCAGCCGGCTGCGGTAGTCGCGCAGTTCGGCTTGATAGGTGTCGAGAATGCAGGGATCGCAGCCGCTGCCGCAGCACATGTCGTCGCTCACCTCAAACGGCGGTTCCGGCATGGGATCGGCAGCATCCGCCGCCGGCGGGGACGGCTCGCTCATCAGGCGGCCACCACCTTGATGGTAAAGCCCTGCCCGCTCACCACCTGACCGGCGCGGATCTTGCAGGTCTTGCGCAATTCCTGCACGCCATTCACCGCCACATTGCCCTCGGCAATGTAATGCTTGGCTTCACCACCAGAGGAACACACGCTGCAGCTTTTCAGCAGATCGCACAGGGCGATGTATTCGGTGCTCAGTTTGTAGATTTCATTCATTTTTACACATCCATTCTGGACAGGCTTGTGCACCGGCTGTGGACAAGGCCTGCAACTGTTTGAGCGAAAAGCCATTTTTCGCACTGCCTGTTTTTTAGGCAGACACTGCCGCTTTTCCACCTGCCTGCGGGACAGGACTGTGGGGTAGCTGTGGAAAATGGGGACAAAGCCATGAAATATAAAGGCTTTGTCGCCACTGCTTATTTTTTAGGCAAACCGGCACGACCCAGCGCCTGCCAGGCCTGCGCCAGCCGCTCGGCCTGCCCACCCTGCAGCAGGGTATAGGCCACGCCCTGGCGCGCCAGTTCGGCCTGGTACAAGCCCAGCAGCCAGTCGCGCTGCTCGGGATGGCTGCGCAGCGGGTCCGGCTGCCAGGGGATATCGGCCGCAGTCAACAAGGTGAACTGGTAGTCTTGTGGCCGGTACAGCTGCAGCAGGGCCGGCGAAGGCTGGCCAAACGCCACATCGGCCCAGATCTTGCAGGTGAGCACCGTGGTATCGCACACCAGCCAGTCGTATTCTGCTGCTGCGTGCTGCTCGGCCTGCAACTGGCCGGCGGCGATGGCTTCGATATCGGCCATGCTCACCTGATAGTCGCGTACGGCGTAATAGGTGCGCGCATATTCGGCCACGGCCACGGCACGCAAGCCCTGGCTGCACAAGGCAGCCGCCAGTTGCAGCGACAAGGTGCTCTTGCCGCAGGATTCCGGCCCGATCACGGCGATTCTGATGACTGACACTGCACAGCACCGGCAAAGAGTCTGATTATACGTCGGGAGGCAGCCTGCCAGTAGTGTTGCCGCGCATTTCTGCACACGGTGCGCGGTTTCGCACAGCCAGCGGGGACAGCCTTGTGCGTGAGCTGTGGACAAACAGGCTAAGTTGCTGAAAGCAATCAGGCTTCCCGCCACTGCCTGTTTTTTAGGCAATTAGCTGTTTGCCGCTGTCTGGCTGTGCCGGGCAGTGTCACCGCAGTTTTACACACTGCGCGGGGACAGCCTTGTGTACGGTCTGTGGGCAAGTTGGCTAAGTACATGAAACACGACAGGGTTTTACTGGCTGCCTGTTTTTTAGGCAATGGCCATTTTACGCCGTCTACTGACGCTATCCACCGCTGCAACGGGCTGTTGCGCATGTTTTTGCACAGCAGGCGGGGACAGGCTTGTGCACCGCCTGTGGGCAACTAAAGCAAGCCACTGAAAGAAATGGACTTTTCCTGTGCTGCTTCTTTTTTAGGCAGCAGCTAGCAGTTCACACTGAGCAAGCCGTGATGGCCAGCACAACAGGGTTTTGCACAAGCAGAGGGGACAGCCTTGTGTGTGGACTGTGGACAAACTGTCTAAACCATTGAGTCATAACAGGCTTTCTGCCATTGCCTGTTTTTTAGGCAGCAGCCCCGCTTTTCCCCACCCCACGTGTACCACGGTGTGGAGGGCTTGTGGATAGCATGGGCAAGCTACTGATCTGGCAGTGAAAAACATGACTGCCTGTTTTTTAGGCAATTCACCGCTACTGAAAGCAACAAGGGCGTGCCAATGGCACGCCCTTGTTCTTTCCCCCGGACTGGCCTGGCCAGCTTAGCTGCTCTCGCCCCGCAGCGGGGTCGCCAGCTGCTGGCGCAAGGCCTCGCCACGCAAGCCCTGCGACAGCAACACCAGCAGCTTGGCGGTGGCTGCTTCCGGTGTCAGGTCTGCGCCGGCCACGGCTCCGGCTCGCGCCAGTGGCTGGCTGGCGGCATAGGCCCCGACTTCGACCGCGCCATGCACCACCTGACTGATATTCAGCACTGCACCACCAGCGGCGGTCAGCGCAGCCACGCCAGCAAGCAAGGCCGGATCAGCCGGCGTATTGCCATTGCCATAGCTCATCAGTACGGCGCCATCCAGTTCGCCCGCCTGCATGATCTGCCCTGCCAGCGTACTGGCATGGCCGGGAGTGAGGAAAAAGGTGGCCAGCTTGAGCGCAACATCCAGCTTTACCGGGGCAAAAGCGCCAGTACTGGTCAGCCAGTGCTGGCGCTGCCAGTCGGCCTGGATGCCAAAGCGGGCCAAGGCCGGGGCATTGGGGCTGGCAAAGCCGGCAAAGCTGGCGGCATCCAGCTTGCGTGCACGGCAGCCACGCAGCAGCAGGCGATTGAAGGCAATGCACACTTCGTGCAGATCGGGCTGGCTGGCGGCCTCCAGCGCATCGGCCAGATTGCTCCAGCCATCCGAGCGCGGATGCACCAGCGGCAGTTGTGAACCGGTGACAATAACCGGCTTGGCCAGGCCTTGCAGGGCAAAGGCCAGCACGCTGGCGGTATAGGCCATGGTGTCGGTGCCGTGGATCACCACGAAACCGTCGTAATCGGCATAGCGGGCGATCAGGTCGTCCAGCAATTGCTGCCACTGCGCCGGCACGATGGCCGACGAGTCGATCAGCTGCGGGTATTCCACCACGTCAAAGTCCAGCGTCGGAGTACGGAAGCGCTCCAGCAGCCGTGGCAGCAGGCCGGAAACGGGGGCCAGGCCATCCGGGGTGTGGTCCATGCCAATGGTGCCTCCACTATAGAGGACAAGCAGGCGGGTCATGGTTGCATCCTTGGTCAACATCAAACAGCCGGCATGGTAGCGCAAAACCGGTCGGTTGGCGGCAAGCCGCCCGCCAGGCAGCAAAAACCCCCGCGACAGACCGGCTGTGGCGGGGGGCTCGGAACCAAGAGGGCTTAGCGCAATGCTTCGTTGATGGCGTCATTCACAGCATGCTGGGCGACACCGATCTGACCGAGGATGTAATGTTGCAGGCCACGCAGATAGGGATCGTCCTCTTCATGGCTGGCATCCTGCTTTGCCTTGTCCAGCAGGCGCAGGGCCTGGTGGAAGCGGTCATCCGGACGGTAGCTGGCATCCGGCGGCTGGCGCTGGAAGGGGTCTTTGCCATCATCGATGGCCGCATCATGCATGGCATGCAGGGCCTGGTTGATGGCTTCCACGGCACGGCGCTCGCCCTGCTCCACCCGTGGCTGGTCCGGACGGGACAGCAAATCACGGGCGATGCGCAGGTCAGTCATGGCATGGCTGTAGTAGGGATGCTGTTCCGGCTGCCAGTGGTGCTGCTCGAAGCGCCAGGGCATGCCTTCATGCCACTCCCCCTGGCGCATGTCGGGATGCCAGTCATTGCCGTGCCAGTCATCGGCCATGGCCGATCCGCTTGCCAGCAGGGCCACACCAGCCAGCAGCAGGCTGGCGACAGATTTCTTCAGGATCAACATGATTGCTCTCCTTGATTACAAGCGATCTTTATTATTGTTGCGGTAAAGCAGTAGCACAGCCGGGTTCAGCGCAGTGCGTCGGCAATGGCTTGCTGGGTGGCACGATGAGCATCGTCGATGTGGTGCAGGATGCGTCCCTGCAAGTCACGCACCCAGGGGTCATCCTCGCGGTGGCTGGCATCGCGCTTGGCCTGATCCAGCAATTGCAGGGCCTGATGGAAGCGGTCGGTCGGGCTGAGGCGTGCATCGACAGGCTGCGGCTGCCAGGGGTTCTTGCCATCCTGGATCGACGCCTGGGTCATTTCCTTCAGGGCGGCATCGATGGCACCGACTGCCCAGCGCTCGTCATCCTGCACCGGTTGTGCATCCGGCCGCGCCAGCAGAGCGCGCGCCTGGCGCAGATCGCTCATGGCATGGCCGTAATAGGGATGTTCGGCAGGATTCCAGTGCGGGGCGGCAGCCACCGGGGCCGGCTTGTACACCACCTGGGTGCGGGTCGGAGTCACGACGCAGGCTGTCAGGCTGCTGGTCGCAGCGGCCAGCAGCAGCCAGCCGGCCAGGCGATGGATTCGGTTTTTCATCAGCATTCTCCGGTGTTGTTATCGTGATTGCAGCATGAACCAGGCAAGCATCTCAGTCTGTACCGGGGCTGTATCACTTGGTAAGCATTTGTAATGGAAATGTGTGCAATTGTTAATTCATGACAAAAATGACAAATAATTCACACATTAGCCCATTGGCATGGCAGTAATGCCCAGATCGCCCGGCTCGGTCGGCAGCTGGCTGTCCACCGACAGCCGGATGGCATCGTGCCGCCAGTACTCGACATCACAATCGATGATGCGCTGCTGCTGGTCGTAATTGATGCGGGTGATGCGCAGGATGGGGCTGCCATCGGCCAGCATCAGCGCCTGCGCCACCTCACCGCGTGCGGCCGTGGGGGTGATGTCGAAGCGTGAACGGCGGTAATGCAGGCCGTAACGCGTCTGGTACAGCTCGGTCAGCGATTGCGACAGGTCTTCGTTCATGATGCCGGGAAAGCATTCCGGCTTCAGATAGTGCTCGACATACATCACCACCCGGCCATCCAGGCTGCGCTGGCGGCAAATCTGCAAAACCCGCGCCAGTGCCGACAATTGCAGCCGCTGGCACATCTCCGGCGTGGCCACCATGCTGCGCGCCGACAACACCCGGGTATCCACGCGCCGTTGCTGCTGCTGCACCATCTGCTGGAAATGCACCCGGTATTGCGGGTTGTATTCCAGCCGGGGCGGGGCGACAAACCAGCCACGCCGGTCCTCACGGTAGATGCAGCCTTCGGCCTCCAGCGCCAGCAAGGCATCTTTCAGGGTGATACGGGTGGTATCAAACAGCTCGGACAAGCTGCGTTCGGACGGCAATTTACCGCCGGGAGGCAACAATCCCCCCTCGATCTGCGCCAGCAGGGACTGTCTTATCCGGGCGACTTGTGTCTGGTTATTTTCTTCTGACATGCTCTGGACTAGTCCACGTTGATTTGATTGCAGCTGGGAGCCGCTAACAAAGCCCTGCAGCAGCATCAGGCCGGCTTGCCGTACTGCTGGTATTGCCAGCATCGGCACAGCTTGCCTCAGGGACGCTGCGCTATTTTGTTAGCCGCCATGACTGTTTAGCAAACTCAAATGACAAGCCTGCGACAGCATGTCGGAATATGGCCAAAACAGGTCGTACGCAAGACTTCACACAACAGACATGCAACTGAAACTTCCCCCACATCATTTCGTCATCTGCACTGCCTATGATCGCCCTGCTCAACTGACCTAGTCCAAAGGATGGAACCAATGAACAAGAAGCTGATGGCTGCAGTAGTTTTGTCCGCACTGAGTGTAGGTGCTTCCGCTGTACATGCACAGGATCTGAACAGCCTGATCAAGGCGGCCAAGCAGGAAGGCGAGCTGACCACCATCGGCCTGCCGCATGACTGGTGTGGCTATGGCGACCTGGTGGCCGGCTTCAAGGCCAAGTACGGCATCAAGGTGAACGAACTGAATCCTGACGCTGGTTCCGGTGATGAAGTCGAAGCCATCAAGGCCAACAAGGGCAACAAGGGCCCGCAGGCACCGGACGTGATCGACGTTGGTCTGTCCTTTGGCCCGCAAGCCAAGGAAGCCGGCCTGATCCAGCCGTACAAGGTGTCCACCTGGAACAGCATTCCGGCTGAGGTGAAGGACAAGGATGGCTTCTGGTACGGCGACTACTACGGCGTGCTGGCCTTCGAAGTGAATACCGACATCATCAAGAAAGTACCGGCCGACTGGGCTGACCTCCTGAAACCGGAATACAAGAACGCCGTGGCGCTGGCCGGTGACCCGCGCACCGCCAACCAGGCCATCATGGGCGTGTACGCTGCCGGCCTGTCGCAAGCAGGTGGCAACCCGGCCAAGGCCGCCGATGCCGGCCTGAAATTCTTCTCGCAACTGAACAAGAACGGCAACTTCGTACCGGTGATCGGCAAGGCGGCCTCGCTGGCCCAGGGCACCACCCCCATCATCGTACGCTGGGACTACAACGCCCTGGCCGACCGCGACACCCTGAAGGGCAACCCGAAAGTGGCCGTGGTAGTACCGAAGTCCGGCGTGGTGGCTGGCGTGTATGTACAGGCGATCAGCGCCTACGCTCCGCACCCGAACGCCGCCAAGCTGTGGATGGAATACCTGTACTCCGACGAAGGCCAACTGGGCTGGCTGAAGGGCTATTGCCACCCGAGCCGTTTCAACGACCTGGCTGCGCGCAAGAAAGTACCGGCTGACCTGCTGTCCAAGCTGCCGGCTGCCGCCAACTACAAAAAGGCCGTCTTCCCCACCCTGGAACAACAGGAAGTGTACAAGGCCACCATCACCAAGCAGTGGGACAGCGTGGTGGGCAGCAACGTCAAGTAAGCCCGTCAGCATCTGAGCACCCAGACCTCATGGCCGTGCAAGCGGCCATGACGGTTTTTGATCCCACCCATCAGGGACCCGACCCGAACCTGCCCCTGCGGCAGTACAACAGCAAGGCAGCGGCAGCCCACCGGCCCCCCCACTGCTGATGCCGGGCACTCCCTTGTACACGAGGCTGCACCACGGATGAGTACTTCACCCGATTCCCTCACGCACCGCCCCGAGCCCGGAGCCGGCCAGATCCGCAAGGGTCTGACACTGTCGGCGCTCAACTGGCTGGGCGTGGCACCGTTTTTCCTGTTTGCATTGCTGTTTCTGATCCTGCCCACCGCCACGCTGATGATAGGGGCGTTTCAGGATGCCGACGGCCACTTCACCCTGGGCAATATCGCCAAGCTGTTCGACGACAGCATCCTGTCGGCTTACTGGATCAGCTTTGAAGTCAGCGCGGCTTCGGCGCTGGGTGGCACGGTCATCGGCCTGGCGCTGGCGCTGGCCGCCATTCAGGGCGGCTTGCCGCAATGGATACGCCCGACGCTGATGACCTTTTCCGGCGTCGCCTCCAATTTTGCCGGCATCCCCTTGTCCTTCGCCTTTCTGTCCACCCTGGGCCGCATGGGTCTGGTGACGGTATTGCTGCGCAACTATGCCGACTTCGACCTCTACGGTACTGGCTTTTCCATTCTCAGCTTTCTGGGCCTGACGCTGACCTATCTGTACTTCCAGATTCCGCTGATGGTGCTGATTGTCACCCCGGCCATCGATGGCCTGCGTGCCGAATGGCGCGAAGCCTGCGAAAGCCTGGGCGGCAACAGCGTGGCCTACTGGTGGCATATCGCCCTGCCCATCCTGTGGCCCAGCATCATGGGCTCGGCGCTGTTGCTGTTCGCCAATGCCTTTGGCGCGGTGGCCACAGCCTATGCGCTGACTGGCAGCTCGCTCAATATCGTTCCCATCCTGCTGTATGCACAGATTCGCGGCGACGTGCTGCACGACCAGAATCTGGGCTACGCCCTGGCACTGGGCATGATCGTGGTGACCGGCCTATCCAATGCCGGCTATATCTGGCTGCGCAGCCGCGCCGAAAGGGGGCGTGAATGAAATCGACATCCCGACTGGGCGCCTGGGTGGCCATTGCCATCGGCACCCTTTATTTTGTTCTGCCGCTGATCGCCACTTTCGAATTCAGCCTGAAGATGAACCGCGACGGCTACAGCTTCGAGGCCTACAAGGTGGTGCTGGCCGACCCCGGCTTCCAGGCCACCTTTGGCTACTCCACGCTGATGGCGGTGCTCACCATCATCGTCGGCATCCTGCTGGTGGTGCCCACCGCCTACTGGATTCAGCTGAAGCTGCCACGGTTGCGCCCGCTGGTGGAGTTCATCACCCTGCTGCCGCTGGTGATTCCGGCCATCGTCATCGTGTTTGGCTACCTCAAGCTGTACAACAGCAGCTCCTGGCTGCCGCTGACCGGCAATGAACGCGCCACCGACCTGCTGTTGATGTGCAGCTACGTGACGCTGGCCCTGCCCTATCTGTACCGCTCGGTTGATGCCGGCCTCAGGGCCATCGACGTGCGCACGCTGACCGAAGCGGCGGAGAGCCTGGGCGCCAGCTGGCCCAGCATCCTGCTGCAGGTGATTTTTCCCAATGTGAAATCGGCCATCCTGTCCGGCGCCTTTCTTACCTTTGCGGTAGTGATTGGCGAATTCACCATGGCCAGCCTGCTGGGCCGCCCGGCTTTTGGCCCCTATCTGCAGCTGATTGGCGCCAACCGGGCTTACGAGCCGTCGGCTCTGGCCATCATCGCCTTCATGGTGACCTGGGCCTCGATGGGGCTGATCCAGGTATTCGCCCGCAATGCCCGCCCGGCCCGCAAGACGGCCTGAGCACAGACAGAATTCAAGGAACCAGCATGGCCTATCTCACCATCAATAATCTGCACAAGCGCTTCGACGACCACGTCGTGGTGCACGACTTCAACATGAGCATCGAACAGGGCGAGTTTGTGACTTTCCTTGGCCCCTCCGGCTGCGGCAAGACCACGGTACTGCGCATGATCGCCGGCTTTGAAACCCCCACCTCCGGCCGCATCTGCGTCGGTGGCGAGGACATCACCCAGCAGGCCGCACAAAAGCGCGGCATCGGCATGGTGTTCCAGAGCTATGCGCTGTTTCCCAATATGAACGTGACGCAGAACATCGGCTTTGGCCTGAAAATGCGCAAATGCCCGGCCGACGACATCAAGCGCAAGGTGGCCGAGGTGATCAAGCTGGTGGAGCTGACCGGCAAGGAGAACCACTACCCGCACGAATTGTCCGGCGGGCAGCGTCAACGCGTGGCGCTGGCCCGTGCCCTGGTAGTGGAGCCGCGCATCCTGTTGCTGGACGAGCCCTTGTCGGCACTGGACGCGCGCATCCGCAAGAATCTGCGCGAACAGATCCGCGACATCCAGCGCCGCCTCGGCCTGACCACCATTTTCGTCACCCACGATCAGGAAGAAGCGCTCACCATGTCCGACCGCATCTTCGTGATGAACCAGGGCCGGGTGGAGCAGGAAGGCCGCGCCGAAATCGTCTACACCGAACCGGCCACCGAGTTTGTTGCCCGTTTCATGGGCAATTACAATCTGCTGGGTGCGGCCGACACCAACCGCCTGCTGGGGCTGAACATCAGCGGCCACCTGGCCATCCGCCCGGAATCCATTCACGTACTGGACGGCCACAGCCAGCAGGACGGCACCCTGGCCGGCACCATCCGCCAGCACCAGCTGCTGGGCAATATCATCCGCTACCAGATTGAAAGTGCCGGCATCACCCTGCAGGTAGACCGGCTGAACCGTACCGCCAGCGACCTGATGCCGGCCGGCACCGAAGTACGGTTGCAGATCAGCCGCGACGACATGCGCGAGGTACGCTGATGCTGGCCATATTCGATCTGGACGATACCCTCACCGACGGCGACAGCTCCAGCCTGTGGCTGCAATTCATGGTGGAACACGGCCTGGCCGCTGCTGACATGCTGCCGCGCGAGGCCGAGCTGATGGCCGCCTACCGCCGGGGCGAGCTGCGCATGGAAGACTATATGGAATTCACCCTGCAGCCGATGCAAGGGCGCAGCGTGGAGGACATGGCCGAGTGGGTGGAGCGCTTCATCGCCGACAAGATCGCGCCCATCGTCTTTCCGGCCGCACGGGAAACCCTGGCGCGCTACAAGGCTGAGGGCCGCACCCTGCTGGTGATTTCCGCCACGGGCGAGCATCTGGTGGGGCCGATTGCACGCTTTCTGGGAGCGGACGACTTTCTGGCCATCTGCCTGGAAACCCGCGATGGCTGCTATACCGGCCGCACCCACAGCGTGCTGACCTATCAGCACGGCAAGGTGCTGCGCCTGCAAGACTGGCTGACGCAGCACTGCGCCGCGCTGGCAGGCAGTCATGGCTATAGCGACTCCATCAACGATGTGCCGCTGCTACAGGCGGTGGAGCAGGCTTATACGGTGAATGCCGACCCGAAACTGGCCGCCGTGGCAGTACAGCACGGGTGGACCCAGCTGAACTGGCAGCGCTAGCCACGGCGGGCCGCCCTGCTGGCGCGGCAGGCGGCCGGCTGCGGCCAGACCCATCAGCGATAATGGCGCAACATGCGCTGGAACACGCCGTCTTGCTGCATGGCGGCCAGCGCCCGGTCCAGCTCGCTGCGGGTGATCAGGCTGCGCGGTGACAGGGCGCAGCGGTTGCGATACTGGCTGATCACCAGTGCCGGCTGCAACGGCGGCAAGCGCAAGCCATGCGCCAGCTGGTAATCCAGATACAGCCGGTTGGTCACCACATGCTGCACCCGGCCAGCCGCCAGCTTGCGCAGGTTGTCATACATGCCGTGGGCGTCATCGCGCACAAAGCCGCTGCCCAGTTGCTGCAGCATTTCCGGATAGGCAAAACCCAGCACGGTGCCCACCGGCTGTCCGGCCACATCCGCCAGCTTGCTGCGCGGTGCTGCCTGCCGGCTGCTGAGCAACAAGTCCTGGTTGTCCAGGAAGGGCCGGCTCCAGCGCAACGTGGGCCCCGGCATCCATTGCGGCAGGGCCAGGCAGACAACATCACCCTGCCCTTGCTCCAGCGCCGCAATCAGCCGCTTGCGCGGCAATATCCGGAAGCGCACATCCAGCTGCAGATGCGCCGCCAGCTCCAGGCCGATATCGCGATGCAGTCCGTCCTGCAGCTGCCCGTTGACGATATTGGCCTGCGGCATTTCGGTACTGTCATCCACCAGCACCACCAGCTCCCCTGCAGCAGCCGACAGCGCCAGCAACAGACCGGCCACCCCGGCCAGCCATGTTTGTGGCTTTACCATGCTCACTCTTCCCCGAGTGTCCCTGCTGTGCCGCCGCTATTGGCCGGCGGCCTGGCCATCATCCTGCCATCGGTGTGGCATGAGGATGTCTCGCTTGCCTAATGAAATCCCCCGCGTGCCATGCAGCTCTGATAGCGACCATCCACCCGGCGGGCAAACCACTCGGTGGTGAGCTGGTGGGTGAACTTGGGGCTGACCAGCACGATCTGCGGAATGATCTGGCGTGGCGCAGCCTTGCCGGACTGGTCGGCCAGCGCAAATACCCGCTTGTACAGCTCGGTCTGGCTGAAGCCGGACAGCTTTTCCTGGCGCAAATCACGTGCCATCTCGTCCGGACTCATGCGCAGCCGCCCAGCCAGGCCATTCAGCGCACGCTGGGTATCGCTGGTAGCGCCGGACAACACGCGGTTCATCTTGTCGCTGTACAGCATGATGTCGCCATCCAGCGCCAGCTTCTGTCCGGACAGATGCTGCACCGCCAGCTGGAAAGCCGCATTGCGGCTGGCATAGCGCCCGGCATTGTAGTCGGCAAAGCGGTAGACCATGTCAGGATAGCTGATGGGATATTGCAGCAGGATGGCAGAACCGAAATACACACTGCCACGCAAGCTGAACACTTCGTCGCGCAGGCTGCTGTAGCTGTAGGGATAGGGCCAGGCGCGCACCTGGGTTTCGGCAAAGGCCACGCTCACCTGCATCGGCCCGCCATCGCGGATGGGGTTCTTGTGTTCGAAGATGGTCTGGCCGAAGGGCAGCTCGCGGATCATGTCTTCGTACAAGGCATTCATCTGCTTCTTGGTACGCAGCGCATTCACCCGCTCCTTGTAGCTTTGGCCATTGGGCGACTTCTTCAGCATGGCAGCATCCACCACCAGCGAGGGAATGAAGTACTTCTGCCGCCGCTCCTCGATCTGCCCCCAGACGATCTTGGACAGATTCGGCACCACCGGGTCCGGATTAAAGCCGGATTCCTGCTCGGCCACTGCCAGCACCGCGCAGAAATACTGCGGTGCATAGGGAATCTTCAGATGGCTGAAGGCGCTCATGATGTCGCCATGCCATTCGCGGCGGGCGGGAATGCCGCGCGGCAGCAGGCGCTCCAGCAAGGCCGCGCCTTCCTGCTCATTATTGTAGGCAGGCAACAGCGGAGCCGGCACCGGCTTGCTCAGCGGCACACTGGCAGGCGCTGCCGGCGGGAGCGCGGTCGGCGGCGGCGCGGGCAGCAGGGTTTGCGGATCGGGCATCGGCGCCGGGCGCACGGCCGGCGACACCACCGGAGCAGGAAGTGGAGCCACGCTGCTGGCGCAGCCGGCAAGGGCCAGCAACAAGCCGGCAGACAGATAACGGTACATGCGGATCAACCTCGAAAGCCGCCGCCCCACAGAAGGGCAGGCGGGCAAGAATGCGGCAGCCCTCGACTGTAAACAATGGCGGCAGCTTTGCCCAGCCACTTGTCTGTTGCCCAGGCTGCCCGCTGTCAGTGTTTCAGTTTGCTACTGGGAGCCGGTGTCGGCAAAAAGCCCTGACTGAGCAGATGGAACACCAGCCAGCCCAGGGCGCACACGCCAATCAGCACGGCAAGCCCCAGCAGCAGCTTCACCAACAGGGCGAGGCCGGGCGAGGCCAGCAGGCCATCCTTGCGTGGCGGTCGCGCTGCACTGACGGCAGCGACTGGTTCGCTGCGGCTGGGCGCAGTCGCCGCAGGGGCGGCCTCGGCCATCTGCTGCGCTGCGCGGCCGGCCTGAGCGGGAAGCAGCGCGGGCGCGTCATCCGCCGGCAGGGCATGGCTCACGGCCACGGTTTCACCGACTGCTCCGGCAGGCGCGGTCGCCAGCATCGCCGGCTCATGGCTGCCCTGCGGGTCGGCATGCACAACCGGGCTGTCCAGCGCCATCTGCGGCGTGGCACCCGCCTCGCCAATGCGCGCTAGGCGGCCCATCAGGCCTTCCAGCCAGCCCAGTGGTGGTGGCGGGGTGAGTTTCGCCGCACGTTCGCGGATGATGCTGCTTTCCACCCGCACGAACACCACGCACAGCAGCGGTACCACCACCTGCAGTGCCGGAGCCTGGGTATTCACCCAGTCGGCCAACAGCGGGTCGCTCACCGCGATCTGGCCGGCCACCCAGCCCAGCAGGGCGCCGCCCAGCGGAATCAGCAGCGGTATTTCATTCAGCAGGCGGGCAATGAACAGGCTGCCGTACATCAGCAAGGGCACGCTGAACAGCAGGCCGAGTATCAGATACAGCACGCTGCCCTGCGCAGCCGCAGCCAGCGCCACCACATTGTCCAGGCTGAGTACCAGGTCGGCCATCACCACCACCGATACTGCCGACCACAGCTGCCGGCTGTCGGCAGCACTGCCAGGGAGGGCATCGCCGTCGTCATCGCCCAGCAGCAGCTTGATGGCAATGCTGATCAGCAAGGCCGCGCCCAGCAGTTTCAGCAAGGGCACTTGCAGCAGGAAGCCCACCACCGTGGTGAGCAAGACCCGCAGCAAAATGGCAAAGCCGGTGCCCAGCAGCACCGCCTTGCGCATCAGCTGCGGCGGCAGCGAGCGGCAGGCCACCGCAATCACCAGCGCATTGTCACCACTGAGAATCAGGTCGAGGAAAAACACTTGCAGCGTCATGCCCAGCGCATGCATCAAACCATCCAGCTCCATCACAGCCTTTCATTCAGCACAATCGCGCCCGGTTCAGCCATGCAAGGCCCCGGTCACCCCGGCGTACAAACCCAGCCCGCCAGTCAGTAAAAACAGTATCCCCACGGCCACGGCATAGCGCCCCTGCAGCCGCAGCCCTGGCGGCAGCTCGCTGCGCGCCAGCCAGAACAGAAAACCCAGCACCAGTGGCAGCAGCACCGCATTGAGCACGGCGGTGGCAATGGACAGCCGCACCAGGCTGTGACTCAGCACCACGGTCAGCGCTGCGGCCAGCAGCAACAGGGCAAACGCACCGTAGAACCACGGCGCCTGCAGCGGATGCTGCTCCAGCGAATGACGGGTGCCGCGCATCTCCCCCAGCGCCCAGGCCGCCGACAAACAGACCACGATGGTGGCCACCAGCGCGCCGCCGCTGAGCGCCAGCGCAAACAGCAAACGGCCGGCCAGCGGCCCCAGCACACGACCGAAGGCATCCGCCAGTTCGGGCACGGTATCCAGCACCACCCCGCCATGGCCGGCAAACACCGCAGCCGCGGCAATCAGCACGGCGGCGGTCACCAGCTGGCACAGCACCGCCCCCAGCATGGTATCCAGCCGTGCTGCACGCAGGTCGCGCAGGTCCAGTCCCTTGTCGATCAGCGCCGACTGCTGGTAGAACACCGTCCACGGCATCACGCTGCTGCCCAGATTGGCCGCCAGCAGGTAGAGATAGCTGGCATCGTGCAGCGGCATGTCCAGCGCCTGCTGCCGGATATGCTGCAGGTCGGGCCGGGCATGCCAGGCCATGTAGAGGAAGGCCAGCTCGGCCACGCCAAACAGCATGGCCACGCGCTCCACCGCACGGTAGCTGCCGCTGCATACCATCAGCAGGATCAGCCCGGCCACCAGCGCCACACTCTGCCATACCGGCACGCCATAAAGCTGGCCGACACCGGCCAGCCCGCTCATCTCGGTCAGCAGCGCACCAAAGCAGCTGGCCACCAGCGCGGCGCAGGACAGCTGGGCCCAGCAGCGGCCAAAGCGCTGCAGGATCAGCTCGCTATAGCCCTTGCCGGTAGACAGCGCCAGCCGCACCGTCAGCTCCTGCACGATGAACAGCAGCGGAATGATGAGGAACTGCAGCAGCAACAGGCGATAGCCCCACTGCGCACCGCTTTGCGCCGCCGTCAGCACGCTGCCGGCATCGGTATCGGCCAGCATCACCACCAGCCCCGGCCCCAGCGTGGCCGCCAGACGGCGCAGCCGGCCGGCGGACAGCCACTGCGCGAGTACCAGCTGGCTCATGGCTTGCCGGTAGCCGGCCCGTTGCGGAAGTCATGCAGCAGCGCCGAATCCGGCGTCAACAGCAAGGTGGGGGCCGAATCAGAGAGTGCCTGACGATAAGTCTGCAGCGAGCGGTAGAACTTGTAGAACTTGGGGTCCTTGCTGAAGGCCGCCGCCAGCACCTTGTTGGCCTGGGCATCGGCCTCGCCATGAATAATGGCGCTCTGCCGCTGCGCTTCGGACAGGATTACCGTGCGTTCGCCATCGGCCTTGGCCTGGATTTCCTGGGCCCACTGCCCACCCTGGGCGCGCAGTTCGCGTGCTTCCTGCTGCCGCGCCGACTTCATGCGGTCGTAAATCGCCTGGCTGGTTTCCAGCGGCAGGTCGGCGCGGTGCAGGCGCACTTCGGTGACTTCGATGCCCAAGGAACGGGCACGGGTAGCGGTTTCCTGCTGGATCTGCTGCACGATGCGGGTACGTTCTTCGGATAGCAGGGATTTGAGCGGCACCTTGCCCAGCTCGCGCCGCAGCGAGGTACTCACCAGCTGGGTGAGCTGCAAGCGGGCCTGGTCTTCCGTGCGCAGCGCCTGATAAAAGCGCAGCGGATTGGCAATGCGATAGCGGGTGTAGGTTTCCACTTCCAGCCGCTTTTCATCACCCAGAATGATCTGTTCCGGCGGCGGTGCCAGCGTTTGCAGCCGCACATCATAAAACTGCAGGCTGTCCACCAGCGGCAGCTTGAACTTGAGTCCGGGCTCGGCATCCACGTCGATGGGGGCACCCAGGCGGATGATCAGCCCCTTCTGCCCTTCGCTGAGGGTATAGAAGGAGGACGACAGCAGCCACAACACTGCCAGTGCGCCGAGGATGCCGGCGCCTTTGTACGAGCGGGCCATCAGCGGGTCTCCTTCGCCGGCTTGGGTTTGTCCTTATCCTGCAATTGCAGCAGCGACAGCACGCCGCCATTACCCGCCTTGCCGGATGAATCCACCACCACCTTGCTGGCCTTTTTCAAGACTTCGTCCATGCTGTCCAGATACAGCCGCCAGGCAGTGACATCCTTGGACTGGGCATAGCTCTGGTAAACCGAGTCAAAACGCTTGGCCTCGCCCTGCGCCAGATTCACCACCTGGCTCTGATAGGCCTGGGCTTCCTGCAGGATGCGGGCGGCATCGCCACGCGCCTTGGGCAGGATATCGTTGCTATAGGCCTGGGCTTCGTTACGGGCGCGTTCCTGGTCGGCACGGGCGCGCTGCACATCGTTGAAGGCGTCGATGACGGCGGCCGGCGGGTCTACCCGCTGCAGCTGCACCTGGGTGACGATGATGCCGCTTTCGGCATCATCCAGCCGGCTTTGCAGCAGGGCGCGGGTTTCTTCCGCTACCTGCTGGCGGCGGTTGGACATCACCGCCTGAATCGGCGTACGCGACACCACCTCGCGCATGGCGCTTTCCGCGGCAATGCGCAGCGAGGTTTCCGGATTGTTCACCTTGAACAAAAACTGCCCGGCATCCTTGATGCGCCAGAACACTGCGCAATCGGCCTCGACGATGTTTTCGTCGCCAGTCAGCATCTGTTTTTCGCGCGGGTCGCTGGAGTCAGTGGCCGCACCGTCAAACAGATTAGCCAGTTTCAATTGCTTGATCTGGGTGACCTTGGGCAGCAGCACGGTTTCAATCGGCCATGGCAGGTGATAATGCAGCCCGGCCTGGGTAGTATCCACCCAGCGCCCCAGGCGCAGCACCACGCCCTGCTCGTCCGGCTGCACCTTGTAAATGCCGGCCATGATCCAGCCGGTGGCCAGCAGGCCGCCCAGCAGCAGCAGGCCCTTGCCGCGCATGCCCATCACATCCAGATAGTAATCCAGCCGCTGCGACCAGCCATGCTGGCCCCCGGCACTGTCCGCTACCGCGGCCGGAGCGTGTTGTCCGGCTTCGTCTTGTTGCACAGCCTTGCCTCTCTCACTATTGGGCGACGGTCGCCCTCGCTTGCCCGGCAAGCGACCTGGGTGCCGGCCCCTGCCCTGCACCCGTCATTGTCTACAACGCAGCAGGGTTATTACGGATGACACACCGCCCCTGCCGCGGCTCAAAACCAGCTGCTTGCCGCCAGGCCGATGCCACCCAACGCCGACAATATCGACACGGCCAGCAGCCAGCGGCGCTGGGTCAATACCGTGATGGAGGCCATGGCCACGGCAATCTGGATCAGCGTCATCGCCAGCGCCATGCGCTCGTGCGGACGCAATACGCGCTCCGATTCCTCGCTCAGCCGGCGCGACTCTTCTTGCAGGGCTTCCGCTTTTTTCTGCTGCTCCAGCTTCTGCTTTTCCTGCTTTTGCAGATCAGCCTGGAACTGGGCCTTTTGCGCCGGATCGGTCACCAGCACCAGCGCCAGCTGATCCAGATGCGCCTTGGTCGATTTGGCCTGGTAATAACCCCAGGCATCCGACGCCTCCGACTGCTTGAGAATGCTCTGATTCTTCAGGAACAGCGCCTCATTCTGCTTGGCGCCGCTCTGGTAACTGAATACCGCACCGATGGTCGCCAGAATCGCGGTCAGCAAGGCAATCTTCTGTGCCAGTTGGCCTTTTTCTGCCTCTTCCTCCAGCAGCTTTTCATGCAGACCCGCGATTTCGTATTCCTCTTCCGCCATCACCATCCCTCCCTTGCTCGACACGGCTGCCCGCCAGCACACGCACTACCGTCAGATTATTCCGCGGGCATCCTGCGGAATACTCTCCTGCCAACAGGGGTAAAACAAGCTAAATTTTGTGCAGATTTTGTATGCACAGCGCTTGGCAGCAAGCGCTGCAGACACGGCGGGCAGCCCGGCAGGGCCACCCGCCGCAAGCAGGCGTAGAACGGCAGACAAAATAACGGAGCCTACCCAAGCCAGCGGCGCCGGCGCAGACAGCACCAGAGCAGGGGCGGCCGGCGCAAGGCCATAGCAGGGTTGTTGGCAGTGGCTCTTAACGCAGTTTTTCCAGCAGCTGGTAGTAGCACATGCCCAGCGCCAGCAAGCTCTGCCCCAGCTTGTCCCCCAGCGGCAGCCGAACATGGCGGAAGTGCTGGAACACATCAAACTGCTCCATGCTGCCGCAAATCGCCTTGGCCATCACCTCGCCCACGATATGCGAGGTAGCCACCCCGTGGCCGGAGTAGCCCTGGGCATACCAGACATTGGGCGACAGTTTGCCCAGCTGCGGAATGCGGTTGAAGACGATGCCCATATTGCAGCTCCACTGGTAATCGATTTTCACGCCCTTGAGCTGCGGGAAAGTACGCTCGATACAGGGGCGCAATTCGGCGGCAATATCACGCGAGGCCTTGCCCGAGTAATTGGCACCACCGCCAAACAGCAGCCGGCCATCGGCCGTCATGCGGTAGTAGTCCAGCACAAAGCGGCAATCGTAGACCGCCACATCCAGCGGATTGAGCTGACGCGCCAGCGCCCCCAGCGGCTCGGTGGTCACAATGCCGCCAGCGGCAGGAAAAATCATGCCACTCAGCTTGGCGCGCTCCAGCTGATGGTAGACATCGCCCGCCAGCAGCACCTGATCGGCACGGATGCTGCCGGTGGCGGTACGCACCAGCGGCACGGCACCGTGGCAGATCTCCAGCACCGGCGAGTTCTCGAAAATCAGGCCGCCCAGGCTGGCCAGGGCCCGCGCCTCGCCCAGACACAGATTCAAGGGATGCAGATGCATGCAGCGCTGGTTATAGATGCCACCAAAATACAGCGGCGTATCCAGAAAGCGCCCCAGCTCGGCCGCCTCCACCAGCTCGACGACATCACCCATGCCATGCTGCTGCGCCTCGGCGAAAGCACGGCGCAATTCCACCATATGAGCCGGCTTGTAGGCGGTATGCAGGTGGCCGAACTTCAGATCGCAGGCGATACCATAGCGCTCGATACGCTGGCGGATAATGTCATGGCCACGCCAGCGCAAAAACCAGATGAAATCGTCAGCCGCCTGCTCCCCCACCTGGCGCGCCAACTGGCGGCGGATGGCCCCATCACCGGACAGGCTGCCGGTGACCTGCCCACCATTGCGCCCCGACTGCCCCCAGCCAATGCGCTGTGCCTCCAGCAAAGCCACTTTCTTGCCACGCTCGGCCAACTCCAGCGCACTGGCCAGGCCGGTAAAACCACCACCAATCACCACCACATCCACGCGGACATCACCCGCCAGCTGCGGGTAAGGGGTATCGCCAAGCATGGTGGCACTGTAATAGGAATGAACACGTTGACTTGTCATTGCACTGATCCGTAACGAAGCTGATGAAATCCTGCCTCCGCAGCGGGAGACAGCGTGATTTACCGTCAGGTCTTCAGCAAGCGTCCCGACACCGGCAGCGCCATGACGCCATCCACGGCAATGCGCGATGCGGACAGTGGCGGGCAGTGTGAGGTAGCGAATCCCGGCAGCCTGTCAGGTAGGCCCTGCAGACCACCGCAGTCTAGCGACAAGCACGACCAGCACTCAATACAAATTTGATCAAAACATTAAACAAATACTCACCAAACACACAGAATCCATCAAAAAAAACCCCACAACCGGCATTTATGTCGGCAAGCCACATTCGCCGCACTGTAAAATTTGATCACACAAACAAAAAGCACGACGACTTATCGCCACCCGACCCCCAGCACCCCGCCCCCTGCAGCCACAAGCAACTACCCAGCCACGCAAAAGCCGGTTACAATGCCACCCTTCGCGGGCGTCGTATAATGGTAATACCCAAGCTTCCCAAGCTTGTGCCGTGGGTTCGATTCCCATCGCCCGCTCCAGACCGAATTCCCGCAGATCCTTGATCTGCAAAAGAAAAAGCCAACCGTCACCGGTTGGCTTTTTTCTTGTCTGGTCGATATCTGGTCAGAGCTGGGTCAAGCTGCAGCAAGCAGCACCCTGCGTGATCAAGGCGGGACCGCTGCTCGGCCAAAGCGGTCTTACAGTATGTTGGAAAGTAACGACCTGTTTACGCTGGATTTCAGACTTTTCCGTATATCGAATCCTGTCTTAGCGTTTTTTCATCACAACCGAGGGCATCCGCTGCTGCAGCCCACGTACCATACTGTTCCTTTGCCCACCGCGCGAGGCGAGCACGGAACCAATGGATGCGTTCAGTGCGGGAGCCTTCCCCATGGGCGCTGCTCTCGTGCTCCGGTGTCAATGTGAAGCGCTCCCACTGGATCAGTGCCTCACGGATCCCCGGACTCGGATCAGGTGATGACCACCAAGCCATGCAGAGCACAGCAAGGCGCTGAAGGTCGCGAAGGTTGCCTCGCAACATGTGGCTACGAAGTGCTTGTTCGAGGTCGCGTGACCACGGCGCATCCTCGGGCAGGTCCTCCCGCTGCCGAATCTCTCGCCAGACCCTCCCCCAGTCCTCTTTGATGTCTTCCCGACACTCACGGAGGGGAGGCACAGTTACGACAAGGTGGCTGAGGCGGTCGAACAGGTCTGTATCAAGGCGCCCGCGCAACTCTGCGACAGGCAGGTTTGATGCGCAAACGAGTTCGACATCTACGGTCTTTTCACGATCGCTGCCGAGCGGCCGGTAGCGACGCTGGCGATCCTGAAATACACGCACGAGCTTCCGCTGAGCTGCTTGCGGTAGATCCTGCACCTCGTCGAGGAAGAGAATGCCTCCGTCAGCTTCGGCAAGGAGACCGAGGCGGTCAACAGCGGCTCCCGTAAAGGCGCCCTTGTGGTGTCCAAAAAGCAGGCTCTCCACAAGAGCAGAGTCGAGACCTCCACATGGCACGGTGACAACCTTCTTCCGCTCCTTTAGCGTCGCAACGAACGTCTCGACCAATCGCGTCTTGCCCGTCCCTCGCTCACCGAGGATGAGCAGCGGCGCTCCAATGACGCGCGCATACCGAGCGAGATGGTCGAACGCCACGTGGCGCGCGGCCGAGCGAGCCTGCGGCTCGTAGACCGCTAGACCAGGCTCGCAGCGCGCAAAGCGGTGGATCTCGGCCAAGTAGGTGGTAATTGAGAAATCCACAGGGTCAATGCGGGGCCGCCTCGTCTCGCGGCTGAGTTGCGAGGACCACAGCTTCGTACCATCTGGGAGCGCACCACCAGCGTGAAGGATAAGCCACACGCTATGCATTGCTGGCGTTCCCGGAGACACGTTGATGTGTAGGCTCCCCTCAAGACCACGAAGGCGTGGCAGCACTAGCGAACACACCTGCTTGTAGATCCCGGCGTGCAGCGTCGGATCGTCAAGAGGAATCTCAACAAGCTCGATCCCCGCTCGCTCGACGAATGCAGGTACCGCTCGCTCACGGCCAGCCTGGACGAGGTAAAGCACGCGCTCGATATCGACATGTCTATTCCGAAGTGCCTTGATGGCGTTCTCGAGCACCTCGCCCCCCGCACGTTCGGAGTGCCAGCACAGAAGTGTTCCAGTGCGGCAACTCATCGGTTCGCTCCCTCGCCGAGTACAACGGTAGCCGCATTAGCCTCAGCCATCAGCACGCACGCCTGTTCTAACTCACGGAAAGAACTCACAGCTACCACAAGACGCCCTCCAGGCTCACGGAACAAGGGCGGCTCATAAGACAATGGAGGACAATCCTTCCCCTCGGATGGACGTAGCTGCTCCTTCGCCTTCGCAGCAAGCGTTGGGGCGACCACACGCCAGATGCAGCGCAGTTCGTGGGCCAGTCGAGGAAGGTCGACGGGTTTAGGGAGCGCCGGCCTCGGTGCTTCGAGCATCGCGGCTGAGGCGGCCGTGATCACGCCGAGGTCCACGTCGACCGAAGCCTTGATATCTACGTCGACTAGCTGTCCCCGTTGCCATAGCATCACCGATCCAGAGAGAGCACCGAGGCGTGGCTTAGATTCGAGCCTCCAAGGCGCGGCACTGCTCCAGATCGTAAGCCGGTCGAGCACCTCTTGTGCACGGCAGTCTGTCAGGCGGACGCCAAGTTCGAACCCAGTATCCAAACCATCACATTGCAGGTTCGCGGACATGACCAGCGCGTGTCCAGAGTCAGTCCAAACGGCTTTGGCATGAAGCCAGCGAAAACCAAGCACGGTGGCACCGGCCTGCGCAAGCGACAGGAGCGCCGGCATTGACGACGGCCGTACCCGCGCGAGCACAGTGACATTCACCCCCTCGCGGGCTCGGGTGCAGAGCCGTTGCACAACTTTGTGGTTCTCGTCCCAACCGAAGCTGCTGACGACAATTCGCGATCTAGCTCCATCAATGAGCTGCAGTACCTCTGCACAGAGCGAGTTTGTCTTCGCCGTCGTTGCGACAATCACCCCGCCCGCCTCGGGATGAGTTACCTTGCCGAGTGGGCGCGTCGACTTGAAGCGATCCTTGGGATCCACTAACTCATGCTCGGCCGACTCCCACATCGCCCACTTGAGGTAACTGGTCACTTCGACCACCTCTGCGGTGGTGAGCGTGACGGCGAGCTCCTCATTCCGCTCAAGCGCCTCGGCCGTCAGGTTCGCGGTGAGCAGGACTCCCGCCGGCTTCGTATCGGGATCGACCACGACGACCTTGGCGTGGAAGTGCGGCGCGGAGCGAAAGAGCGCATGGCCGCCGAGGCGTGTCAGCATCGCCTTGTGCTGCTCGAGCACGCGCTTTTCGAACTCTTCTTCGCTCTCCTCGCGACCGAGGCGCGCTTCGGAGGCGAGCAGGACGTAGACACGGACACCTCGCACAGCCGCCTGATGGATGGCGTCCTCTACCGGCTTGTCTGCAAGCAGAAAACTCGACATTACGACCTTCTCGCGAGCCTGCGAAAGCAAAGAAACGACGGCATTCGCCATCTCTCGGTTTCGGCCAGACTCGAATACCGCGTTGCCTCGCTCATCACGTAGTGCTGTAGTCTTCTGGGTTGAAACCCAAATAGATGGCAGCTCCTGTTGCCGTTGGTCGATGATCTCTTCGAACGACTTTTGCCAAACTTCTTGATTTATGGTGGCCATCACAAACTCCAGTCCTCTGCGGCGACAAGGTGCCACGCACTAGGTGTTGGTCGATTCGTCCACTGTCGTCTGGCCGCATCAGCAAGTACTTCCCTAGTAGGTGTAACCGTGCGGAACTCAGCGAACGGCGCGACCGCATCAGTCGTCCATGCGTTGAAACGATCTACAGTCGCGTAATCTCGGACACGCGCTCGAAGCCTCCACTCAGCCCAACGACTGGCATCAAGATCTGTCCGTGCCCGTAGCGAGACCCTGTCGACAGTTGTGGGGTCGAACGCACCGACTCCCGTGATGTTCGGGCTCCTGAACACCACTGCCCGAATCAGGGACTCTCGCTCGCCCGGTGTCGCGTCGTCGAAGCCGACACGCAGCGCAAACTCCATAGCATCCCAATGTGACCAAAGCCCCTCGGTCTGTATCAGTTGCATCCAGACGGCTTCAGCGCTGACTTCTGGTGGATTAATCGCGGTGTTCACTCGAGCGTCGCCGAGCTTACCGTCAACCCTTAACCGAGCCCCGGACACGTCCCATGCTGCTCGTAACATTGTCTCTACCTTCACCGCTTCACCCTCGGCTTCGAGGTGATCGATGCGGAGTTGTACGCCACCGACGAGCGGAACAGAAACGACACCAACCGCGTCACGGACCCAACGCGGTAATTTCTCAAACGGCCGCTCGCGAACTCTGTCTCGCTCTTTGCCCAGGACCTCTTCGTAAGCCGTCGGCTCCACCCAAGGCTCGACGCGCAGGATCGGTGTGGCAAGCAGCGGGTCGTCACTGGCCCATATCGTCCATGTTCCTTGCTCGGGAACAAAGACTTGCTCCGTCGCTAGCGCTGTGTGCCCTGACTCAGTCAGGACATAGCCACGATCCCTCTGCTCAAGCAGGCGGTAGCGCTCTGCCAGGTCCAGCAAGCGCTGAGCGACGACGCGTCGTGATCTGGCCTCAAAGAACAAGTGCTCTGCAATGTCTCCGGCGTGGGTTGTACCACATTCGCGCACCCGCAGAAGCACAGGCATCAGCTCGGCCCGCTTGGCCGCCTTGGCGATCTGCCCAATCACTCGCCAACAGTAAATTTTGATAGAGCGCTGAAGGCGAATAGCAGGCAGACCATTTTGATGGATGCCAGCTATGCTAGTACCCGATACAACGCCGATTTCACTGATGCTTTCTGCGTCTGACGCGTTGCTGGTCAGCACACCAAGATCAGAAAAATTCTTTATGCTCTTCTTGCCGCTCACAGCGAGCCCTTTCTCAAAGTTTTTTCCCACTTTTCGTTCTTCGCAAAAACCCCGAGCAAGCTCGCCTGCGCCCTAATCATGGCGTGACGGTCGCCGATTACGATTCTTTGGTAACGCGCACGCGTGAGCGCAACATTCAGCCGGTTCGGACTCTCGAGGAAACTAGTTGGGCGCGCGCTGGCACACGAGAGGATCACGAGGTCCGCCTCATGCCCCTGGAAGCGATCGACCGTGCACAACTCGACTACTAGGTATGGCCGCCCCTTGGGGCCGAGAGAAAAGTGGCGCATCCCTTTTCCCTGTCGTGCCCAGCGCCTCAGATGATTTCGAATTTCGCGCTCTTGACCTCGGTAAAATGTCAGCACTGCTGCTTCCCAGGGGCGCTCTCGCCGCTCACCCGTTTTTCGGTCGATCTCAATACGCGGGTTATGTTCAGCCCACTGGTCGAATGCGCGAAGCTCTTCGATAACCGCCCGTGCCTCGACGGGGTTCTTGTTGAAGCTGCTGTTGAAACCACCTCGGACGTCGAGCCAGATTGCTCGGCGAGCGTGGCGCCCGAACCCCCACATGCGCTCTGCCACCAAACTGTCCGGGGTGAAGAGTGCCTCTCGGTCGTAGATGTGCTCGTGCGAGAACGCGGCGATATCAGGGTGCATGCGGTGCTGCGTACTCAGAAGCACATGGCGTGCGCGAATCGCTTGCGTCGGGAGCCCATCTGAAAGTGCAGACCCCTTACGAGTGTTAGGGTCTCGCTCGAAGCCATATCGGAGCGATTCGAGAATCGACGGGAGTGCAACCCGGCGTACGCGATCTATCTCCCTCCAGACCATCTCCGTGTCGGTGCTGGTCTCCGCAGCCGGCAGGAGATCAGCGATCTGATCGCGGAGCCGCTGGCTCGTCGAGCGCGTGCGGTGCTCAGTGGGCTCAGCCTCATGAGCGAAACGCTGCTCGTAGAGGCGTGCGAGTCTCCATGCAACCTCGGACGCCCACTCAGGCTGCTCTTCGCGACCGCGCTCAGAGAGGCACAGCCACGCCTCGGCCCTCCGTCGAAGCGCTTGCAACTCCTCTCCTTTATGCCGCACGGTCACAACGTCGAGCGGAAGCTCCTCAACACGGGCCTCAAGGTCGTTGAGTGCGCCAACGATGACCGCAGCACGCCATAACTCATCATCGCTTTGTGCATTTGCTATATCGACCTCACGGGCGGCTGCCTGTGCGACATACACGTCGAGTGTACTGGGCACGTCGACCGCAATCGCAGCAACCCGTCTCCTTCTTGAGTCAGTTTGGCCGGCCAAGAAGACGTCAATGCAGGCGTTTCGTGTTACCTCGTCGCTAAGGCACGCTTCGACGTTTACAGCCATCGCATCGTCATCCACATATGGCGATAGCTGCTTCGGGTCACCAACGATAACCCAACGCTTTGCAAGGATCGCGGGGACGATGAACTCCTGAAAGGTTGTCTTGGACGCCTCATCGACGATCAACACGTCGAATGTCGCGGCCGCATGTCCATTGGCCTTGACGTCCGGGTGCTGCAGAATGCCGATAGTCGTTCCGCAGACTAGGTTTGCCGCGTTGAGCACCATGCGCTCAATCGTGGTCGAACCATGTCGTACAGCATCGAGCAGCGCGAGCTGCGACTCCGTGAGGTCCCGGCGACCCTCTAGGTGCCGAAGGAGTCGCTCTCGCTCCGTCCGCACAAAGCGCTCGAGCTGCCAGGGGCTTGCTTTCTCGGAGACGTTCCTCCGATCGCCGATGCGCACCGGGATAACAAGGTCTCGGTGCGGATTCCGCTCGTCCATCAGCCTTTCAAGGACGTTATCGACGGCGACATGGGTTGAGGCGCAGAGGAGCGCCCGCTTACCTTCCTTAGCGAGCTGCAGGACCAACTCACAGATAGCAGTCGTCTTGCCGGACCCCGGTGGTCCCTCAAGAAACACGAAGTCGGGTGTCGCCATGGCGATCTCAACAAAGCGGCGCTGTTCATCGGTCCCAGGGCGCCTCTCATCAGTGAGCACCATCCAGCCTTCGTCGTCGATACAGGCCGGTTCGAAGGACGGCCAGCGGGCGTGATCCGCGGACTCCATTAGTCGCAATAGCGGGCCATGGGACGATGACGGTGCATTCTGCAGCGCTTGGAGGGCCTGAATCTGCCTGTGCAGCGTGAGCGTGTTTGGGCGCAGGAGTAGTTGAGCGCCAGCAGGCCGGCGATCAAGTAGAAGCTGCGACGTCTCGGGATCACGATCCAGTACCAGGAGCTTACGTTCCTCCGTGAACCTCCGCCGCCCGTTGCGACGCCGATCTCCAGTATCACCAGCCTTATCATCTTCAAGTAGCTCGAACACATCGCGGACGTTTTCGTCCATGAATGCTCGGAACGTTGACTCAGGCTCGTTCGGACGGTCCTTGGGTTCTTCAAGTTGGACCCAGACTCCACGCACACGATCAACATCATCCACGGCTGGTGCGACGCCAGGTTTCCAAGCGAGCCGCTTCACGGCGGCATCGCTCTCCATATAGTCTTTTGTTCGGCAAAGAAAGTCGTAGAACGTCTTCAAGCCAAAGAAAGCGTTCCTCATAAGGATGTCTGGCCGTCGGACACCTAGACTCTGGTAATGAAGCAAAGCCAAAAGCAACCTCCCTTAATGATTAATGGCATACCAATCACTACAGCAAGAGAGATGCCAGCAACCAACCATCACACAAGTCACTGATTTTATGAAATTTAGCAGTTTCCCTTGCCAAACAAGCAGGGTAAAACCGCCCGTAAACGGGTAAATATACCCGTTAAATATTGCCAATATCATATGAATGATGCAGTTTTTTCACATAATCATCACTAGGCCATGACGGGCCAAGCGGGAAACACAACATTGCCTTGCAGAAAGGACGGCGATTCATCCACGCCGTTTGGTGCACTGGGAGTCTGCTCTTCGGAGACCACGCAAAGGGCAAGGGATAAGCTGTTCGCCGTCGGACGGTCTAATGGAGGAGGTCGGTGGATCAGCGGTAAGCCGCGGCGATTCGCCCGAAGCGGTCACCAGCCTTGCGAACCGAAGTGATGGTTTGTGGCCGATAGCGGACGTCGGGGTGCACCATCGGCTTGTCCGCCAAGGCCGAGTAACGGTCCATCGAGCCACCCCACATCTTCTCTCAGATCGCGGCTTGCCTGGCTGGGGCCGACCTCAGCAAGCACATTCCGGCGAACCGTTTCCTCAAGGCCTTCGCCTTGTCCCGCTCGGTGAACAACGGCGGGCTTCTGTGTGCCTGTCTAGGCACTGAGTGGGAGATGACTACCATGCAAAACAAGATATAGCTGACATGGCGGTAACACGAAAAACCTAGCCACTCACCAAAAATGGGGCAGACTTCACGATCTTGCAGCCGGGATGATATCCAGGCTGCTTTGGTTTTTGCCTGCTGCTTGGCGCAGGGCTCAGGCATTGTGTAGCCATTTTATGTTGATGCCGCTTTTGCCAGCCCCAGCCGCTTGTTGCGACGTGCCAGCCATTGATAGACACCCGAAATGCCCAGCAACATCAGTAGCAGTCCACTGGCGCACATCAATATACGTTGTGTCAGCCCGCCAATACTCCCGTCATGCAATACCAGTGCCCAGCTGCTAATCCGCCGCCACGGCGTGGTCTCTTCCGTTTTTTCCAGTTTCAGCACAGTGGCGTGATAGGGGTCGAGGCTGAGCAGGGTACTGCCATTGGGGTGTAGCTCCCCCGGCAGGCGCAGGCGCAATGTCACAGGTTTGGCTGGCTGGGCACTGATGCTGATGCTGGTCAGCCGGCCTTGGGGTAACTGGCGCTGGGCAACACTGACCAGCCTGTCCAGTGGCAAACGTGGCACATCGGCCTTGATCAGCCTTTGTTTTCCTGCCTTGCCGTGGCCGGCCGGAGTCAGCCAGTTGCGGATAGGCTGATTGAACGCCAGGACCAAGCCACTGAGTGTACTTAGCAACAACAGCAGCAGCATGGCCGCACCGGCACAGCGGTGCAGGTCGCCAATCAGTATGGCCAAGCCTTTGTCGCTGCGCACTCGCCAGGCCTTTGCCCAGTTTTTTGGCCACCAGTGAATGATGCCGCTTAGCAGTACCAGCAAGATAACCACGCCCACCCCGCCCACCCATGTTTTGCCCTCACTGAGTAGCAGGCGCTCATGCAGAGAATGCAGCCAGCGCCAGCCATCTGTAGTGCTGTTGGCAACTGGCAAGATTTTTCCGCTCACCGGGTCCAGCCATAGCGTGTTGTCTTCGTGGCCTGGCATGCGTATCCGGGCCTCGATGGCGTCCTGCCTGCTATCGGCTAGCCGCAGCGTGACCTCGCCTCGTGGATGAAGGGCGCGGATGGTGTCGTAGCCGGCTTGGTAGTTGGCCGGGGAGCTCTGCGCTGGCAGGGTCTGTGCGGGAATGGTTGGCTGTAGTTCCTGGCGAAATACCAACAGGCTGCCGCTACAGCCCAGCACGATGGCAAACAGGGCGGCAGCCAGGCCCAGGTAGCGGTGTAGCAGGATGATGATGCGTTTCATAGATTGTCCAGATCAGTCAGGAGGCCCTCGTCAACTGCCCGCGCAGCCTGTGTTAAGGCGCTGGCGGGTAGGGGCTGGCGGTATCGACGGAGCGGGTGCTGGCCTAGCAGCCTGACCAGAGCCCGCTCCGCTAGCAATAACTGCAGATCAGAAGGTGAGGCTGGCCTTGACCAGTAGCTCGCGTGGGTCGCCCAGACGCACGGTGGATACGCTGCCGCTGCTGCTCGTGGTGGTGGTGGTGCCGGTACTGGAGGCGTAGTAGGTTTTGTCGAATACGTTTTTCAGATTGGCCTGGATTTCCAGCTTTTTGCCACGCAGGCGGGTTTGCCAGGCGATGAAGGCATCGGTCACGGTGTAAGACGGCAGCTGGAAGGAGTTGGCCGCATCCCCCTGACGCTCGCCCACGTAGCGGGTGCCGCCGCCTATACGCCAGTGGTTGCCAAACACATCATTGCCCAGATCGTAGGCCAGATTGATGCTGCCGCTGCGCTTTGGCACGTTGTACAGCTGCTTGCCGGCATAAACCGGATCACTGGTGACGATGGCATTGGTGTAGGCCAAGGCCAGGGTGAGCGACAGTTTTTTGGTGATTTCACCGCTGACATCCAGTTCCACCCCCTGCGAGCGTACCTTGCCCATGGCTTTGTCGATGCCGTCGGTATCGGTGGCCACCACATTGGTTTTCTCGATATGGAATACGGCGGCAGTAGCACTGATGCCGTGGTCTTCCAGCTTGATACCTGCTTCGTGCGATACCCCGCGTTCCGGGGCAAAGCTTTGGCCATCGCTCGCCGCATTGGGCTGGAACGATGTGCTGTAACTACCGTAGAGCGACCAGTGGGGCGTCAGTGTGTAGATCAGGCCGAACTGCGGCAGGGCGGTGTAGCCATCGCTACGGTCACTCACCACATAAGGTCGCCCTACGCCATCTTCCTGCTGGTAATGCTGATAACGCAGACCGTAGGTGGTGCGCCATGCCGGTGATAGCGCCCAGTTGTCCATCAGCAGCAGGGATTGGGTATTGATGGTGCTACGGTTGTCGCTCTGGCTGGCGCTCAATGTGGTATTGGCGCTGCTAACACGGCCATACACCGGATTGTTGACATTCAATTGGGTCAGGCTGCTGGCACTACCGCGGAAGGTGTCCGAACGCAGCTCGCGAAACTGGGTGACATCCAGCCCGATTACCGGTTTGTGGTTCTGCCCCAGAATGGAAATATCGCCTTGCAACTTGCTGGACAGGGCCAGCGTGCTGTTGTTGACCACATTGCCATCCAGCCTGCGGGTTAGCACGCCAGTACGCGCATTATAGGCGGTGGCGCGGGTTTCGTAGTTGCTATAGCTGATTTCATTCCAGGCGAGCTGGGTATCCAGCGTCCATTGGCTGTTCAATACCCGGCCATAGCTGGCGGTGGCCGCCTGTGTCCTGCCTTGGGCCACATCCAGCAAATCACCCAGCCGTGTCTCGCGGGACACATTCAGCGGCTTGCCATTGTAAAACACCGTACCGCGATCCCAGGGCATGGAAAAATCCGTGTACTGGTAGGACAGCAGCAGCTTGTTGCGCTCATCATTCCAGGCCAGGGATGGTGCAATCATGGTGCGCTTGGTACTGCCAAAGTTGCGCCAGTAGTCGGTATCCTGCTTGTCGGCAATCAGGCGATAGGCAAGGTTGGAGTCGCCAATGGGGCCGGTCGTGTCCAGCGTGACCGAGCCGCCACCAAAGCTGCTGCTTTGCCCGCTGAGAGTGGTTTGGGGAATGTTTTCCGGTTTTTTACTGATGACATTGATGACCCCGCCGGGCTCCTGAATACCGTATAGCAAGGAGGCCGGGCCTTTCAGCACTTCTACCGATTCCGTCGTGGCGTCGAAATTGCTCATCAGATAAGAGCGCACGCCATCACGCAGAATGCTGCCATCGTTACGCTCGCCAAAGCCGCGGCGGGTGAAGCTATCCTGTATCCCGGCCAGCGTGTTGCTTTCCACAATGCCACTCACCGTACTGACGGCCTCGGCCAGGGTTTTCACCTGCTTGTCAGCCAGGGTTTGTGGGGTGACACTTTGCACCGCCTGCGGAGTGTCCATGCTGCTTTGGGCATAGCCGGCCACACTGGTAGTGCGGCTCTGGTAACTGTGCTGCGGGTTGTTATCGATATTGGAAGTAACCGAAACCATATCCAACGTTACAGCATCATCGGCTTTGGTGGTCACAGAGGTCAGGAGCAAGAGGGTGCTGGACAAGACGGCGGCAGTTTTCATGAAGCATTATTATGTTAATGAGAATCATTATCATAAATTAAATCACCTCATTCGCCCAGCCTGTTTTTTGTATGCAAAAGCCACATATAGTATGAAGTGTGCAAGACAAGCGCAGAGGATGGCCGCGAAGCAGCGAGCAAACTACCGATGCCCCTACTCCACGTCACCAGCACAAGCCCCCATACCGCAAGGCTGGGGGCTTGGTTTTAGCAATCATTCAGTCACAGCGAACCGCTGTAGGCTTCCTCGCCATGCAGGGTTTGATCCAGGCCGGTTTCCTGCGTGTGTTCGTCAATCAACACGGGGGTCATCTTGTTGATCAGCCAGAGCATGCCGTAGGTAAAGCCGAAGGCCCACAAGCCGGACACCACTGCCGCCACCACCTGTTTCCACAGGAAATCCGGGTTGCCCATCAACAGGCCATCGGCACCGGCCGGGTTCCAGGCCTTGCTGGCAAACACCCCCAGCAGCAATGTGCCCAACAGGCCGCCCACACCGTGCACGCCCCACACATCCAGCGCATCATCCCAGCCCAGACGGTTTTTCAATTGCACTGCGTAATAGCACACCACCGCAGCGATCACACCGATGACGGCAGCAGTACCCAGCGAGACATAACCAGCCGCCGGCGTAATGGTGGCAAGGCCAGCCACCGCACCAGTCAGCAAGCCGATGAACTTGGGTTGCCGCGCATGCGACCACTCCAGGAAAAACCAGGCTGTGCCGGCAAACGAGGCGGCGACGTCAGTATTGAGGAAGGCCGATGCGGTGATGTAATCCACCCGCAGTTCCGAGCCGGCATTAAAGCCATACCAGCCAAACCACAGCAGGCCAGTACCCAGGGCAATCAGTGGTACATTGTGCGGTTTGTTTTCCACCACCGAGCGCCGTCCCACATACAGTACAGAGGCCAGCGCGGCAAAACCGGCGGTGTTGTGCACCACGATACCGCCGGCAAAGTCCAGCACGCCCCACTTGGCCAGCAGGCCATCAGGACTCCATATCATGTGGACAAAGGGGAAATAGACAAAAATCAGCCAGCCGGTGAGAAACAGGAAATACGCTTTCACCGTCACCCGGTTGGCGAAAGCCCCGGTGATCAGCGCCGGGGTGATGATGGCAAACATCATCTGGTAGGCCACGTGCACGATCAGCGGTATGCCGGCATCGTTGCCGGTATACATGGTATGCAGGGTAACGCCGTGCATGAAGGCGTAGTAGGTGGGGTCGCCCACAATGCCATGCCATGTCGGGCCAAAGCACATCGAATAGCCAAAGGCAAACCACAGCACCGTGGTCCAGCCCAGTGACATGAAGCTTTGGGCCATGATGGTCAGCACATTCTTGCGGCCGACCAGACCACCATAAAAGAAAGCCAGACCAGGCGTCATCAACATCACCAGGCTGGCACACAGCAGCATGAAGCCGGTATTGCCGACATTAAGCGGCATGAGTGAATTTGTCATCGAACACATCCTTCAATCCATAAATAATTATTTACTAATACTGTTGTGGATGGGATGCTGCGCTTTGCTGCCGTGCAGGCATTTGCGGCAGATCAAGTGAATGCACGACACGTGACAAGCCGCCAGGCCGCGTCGTTTTCCTGCCTCCTGCGCGTGGCAAAAATGCTGAAATTGTCGCAGACAAGCCCCCGTGCTGCGCCGGGCAAAAGCCGTGTCCGCCACTACACTCGACTGCAGCAGGCAGAGTGCCCGGCCGGTGCTGGCAGTTTTGGGCAAAGTCCCAGCCACCAATGGCTGTGCCAATGCTGAGCAGGATTCAGCAGCGACATTGCCGCCCAATCCCCTGCTGCCTGCCATTTCCCGCAGCTGGCCAGCCGATTACGGCCAGTCTGCTAAAGCATGCTAAAATCCACGCTTTACAAATGCCGGCTGCCCGGTAATATTTTGGCTTTGCCAAACTTGGGCAAGCGGCTGCCAAGCCCTGTCAGCCACACCATGCTTGCAAACGACATCATCCTGCCTAGAGCCGCTAGCCAAACCCCTGCTGCTGCGTTGCGCCTCCTGGCCGTACCCATGTACTGTCAGCGTCGGCACGCCTTGCCCCAGGCACGCTACGCTATTTCGCTAGCCGCTCTTAGCCCCCCGAAGACGCACTCATGAAATGGAACTCCGGCCGGCTATGGCTTCGTATCTCGGTCTACGGCGCAACGACGCTGCTGACGCTGTTTGTCATCACCCAGGCACTGATTTTCTGGAAATTCGATGAAGCATCGATCCGCACCACCCTCGCCGCCTCGCTGCGCGATACCCAGCGCCAGGTAGTGGTGGAAGGCAAGATCACCCCCACGCTATTCCCCTCGCCCGGCCTCAGCATTCACCAGCTCACCATCAGCGAGCCGGGCAGCAGTCTGCCTTTTGCCCGGGTGGAGCAGCTGGACGTCTATCTGTCCTGGCTGCCGCTATTGACCGGCAACCGCGAAATCAAGGCGCTGGAGCTGCATGGCGTCAGTGCCAGCATCATCCGTGCCGCCGATGGCCGGCTGTCGGTGATGGACCTGTTCCAGCACCATACGCCGGGCAACGTCAGCATGAAGCTGGACAGCCTGCTGGTGCGTGAAGGCACACTGCTCTATTCCGACCGCGTGACCGGCAATGACCAGAAACTGGATACCATCAGCCTGGATGCCGACGACCTGCGCAGCAGTGCCAACCTGAGCGCCGCCGCCATTCTCAGCAATGGTAAACGCCCCATCCGCCTGGCCATCAGCACCCCGCTCACCATTCAGGACGATCAGGTCAGCCTGGAAAAAGTGGATGCCGTTGCCTTGTCCGAGCTGCCAGGACTGGGCGAGAGCAAGTTTGCCGCCACGGGTCAGTACAAGCTGAATTTCGCCACGCTGCAAACCTCGGGCAAGGATCTGAGCTTCAGTTTCAGCAGCGAGCGCCCCAGCAGCCAGCTCGAGCTGAAAGTGCCGGAGCTGAACGCCAGCTTCAATGAAATCACCATGCCGTCGGCCCATCTGGGCGGCAAGCTCAGCTATGCCCACAGCCAGTACCAGCTGGATGCCGGCCTGGACAACCTCAAGTTCACCGAAGGCGGACTGGCCGCAGACAAGGTCAAGGGTGATTTCAACTGGCAGGCCGGCGATACCCGGCTCAACTTCAAGCTGGATGCCCCGCTGGCACTGATGGGCATGAAGCAGCTGCGCATGCAGCCGCTGAACATGACCGCCACGCTCACCACGCCGCTGCTGCCGCGCGGCAAGCTGTTTTCCAGTATGGAAGGCGCGCTGGATGGAGACCTGGACGAGCCGCGGCTGAATCTGCGCGTGGCCGGCAAGCTGGACGGCTCCGACCTGTCGGTAACAGTCAGCCAGTTTGGCCTGATGAAGCCGCGTCATGAAGCCACCCTGTCGGTCGGCAAGCTCGACCTCAACCGCTACCTGCCGGAAAGCAAGGGCGATCCGGTGGCCATCTTCCAGGACAGCAAGCCGATTCCGCTGGACTGGCTCGATTACTTCGACCTGACCGGCAAGATCGCCATCGGCGAACTGGCCATGGGCCGCTTCCGCATGAACAATCTGAGCGCCAGCGTGCGCGTCAACCCGCGCGAACTGGAGCTGGACCAGATGTCGGCCGACATCTACCAGGGCCGTTTGCAAGGTGACATCCTGCTGGCGCGCCGCGATACACCGCACCTGGAGGTCAAGCAGACACTGAAGGACATGAACATCCGCCCGCTGCTGGTCGATCTGTTCAACTTCAGCCGTCTCGATGGCAAGGGCAATGGCCAGGTTGACATCAGTGCGGATGGCAAATCCTTCCTCGACCTGCGCAATACCCTGACCGGCACGGTGGAAACCAGCCTGAACAAGGGTGCGCTGACCGGCATCGACCTGGTTGCCGCCCTGAAAAACCTGCCGGCCGAGCTGAAAGAGTGGAATACCCAGGCCCAGGCCGATCAGAAAACCACCTTCTCCACCCTGTCCGCCGGCTTCCGGCTGGACAAGGGTGTGGCCCGCAACCAGAACATGCAGCTGGCTTCGCAGCTGGTCAATGTGAAAGGTTCAGGCAAGGTGGATCTGACGCAGAACATCGTCGACTACACCATGGATGTACAGGCCAATCCACAGGAGTTCAGCCGGCTGAAGGGTGTCAACGTACCGCTGAAGATTACCGGCCCGCTGAATGCGCCGGTGTATGCGCTGGACTTCAACGCCATGGTCAAGGGCAAGAAGACCGAAGGTGAAAAGCAGCAGGCACTGAAGCAAGAGCTGAAAAAGCAGATCACCACCATTCTGCCCTGAGCCCGCAAGCCGTGCAGTCAAGCACAAGGCCGTGTCGATGACACGGCCTTGTTCATTGCAGCAGGGACACGCAGCCGCTCAGCCTTCCAGAATGCGCGCCTCAGCCAGCGCCAGCTGTTCCGGCGTGCCCAGCAGTACCAGTACATCGTTGGCATCGATTTCAAAATCAGCATCGAAGTCCAGCCGGCGGATGCTGTTGCGGCGCACCGACTTCACCTCTACGCCCAACTGCTGCAGATGCAGCTCACCCAGCGGCCGGCCGATGGCATGGGCGCCGGGGCAGGCCTGGATACTGAGCAAACGCGGCACCAGCGCCTCGTCCAGCCCTTCGGCATCGTCGCTGGCACCACGGAAGAAACCGCGAAACAGGTTGTAACGCTCTTCCCGCACCGAACGGATACGCCGCAGCACCCGATTCAGCGGTACGCCCAGCACCATCAACGCCTGCGAAGCCAGCATCAGGCTGCCTTCCATCACCTCGGCCACCACCTCGTCGGCCCCGGCCTTGCGCAGCAAATCGATATCACTGTCATCCACGGTACGCACGATCACCGGCAAATCCGGCCGGGCAGCCTGTACCGTATGCAAAATGCGCAAGGCGGCATGGGTATCGGCAAAAGTCACCACCACCACCTTGGCGCGCATCAGGCCACCAGCCACCAGCACTTCCTTCTTGCCGGCATCGCCGAACACCACCGGGTCGCCGGCCTCACCGGCCTCGCGCACCCGCTCCGGGTCCATGTCCAGAGCGAAAAAGGGAATGCTCTCGGTTTCCAGCAAACGGGCCAGCGCCTGGCCGCTTCGGCCATAGCCGCAAATCAGCACATGGTCGGACTTGCCCATGCTCTCCACCAGCAGGTGGTGCAGGCTCAAGGCCTGCATCATCCAGTCCTGCTTCACCAGCCGGCGGGTAATGGCCTCGCCATGCATGATCATGAACGGCGCCACCAGCATCGACAGCAAGATGGCGGCAATGGCCGCCTGCTCGGTGCTTTCGGCAATCAGGCCCAGGTTGCCGGAAAGCGCCAGCAGCACAAAGCCGAACTCGCCGCCCTGCGCCAGCGCCAGGCCAGCACGCATGGAATGATTGGGCTGATGGCGCAACAAACGCCCCAGCACGAAGACAATGCCCAGCTTGGCCAGCAGCAGCAGGCCCAGCATCAGCGCCACTTCACCAAAGCGGTCAAACAGTACCGACAGCTGCAGGCGCATGCCGACAGTGACAAAGAAAAAGCCCAACAGAATATCGCGGAAGGGCTTGATGTCCTCCTCCACCTGATAGCGGTATTCCGTTTCGGAAATCAGCATGCCGGCAACAAAAGCGCCCAGCGCCAGCGACAGGCCGGACAACTCGGTCAGCCAGGCCACCCCCAGGGTGATCAACAGCACATTGATCATGAACAGTTCGCCGGAACGCTGACGCGCCACCAGATGAAACCACGGCCGCACCAGGCGCTGGCCAAAGAACAGCAGCAGTGCCATCACCACCACCACTTTCACCGCCGCCAGTCCCAGATCCATCCACAAGGTTTCACTACCCCCGGCAAAGGCCGGCAGCAGAATCAGCAAGGGCACCACCGCGATGTCCTGAAACAGCAGCACGCCAATCGCCAGCTGGCCGTGCTGCTGATTCAGCTCCAGCCGCTCGGTCAACAGCTTGCTGACAATGGCGGTGGACGACATCGCCAGCGCGCCCCCCACGGCAAAGCCGGACAGCGCCGAGCCGGACAGCCAACCCATCACCAGCGCAATCAGCAGCATGGTCGCCAGCACCTGGGCCAGCCCCAGGCCAAACACCAGATGCCGCATCGCCCGCAGCTTGGGCAGGGAGAACTCCAGCCCGATGGAAAACATCATGAAGACAATACCGATCTCACCAAGAAACTGGGTTTCCTCGCCATCCGGAATCAGGCTGGTCACACCGGGGCCGGCCAGAAAGCCCACCACCAGATAGCCCAGCATCGGTGGCACCCGCAAGCTGCGACACAGGGTAACGGACAGTACGGCGGCCAGCAGAACCAGCACAATGGGAGCAAGCGAATGCATTGGTGCGACAATCTCCTGTAAAACCGGACGAGAAAAAAGGCATGATGCGGACAAGGCCAGCCGGGCGCAAAACTGGAAATTACCCCCGACCCCGCGCAGAAACAGCCATGAACAATGGCTAAAACCGTAGCGCGCAATGATTGTTAATCAGCCGACAAGCAAAAGATGCACCAGCTTGTGACTCCGCCGATTATAACCTTTGATATACTTTCCCCCATGGAAAAAGCTCAAGCAAGGTCCCGGCTCGATTTGGCACGCGAAGTGCTGCAAACCGAGGCGGACGCAATTCTGGCCCTGTCCCGTCGCCTGAATGGTGACTTTCTGCGCGCGGTCGAGGCCATTCTGGCCTGCACCGGCCGCATTGTTGTCACGGGCATGGGCAAGTCCGGCCACGTCGGCCGCAAGATTGCCGCCACCCTGGCCAGCACCGGCAGCCCGGCCTTCTTCGTCCATCCGGCCGAAGCCGCCCACGGCGATCTGGGCATGATTACCGCACAGGACGTGGTCATCGCCCTGTCCAACTCCGGGGAATCCGGCGAAGTAGTCGCCCTGCTGCCCGCACTCAAGCGCAAGGGCCTGGTGCTGATCGCCATGACCGGCAATCCGGCCTCCTCGCTGGGACGGGAAGCCGACATCCTGCTGGACACCCAGGTAGAAAAGGAAGCCTGCCCGCTAGGCCTGGCCCCCACCACCAGCACCACGGTGCAGATGGCACTGGGAGATGCTCTGGCCGTTACCCTGCTGGACGCACGCCAGTTCGGCCCGGAAGACTTCGCCCTGTCTCATCCCGGCGGCAGCCTGGGCCGTCGCCTGCTGGTACACGTCAAGGACCTGATGCACAGCGGCGAAGAGCTGCCGCGCGTCACGCCCGGCACCGCGCTGAAAGACGCCCTGCTGGAAATGTCGCACAAGCGACTGGGCATGGTAGCCATCGCCAGCGCAGACAATGTCATCTGCGGCATCTATACCGATGGTGACCTGCGCCGCACGCTGGAGCACTCCGGCAATATCTACGACCTGAACATCGACCAGGTGATGAGCCCCGCCCCGCAAACCATCCTGCACAGCAAGCTGGCCACCGAGGCGGTTCACCTGATGGAGCAGCGGCGCATTACCAGCCTGCTGGTAGTGGATGCCGACGGCAAACTGGCCGGCGCCATCCACATGCACGACCTGCTCAAGGCCGGCGTGGTCTAGCCCGGCTAGCGCGCCAACAAGGAAACCCATGCAAGCCATCACCGAACAAGCCCGCAAGATCAAGCTGCTGATCATGGATGTGGACGGCGTCCTCACCGACGGCCGCATCTACTACAACGCCCAGGGCGAAGAAAGCAAATCCTTCTACGTGCAGGACGGTCTGGGCCTCAAGCTGCTGCAGTCCACCGGAGTGCGGCTGGCCATCATCTCCGGCCGCGCCGATCGTTGCGTGGAACATCGCGCCCAGGCCCTGGGTATCGATTTCTACTTTGGCGGCATCCACAACAAGCAGGAAGCACTGGCCCAATTGCTGGAGCAGGCTGGCGTCACGGCGGAGCAATGCGCCTTCATCGGTGACGACCTGATCGACCTGCCCGTGCTGCGCCGTGTCGGGCTGGCCGTCGCCGTACCGGCTGCCCCCACCCTGGTACGCCAGCACGCCCATTACGTCACCGGCTTTCCCGGCGGCCAGGGGGCGGTGCGCGAACTGGCCGAGCTCATCATGCAGGCGCAGGGCAATTTCGACGCCATTCTGGCCAGGTATCTGGCATGATCCGTTCGCACCGGCTGTTTCCCATCCTGCTGGTCCTCATCACCGGTCTGCTGACAGTCTGGCTGGATACGGTATCGCGCTGGGAGCCCAGCAAGCGCGAACTCGACCCCAACAAGCCGGAAGTCGTGGTGGATGGCGTCGTCGCCACCCGCTACGACCCCAAGGGCATGCTGCAGGAAAAAATGATCGCCAGCCGCATGTGGCAGTACCCCGACCGCACCGAGTCCTATTTTGAAACACCCGACCTGCAAAGCTACAAGAACGGTGTACTGGCCTACCATGCCATTGGCGACAGCGGGCGCTATAACAGCAAAACCAGACAGGCGCTGTTTGACAAGAAAGTCACGCTGATCCAGCCGGCCAGCGCCACTCAGCCGGAAACCCGCGTGGTCAGCAGCAATATGCGTATCGATACCGTGCGCCACATCGCGCAGGCCGCCACGCTGACCCACTTCTATCACGGCAAGTCGAGCGGCAGCGCCGTCGGCTTCATCTATGAACAGCAGACCGGCCAATTGCAGCTGCTGTCCAATGCAAAGGTCACTTATGAAAAATAAATGCCGCAGCTACGCCCGCCTGGCCTTGCTGGCGCTTTCGCTGTGCGTCGGCCACAGTGCACACGCAGAAAAGGCCGACCGCGACAAACCCATTGAAATCAGTGCCGATCGCGGCAACCTGGATCAGCTCAAAGGCGTGACCGTCTGGCAGGGCAATGTGATCATCGTGCAGGGCACACTGAAACTGAACGCCGACCGCGCCACCGTCACCCAGGACAAGCAGGGTAACCAGACCATGCAGGCCACCGGCCGCCAGGTGATGTTCCGCCAGAAAATGGATGGAAAAAACGACTGGATTGAAGGCCAGGCCAACCAGCTGGACTACAACACCGTCACCCATGTCGCCGTACTCACCGGCAATGCCCGCGTCAAACGCGGCAGCGACCTGGTCATCGGCAACGTGATCACCTACAACACCGAAACCGAGCTGTATGAAGTCAGCAGCGGCGCCAGCAGCAATGGTGGCCGCGTCACCGCCATCATTCAGCCCAAGCCCAGGGACACCACCGCCCCTGCCGCCAAGAAACCCGACGGAAACGCACCATGAGCGGCCCCAGCATTCTGAAAGTGGAGCGGCTTAAAAAGCGCTTCAAGAAACGTACCGTCGTCAAGGATGTCGCCCTGCAGATCCAGAGCGGCGAAGTAGTCGGCCTGCTCGGCCCCAACGGCGCCGGCAAAACCACCAGCTTTTACATGATTGTCGGCCTGATCGGCGCCGATGAAGGCGAAATCACCCTGGATGGCAACAGCATCACCCACCTGCCCATCCACCAGCGCGCCCGCCTTGGCCTGGGCTACCTGCCGCAGGAAGCCTCGATTTTCCGCAAGATGACGGTGGAGGAAAACATCACCGCCGTACTGGAAATCGCCGGCTACAAAGGTGACAAGCTGGAGAAGGAACTCAGCCTGCTGCTGGACGACCTCAATATCGCCCACCTGCGCGAAAGCAATGCCCTGTCGCTGTCCGGCGGTGAAAGACGCCGGGTGGAAATCGCCCGCGTACTGGCCACCCGCCCACGCTTCATCCTGCTGGACGAGCCTTTTGCCGGCGTCGACCCGATTGCCGTGATCGACATCCAGAAAATCATCACCTTCCTGCAACAACGTGGCATCGGCGTACTGATTACCGACCACAACGTACGGGAAACCCTGCGCATCTGCGACCGCGCCTACATCATCAGCGACGGCTCGGTACTGGCCTCCGGCGAACCGGAAGAACTGGTCAACAACGAGAAAGTGCGCCAGGTCTACCTTGGCGAACACTTCCACCTGTAAGCCATGAAACAGTCACTACAGCTCAGGGTCTCGCAGCAACTCACGCTTACGCCGCAACTGCAGCAGTCGATCAAGCTGCTGCAGCTGTCCACGCTCGACCTGCAAACCGAAGTCGAGCGCTTCCTGCTGGACAACCCCATGCTGGAACGTGGCGACGACACCCCGACACAAGAAAGCAGCACCAGCAGCAGCGACACCCCAGCGACGGCAGAAGACAGCACACCCTCCTCTGACAGCACGGACAGCGACAGCAACCAGCGTGACGACAGCAGCGGTGAACTCACAGACTGGGGCAGCGGCAGCCGCCGCAACGACGGCGACGACGAGTTCGACCCCATGCTCAACGTCCCCTGCCCGGTCAGCCTGCGCGAGCACCTGCTGGCCCAGCTGGGCGAATTGACGCTCCCCACCCGCGATCAGGCCATCGTGCAATTGCTGATCGAAGAACTGGACGACAACGGCTTCCTCAGCATCGATCTGGAAGAACTGGCCAGCCATTTGCCGCTGGAGCTGGAGCTGGAAACCGACGAACTGATGGTCGGCCTGCGCCTGTTGCAGCAATTCGACCCCGCCGGCATCGCTGCGCGCTCGCTGGCCGAATCGCTCTGCCTGCAACTGGACCGTCTGCCACCGCAGGAGAACGGCCATGCGCTGGCGCGCAAGATCGTGGCAGAACACTTGAGTTTGCTGGGCAATCGCGACTATACCCGGCTCAAACGCCTACTCGGTGTAGACGACGATGCCATCCGCCAGGCCCAGCAACTGATCGCCCGGCTGACCCCTCATCCGGCAGCCGGTTTCGGCGGCGAAGACGTGCACTACGTCATTCCCGATGTTACCGTGCGCAAACGTCGTGGCCGCTGGGTAGCCGAACTCAATAACGGTGCCGTGCCGCGACTGCGGGTCAACCAGCTGTATGCCCAGATGCTGTCGGAAAATCGCGCTGGTGCAGGCGAACTTTCCGGCCGCCTGCAGGAAGCAAAATGGCTGGTAAAAAACATCCAGCAACGATTTGACACTATCCTGAAAGTGTCAGAAGCTATAGTCGAAAGGCAGCAAGCGTTCTTTGAACACGGAGAAGTGGCCATGCGTCCGCTCATCCTGCGCGATATCGCAGACGAGCTGGGGCTGCATGAATCAACCGTTTCCCGGGTGACCACCCAGAAATACCTGCTCTGCCCGCGTGGCTTGTTCGAGCTGAAATATTTCTTCGGCAGTTCCCTGGAAACCGACAGTGGCGGCGAATGCTCGGCCACTGCCATCAAGGCCCATATCCGCCGCATGATAGACGGCGAAAATACGGCCAAGCCACTTTCCGACAGCGCCATTGCCGACGAATTGGGTAAACAGGGCATGCAGGTTGCAAGACGTACCGTTGCGAAGTATCGTGAAGCTATGCAGATTCCACCGGTCAACCTGCGCAAGGCACTGTAGGGCGCCTTGAAGAATATCCGCTCGCCCGGCCGACCCGACCGGGCAGTCAACACAAGAAGGAGTTAGGGTATGAACCTCAAAGTAACCGGTCTCCACCTCGAAGTAACCCCGGCCCTCCGCGAATTCCTGGAAAGCAAGCTGGAACGTGTCACCCGCCATGTCGATCACGTCATCGACGTTACTGTCACCCTGTCGGTAGACAAGCTGGTGCAAAAGGCGGAAGTCAACGTTCACCTCTCCGGCAAGGACATCCACGTAGAAGCCACCGACTCCGACATGTACGCTGCCATCGACTCGCTGATGGACAAGCTGGATCGACAGGTACTCAAGCACAAGGAAAAACAGAGCGAACACCGCGTGACTCCGCAGGTTCAACCGGAAGCCACCCTGTAATCACCTGACCGACGATGCGGGAACCCAGCGGGTTCCCGTTTTTATTTGCAGCGAGCCTTTTTCATTTTGATGAAGGCAACGTAGAATTGGCCAGTTTTTGTAGCCGCGTGCACACACTCCTATGAGCCTGATCGGCAAAATCCTGACACAGGATCACATCCTCCCGGACCTGGATGTCGCCAGCAAGAAGCGCGTCTTCGAGCAGGTGGGCCTCCTTATCGAAAACACCCACGGCATTGCGCGCAGTGAAATTTTCGACTGCCTGTTTGCCCGGGAAAAGCTTGGCTCCACCGGACTGGGCCAGGGAGTCGCCATTCCGCATGGCCGTGCCCGTGGCCTGAAGGAAGCCGCCGGCATTTTTATCCGGCTGAAGAACCCCATCCCCTTCGATGCGCCAGATGGCAAGCCGGTACAAAGCCTGTTTGTGCTGCTGGTCCCGGAACAAGCCACCGACCTGCATCTGCAAGTGCTGTCGGAACTGGCCCAGCTCTTCTCCAGCAAACAGCTGCGTGAACAATTGCTGACCGCCACCAACCGCGCCGAGCTCTACCAGTTGCTCACTGCATGGAATACCAATAATGCCTAGCATCACCGTGCGCCGGCTGTATCAGGACAATCAGCAAAAGCTCAATCTGACCTGGGTGGCCGGCACCGGTGGTGCCGACAGCCCCATCGGCAATGACGAGCAACGCCCCACGCTGGCCCTGGTTGGTCACCTCAACTTCATCCACCCCAACCGAGTACAGGTATTGGGGCTGGCCGAAGTCGACTACCTGAACCGGCTGGAACAGTCCGCCGCCAAAACCGCGCTGGACCAGCTGTTCCACAAGACCATGTCGGTGGTGATGGTGGCCAATGGCCAGCAGGTGCCCAAGCTGCTGCGCGACTACTGCCACACCCATAATGTGCCGCTGATGAGCACACCGCTGGAAAGCCCCTACCTGATGGATGTGCTGCGCATCTATCTGGCGCGCGCGCTGGCGGTTTCAACGGTGCTGCATGGCGTTTTTCTCGATGTGCTGGAAATCGGCGTGCTGATCATGGGCGACTCGGCCATGGGCAAGAGCGAACTGGCGCTGGAACTGATTTCGCGCGGTCACGGCATGGTGGCTGACGATGCAGTTGAACTCTACCGCATCGGCCCGGAAACGCTGGAAGGCCGTTGCCCGCCGCTGCTGCGCGACTTTCTGGAAGTGCGTGGCCTGGGCATTCTGAATATCCGTACCATTTTCGGTGAAACCGCCGTCCGGCCGAAAAAGGTGCTCAAACTGATCATCCATCTGGTCAAGGCCAACGACCAGGCCATGCAGGCGCTGGATAGACTGAATATCCAGTCGGAAACCCAGGATATTCTGGGGGTGACCGTACGCAAGGTAGTACTGCCGGTGGCGGCAGGCCGCAACCTGGCCGTGCTGGTGGAAGCGGCAGTACGCAATTACATCCTGCAACTGCGTGGCATCGACAGCACCCGCGAATTCATCGAACGCCATACCAACTTCCTCAGAGATCAGGAAAATGCGCCTGATATTGATTAGCGGCCTGTCCGGCTCCGGCAAATCCATCGCCCTGCGCGCGCTGGAAGACTCCGGCTATTACTGCGTGGACAATCTGCCGGCCACCATGCTGCATGAGGCCATGTCGCTGTATGCCGACTACGGCTACGAGCAGATCGCCATTAGCGTGGATACCCGTTCCAGCCCTTCGCTGGGCGCCTTGCCAGAGGAAGTGGACAAGCTGCGCCAGCAAGGCGTGGACGTACGGCTGCTGTTTCTGGAAGCCAAGTCGGAAACCCTGGTCAAGCGCTTCTCCGAAACCCGTCGACGCCACCCCTTGTCCGGCAGTGGCTCCACCGTGGAAGAGTGCATCCGGCTGGAGCAGGAGTTACTGGCCAGCATTCAGGAAATGGGCATTCGCATCGACACCAGCGAGTTATCGGCCAATGCGCTGAAAAGCTGGATCAAGGAACTGGTCGAGGCGGATAGCAGCCGGCTGACCATCATCTTCGAGTCCTTTGGTTTCAAGCATGGCGTCCCGCTGGATGCCGACTATGTCTTCGATGTGCGCTGCCTGCCCAACCCCTACTACGATCCAGCGCTGCGTCCACTGACCGGCCGTGATCAGGCGATTGTCGACTTTTTCCTGCAACAGCCACAGGTGGCTGAAATGACCGAAGACATTCGTCATCTGGTAGCCAAATGGCTGCCGGAGTTCAGCCGGGAAAACCGCAGCTATCTGACGGTTGCCATTGGTTGTACCGGCGGCCAGCACCGCTCGGTCTATATTACCGAACAACTGGCACGGGCCTTTGCTGCCGAACAGGTGCTGCTGCGCCACCGCCAGCTGTTTCGCGAAGCCTGAACCGGCACTGGCCGCTGCCTGCGGGCAGTGCCGCCCCTCCACACCGCCAAGCCCTTGTGGATCCTGCCCACAGCATCGGCAAGATCCCTGCCCATGGAAGATGCTGATGTCCATACCCAAAACCGTTACCGTCGCCCTGACCGGAGCTTCCGGTCTACCTTACGGCCTGCGCCTGATCGATGCATTGATCGCCGCCGGCATCCGCGTGTGGGTTCTGTACTCACAAGCCGCCCAGGTAGTGGCCAAGCAGGAAATGAATCTGCAACTGCCCTCGCGCCCTGCCGAGGTACAGCAATGGCTATACGAGCGCACCGGCGCACAAGCAGAACAACTGGCCGTATTTGGCCGTGAAGAATGGTTTGCTCCTGTGGCCTCCGGCTCCAATCCGGCAGATGCCATGGTGGTCTGCCCCTGCTCGATGGGTACGCTGGCTGCCATTGCCCATGGCATGAGCGACAATCTGATTGAGCGGGCGGCCGATGTCAGCATCAAGGAAGGCCGCAAGCTGATCCTGGTACCGCGCGAAACCCCGCTGTCGGTCATCCACCTGGAAAATATGCTGCAACTGGCGCGGCTGGGCGTGGTCATCCTGCCGCCATCGCCAGGTTTCTATACCCATCCAGCTAGTGTCGATGACATGGTGGATTTTGTCGTGGCACGTATTCTGGATCAGCTACGCATTCCCCATCAGCTGATGCCACGCTGGGGTGAAGCACACAAGGAGTAAGCCATGCGGGAAAACGCGTTGTGGAGCTTGCCGGCCTTGCGCCGGCTCGAAACCGAAGCCGAGCTGCAAGGGCTGGATCTGATGCAACGCGCTGCCCGCGCTACCGCCGACTGGGTGGGATGTCACTTGCACAACGATGCGCGCATCCTGGTGGCAGCCGGCCCCGGCAATAACGGTGGTGATGCACTGTATGCTGCGCTATTGCTGATGCAGGCAGGCTACAGCGTGGACATCCTGCTACCGCAAGCCGCCAGCAACCCGCAAAGCCAGGCTGCACTGCAGGCCATACGCCAGGCTGGCGGGATTCCGCTGCAGCAGCTGGCAGACGATTACCCGACGCCAGACCTGCTGATCGACGGCCTGTTCGGCATCGGCCTCAGCCGCCCGCTGTCGGCTGACTGGGCCGCCGCCATGACTCAGCTCAATCAGCTGGACTGCCTGAAACTGGCGCTGGACTGCCCCAGCGGGCTGGATCCTTACACCGGGCAGGCACAACAGGCCTGCATCCGCGCCAGCCATACCCTGACCTTTCTCTGTCACAAACCGGGGCTGTTCTATGCCGCCGGTGCCGACCATGCCGGTCAAATCGAACTGGCCGCACTCGACTGCCCGCAAGCGCTGCTCCCGCCAGCCGAAGGCTATCTGAACCGGCAGGATGCCAGCCCACTGCAACGCCAACGCGACAGCCACAAAGGCAGCAATGGCACGCTATGCATCATTGGCGGTAATCGCGGCATGCTGGGTGCTGCCCTGCTGGCCGGTCGCGCAGCACTGGCTGCCGGAGCCGGCAAAGTGCATGTACTGACACTGGATGGCAGCCTGACCGTTGACCCCACCTGTCCGGAGCTGATGCTGCAACATGCCGACCCGGCCATGCCGCTGCCTGCCGCCGACGTGCTGGCGCTTGGTCCCGGCCTGGGTCAGGACAAACCGGCCCGGCAATGGCTCACGCGGGCCCTGGCCAGCCCCCTGCCACTGGTGCTGGATGCCGATGCCCTGAACCTGCTGGCCAGCAATGCCGACCTGCAGCACACACTGGCCAAACGCACAGCAAGTACCATACTGACACCGCACCCGGCAGAAGCAGCGCGCCTGCTGGCTTGCCCAACCGCCACCGTGCAAGGTGACCGCCTGGCCGCCGCCCGTCAGCTGGCCGAACGTTTCCAGTGCACCGTGCTACTCAAGGGTGCCGGCAGCCTGATCGTGAGCGTTGGGCAACCCTATCTGCTCAATACCAGTGGCGGTCCGGCACTGGCTGCCGCCGGTCAGGGAGATGTACTGACCGGGCTGATCGCCGCCCTGCTAGCCCAGGGCATGGATGCGCGTGCCGCCAGCAGTCTGGCCGCGCGGGTACACGGACTGGCCGGTGATGAATACCAGCAACAGGCAGGTGGGCCCATTGGCCTGACCGCATCGGCCACCAGCCAGCGCTGCAGCCACTGGCTGAACCGCCTGCTCTAGTCCGCTACCCGCTCAACCCCATTTTTTGTATACAATTCCAACTCGCACAGCATGCTGGCCCTGTGTAAAATAAGCCACCAATATGGTGGAGAATTGTCTTGCCTCAACAAAAAAAAGCTTACCTGCTAGGGCTTTCTGCCGTTCTTGCCTGGTCTACCGTGGCCACTGCCTTCAAGATCAGCTTGCAGCATCTGTCACCTGCCCAGCTTGTTTTGTATGCAAGCATTGCCTCCACCCTCAGCCTGCTTTCCATCCTGCTGTGGCAAGGCCGCCTTGGCAGCCTGCTACCGGCCCTGCGCCAGCACTGGCGCCGCTCGCTGCTGCTGGGTGCAGTCAATCCGCTCGCCTACTACCTGATCCTGTTCCAGGCTTACGCTCTGCTTCCGGCACAGGAAGCCCAGGCCATCAACTACACCTGGGCACTGACCATGACCTTGCTGTCGGTGCCCCTGCTCAAACACAAACTGAGCCGGCATGACATGCTGGCCGCGGTGATTTGTTATCTGGGGGTGCTGGTCATCGGCACCCACGGCCAGCTGCTACAGCTGCACTTTTCCAGCCTGCCAGGTGTCGGCTTCGCCCTGGCATCCACCCTGCTCTGGGCGGGTTACTGGATTTTCAATGCGCGCGACCAGCGTGAACCAGTGATCGGACTCACGCTCAACTTCTTGCTGTCCCTGCCACTGACACTGGCTTTTTGCGCCCTCAGCGGCGAACTCAAGCCAGTGGCCTGGCAAGGCCTGGCAGGTGCTGCCTATGTCGGCGGCCTGGAGATGGGCTTCACCTTCGTGCTGTGGCTGAGCGCAATGAAGCTCACCAGCAGTACCGCACGCATCGCCAATCTGATTTTCCTGTCGCCACTACTGTCGCTGGGCTTGATCCACTTCATTGTTGGCGAACCCATCCTGCCCTCCACCCTGATCGGACTGGGCTTGATTCTGGGCGGGCTACTGCTGCAGAAACTGGGGAAAATCCACTAAAACTGCACTTTAGTTCAGTTCAAATACACTTAGGGGAACTGATTTCAACAGCACAAGAGTGCAAAAAAACCGCATTCCTCAGTGCCCACCTGCTTGTTGTACTGCCATTTGCAAGCATAAACCTTTAAATTATCCCCATCACACGCGACAGCCGTGACAGCTTCATACTGCGATGCCAACATGCTTAGCAAACAGATGTGGCAATTCCCGGGTTGAGTTTCTAGGATTCAAACAGGGTAAGAGGGATAATAAAATCAATGAACAGTATCAAATCAAAGCTCAGGCTCTGGCTGATGATGGGGGTGACCGTGATCGTGGCGATCACCGGCCTGTTGTCATACAACCAGAACCGCAGCCAGGATGAAGCAGATTACCAGGCACAGCGTGCCTCGTTGCAAGCACGGCTGTCCTTGTCCCTGCCACATGGGGTCTGGCAGATGGACGACTCCTATACCCGCCTGACACTGGACGCCGAACTGGGCTGGAACTCCGTGGTGGCCATCCGCATCACCGGAGACGCCGGGCTGAACATTGGCCGCATCCGCAGCGACAACAATACCCTGCGCGACATGGCTCCCTCCGAAAAACCCGGCAGTGATGACGTGTTGAGCCTGCCCATCATCTACCAGAATCGTGAAAAGCTTGGCACGGCCACCGTTTACCTGTCGCGCAGCCAGCTGGAACACCGCCAGCTGGTGCACTTGCTGGAAATCCTGCTGGAAATCGTGGTACTGGATGTACTGATCTTCTTCGTGATGACCTACAACCTGAACCGCTTCGTGTTCGATCCGCTGAAACGGCTGCAAGATGCGCTGAATCGTGCGGCCAGCAGTGACGATGCCAAGTCTTCCCGTATCTCGCAGCAAACCCAGGATGAATTCGGCGCGGTGACCCGCAGTTTCAACCGCATTGTCGACCGCATTTCTGCCGACCTTGCCATGCGCACGGCAGCCGAGGCCCAGGCCCGTCAGGAAAAGGACAATGCAGAGCTGGCCTTGCGCCAGCTGGTGCAGACCCAGCAAACCCTGGTCGAGGCGGAAAAACTCGCCTCGCTGGGCAGCCTGGTGGCTGGCGTGGCCCACGAAATCAACACGCCGGTCGGCATTACCCTGACCACGGCCTCGCACCTGGCCACCACCACCCTGCACATCACGGAAAAACTGGATAACGGCGGCATCAAGAAGAGCGATTTCCAGGCTTATCTGGATACGGCCAAAGAGTGCTGCGAGCTGATTTTGTCCAATGCAGAACGTGCTGCCAACCTGATCCACAGCTTCAAGCAGGTGGCGGTAGATCAAACCAGCGAGCAGCGCCGCGACTTCCAGCTCAATGACTATCTGAGTGAAATCGTCACCAGCCTCAAGCCGCGTTTCAAACGCTCGCAGACCAGCATCGAAATTTCCTGCGAAGACGACCTGCTGCTGGACAGCTATCCGGGCGCGGTGTCGCAAGTCATCACCAACCTGCTGGTGAATGCCCTGGTGCATGGCTTTGATGAAAAGCCCGGCGGCACCATCAGCATCCATGCCGAGCGCAGCAGCAACAATAACGTCAAGCTGAGCATTCAGGATAACGGCAAGGGCATCCCTGCCGAAAACCTCAGCCGTATCTTCGACCCCTTCTTCACCACCCGCCGTGGCAGTGGTGGCAGCGGACTGGGGCTGCACATCGTCTATAACATCATCCGGCAACGTTTGGGTGGCAGTATCGAGGTACACAGCGAAGCCGGCAAAGGTAGCAACTTCATCATCACCATGCCTTGCATCGCCCCTGAAATCCAGCACAAGGAGTTCAAGCAATGAGTCAGCAGCAAGCAAATGACGACGACTGGCTGCTGGATGACGACCCGCCAGAACAGAGCAAGCCTTTGCCCCAGTACAAGCATCCATGGAAGATCCTGATCGTGGATGACGAGCCGGATGTGCACAGTGCCACCGCACTGGCCATCCGCAATATCCGCTACAAGGATCGTGCACTCGAGCTGCTGAGCGCCTACTCGGCGGGCGAAGCCCTGCAAATGCTGCAACTGCATGGCGACGTGGCACTGATACTGCTGGACGTGGTGATGGAAACAGACGACGCAGGCCTGCGACTGGTCCGCCGCATCCGCGAGGAGCTGCAGATCAGCACGACACGCATCGTGCTGCGCACCGGCCAACCAGGCCAGGCTCCGGAACAGGAAGTCATCCTCAATTACGATATCAACGACTACAAGACCAAGACCGAGCTGACCGTCCAAAAGCTGTTCACCACCGTGATCGCCTCGCTGCGTGCCTACGAAAACCTGATCACCATCGAGAAAAACCGCCAGGGTCTGGCCAAGATTCTGGAAGGGGCGGCCGATCTGTACCAGATGTTCTCGCTGAAGGAGTTCGCCTCTGGTGTGCTCAAACAGATCAGCGCCATTCTGGATGTCGGCACCGACGGCATCCTGTGTGTGGAAAGCACACCGGACATGACGGGGCGGCCGCAACTGGAAATCCTGGCGGCTGCCGGTGCTTATGAATGCCTGCTGGAAAGTGGCAGCCTGGACGACTATCCGGACCTGGCCAGCGCCATCCGGCGCGCCTTGCATGAAAAGCGCAATATCTACCAGCACCCCTACGATGTGTTGTGCATTACTGCACAAAACGGGCGCGAATTCGCCGTGCACTTCACCCCGCCCTGGCCGCTGGACGATGTGGAACGCAATCTGCTGGAGGTATTCTGCCAGCGCATTTCTTCAGCCTACGATAACCTCTATCTCTACAACCAGCTGCGTCATTCGCAGGAAGCCACCGTGGTGGCACTGGCAGCCCTGGCCGAGTACCGTGATACCGATACCGGTGCCCACGTACTACGGGTGCAGAAACTCACCGATGCCATTGCCGGCGAAATCCGCCAGCGCGGACAATATCTGGATCTGCTCACGGCCGAATTCATGGACATGGTGGGCATGGCCAGCATCCTGCACGATGTCGGCAAGGTTGGTACGCCGGATCACATCCTGTTCAAGCCTGGCAAACTGGACCCGGAAGAGCGGCGCATCATGGAGCAGCATGCCGGTATTGGCGCCAGCATTCTCGCCAAGTCGGCACAGATGGTGGAGGGGCAGAGCTATCTGTCACTGGGTTCTGAAATTGCCGGTGGTCACCACGAGCACTTCGATGGCAATGGCTACCCCAACAAGCTGAAAGAGCAGCAAATTCCGCTCTCCGCCCGCATCGTGGCGGTGGTGGATGTGTTTGATGCCCTGCTGAACAAGCGCCCCTACAAGGAGCCATGGGAGCTGTCGGAAACGCTGGACTATATCCGCAGCCGCGCTGGCAGCCAATTTGATCCAATCGTTGTCAGCGCCTTGTGCGATATGGTGGAGCAAGGACGGCTGCCCTTCGAACTATAGGTCCGCATCAAGAACAAAGCCGCCTGCAGCTTGCGCTGAGGCGGCTTTTTCATGGTCAGCTGATCCGTGATCAGGCCACGTAGAACATCACGCTGACAAACTGGCAGATGCTGCCCCCCAGCACAAACAAGTGCCAGATGCCGTGACCATGACGGATTTTCTCGTCATTGAGAAACCAGTAAATCCCCACGCTGTAAATCAAACCGCCCAGAGCCAGCCAGAACAAGCCACCCCAGGACATGGCGGCAATCAGCGGCTGCATGGCAATCACCACCAGCCAGCCCATCACCACATACAAAATCATCGACAGCAAGCGGGTGCGCCGTCCCAGCGTCAACTCCTGGATAATGCCGAAAATGGCCAGACCCCAGCTCAGACCGAACAGTGTCCAGCCCCAGGCTCCGCGCAAGGTGACCAGGCAATACGGCGTATAACTGCCGGCAATCAGCAAATAGATGGCCGAATGGTCGCACTTCTGCAAAATGGCCTTGGCCCGCCCTCTGGCGCTGTGATACAGCGTGGAAATCAGATACAGCAGCACCAAGGTAGAACCGTACAGGCTGAAGCTGACAATTTTCCAGGGATCGCCCTGCTCGGCCGCCACATACACCAGGCTGATCAGCCCGGTAATGGCCAGCACGGTGCCCACCAGGTGGGAAATCCCGTTGAAGCGCTCTCCGTAATACATAACACCTCTTTCTCTTGCCCGGCTGGGCATCCGGCAAAACCACAGCGGTCATCCGGGACAAGCTTGGGCAAGCAAAACACCATCACAGTTCCAATGTATACCAGCAAGATAGCGTCAATTCATTGCAATACAAGCTCGGGCAAGGCGAAAATGCTGCGACAGCAACAACAAAGCGGGCCGCAGCCCGCTTTGTTTCATCAACAGCTCAATCTGCAGCTCAGGCGCCCAGCGCCTTCAATACATTGCCGCGCACCACATCTACCGGCTGGGTACCATCGATCTTGACGTACTTGGGAGCCTTGGCATCGCCGCTGGCAGCGCGTTCGCCATAGAAGCCCACCAGCACTTCGGTTTGCTCGTGATAGACCGCCAGACGCTTTTTCACGGTTTCTTCGTGGTCGTCATCACGCTGGATCAGGTCTTCACCGGTCTCGTCATCCTTACCAGCCACTTTCGGCGGATTGAAGGTGATGTGGTAGGTACGACCGGAGGCCACGTGCACACGACGGCCAGCCATACGCTCGACGATGGCCGCATCCGGCACATCGATCTCGACCACGTAGTCGATATCCACGCCGGCAGCGATCATGGCTTCAGCTTGCGGAATGGTACGCGGAAAACCGTCGAACAGAAAACCGTTGGCACAGTCGTCCTGAGCGATACGTTCTTTCACCAGGCCAATGATGATGTCGTCGCGCACCAGGCCGCCGGCATCCATGATGGCTTTGGCTTCCAGGCCCAGCGGGGTACCGGCCTTGACCGCCGCACGCAGCATGTCGCCAGTGGAAATCTGCGGAATGCCGAACTGTTCACGAATATAGTTGGCCTGAGTGCCCTTGCCAGCGCCCGGAGCGCCCAACAGAATCAATCGCATAATTACTCCCGTCAGTTTGTATGTCGTTTATTGTGTTTGGTGTTCATCGGCCGTCTTCTGCTGCGGCCTTGCCCGGCGCTCAGCGCCCGGCCAGTACGGCACGCACCCGTTCCAGATCTTCCGGCGTATCCACGCCGGCTGCGGGTGCTTCGCTCACCGTGGCCACCATGATGGGGTAGCCATGCCATAGCACGCGCAGCTGTTCCAGTGCTTCGAACTGCTCCAGCGGTGCCGGGATCAATGAGCTGTAGGTCTGCAAAAAGCCTGCCTGGTAGGCATACATGCCGATGTGCCGCAAGACCGGTAGGTCGGCTGGCAAGACGCTTGTATCGTGTGCAAACGCGTCACGGGCATAGGGAATGGGCGCCCGGCTGAAATACAGGGCCCGCCCAGCGTGGTCCAGCACAACCTTGACCACATTGGGATTGAACATGTCTTGTGCAGCATGGAAGGGGTGGGCCACGGTGGCCATCGGCACCTTGGTCTCGGCCATCAGTGTGGCCAGACGGTCGATCAGTGCCGGATCAATCAAGGGCTCGTCGCCCTGTACATTCACCACGATCTGCGCGGCATCCCACTGCATCTGCTGGGCAACTTCCGCCAGGCGGTCGGTGCCGCTGGCGTGATCTACACGCGTCATCACCGTGGCAATGCCATGCGCAGCGCAGGCCTGCATGATTTCGGCATGATCGGTCGCCACCACTACCTGGCTGGCCGCACTTTTTGCGGCCTGCTCGGCCACCCGCACCACCATGGGCTTGCCGGCCAGATCAGCCAGCGGCTTGCCCGGCAAACGGCTAGAGGCCATGCGCGCTGGAATGACGACGGCAAAACCGCTCATTTTACTTCTTCTTCCGGCGGCAGTTCGCGCGCTTCGGTTTCCAGCATCATCGGGATGCCGTCCCGCACCGGAAAAGCCAGACGATCGCCCTTGCAGATCAGTTCCTGCTGGGCCTTGTCGAATACCAGCGGGCCCTTGCACAGCGGGCACACCAGGATGTCCAGAAATTTAGCGTCCATGTCTTATCTTCAATCGGGAAAGTAGCCAGCTCGCCAGATCCGGCGTCAGCTGTGCCGTAACCGGCAAGACCCATAGTCTAGCACGCTGCGCCGCATCATGAATCACCCGCCGCAATTTCACCGCATCTTTGCTGGTGACGATGATGGGGCTGTCGCCCGCCGGCAAATCCGCTGCGCTGAAAGCGTGATGATCGGGAAAGCTCAGGCAGTGCTGCAAAGAAAATCCCAAGCCGCGCAAGGTGTTGAAAAAACGCTCGGGGTGACCGATACCCGCCAGTGCCAGCACCGGCTCGGCTGCGAAATCCACCACACTGCGACTCCGTGTCGGATCAGCCAGTGACACCAGGTGCTCCGCACTCAGCTGCATCTGAAAGCAGGGTAACGCAGCGGGCAGCGGCAGGGATGAAGCGACGCCATTCACTACCACAGCGTCCACGCTGGCAAGACGGGAGGCCGGTTCGCGCAGCGGGCCAGCCGGCAACAGATGGCCATTACCCAGACCGCGTCCGCCATCCAGCACCACCACTTCCAGCGTACGCGCCAGCCGGTAGTGCTGCAGGCCGTCATCGGTCAGGATCAGCTGCAAATCGGGATGAACACGCAAGAGCAGTTCGCCGGCGGCCACCCGGTCTCGCCCCACCGCCACCGGAGCACCACTGGCGGCCAGTAGCAGAGGTTCGTCCCCCACCAGCTGCGGGCTACAGTCCGCACTCACCAGGGTTGGCTGCTGGTGCGTGCCGCCATAACCACGGCTGACCACCCCCACGCGCACGCCCCGGGCTTGCAAGGCAGCCAGCAAGCTCAGCGTCAGCGGTGTTTTGCCGACGCCACCCACATTGATATTGCCGATCACCACCACCGGCACCGCCAGCTGATGGCTGCGTAGCAGCCGCAAGCGATAAGCCATGCGCCGCAGCGCGGACACCAGTGCAAACAGCCCTTCCAGCGGAGCCAGAAGGGCTGTCAGCCACCATGCAGCTTGATACCAGTGGCGTTCGATACGTTGGCTGAGACGACTCACGGCGAAGTGTTTTGCGTGGCGAAAGTCAGCTGGGTCAGGCCTGCAGCACGTGCCGCCTCCATCACGCTCACCACCGACTGATGGGTTGCCTTGGCATCCGCATTGATGATGACCACCGGGTCTTTCTTGCCGGCAGCCGCATCACGCAACTGTGCCTGCAAGGCCGACTTGTCACCGGCCGCCAGCTTGTGTCCGGCCACTTCCATCTCACCGGATGCGGCCACAGCCACGGTAATTTCGCTAGCCGCAGGCTGACTGGTTTCGGCCTGGGCACTGGGCAGATTGATCTTAAGCTCGGCGAATTTGGAATAGGTGGTGGTGACCATCAGGAAAATCAGGATCACCAACAGCAGGTCAATCATCGGGATGAAATTGATTTCCGGCTCCTCGCGGTGCCGGCCGCGACGAAAATTCATGGCTTGCTACCGTTCTGGCGTTCGCCATGCAGTACTTCCACCAGTTTCACCGCCTGGGATTCCATCTCCACCAGCAAGCCATCCACCCGGGCGCGGAAATGGCGATAGAACATCATGCTGGGAATCGCCACAATCAAGCCAAAAGCCGTGTTGTACAGTGCAATGGAAATACCATGTGCCAGTTGCTGCGGATTGGATGAACCGCCAGGAGCCTGCGAACCAAAAATCTCGATCATGCCGATCACCGTGCCCAGCAGGCCCAGCAAGGGGGCCATGGCAGCGATGGTGCCCAGCGTATTCAGGAAGCGTTCCAGTTGATGCGCCACCACGCGGCCTTCGTCCTCGATGGCATCTTTCATCACCTCGCGGCTGACGCTGACATTACGCAGGCCAGCAGCGAACAGCTTGCCCAGCGGTGAATGGTTGTTGAGTAATTGCAGCAGGTCGGCCGAGGCGCCAACCCGACGATATTCGGTTACAGTCTGCGCCAGCAGGCCATCCGGTACGATCAGCGACGCGCGCAAACTGAACAGCCGCTCGAAGATGATGGCCAGCGAAATGACCGAGGCCAGAATGATGGTCCAGATCGGCCAACCGGCCGCTTCAATGATTGACCACACGAAACATTCTCCAAAGCTTTAGCTAAACGCTAAACTTTAGCGGTTGCCGGGGTTCTCGGCAACCGTAGGCAGAGACTTGCCGCCAATAAAAAAAGACATTTCCCAAACCAATGTAAGGAAATTCGCTAAGAGTCGATTTTCTAAGGGAAATTTGGCCGCATCCACAGATGCTGTGGATAACTTTGTTGATAAGCTTGTGAACAGACCGCTCATATCCTGCTGGCACGGCGCTTTCATCAGGCTGCACGCAATTTGAACAAAATACACAAGTTACTGTTTTTAAAAGAATTTAATCAAAGCAACATACCACCAGCCAAAAGCATTGTCCGACAATTTACAGACGACAAAAAACGGTATTCTTGCTGTGGATGACTTGACAACCATGAATTTCAATACCTCGGCCAACGATGTTATCAGCGTCTCCTCGCTTAACCGCATGGCGCGTGACCTGCTTGAATCCGGCCTGCCCCCCATGTGGATCGGCGGTGAAATATCCAATCTGACCCTGGCCGCTTCCGGTCATGCCTATTTCTCGCTCAAGGATGGTGGCGCCCAGATCCGCTGCGTCATGTTCCGCCACAAGCTGAGCCTGCTACCCTTCCGCCTGGCAGAAGGCATGCAGGTGGAACTCAAAGGCCTGGTCACCCTGTACGAAGCCCGTGGCGACTTCCAGATCAATGTCGACACCATGCGCTCGGCCGGATTGGGCCGCCTGTATGAAGCCTTTGAAAAACTCAAGGCCAAGCTGAATGCCGAGGGCTTGTTCGAGCAGGCCCGCAAGCGTGCCTTGCCAGCGCACCCACGCGCCATCGGCATCGTCACCTCCCCGGCAGCCGCGGCACTGCGCGATGTCGTCACCACCCTGGCGCGGCGCATGCCCGGCATTCCAGTCATCCTCTACCCGGCACAGGTGCAGGGGGAAACAGCCGCCCGGCAAATTGCCGCCGCCATCCAGCAAGCCTCGACCCGGCAGGAAGTAGAAGTGCTGATTGTCTGCCGGGGAGGTGGCAGCATCGAAGACTTGTGGTCATTCAACGAAGAGATCGTTGCCCGCGCCCTGGCCGCCTGCACCATTCCCACGGTCAGCGGTGTCGGCCACGAAACCGATTTCACTATCGCTGACTTTGTCGCCGACCGTCGGGCCCCGACCCCTACGGCCGCTGCCGAGCTGGTTTCTCCCAATCAGGAACAACTGCGTCTGCAACTGGAGCAAGGCAAGCGCGGCCTGGAGCGCGCCTTGTCCCGGCTGCTCACTGATAAGTCGCAGCGACTGGACTACCTCGCCCGCCGCCTGGCGCATCCTGGCGACAAACTACGCCGCCAGTCCCAGGCCCTGAGCCAGGCCGGCGACCGCCTGCAGCGCGGGCTGGACGCCCTGTTCTCGCGCCGACGCTGGGCGCTGCAACTAGCCAGCAGCCGCATGCAGCGACACCAGCCCCAGCTTACTCAGCAGCAGCAGCACCTTGCCCAGCTGGCCGAACGTCTGCAACGTGGAGTCAGCCAGACGCTGCACCGCCAGCAGCAATTGCTGCAGCAACACCGCGCCACACTCGAAGCGATGAGTCCGGAAGCGGTGCTCAGCCGTGGTTATGCCATTGTGCAAAAGCGCGATGGACAGGCAGTCAAATCGCCGCAGGAGTTGTTGAATCAGGAGAGAGTACTGCTCCGTCTGGCCGAAGGAATCACTGAAGCCATCATCGATCATCCGCAAGGTGCGCAGCCGGAATTGCCATTCTGAGAACAGCCGCGGCGATTGGATGATGGCTTGACATGGCTCTGCTTTTTGCCGAGCATGCAAATCAAACAACCGTTTGAATGCAATCATGTTGAAACCTTCGCCGCGCCTGATCAAGACCATCATCAACCTGTGGCCGCCCTTTCTGGGAGCCGGCATCAAGGTCTGCCACATTGCCTCCGACTGGAAACAAGTGGATGTACGCCTGCGGCTGGGCCTGACCAATCGCAATTATGTCGGCGTGCACTTCGGCGGCAGCCTGTATTCGATGACAGACCCGTTTTTCATGCTGATGCTGATACAGTCGCTCGGTCCGGATTATGTGGTGTGGGACAAGGCTGGCTCCATCGAATATCACAAGCCAGGCACCGGGGTGGTCAGCGCCCGCTTCCGGCTGAACGAAACTCAACTGCAGGACATCCGCCTGCGTACCGCCAGCGGCGAGAAATACCTGCCGGAGTTACAGGTTGACATCCTCGACCAGGCTGGCGATATCGTCGCTACCGTCCACAAAACCCTGTATGTGAGACGTAAAAAAGGCCGCTAAGCGGCCTTTTTTGCTTGGTGTTGCCCGACCTAAGGTTCAGTCGACAAAACCGCAGAATACTTCACGCATCATCTTCAGTACTTCCAGTGTGCGAATGTCGCCAACACGGTAATACACCCGGTTGGCATCCTTGCGCGTACGCAGCACACCTTTGTCACGCATGATGGCCAGATGCTGGGAAATATTGCTCTGCGAGGTGCCTACCTGCTCCACAATATCCTGCACACTGACTTCCTGGTCGCCCAGTACCGAAATGATCTTCAGCCGCAAGGGATGCGACATGGCCTTCATCGCCCTCGAGGACTGTTCGATCTGGTCATCGTTGAACAGCAAGCTCTGCTCCTAAGTAGATTGCAATGCGTATTTATATTGGTTTGACTACGGTACAATACTATCTAAAAAAACCAATACCATCAAGAATTTCTAATATTCTGATTGTGGACATCATGACAGCTATCACACCGGTATTACTCCTCATCCTCGACGGCTTCGGACACCGACTGGAAGGCGACGACAACGCCATCCTGCATGCCAACACCCCCACCTGGAACGCACTGAAACAGGCTTTTCCCTACGGCGTAATCGATGCCTCCGAAGGCTTTGTCGGCCTGCCCAAAGGACAGTTTGGCAACTCGGAAGTCGGCCATCTCAACATCGGCGCCGGTCGGATTGTCCAACAAGACATCAGCCGCATCGACTGCGATATCGAGGAAAACCGTTTCGACCAGAATCCCGTCCTGCAACAAGCCATCCAGCAAGCAAAAACTTCGGCCTTGCACGTGATGGGTCTGTTATCCGATGGCGGTGTACATAGCCACGAAAATCACATTTTCGCCCTGATCCGCGCCGCCCAGGCCGCAGGTGTCAGCAAGATTTATGTGCATGCCTTCCTGGATGGCCGCGACACCCCGCCGCGCAGTGCAGAAACCTATCTCAAGCGCCTGGATGAAGTGCTGGCTGACTGCCCGGCAGCCCGTCTGGTATCGGTTACCGGTCGCTACTGGGCGATGGATCGCGACAAGCGCTGGGAGCGGGTGGAGCCTGCCTATCGCCTGCTGGTGGAGGGTGAAGGTCTGTACCATGCCGACAGCGGCCTGCAAGCGCTGGCTGCTGCCTATGCGCGTGACGAGAATGACGAATTCGTTGCCGCCACAGGCATTGGCGCCCCGGTCAAGATGCAGGATGGCGATGTTGCGGTATTCATGAACTTCCGCGCCGACCGCGCCCGCCAGCTCACCACCGCACTGACTGATCCGGCCTTCAACGGTTTTGCCGCACGCCAGCCAAAGCTTGGCCTGTTCTCCACCCTCACCTCCTATGGCGAGGCCTACAGCAACCCGGTGGCCTATGCGCCACAGAAAATCAGCAATGGCCTGGGTGAATACCTTGCCGCACAAGGGCTGAAACAGCTGCGTATTGCCGAAACCGAAAAGTACCCGCACGTCACTTATTTCTTCAACGGCGGTGAAGAGCAGGTTTATCCCGGTGAAGACCGCATTCTGGTCCCTTCCCCCAAGGTAGCCACCTACGACTTGCAGCCGGAAATGAACGCAGCCCAGGTGACCGATCACATCGTGGAAGCCATTGCCTCGGGCAAATACCAGGCCATCATCTGCAATTATGCCAATGGCGACATGGTGGGCCATACCGGCAAGTTCGATGCGGCTGTGAAAGCCGTCGAAGCACTGGATGGCTGCATCAAACGCTGCGTGGATGCCATGCGTGCCGCCGGTGGCGAAGTACTGATCACCGCTGATCACGGGAACTGCGAGCAGATGTTCGACTCTGTGCATCACCAGCCGCACACCCAGCACACGCTGGACAAGGTGCCCTTCCTCTACATCGGCCGCAAAGCCACGATCAAGGAAGGTGGCGCACTGCGAGACATCTCGCCGTCGCTGCTGGCCATGATGGGCCTGCCCCAGCCGGAAGAAATGACCGGCCGTTCGCTGATCGACTTCCAGTAAGTCACTGCGCCGGTCTGCCATGCAGACCGGCGGTCTCTCCGGCACCATCCCCCGCATTCGCCTGTTATCATGCAGGCCACAGGCTTAATCCGAAGCGATAATGGAATGAAACCGATACTGCTGTTCGCCCTGCTGGCCGGCGCGGCCCAGGCCGCGACATCGACTGCCTCTCCTCCCCTGTCCACCGCACCGCAACAGCAGAATCTGCAATCGGTGCGCAAGGAAATCGACAGCCTGAAAAAGGACCTCGCCCAGAAGCAGGTGGTACAGCAGGAAGCCAAATCGGCCATTCAGGAGTCGGAACAGGCCATCGCCAAGACCAGCCAGGTGATTGCCACACTGGAAAACAAGCAAAGCAATTCGGCACAACAACTGGCCGAACTGCGCAAGCAGGTACAAGACACCGCAAACAAACTGGCCACCACCCGCCAGCATGTCGCGCAGATGCTGGCCAGGCAGTACAAAAATGGCGATCACGACGCCATGAAGCTGATGCTGAATGCCGATGATCCCAACCAGACCTCGCGCGACATGGTGTATTACCAGCACATTGCCAAAGCCCAGCAGCAGATGGTGGCGCAGCTGATTACCCACCAGCACGAACTGGAAGCACTCACCTATCAGCTGGAGCAGGAGCTGGCCCGTCTGGATGCTTTGTCGAATCATAAGAGCCGGGAAAAAAACGCCCTGCTCAATAGCAAGACCAACAAACTGGCCCAGTTGAACAAGCTGTCCGGAGAAATCCAGGCAGGGCAAAGTCGCCTGGGCAAGCTGCAAGAGGATGAAAAGCGGCTGACCAACCTGATTGCCCAGATCAATCAGGAAATCGAACGCCGCCGCAAGGAAGCCGCCCGCAAGGCGGCTGAAGAACGCAAGGCCAGACAAGCCGCCGCCATTGCGGCCAAGAAAGAAAACGAACGCCGCCGCAAGCTGGCTGAAAGCGCCCGCAAGCAAGGCAAGCCGGTACCGGAAGTGGCCAAGAAAACCGTGCCGGTTCCACAGGAAAAACCCGTGGACGATGTGGCAGACAACAGCGCTGCCGGCAAAGCTTTCACCAGCCTGCAAGGCCGCATGAAAATGCCGGTATCCGGCGTACTGGCCGGCCGCTTTGGCAGCGCCCGTAGCGAGGGTACCTCCTGGAAGGGGCTGTTCATCAAAACGGCACCAGGCCAGGCCGTGCATGCGGTCGCCGACGGCAACGTAGTGTATGCTGATGCGCTGCGCGGATTCGGCAACGCCGTGATCATTGACCACGGCGGCAATTACCTCACGGTGTATACCGGCCTGTCCTCCATCGGCAAGAGCGTGGGCAGTTCGGTCAAAGCCGGTGAAACACTCGGCAACACAGGCGCACTGGACAGCGGCGAATCCGGCCTGTACTTTGAAATCCGGCATATGGGACGACCTCTCAACCCGCAAACCTGGGTACGCTAAGCCACCCGCGGTATCGGAGACCAACACACAATATGACTAGTCATCGCATGAAAAAAATTGCCTGGCTCGCGGCCGGCGCTCTGGCCGGCGGCGCCCTTACCCTCAGTGTGCAGGCTTTCGCCGGCAAGGAACCCACGCCCACGGCGCTGCCGCTGAACGAATTGCGTACCTTTGCCGAAGTATTCGGCCGCATCAAGCAGGATTATGTTGATCCGGTCGATGACAAGAAGCTGATCACCGAGGCCATCAAGGGCATGCTCAGCGGGCTGGACCCGCATTCCGACTACATGGATGCCGACGCTTTCAAGGAATTGCGTGAAGGCACCCAGGGCGAATTCGGTGGTCTGGGCATTGAAATCGGCGCCGAAGACGGCTTGGTAAAAGTCGTTTCGCCGATTGAAGACACCCCGGCACAAAAGGCCGGCATCAAGAGTGGCGACCTCATCATCAAGATCGACGACACCCCGGTACGCGGCCTGTCGCTGAACGATGCGGTCAAGCGCATGCGTGGCAAACCGGGCACCAAGGTCACACTGACCATTGCCCGCAAGAGTGAAACCAAACCGCTGGTCTTCACCCTCAACCGCGCCATCATCAAGACCAAGAGCGTCAAGTTCAAGCTGCTGGAACCGGGCTACGGCTATGTCCGCATCACCCAGTTCCAGGAACACACCACCGAGAACCTGGCCGAAGCCGTCGCCAGCATGACCAAGCAGAACAAGCAGCCGCTCAAGGGCCTGGTGCTTGATCTGCGTGATGACCCCGGTGGCCTGCTGACCAGCGCCGTTGGCGTATCTGCCGCCTTCCTGCCCAAGGATGCGCTGGTGGTCTACACCGAAGGCCGCACCGCCGATGCCAAGATGAAACTGACCGCCTCGCCGCAGAACTACGGCCGCCCGGGCATGCCTGATCCGCTGTCAGTACTGCCGCAGGAAACCCACAAGGTGCCGCTGGTGGTGCTGGTCAACGGCGGCTCAGCCTCGGCCTCGGAAATCGTGGCCGGTGCGCTGCAGGATCACAAGCGCGCCGTGCTGGTGGGGACCCAGACCTTCGGCAAGGGCTCGGTACAGTCCATCCTGCCGCTGGGCAGTGCCGGTGGCATCAAGCTGACGACCGCCCGCTACTTCACGCCAAGTGGCCGCTCCATCCAGGCCAAGGGCATTGTGCCGGACGTGGTGGTGGAAGACGCTACCGTGACAGCGGCGGACCAGGCCTTGCGCGTACGCGAAGTCGATCTGGAAAACCATCTGGCCAATCCGAATGGCGACGAAGCGCCGGCCAAGGCGAGCAAACCCGCGAAACCGCCGGTGGCCGCTCCGCTCAAGCAAGAAGCGCCCAAGCCGCAGGATGACAAGGACGCCAGCCCGGATAATCCGCGCGAACCCAATCCGAAGCAGGATTACCAGCTGTCGCAGGGCCTGAACATCCTCAAGGTGCAGCAGATCCTGATCAAGCAAGGCAATTGATAGCGCTGCAGACAGCCACCCCGCCATATGCAGGGTGGCTGTTTTCGTTTATGCCCGGCAGCTGGCGGGCGGCAAAAGCCCTGCCCATGCCGCCCTATTCCTGCTAGGCTTGTCACTTCTGAAGTCCTTACCTGGCGGGAGCCAATCCAACAATGCTGAATCGGGAATTTGTCCTCTCATTCCGTGAAGCCGCCCCTTACATCAATACCTTTCGCGGTAAAACCTTCGTGCTCGCCATCAGCGGCGAAGCCGTGATGGAGGGTGGTTTTTACAATCTGTCGCAGGATATCAATCTGCTGGTCAGTCTGGGTGTGCGCGTGGTGCTGGTACATGGCATCCGCCCCCAGATCGAAGCCTTGCTCAAGCGCTTTGGCCTGAACCGGCTGTTTCACCGCGACCGACGAGTGACCGATGCCAGCACCATGGAAATCGTCAAGCAGGCCTGTGGCGTTACCCGGCACGGTATCGAGGCACAACTGTCGATGGGCATGCCCAATTCCCCGATGTTTGGCGCCCATCTGCGCGTGGCCGGTGGTAATTTCATCACCGCCCAGCCGCTAGGCGTGCTGGATGGCGTGGATATGCAATACACCGGACAAGTACGGCGCATCGATGTGGATGGCATCAACACCCGGCTGAGTGCTGGCGAACTGGTCTTGCTGTCGCCAGTCGGCTATTCGGTCACCGGCGAAGCCTTCAACCTGACCATGGAAGAAATGGCAGCCCAGCTGGCCTCGGCGCTGAAAGCGGAAAAACTGATTTTCGTGATCGAAGGCCGTGGCGTCACCAATGAACTGGGACAGTTCGTCAGCTCGCTCACCGCCCAGCAGGCAGAAGACCTGCTGCAGGCCGGGCACTTGCAACGCGATGTCACCGCCTATCTGCCCTATGCCGTTAAAGCCACCCGCGACGGCATCCCGCGCGCCCACCTGGTCAGCCATCACGAGGATGGCTCGCTGCTGGCCGAGTTGTTTACCAACGGCGGCACCGGCACCATGATTGCCCGCGATTCGCTGGTCAAGGTCCGCAGCGCCGTGATTGACGACGTCGGCCCCATACTCAACCTGATTCGCCCGCTCGAAGAACAAGGCATTCTGGTCAAGCGCAGTCGTGAACACCTGGAAATGGAAATCTCCCAGTATTCTGTGCTGGAGCACGACGGCAAGATTTATGGCTGTGTGGCCATGCACGCCTTCCCCGAAGCCGGCATGGCCGAGCTGGCCTGCCTGGCGGTGGCACCCGAGCGGCGCGAAGGCCGCTTTGGCGAAACCCTGCTCAAGCATGTGGAATACCAGGCGCGTACCCAGGGCTTGAAGGCCTTGTTCGTACTGACCACCCAGACCGCACACTGGTTTGTCGAACGCGGTTTCGCCGAAGCCGGCCGTGGCCAGTTGCCACTGGCGCGCCAGGCCTTCTACAACAATCAGCGCCGTTCGAAAATATTCGTCAAACAGCTGTAAAACCCGGCTTCAGCCACAGCCCCGGCATGGTTGGAAGGGTTTCATGTCTGTGACACAATACCGCAGTATATTCGGTTTAACTTTTGCAAGGATTCGCAATGGCAAGAAACGTCAATTGCATCAAGCTGGGTCGCGAGGCGGAAGGTCTCGACTTCCCCCCGTTGCCGGGCGAGCTGGGCAAGCGTGTGTATGAAAGTGTTTCCAAGGAAGCCTGGCAAGGCTGGTTGCGTTATCAGACCATGCTGATCAACGAAAACCGTCTGAGCCTGGCCGATGCCCGCGCCCGCCAGTACCTGGCAGCGCAGCTGGAAGCCTATTTCTTCGGCGCCGGTGCCGATGCACCGGCCGGCTACACGCCGCCGCAGCAGTAATCAATACGCAGAGCCCTCCTGACCGAGGGCTTTTTTGTCTCAACCTCTCTCATCATTGGCGCGAAACCGTATGTCACAAACCCACGAGTTGCTGCTCAACCGTGAACTGGGCCTGATCGAATTCAACCGCAGAGTACTGGCGCAGGCCGAAGATGCAAGCCTGCCGCTGCTGGAGCGCCTGAAATACCTGTGCATCGTCTCCTCCAATCTGGACGAGTTTTTCGAAGTGCGCATGGCCTGGCTGAAAGATACCGCCCAGCTCACCCCCAGCCGCATTCTGGCCGATGGCTCAACACCGGCACAGATCATGGCCAAGGTGTCTGCCGCCTCGCACGAACTGGTGCGCCAGCAATACGCCGTGATGAGTGACGTACTGTTTCCGGCGCTGCGCCAGGAAGACATCATCTTTCTGCGCCGTACCGAATGGACCGAGTTGCAACAGCAATGGGTGCATGATTTCTTCAGCAACGAGCTGCTGCCCATCCTCACCCCCATCGGACTCGACCCGTCCCACCCCTTCCCCAAGGTGTTGAACAAATCGCTCAACTTCGCGGTGGAACTGGAAGGACGTGATGCCTTTGGCCGCCAGTCCGACATCGCCATCGTGCAGGCCCCGCGCATCCTGCCGCGGGTGATCAAGGTGCCGCCGGAAGTGTGCAACGGCCACCCGCACACCTTTGTCTTCCTGTCCTCCATCCTGCACTCGCATGTGCACGAGCTGTTCCTTGGCATGACGGTCAAGGGCTGCTACCAGTTCCGCGTTACCCGCGACAGCGAACTGACCGTGGAAGACGAAGACCTGAAAAACCTGCGCACCGCCCTGCAAGGCGAATTGCGCCAGCGCCAGTTTGGCGATGCGGTACGGCTGGAAATCGCCGATACCTGCCCGCCGCACATGGAAGAATTCCTGCTCACCCAGTTCAACCTGAAAAAGCAGGATGTCTACCGTGTCAACGGCCCGGTCAACCTGGTACGCCTGATGCAGGTGCCGGATCTGGTGGACCGTCCCGACCTGAAATTCCCGCCCTTCGTGCCCTCATTGCCCGACCAGCTGGACAAGAAAGTGCCGCTGTTCGATGCCATCCGCAAGGGTGACATCCTGCTGCACCACCCCTTCCAGAGCTTCCAGCCGGTCATCGACATGCTGAATCTGGCTGCCACCGACCCGCAGGTCGTGGCCATCAAGATGACGGTATACCGCACCGGTACCGACTCGGTGCTGATGGAATCGCTGATCGCCGCCGCCCGTGCCGGCAAGCAGGTCACCGTGGTACTGGAACTGATGGCGCGCTTCGACGAAGAAGCCAACATCAGCTGGGCCAGCCATCTGGAAGATGCCGGCGCACACGTGGTGTATGGCGTGTTTGGCTACAAGGTCCATGCCAAGATGCTGATGGTGATCCGCCGCGAAGACAAACGCCTGCGCCGCTACGTGCATCTGGGCACCGGCAACTACCATCCGCGCACCGCCCGCTTCTATACCGATCTGGGCCTGCTCACCTGCAACGAAGACATCGCCAGCGATGTGAACGACATCTTCGTGCAACTGACCGGTCTGGGCCGTGCCAGCCAGCTCAAACAGCTGTACCAGAGCCCGTTTACCCTGCACAGCCTGCTGCTTGACTCCATCGAACGCGAAATCGAACACGCCCAGCAAGGCCGTCCGGCGCAGATCATCGCCAAGATGAATGCCCTGCTGGAACCACAGGTGATTCATGCCCTGTACCGTGCCAGCCAGGCCGGGGTGAAGATCCAGCTGATCATCCGTGGCGTGTGCGCCCTGCGTCCGGGCGTACCGGGCCTGTCGGAAAACATCACCGTGCGCTCGGTAGTGGGCCGCTTCCTCGAACATCCGCGCGTCTACTACTTCTATAACGACAAGCAGGAAAATCTTTACATCGCCAGTGCCGACTGGATGGGCCGCAACCTGTTCCGCCGCATTGAAACCTGCTCGCCCATCCTCGACCCCAAGGTCAAGCGCCGCATCATCAAGGAAGCGCTGCGCCTGTACCTGGAAGACAATGTCAACGCCTGGGACATGCAGCCGGATGGCAGCTACAAACGTCGCCCCAGCCGTGGCAAGGAGCGCTGCGCGCAGAATGTGCTGCTGGAAGAATATGCCCGCTAAAGCCAGCCTGCAGTAGGCAGAGGACACGGCGGCCGGCCGGCGGAACTTCCGTCGCCCGGCCGCTTTCTCATGGTGTTGCCGCTACTGACAAGGAAGCCACATGACCATCCTGCTCACCCTGCTGGCCAGCCTGCTGATCCTCATCGGCATGGCCGGCATCCTGTTTCCCGCCCTGCCCGGTCTGCCGCTGATGCTGGGTGGCTTGCTGCTGATCGGCTGGGTCGATGACTTCCAGCACCTGGGCAGCCTGTCACTCACCATCCTGACGCTGATCACCCTGTGCGGCGTTGCCGTGGATTTTCTCGCCGGCCTGTTGGGCGCCAAGATGACCGGTGCCAGCAAGCAGGCATTGTGGGGCGCCTTTATCGGCAGCATTGCCGGCCTGCCCATGGGGCTGGCCGGCGTCATTCTCGGGCCACTGCTCGGCGCCATGGTGGGCGAATTCATTGCCCGGCGCGACGCCTGGCAGGCTGGGCGCGTGGGCCTGGGGACGCTGGCCGGCTTTCTGGTCGGCACTGCCGCCAAGATCGGCTGCGCCTTCGCCATGCTCACCACCGCCATCCTGGCCTGGTTCTGGTAAAGCAGTCCCAAAAGCAGGCAACGCCAGCACGGCCTGCTTTTGGTAGAATCCCCCCATTAACGATTACCTTCTGCGTGGTCCCTCATGGCTCAATATGTAATGTCTATGCTCCGCGTGAGCAAAGTGGTGCCGCCCAAGCGCCAGATCATCAAGGATATTTCGCTGTCCTTCTTCCCCGGTGCCAAGATCGGCCTGCTGGGCCTGAACGGCTCCGGTAAATCCACCGTGCTGCGCATCATGGCCAATGTGGACAAGGAATACGACGGCGAAGTACAGCATCTGCCGGGTGTGAAAATCGGCTACCTGCCGCAGGAACCGCAGCTGGACCCGGAAAAGACCGTGCGCGAGGAAGTGGAAAGCGGCATGGGTGATGTGATGGGCGCGCAAAAGCGCCTGGAAGAAGTGTATGCCGCCTACGCCGAAGAAGATGCCGACTTCGACGCCCTGGCCGAAGAACAGGCCAAGCTGGAAGCCATTATCTCTGCCGGCGCAGGTGACAATGTACAACTGCAGCTGGAACTGGCCGCCGACGCACTGCGCCTGCCGCCGTGGGACGCCAAGATCGGCCCGCTGTCCGGTGGTGAAAAGCGCCGCGTGGCGCTGTGCAAGCTGCTGCTGTCCAAGCCGGACATGCTGCTGCTGGACGAACCCACCAACCACCTGGACGCCGAATCAGTTGAGTGGCTGGAACAATTCCTGGTGCGCTTCCCCGGCACCGTAGTAGCCGTGACTCACGACCGCTACTTCCTCGACAATGCCGCCGAATGGATTCTGGAACTGGACCGTGGCGAAGGCATCCCGTGGAAGGGCAACTACTCCAGCTGGCTGGAGCAGAAGGAAGAGCGCCTGGAGAAGGAAGCCAAGAGCGAAGGCGCCCGCATGAAGGCGATGAAGCAGGAACTGGAATGGGTGCGCCAGAACCCCAAGGGCCGTCAGGCCAAGTCCAAGGCACGTATTGCCCGCTTCGAAGAACTGTCCAGCTACGAAACCCAGAAGCGTAACGAGACCCAGGAAATCTTCATCCCGGTGGCCGAGCGCCTGGGTAATGAAGTGATCGAATTCGACGGCGTGTCCAAGGGCTTTGGCGACCGCCTGCTGATCGACAACCTGTCGTTCAAGGCGCCGGCCGGTGCCATCGTCGGCATCATCGGCCCCAACGGTGCCGGTAAATCGACGCTGTTCAAGATGATTGCCGGCAAGGAGCAGCCGGACTCCGGTACCGTGAGTATCGGCCAGACCGTGCAGATGGCCTTTGTCGAACAGAGCCGCGAAGGCCTGGAAGACGACAAGACCGTATTCGACGACGTGTCCGGTGGTGCCGACATCCTGACGGTTGGCCGCTTTGAAATGTCCAGCCGCGCGTATCTGGGCCGCTTCAACTTCAAGGGTGCCGACCAGCAGAAGAAGGTGGGCATGCTGTCCGGTGGTGAGCGTGGCCGTCTGCATCTGGCCAAGACCCTGCTCAAGGGCGGCAACGTGCTGCTGCTGGATGAACCGTCCAATGACCTGGACGTGGAAACCTTGCGCGCGCTGGAAGATGCGCTGCTGGAATTCGCCGGTACCGTGTTCGTGATCTCCCACGACCGCTGGTTCCTCGACCGTATCGCCACCCACATCCTGGCGGCGGAAGGCGAATCGCAGTGGACCTTCTTTGACGGCAACTACCAGGAATACGAAGCCGACAAGAAAAAGCGTCTGGGCGAAGAAGGTGCCAAGCCCAAGCGTATCCGCTACAAGCCGATCATCCGCTGATCAGCCTGCAGCAAAACAAAACCCCCGCTTGCGGGGGTTTTGTCATTCAGCTACACCAACAGCTCAGGACAACTGGCTGTGCGAACCATCGCACAAGGGCTTGCCTTCACTCAGCTTGCAGCCACAGAAATACACCAGCCCGCTTTGCTCGGCCACATACTCCACCGGGCTGAAACAGGAGCCGGCATGGCTGCCATCGCAGAACGGCTGCTTGTCGCTTTGTCCACAGGCACACCACCAGTAATGCTTGCCGGCCTCCACTTCTACGGCATAGGGAAAGCTCTGCGGCGAGAACGGTTCATCGGCCATCGTGCACTCCTTTCAAAACTGCAGCGGGGCTTTCAGCTTAGTGGGCAAACGGCACGAAAACCAGCCAACTCCGCCGGTGGTGCATGGCAATGCTAAAATGCCCGCATGCAATCCCTTCTACGCCTCTGCGGCCTGCTGCTGATACTACTGATAAGCGCCTGCAGCACGCTGCCTGACTACCCGCCAGCGCCGGCAGGTTTCTACCGGGTGCAGCCTGGTGACACCCTGTACCGCATAGCCCTCAAACATCGTCAGAGCGTGGGCAATCTGGTGAGCTGGAATCAGCTGAAAGACCCTTCCAGCATCAATGCCGGCCAATTGCTGCGCGTCAGCCCGCAGCAGACCGCCAGCAGTCCAAGCCAGGCCAAACCTAGCGCCAAAACGGTCCCCAGCACACCAGCACGCCCGGCGGTCTCTGCCATCGCACTGCAATGGCCGGCCACCGGCCAGGTAATTGGCAAGTTCAATGGCAGCAGCAACAAGGGCATAGACATTGCCGGCAAGGCGGGCGATCCGGTACGCGCAGCCGCCAGTGGCACCGTCGCCTATGCCGGCAAGGGCATACGCGCCTATGGCAACCTGCTCATCATCAAGCATGGCAATGATTACCTCACTGCCTATGCCCACAATCAGACGCTAATGGTAAAAGAAGGCCAAACAGTCAAAGCCGGGCAGCAAATTGCCACATTAGGCCGCTCCGGCACTACACGCGACATGCTGCATTTCGAGCTGCGCCGCCAGGGCAAGGCCATCGATCCCTTGTCGGCACTGCCGGCTCAGTAACCGCGTTCCCGTAGCACCAGGCCCTGCGGCGGCAAACCTTGCTGCAGCGCCTGCAGATTGGCCACAATCTGCGCCACTGCAGGCTCGGCCAGCGTCATCGCTGCAATATGCGGCGTCAGCAGCACCGCAGGGTGGCTCCATAATGGATGCACGCTTTCCAACGGCTCCACCACAAACACATCCAGCAAAGCAAAACGCAGATGGCCGCTGTCCAGCATACCCAGCAAGGCGGCCTCATCCACTTGCTCACCACGCCCGGCATTGATCAGTGCGGCACCGCGCGGTAACTGCCGTAACAGCTCGCTACCTAGCAAGCCACGGGTTGCCGCCGTAGCCGGTAGCAGATTAACCAGAATATCGCTGCGTGCCAGCAAGGCTGGCAAACCCTGCTCACCGACAAAATCAGCCACGCCCGGCAGCTGCCGCCCCTGCCGGCTCCAGCCAGCCACGGCATAACCCATTGCCGCCAAAGCTTGTGCCACCTTGCCGCCGATCTCACCCAAGCCCAGAACCCCAATCCGGGTCTCGCTGGCAGCCGTCGCCGCCACAGCCTGCCACTGACGATGCTGCTGCTGGCGCTGGTACTGGTCCATACGGCGCTGCACATGCAGCACACCGTACAGCACGTATTCCAGCATCTGCTGCGCCATGCCGGCATCACTCAGCCGGATCACCGGCACCGCCGGGTCCAGATCATCCCGCCGCAGAATGCGGTCCACACCAGCCCCCAGCACGAATACCGCCTGCAATTGCGTCATGCCGGCAAAAAAACCGGCAGGTGGATTCCATACCACGCCATAGCTCACCTGCGCCGCCTCCACCGGCTGCGGCCAGCAGCATACCTGGTGCTGTGGCAGCGCCTGCTGCAGCAAGTGCTGATAGCGCTCACCGTCCTGCGCACTATATAGATAAATCATCGGTCTCTCCCTGGCATGGCCACTGGCTGCGGTTCTGGTATTTGCACCGGCTGGACATGCATTGTAAATAACAGTGCAGTCAGCAACAGCATTTTCCTGCCTGAGCGGAGCATGCTTGCCCATGGCGCAAGACCGCAGCCATTGCCGCGCTGGCGCAGATAGCCTAAGGTCACGGCTTGGCCTTTTGGACTTGATCCGTATGACCCGTCATCTTTTCAGCCTGGCGTTGCTGACCGGGCTTTGCGCCTGCAGCACCACACCGACCAGTCTGCCTCCTGCACCAGTACCAGCATCCGCCATCCCTGCCGCAGCCAGCGAACCCGCAGCCACGGCCGTGATCACACCTCCGCCGGTCAGCACACCCGTTACCGTCAGCCCGCTCACTCCGCCCGGCAGCAAAGCAGCGCTGACAGACAGCCAGGCACGCGCCTTGTTGAACCGGCTGCTGCCACAGGGCATCGCTGATCGCCAGGGCTGGAACAACGACATCCTCAGTGCCTTTACCGCACTCAAGCTGCCCTACCGCGCCGACAACTTCTGCGCGGTCGCCGCGGTGATCGAGCAGGAATCCAGCTGGCAAGGCGACCCGACCGTGCCTAATCTGCCCGCCATCGTCTGGGGCAAGATTGGCGAGCGGGCCAACAAATACCTGGTACCGCTACCGGTGGTCAAAGCCGCCCTGCTGAAAACCTCGCCTAATGGCAAGAGCTACAAGACGCGCATCGACAGCCTGCGCACCGAGCGCGAGATGAATCTGCTGTTCGAAGACATGGCGGCTGAAGCCGGCAAGCTGGGGCTGCCGCTGAATATGAAGAACCCCATCCGCACGGGTGGCCCGATGCAGGTGAGCGTGGAGTTCGCCGAAGCCCACGTCAAGATCTGGCCCTATCCTTACCAGACCGGCAGCAGCATCCGCAACGAGGTGTTCACCCGCCGTGGCGGCGTGTATTTTGGCAGCGCCATCCTGCTGCAATACCCGGCCCCTTATCAGGACATGCGCTATCGCTTCGCCGACTTCAATGCCGGGCGCTACAGCAGCCGCAATGCCGCCTTCCAGGCCGCGCTCAGCCAGCTCAGCGGCCGCAAGCTGGCACTGGATGGTGATTTGCTCAGCTACAGCGGCAAACAGGCCAGCGGCAGCAGCTACCGGGCACTGCTAGAACTCAAGACGAAACTGGAGATGACGCAGAGCGAGATCGAACGGGATCTGCAGCAGGAAAAGAATAGTGTTTTTGCGCAAAGCGAGCTGTACCGCAAGCTGTTTGTGCTGGCAGACAAGCAGGCCGGCAAGCCGCTGCCACGTGAGCGCATACCGCAAATTGACCTGCACAGCCCGAAAATCAGCCGCAAGCTGACCACGCAATGGTTTGCCGACAAGGTGAATGTGCGCTACCAGGCCTGCATGGCACGGCAATAGCAATGATCAGGCAAGCAGGCCACACACAGCCTGCTTGCCGACCAAGAAGGAAAACGCGTACGGCAGGAATACTGCAACAGGAAAAGCGAAAACGAAAAAGCCCAGTCTCGCGACTGGGCTTGATCTTGAATCCTGGCGTCCCCACGG
>NZ_RFAR01000004.1 GCF_003693445.1 Aquitalea palustris | reverse complement strand
TTAAAAGTCCGCTGCTCTACCGGCTGAGCTACCGACCCACGAAAGAGTTCGCAACTATAATAAAACCGTCTTTTTCAGTCAAGGCTTTTACCGAAATAATTTGGAAAAACCGGGGCATAGGCCTGCATTTCATGCTACACGACTGGAACCATGGCAAATGGCGAGCAGTCCAAATTTTTCACGCCGCCGCTAGTCATCACTTGAAAGCACGCACTGTGATACCCATGTCAGGTAGGCGGGCAAGCCCTGCGCCACTGGCAATGCGATGATTTCCGGCACATCATAAGGGTGCAGCTCGAGCAAACGCTGCTGCAGTCTGGCGTAGCAGGCCTGGGTGGTCTTGATCAGCAGGGGGAGTTCGCTACTTTCCTGCAGCGCGCCCTCCCAGCGATAAACCGACCGGCAGGCGGGCAGGATATTGACGCAGGCAGCCAGACGCTCCTGCACCAGAACATGCGCAATGTGCGTGGCGGTGGTTTCGTCCGGCACATTGCAGATCACCATCAGACAATTCATAACGGATACCTTGATTCGATGCGCGCCATCTTGCTGTTGTTACTGCTTTACCCCCTGCTGGAAATCGCCACGCTGGTCACACTGGCCCATCATCTGGGCGGCGGCGTGGTATTCCTGCTGGTTCTGGCCAGCAGTCTGCTGGGCATCTGGATGCTGCGCAACCAGAAACTGGGGGCGCTACTGACGCTGTCCAGCGTCCTGCGCCAAGGCCAGCAGGTGTCGCTGTACTCGCTGCTGTGGCCCTTGCGCTATGCCTTGTCCGGCCTGCTGTTTGCCATTCCTGGCATCCTCAGCGACCTGCTGGCTATACTGCTGCTGCTACCTTTCAAGGGCCCGGCACTGAACATGGGTGGTCCTACCGCTGCCAGCACGCCGGATGATGTCATCGAGGGCGAATTCAGCCGTGTCGACAAACCGGCAGCGGATCAGCAACAGCGCCTTCACTGAACATGCAGCAAGGCCAGCACTTCCGGCTCGGCCAGTGACGACTCGATCAGCACCACCTTGTGCCGGCTCTTGTCGCCGGCCTGCAAGGCAACAGCGCGCTTGCCGACCGCAAAACAATCGGCCAGCCAGGATAGCAGTGCAGTATTGGCCTTGCCGTCGACAGGGGGTGCAGCCAGACGGATTTTCAGGCAGTCGCCATGTTCGCCCGCCACCTCGGTTTTCCGTGCGCCAGGCTGGACATGCAGGGTAAGACGCACCGTATGGCCGCTACAGACCAGCCAGGGTTTCATGGTGATTTTTCCGCAAAAGGGCAATTCTAGACCAAATTCAGCCGCACTCAAGCAACGCCCCGCAGGCTGATCCGTTCGGACTTGCCCATCAACCAGGAGTTTGCATATGGATATCGGTATCAACGAACAAGACCGTCAAGACATCGCCCATGGTCTCTCCCGCCTGCTGGCAGACACCTACACGCTGTATCTGAAAACCCACAATTTTCACTGGAACGTCACCGGGCCGATGTTCAACACCCTGCACCTGATGTTCGAGACGCAATACAACGAGCTGTCGCTGGCCGTGGACCTGATCGCCGAACGCATCCGCGCACTGGGCCACTTTGCCCCCGGCAGCTATGCCGACTACGCCAAGCTGACCGCGATTGCCGAAGCCAGCGGTGTACCCAAGGCCGAAGAAATGCTGGCACAGCTGGTGGATGGCCATGAAATCCTCTGTCGCACTGCCCGCAGCATTTTCCCGCTGGCCGAGCGCGCCGCCGACGAACCAACGGCCGACCTCCTGACCCAGCGCCTGCAAGTGCATGAGAAAACCGCCTGGATGCTGCGCAGCATGCTGGACAAATAAGCTGACACACCCCACGCCGCGCCCAGCGCGGCGTTTTTCTTGGCACATCCCCAGCCATGGTAAACTGCAGCAGTCTTACGGAGGCCGCCAGTTGCCCATGACCGCCAATCTGCGCAAACCCACCAGCACCAACGCTAACGGACCGCTGATCATCATGATCGCAGTGTCCTTATTGGCCCATGCCTTGCTGCTGGCCAGCAGCGCCATCTCCTGGACACCCGGCATCACCCTGCCTGATAACAACCGCATCAACATCCAGCTGGTACAGGCACCGACACGGCAAGTACTACCCACCATCCGCCAGAGTGAAGACAGCAACCAGGGTCGTGGCAATACCAGCGTCCCCGACCAGTTGGCCAGCCACAGCCGGCCCACGGCCAAACCCGAACAGACCGAGCAGTCCGTCGCCGCGCCGCCGGCCAGCAACGACACCAATCTGCTGCATGAAAACCACCGCAAAAAACCGGCACTGGCCAATGTCACGCCTGCCCAGCACACCGCGAGCGCACCGGTCAGCGCTGCTAACTTGCTGGGACAGATTGCCAACCTCGGCAGCGTGCAACGCGGGGATAGCGACGTAAAAGACAGCACACTGGAAAGCGGAGCTGCCGATGGCGCCGGCGACAGCGCCAACCGCTATGCCTGGGCGCGTTACAAGGAAGACTGGCGGCTACGCATGGAACGCATTGGCCAGCAAAACTATCCGGAAGCCTTGCGCCAGCAGCATATCTACGGCTCGGTCACCCTCGCGGTCAGCATTCTGCCGGATGGCAGCTTGCAGGACATCAAGGTGGTGCGAAAATCCGGCAATAGTGTGGTGGACGATGCCGCCATCAGTCTGGTCACCCGGCACGCCCCATTCGGCCGCTTTCCACCCTCACTGGCCGGCAAGGGCGCCCTGACCATCGTCAAGGCCTTTACCTTTAGCCGGGATAACAATTAGTCGAACCTACGACAAGGAAGCATCATGTTTGAAGTCAACCGCAGCATTGCGCTGATCCGCCCCAAAGCCCCCTTTCTCGACTGGCTGCAACGACTGCCTGGCGATCTCGACGGGCAGCTGGATCTGGACATCCTGACCCGCGACTGCAATGCCCTCTTGATTCCGGCAGCCGACGATTACGCCTCGGCCGCCGACTTCGTACTACAGCACTATCGCCTGCTGTTTCAGGCAGAGCTGGCCGACTGGTGCGATGATGAACAACTGTGGCCGGAGCAACTTTCTCCCGCCCTGTTTCTGGAGTGGTTTGAAGTAGAAATCCACTCCGTACTCACCGATATGGTCGAGACGCCACTAGAGCGCGAACCATTCGTCCCGCTGGACCTCAACGCCGAGGATTGAGGAACAGCTTTCACTACAAGGGGAAACACATGTCGCATGAAACACGCATCAAGGTCCGGGGTTATCATCTGGACCTGTACGGCCACGTCAACAACGCCCGCTATCTGGAATTCCTGGAAGAAGCCCGCTGGAGCTTTTTCGAAGACCGTGGCGACCTGCCCTGGTTTCTGCAATCCGGGCTGGCGCTGATCGTGGTCAACATCAATATCGACTATCGCCATCCGGCCACCATGGGCGACGAGCTGGCCCTGGCCACTTCGGTCAAGAGCATAGGCAGCCGCAGCGCCGTCATGCATCAACGCGTCACCCTGGCCGGTAGCGACAAGGTCGTTGCCGAAGCCGATGTGACTTTTGTGGTGTTTGACGCCAAGCAGAACAAGGCCGTGACGCTGGACGGACAATTGAAGGAACTCCTGCAGTCCATGCTGGACCAATAAGCCCGACAGCCCCGCCAGACGGGGCTGCTGTTTATCCCCTTTCCGGATGTAGCAAGCATGAAGAAGGTTCTGATCGCACTACTGGCAGTCGCCGTCATCGGCCTGGTGGCCTATACCCTGCTGTTCGACCGTAATGCGGCACCGCAGGTCAGCTATACCTCGCTGAGCGGCCAGCAAGCGGACACCGCCTCACTCAAGGGCAAGGTGGTACTGGTCAATTTCTGGGCCACCAGCTGTTCCGGTTGCGTGGAAGAAATGCCGGAAATCAAGAAACTGCACCAGCAATACGGCGCCCGCGGCCTGCAGATCATGGCGGTGGCCATGAGCTATGACCCGCCTAATTACGTACAGGCTTTCGTGCAGCAGAACCAGCTGCCCTTCTTTGTCGCTCTGGATGGCCAGGGCAGCATTGCCAAGGCCTTCGGTGACATCCAGCTGGCCCCCACCACCTTCCTGATCGACAAGCAGGGCAATATTCTCAAGCGCTATGTCGGCGTGATGGACTTCAAGGAAGTACACCAGATACTGAACCAGCAGCTGGGTGCCTGAGCCCATCAGCACAAAGCCCCGCCAATGCGGGGCTTTGTCTTGGTCAGAACCGGGGAAGCTCAGGCCGCAGCACACACCGGGCAGGCCGGATCACGAGTAAACTTCATCTGGCGGAAGTCTCCACTCAGCGCATCGTACAGAGTCAGTCGCCCCAGCACCGCTTGTCGCCCGGCCAGCAGCTTCACCGCTTCCACCGCCTGCAGGCTGCCGATCACCCCCACCAGCGGCGACAACACGCCAAAGGTGGCACACGGGCCATCGGACACCTCGCCCTCCTCGGCAAACAGGCAGTGATAGCAGGGCGAACCGGCTACACGCGGGTCGAACACGGCCAGCTGGCCAGCCAAGCGTACTGCGGCACCAGACACCAGCGGCACCCCGGCAGCCACACTGGCGCGGTTGACCGCATGGCGGGTAGCGAAATTGTCAGAACAGTCCAGCAACAGATCGTGCTGTCGCGCTTCTGCCAGCAGACGGTCTGCGCTTAAGCGCTCGCCCAGTGCCCGCACGGCGATGTCCGGATTGAGCGCCAGCATGCGCGCCCGCGCCGATTCGGCCTTGTTCAACCCCAGAGATGCCATATCGTGCACCACCTGGCGCTGCAGATTGCTCAGCTCCACCACATCATCATCGGCCAGCGTGATATGACCGACACCGGCACTGGCCAGATACAGCGCTACCGGCGAGCCCAGTCCACCAGCGCCGATCACCAGCACCCGGGACGCAGCCAGCCGCTGCTGGCCTTCGATATCGATTTCCGGCAGCAGGATATGCCGGCTATAGCGCAGCAGGGCTGCATCATTCAGATCTGTCATGGGGTCAAAGCTTAGTCAAATCAGGCTGGGGACGCCATAGTTCCGGCGAGCTAGCCGCAAAAACAAAACGCCAGCACAAGGCCGGCGTTTTATTCTGACTACAGACAGGCAACAGGCAGGGCTTACTCTTCCACCACCTTGCGGGCAAACTTGATGCCCAGTTGCTTGAGCTTGCGGTACAAGTGGGTACGTTCCAGTCCCACCTTCTGCGCCACGCGGCTCATATTGCCGTTTTCCAGCGAGATGTGGTACTCGAAGTAACGCCGCTCCAGCTGCTCGCGCAATTCGCGCAGCGGCATATTGAAGTCGAAGCCCGACTCCTCCACCGGCTTTTCATGGCGGAACTGCGCCAGCACCTTGTTGACCTCGGGAGCGTCGACATCGTCGGACTCCGAGGTCAGCGCCAAGCTCTTGATGATACTGCGCAACTGTTCCAGATTACCCGGCCAGTCATACTGGCGCAGCGCATTCAATGCCGCCGTGGTCAGCTTCTTGTTGGGAACCTGGCGCGACTCAACCAGCTCGATCAGAATCTGCTCGGCAATGAAAATGATGTCCTCCGCATGCTCGCGCAGCGGTGGAATCGGCACAATCACGCTCGACAAAGCCGTGAGCAGACGGTTATCGCATTCCGGATCGACCAGCAGTTCCTGCAGCGGCCGGCTGCAGGAACACAGCAGGCGTACATTAAAGCGGTCCAGTTTGGACAGCAGGAACAGCAAACCCTGTTGCACACGACGGTTGTACTGGCCGATTTCCGGCAGGAACAACACCCCGTTATTGGCTTTCTGCAGCAATTCCAGCGGCGCATCCGCCAGTTGTTCCGGCTTGGCCGGCGTCACCCAGGGCGTATTGCCCTGATGGAAAAAGCGTGCCACCAGTTCGAAACCGGAGCCCGGCTCGCCGGTCAGCAGCACCGGCGACTTGACCTTGGCCACCCGTTCCAGCTGGCGCTTGAGTTCCTGAATCGGCTCACTGCGTCCCAGCTTGTCCAGATTCAAGGAGGTATTGGCCTGCATATCGCCATACTTCAGCGCACGCTGCACCGTGGTGAGCAGCTTTTGCAGGGCAATCGGTTTTTCCAGGAAATCGAAGGCACCGATGCGGGTTGCCTCCACTGCGGTATCGATGCTGGCATGGCCAGACATCATGACTACCGGCATGTTGAGCTGGCCGGACTTGGCCCATTCCTTGAGCAGGGTAACCCCGTCGCAGTCCGGCATCCAGATATCCAGCAGCACCAGCGCGGGACGCGTCTGGTTGCGCAGCTGTCTGGCTACCTCGGCGTTTTCCGCCAGGGCAACCGTGTATCCCTCATCCTGCAGGATCTCCGAGAGCAGTTCACGTATTCCGATCTCGTCATCAACAATCAATATATCGCTGCTACGCATTAGGCCTCCAGCAATGGCAGGGTGAGAAGAATTCGCGCGCCTTGCTGCTCGCCATTCCCCAATATGACCTGGCCATGGTGTTCCTCCGCTATTTTCTTCACCACCGCCAGTCCCAGCCCGGTTCCCTTGGGCTTGCTGGTCACATAGGGCTCGAACGCGCGTGGCAGGAGCTCGGCAGGAAAGCCCGAACCATTGTCCTGCACGCAGACGGTCGCGTTTCTTCCTTCTTGTCGGCTGCTAATGTGAATCATCGGGATGTCAACGTCAAGGACCGCATCCTGTGCGTTCTGCATCAGGTTGTGCAATACCTGCCGCAGCAATGCGGCATCCCCCATGATCATCAGCGGCCTGTCTTCCAGTTCAATCTTAACAGCCGGATTGGATTCGTACAGCGTGGCAACCTCCCGTACTACCTGATTGAGATCAAGTTCACTGAGTTTGATGCGTGGTGCGCGCGCATAATCGCGAAAAGCATCCACCATATTTTTCAGCGCCGCCACCTGCTTGATGATGGTGTCGGTTGAGCGCTTGAGCATGTCGGCATCTGCGGCTTCCAGCTTGGCGGTCAACTTCATCGCCAAACGCTCGGCCGACAGCTGGATGGGGGTGAGCGGATTGCGGATTTCATGCGCCAGCCGCTTGGCCACCTCGCCCCAGGCGGCATCGCGCTGCGCCCGCCCTAGCTCGGTTATATCATCGAACACCACAACATAACCGCTTCCGGAGCGTTCCGGCAAGCGGGCACCGCGCACCAGCAGGCTGCGTGCGCCCTGGCCGGTGACATAATCAAGCTGGGTTTGCCATTCTTCTTCCAGCTTGTTCTCGCCGTGCTGCAGCATGGTATCGACCAGCGGAATCAGCGCCGGCACCTGCGTCGACCATTGCTTGACCGGGTAGGCAACCAGTTCGGCAAAGTCCACCCCCAGGATGCGGCCAGCACTGGTATTGGCGGCACGCAGCTGCCAGCTTTCGTCCAGCGCGATAACGCCAGCGGACAAATTGGCCAATATGCTTTCCAGATAGAGCTTGCCGCTTTCCAGAGCACGCTGGTTCTGGTTGGCTGTTTGGCGCGCCTCTTCCAGTTGCTGGGTCATGCGGTTGAACAAGGTGGTGAGCATGCCCAGTTCGTCACGGCGATAAACCGGGTGCCGCTTGGAAAAGTCACCCTGAGCCACCGCACGGGTGCCGGCGGCCAGTTCGGACAACGGGGCAGACAGGCGCTCGGACAGGAACAGGGCAAAAGCCAGTGCCGAGGTGAGTGCCAGCAGGCAGGCCAGCGCCAGGGTCAGCATGTAGAAGGTTTTCAGGCCATCACGTGACAGCAACAGCTGATGGTATTCGGCGCGGGCGGTTTCAATCTGCTCGGCATCATGGGCAATGGACTGCGGCGCAGCCTGCACCACCTGCAGCACCCGCCAGTCGCCCTCCAGCGTGCGGTAGGGCAGCAGCACCTTGAGCGCCAGGCCACCGGCCTCATTTTCGATACTCTTGCTACCCTGGCGTAGCTTGAGGCCACGCAAGGTATCGCGGGCAGGCTGTTGTGGCAGCTGGCGGGCATTGGTGCTGGCAAAATTCAGCAACTTGCCGGATTTGTCGAAAATGGCCAGCTCACGCAGTCCCAGTTGCTCGCGCAGCCGTTCCAGCCGAGAAGGGAGCATGCTGCCGGGCAGGCCGTCGATGTCATCCAGCACGACGCGGCTTTTGCGGGCAACGTCTTCCAGCACATAGTTGAGTGCACCCTTGCCCAACTCCAGGCCACGATCCAGTGCCGACTCCACCCGTACGTCGAACCAGCTTTCAATACTGCGGGTGAGGAATTGGGCCGAGATGGTAAACACCAGCAAGCCCGGCACCAGGGCCACCACGGCAAACATCATCACCAGCCGCTGGGTCAGCTTGGCCCCGAAAACCCGGCCCTTGACCCGCTGGCGCAGGCGCAGCAGCTGGCGCCCCACCACACCGAGCAGGCCAAGCAGCAGCAGACTGTTGAGGCCGAATACCCACCAGTAATACTCGGCCAGCTTGGAGGCATTGCCGGTGGCCACCGCCAGCAGGTAGAGCATGATGGCACCGAAAGTCGCCAGGGCGATCGTCGCGTAACGCATCAGTTGCCATCTTTCATGCTGATGGCCGTCCAGTTGGAAGACAGGCTCCAGTCGCCCGAACCCAGGGCATTGATCTGGAATGGCTTGGGCAGCTCACTGATGTCCAGCACCAGCCGCACCCGGCCAGCGACGCTGCCGGGGCTGCGCGGATCGAGCGCGCCACTTTGCAAGACGCGCCAGTCCTGGATGGAGCCAAGCGCGCCCATGGCTTCGGCCAGGGTACGGTAATAATTTGAAAAACTGCCGATGGTGATGCGGTAACGACTGGTCAGCGGCTGGTAGGACAGCTTGAAAGCCAGGCTGGCATGTGGCTCGAACCATTCTTTCAGGTTGAGATAATAAGCGGTGCTGCGTGGCCGGGTAAGTTCGAACTCCAGCCGGAAAGTCAGGGCAACACCCTGCTCCAGGGCATCGCTCAGCCCGCTGGACAGTTTGGTCTGAAAACGGGTACTGAGCGACAGTTGGCCATCCTGGGTCAGCTCGGCATCGGCACGGCGCGCCAGAATGCCATCGGCCTGCGCCGTATTGACGGCACAGACCAGTAGCCATAACACCAGGCTAATGTTTCGCAAGCAGCGCGTAATAGAAACCGTCATGACGCTCACAGGGCAACAGTTGTTGCTGATTCAGGCATTCGGCATCGGAATGACGCGCCAGGAATGCGGCCAGCTGCTGCTGATTTTCTTCCGGAAAAATCGAGCACGTAGCGTAAAGCATTTTGCCCCCGGAGGCGAGTAGCCCCCACAGCGTGTCAACCATCACCGCCTGCTGGCGTGCCAGCGCAGCGAAATCGCCGGGGCGACGCAGCCACTTGATGTCCGGATGGCGGCGCACCACGCCGGATGCCGAGCAGGGAACGTCAGCCAGAATGCGGTCAAATGGCTGCCCATCCCACCAGTCACCGCTCTGTCCGGCATCCGCAGCCTGCAGCTTGGCGCTCAGCCCGCAGCGCTGCAGATTGTCGGCCACCCGCTGCAGTCGCTGGGCATCGATGTCCAGCGCCGTCAGTTGCAGGTCGGCCAGTTCCAGCATGTGGCAGGTTTTGCCGCCGGGAGCGGCACAGGCATCCAGCACCCGCAGCCCGGGCTGCAAGTCGAGCAGCGCGGCAGCCTGCTGCGCACCCCAGTCCTGCACCGAGACCACGCCTTCGGCAAAACCCGGCAGCTCACGCACATTGACCGGCTTTTCCAGCTGGATGCCACAGATCTCATCCAGCGCGCTGGCGGCCATGCCCAGCGCTTCCAGCTGGGCCAGGTAGCCGGCCACCGTACTCTTGCGGGCATTGATACGCAGTGTCATCGGCGGATGGCTGTTATTCCATTCCAGTATCGAGGACCATTGCTGCGGGTAAGCCTGCTGTACCGCCTTGATCCACCAGCGCGGATGATTGGTGGCTGCTTCCAGATCCTTGTCTGCCAGCCGCAGCATTTCTTCGCGCTGACGCAGGAAATTGCGCAACACGCCGTTGACCAGCGCCTTGAATTTGCCACGCGCCAGGCGCTCGGACAGCTTGACCGCCTCGTTGACGATGGCGTAATCAGCGGCACGGGTATAAACCAGCTGATAAAGCGCCACCAGCAGCACCCGTTCCAGTTGTGGTTCCGGCAGGGCTTTGGGGACCAGCCGCCGCAGCCAGAAGCGCAGACGCGCCAGCTGGCGCAGGCTGCCGTAGCAGATGTCCTGCAGGGCGGCGCGCTCTGGCGGCGTCAATTCACTGCCCTGGCGCTGGGCTTGGGCCAGTGCCTCGGTCAGGGTATGGCCGGATTCCACCTGGCCCAGCACGTCGGCGGCCAGTTGCTGTATGCGATGCATGTCAAAACCTTAAATGGCAAACGGCGAGGACTGCGCTCTCGCCGTTGATAACGGCCGGTTCGCATCTGGCGGCACCGGCCCGTGGGTCTCTGCCCCTACCGCAAACCAAGCAGTCTGGCTTGATGCGGCGGCAACAGATTCTTGCTAGAGGCGCATGATACGTTCAGCCCACGCCGCGCGCCATAGCATGCAAGCGGGCAATGCGCTCTTCGGTATGCGGATGGGTGCGGAACAGCTCGCCCATGCTCAGGCCGGACAGCGGGTTGATGATCATCATCTGCGCGGTTTCCGGGTGTGCCTGTGCCGTGGGCATGGCAATACCTTGAGCGTAGTACTCGATCTTCTGCAGCGCTGCCGCCAATGCCAACGGATCGCCGGAAATTTCGGCACCACCACGGTCGGCTTCGAATTCGCGCGCCCGGGAAATGGCCATCTGGATGACGCTGGCGGCCAGCGGCGCCAGGATGGCGACCAGGATGCCGGCCAGCGGATTGACCGGCCGGCCGTTTTCGTCACGCCCACCAAAGAACATGGCGAAGCTGGCCAGGGCCGACACCGCGCCGGCCATGGTGGCCGACAGGGTGGAGATCAGCGTGTCGCGGTGGTGTACGTGGGCCAGTTCGTGCGCCATCACGCCGCGCAGCTCGCGGTAGTCCAGCATGCGCATGATGCCGCTGGTGGCGGCCACGGCGGCGTGTTCCGGATCACGCCCAGTGGCAAAGGCATTGGGCTGGTCTTCATGGATCACGTAAACCCGTGGCATGGGCAGGCCGGCGCGCTGTGCCAGCTCGGCCACCATGCCGTAAAACTCGGGGGCCGTACTGGCATCCACCTCCTGCGCGTTGTACATGCGCAACACCATCTGGTCGGAATTCCAGTAGGCAAACAGATTCATCCCGCCGGCAAACAACAAGGCCAGTAACAGGCCGCTCTTGCCTCCCACCATGGCGCCAATGAAGCCGAGAAACGCCACGAAGGCGGCCATCAGCACCGCGGTCTTGATCAGATTATTCACACTAGCCTCCTTTGCTCTGGCCTGTTGTGACGCTCAGCCGCCCAGACGGGTTCCCACCAGCGCGGTACGGCCTGCGGCAAAATCACGCGCACTCAGCCGCTTGCCGCCTGCTGCCTGCAACTGGCTGACCAGCACCAGTCCGTCTCCACTGCCCACCACTACGCCCTCGGCATCGGCACGCAGCACCACACCCGGCTCGCCCTCGCCGGCAATGGCCTGGGCAAACCACAGCTTGAGCGGCTCGCCGTCCAGCTTGGTAAACGCGCCCGGAGCCGGGTTGTAGGCCCGAATGGCGCGGGCAATGGTGGCGGCCGGCAGCGACCAGTCCACCTCAGCCTCAGCCTTGGTCAGCTTGTGGGCATAGTTCACGCCCTGTTCCGGCTGGGCTTGCGCAGACAGGCTGTCCAGCTGTGCCAGCGTGCTGACGATAGCCTCGGCGCCACATGCGGCCAGCTTGTCGTGCAGGCTGGCTGCGGTGTCATCGGCGGCAATGGCCAAAGGGTGGATGGACAGCATGTCGCCGGTATCCAGCCCCACATCCATCTGCATGATGGTGATGCCGGTTTCGCTGTCGCCGGCCAGGATGGCGCGCTGAATGGGCGCGGCACCGCGCCAGCGTGGCAGCAATGAGGCATGGATGTTGAGGCAGCCGCGTGGCGGAATCTCCAGCACAGCCTTGGGCAGCAGCAGACCATAAGCCGCCGCCACCATCAGTTCGGCACCGATAGCCTGCAGCATGGCCTGGGCTTCTTCCGTTTTGAGGGAGACCGGCTGTTCCACCCGCAGACCATGCTCCAGCGCCACCTGTTTCACCGGGCTGGGCTTGAGTTTCATGCCACGACCTGCCGGGCGATCCGGCTGGGTCAGCACCAGGGCAATTTCATGCCCGGCAGCCAACAGCGCTTTGAGCGCTGCGGCAGCGAATTCCGGCGTACCGGCAAAAATCAGTTTCATCGTGACCCTGAAAAAAACAAGAGACAGGGCTGGCCGTGTCTCGGATGTGGAGTAAGCAGGCCGCTTGCTTTAAGCACCGGCCACAGACTTACATATTCTGCTTTTCGCGCTTTTTCATCTTGGTACGGATGCGGCCCTGCTTGAGCTCGGACAGGTATTCAACGAATACCTTGCCGTCCAGATGGTCGATTTCGTGCTGGATGCAGATGGCCAGCAAGCCGTCGGCTTCCAGCTCGAATACCTTGCCGGTGGCATCCTGAGCGCGGACCTTGACGCGCTCGGCGCGGGTCACCTTGTCATAGATGCCGGGCACCGACAGGCAGCCCTCTTCGTACACGGTTTCGCCTTCTTTTTCGGTGATGACCGGGTTGATGAAGACGCGACGCTCGTCATGCTCTTCGGAAATGTCCATCACCACCAGCCGCTGGTGGTAGTCCACCTGGGTGGCGGCCAGGCCGATGCCCTTGGCCTCGTACATGGTGTCGAACATATTGTCGATCTGGGTCTGCAGGGCAGCGTCAAAAGTCTCGACCGGCGTGGCCACGGTATGCAGACGCGCATCCGGATAATGCAGAATGTTCAGCAGCGCCATCGGTTTTCTTGCTCCAAGTTGTCGTAATGCCATCAGCACGTCGATAATAGACGGGTCTGACGCATGCTCGTTTGTCAAAGGAGCGCTCGCGGGCGCTCGTTACACTCAATATTGGGGCACTTTTCATGCGTAAAAGTATTATATCGCTTGCTTTGGCTCTGGGACTGGCTCTCCCGGCATTTTCCGACACCCTCACCATCAAGCCCGACGCTCCCGCGCGCTATACCGTGACCAAGGGCGATACCTTGTGGGGCATCTCGGGACGCTACCTCAAGAGCCCATGGAAGTGGCCCAGCTTGTGGCAGATGAACAAGCGTGACATCAAAAACCCGCACTGGATCTACCCTGGCGACGTGCTGGTACTGAGCTATGTCAACGGCCAGCCACGGCTGTCGCTGGAAAAAGGTGGCCAGGGCGAAGTGCGGCTGTCACCGCAAGTACGCATGTCCGACATGGACAAGGCGGTGCCCAGCATTCCGGCCACGGCCATCGAGCCCTTCCTGCACCGCCCGCTGGTGGTCAATGAAGATGAATTCAACACCGCGCCCAGGCTGATTGCCGGACCGGAACAACGGCTGGCCTTTGGTACTGGCGACCGCGTCTTTGCCAACGGCGTTGGCGAAATGGGCAACTGGCAAGCCTATCGTGCCAGCAAGCCGCTGGTCGACCCCGACACCAAGGAAAACCTCGGCTTCGAAGTGATGTACGGTGGTGACGTGGTGGTAGACAAGCTGGGCGAGGATGTGCAAAGCATGCACATCACCAGCGTAGCCGGTGAAATCCTGGTGGGCGACCGCCTGATCAAGGCCCCGAAAGACCAGTTTGTCAGCTACGTGCCGCACAGCCCGGACGGCAACATCCGCGGCCAGATCATCTCGGTCTACGATGGCGTGGACGGTGCCGCGCAGTATTCCAATGTAGTCATCAACCGTGGCCGGCGCGAACAGGTGGAAGCAGGCGACGTGTTCAGCATCTACAAGAATGGCAAACCGGTGTCCATCATCACCGCCAACGGCGAAGAAAAATCCGTCATGCTGCCAGGCCAGACCATAGGCAAGATTTTCATCTACCGCGTGTTTGACAAGGTGTCATACGGACTGGTGCTGGAAAGCGCCGACGCCGCCAGTGTCGGCGATGTCGTGGCCCCACCGGAAAGCGAATGAGCGATAGCACCAGCGACTGGCTGCTGCTGGCACTGACCCCGGGCATCGGCCCGGCGGGCTTTCTCAAGCTGATCGCCAGCTTTGGCTCGGCCAGTCATGCTGTGGCCGCCAGTACAAGCCAGACCGCGCCACTAATCGGCCAGCAGGCTGCCATGGCCCTGCGTGAGCGGGTGGCGCAGCCGGATGCTGCCGCCGCGCTGGCCTGGGCCGAAGGCGAGCAGTGCAGCCTGCTCAGCCTGCAGGATGACGACTATCCGCAGGCGCTGGCCGAAACCGCCTCACCACCGCCGCTGCTGTTTGCCCGCGGTCGCCGCGAATTACTGCAACAACCCATGCTGGCCATGGTGGGCAGCCGTAGCGCCACGCCGCCAGGCAAGCAGATCGCCAGCGATTTTGCCCAGCGTCTGGCCGAGCACGGCTACACCATCGTCAGCGGACTGGCCAGCGGCATCGACGCGGCAGCACACCAGGGTGCGCTGGCAGCGGCAGGCTCCACCATCGCCGTGATCGGCACCGGCATCGACCGGGTCTATCCCGCCAGCAACCGCACGCTGGCACATCAGATCGGCAGCGCCGGACTGATCCTGTCCGAATTCCCGCTGGGTGCCGGCCCGCTGGCCGGCCATTTCCCGCGCCGCAACCGCATCATTGCCGGCCTCGCCCGCGGCTGCCTGGTGGTAGAGGCCAATATCAATTCCGGCTCGCTGATCACCGCCCGGCTTGCGGCCGAGAGCGGGCGCGAAGTCATGGCCGTACCTGGCTCGATCAACAACCCGCAGGCGCGTGGCTGCCACCGGCTGCTGAAAGATGGTGCACGGCTGGTGGAATCGGTGGAAGACGTGCTGGAAGAAGTGGGCCGGCTGAGCCGCAGCGCGCGGCCTGCCGCCGTTTGCACTCCTGATCCGGCAGCGGGAACAGAGCAGATTCTCACCCTGATGGGCTTCGACCCGGTCAGCAGCCAGTGGCTGGCACAGCAACTCGGGTTGACGCAAGGGGAGGTTTACGCGATGCTGCTCGAGCTGGAGCTTGCCGGCAAGCTCACCAGCCTGCCTGGCGGGCAGGTCCAGCGACTGGTCTGATTCAGACTGGATTCTGTAGCAGCTCATTTGAAGAAGACCTGATGTTTGACGTTCTCACTTATTTGTTCGAGCAATACCGTGACCCGGATGCCTTTGGTGACCGCGGCACACTGATGCGCCAGCTGGAAGCCGCCGGCTTCGAAGACGAGGAAATCAACGACGCGCTGGACTGGCTGGACAATGTCGCCAATATGGTGGAAGGCCTGTATGCCAGCGCAGACGATGCCTCGGGCATGCGCATTTATGCCGATGCCGAGCAGGAACGCCTGCCTACCGAAGTGCGCGGCCTGATCCAGTTTCTGGAAGACCACGGCGCGCTGTCGCCCTCGCAGCGCGAAATGGTGATTGACCGCCTGTTTGAACTGCCGGATGACGATATCAATGTCGGCTCGGCCAAGCTGGTGGCACTGATGGTGTTGTGGGCGCAAAAGGCAGAGCTACCCATCCTGCTGGGCGAAGAATTGCTGGACGCCATTCATGGCGAACCCACCATGCAATGACTTGTCAGCGCCGGTGCGACGGGCTTAACATCCCGCCTCGCCTGACGAGACTGCACGGAATTTTGCACAAGAGCGCCACACGCGCTCTTGTTTTATTTGCGCACTTGCTTTATTTGATAGATAGAACCGCTATCAGCCGGAGTCCCTCCGGTACACACTGAAACGAAAACATGCCCTCCAGCCTCTTGATCGTTGAGTCGCCATCCAAGGCAAAAACGCTGAAGAAATACCTGGGACCGGACTTCGAAGTCCTGGCTTCCTACGGTCACGTGCGCGATCTGGTACCGAAAAACGGTGCGGTAGACCCGGAAAAGGGTTTTGCCATGAAGTACCAGCTGATCGCCCGCAACAGCAAACATGTAGACGCCATCGTCAAGGCGGTGGCCGAGGTGGACCATGTCTACCTGGCCACTGACCCGGACCGCGAAGGTGAAGCCATTTCCTGGCATCTGGTGCAGATCCTCAACAGCAAGAAGCTGCTGAAGGACAAAACCGCCCAGCGCGTGGTATTCCACGAAATCACCAAGAATGCGGTACTGGAAGCCATCGGCAACCCGCGCGAAGTCGCCCAGGATCTGGTCGATGCCCAGCAGGCACGCCGTGCGCTGGATTATCTGGTGGGTTTCAATCTGTCGCCGCTACTGTGGAAGAAAATCCGCCGCGGCCTGTCAGCTGGTCGGGTACAAAGCCCGGCACTGCGCCTGATCTGCGAACGCGAAAACGAGATCAAGGCCTTTGTGCAGCAGGAATACTGGTCGGTGCATCTGGACAGCCACAAGGGCAGAACCAAGTTCTCCGCCAAGCTGACCACCCTGGCCGGCCAGAAGCTGGATCAATTCGCCATCCCGGGTGATGCCGAACACGCCGACATCCTGGCGCGTCTGCAAGACCAGCCTGCCACGGTCACCACCATCGAGAAGAAAAAGAAATCGCGCAGCCCGGCTGCCCCTTTCACCACCTCGACGCTGCAGCAGGAAGCCGTGCGCAAGCTGGGCATGACCACCGACCGCACCATGCGGACCGCGCAGCAGCTGTATGAAGGTATCGACATCGGCCAGGGCACGGTCGGTCTGATCACCTATATGCGTACCGACTCGGTGGCACTGGCCAATGAAGCTGTGGAAGAAATCCGCAGCTATATCAGTGACACCTTCAACAACGACTTTCTGCCCAAGAACGCCGTTGCCTACAAGAACAAGTCCAAGAATGCCCAGGAGGCGCACGAGGCGATTCGCCCCACCTCCATCCTGCGCACGCCGGATTCGGTCAAGCCCTTCCTCACCACCGACCAGTTCAAGCTGTACGACATGGTGTGGAAGCGTACCTTGGCCTGCCAGATGGCACCGGCCAAGTTCGACACCACCAGCGTAGACATCACCATGGGCGAGGGCATCTTCCGTGCCAGCGGCCAGGTGCAGACCTTTGCCGGCTTCCTCGCCGTATACGAGGAAGACGTGGATGATGCCGAGGACGAAGACAACGCCAAGCTGCCCTTGCTGGAAGAAGGCGACAGCCTGCCGGTAGACAAGCTGTATGGCGAACAACACTTCACCCAGCCGCCGCCGCGCTTCTCCGAAGCCAGCCTGGTGAAGGCGCTGGAAGAATTCGGCATCGGCCGTCCTTCCACCTACGCCAGCATCATCTCCACGCTGAAAGACCGCGAGTATGTGATTCTGGACAAGAAGCGCTTCCAGCCCACGGATACCGGCGACATCGTCAACAAATTCCTGACTGAGCATTTCAGCCAGTACGTGGACTACAACTTCACCGCCAAGCTGGAAAACCAGCTGGATGATATCGCCAGCGGCCAGCGTGAATGGGTGCCGGTGATGGACAGCTTCTGGAAAGGCTTTTCCAAGCAGCTGGCGGAAAAAGAGAGCATTTCCCGCGCAGAAGTCACCACCGAAAGCCTGGACGAAGCCTGCCCGAAATGCAGCAAGCCCTTGTCCATCAAGTTTGGCAAGCGCGGCCGCTTCATCGCCTGCACCGGCTACCCGGATTGCGACTACACCCGCAATATGGGTGAAACCGCCGAGCAGGCAGCCGAGGAGGCCGAAGCACCGACGGTGATCGAAGGCCGGGTCTGCCCGGACTGCGGCGGCGAACTGCATATCAAGAAGGGTCGTTACGGCAAGTTCATCGGTTGTGCCAACTACCCCAAGTGCAAGCACATCGAGCCGCTGGAGAAACCCCGCGACACCGGTGTGGAATGCCCGGAATGCAAGACCGGCCACCTGATCGAGCGCAAGAGCCGCTACGGCAAGCTGTTCTACAGCTGCAATACCTATCCCAAGTGCAAGTACGCCACCTGGAACCCGCCGGTCGCCGAGCCCTGCCCCAAGTGCAACTGGCCTATCCTCACCATCAAGACCACCAAGCGTCGCGGTACGGAAAAGGTGTGCCCGCAGAAGGAATGCGGCTACAGCGAGGTGATTGCCCCGCCGGAAGCCAAGACAGAAGAGTAAGTCTGCGCACCGCGCTATGCGGAGCCGGTAATAGCAACGCCACCTGCGGGTGGCGTTGTTTTTTTGGCTATGCCGTGGAAACCCGGCAACGGCAAGAGCTAGCCCATCATCATGATTAATTGACTGATTTTATTAATTAATTTCGGATAAATCGCCATATAATTCGGAAATCAGGCTAAACCGTAAACAGCCTGAAGGTTCCTGCGACGGACCACACTTGATTCCAGACAACACGCCGCCTCCATGTCAGGCGGCGTTTGCCGTTTCACGGGCCAACCTACCCGGGCAAAGCACACATCATGAAAACACACAGCAGCTTCTTTTTTACCGGCGCTACCATTCTCACCCTGTTCGGCCTGCTCAGCGGCCACTGGCTGATGTTGCCGCTTGCCTTCCTGCTGGCCTTCTGCGGCATGGTGGCCGCCGACCGCGAACAGCTGGCCGACATGGATATCCATACCGCAGCCATGCTGCTGGTGCTACCCAGCCAGCAGCCCGTGCTGCCGCTGGACCACTTCCATGGCAATGAATTGCTGTTCTATCAGGCCGGCAGCCCGGTCTACCGGATACTGCAGGCCAATGGCGCCAGCTGGGAGCTGGTGGGGGAATATGGCAAGGTTGAAGATGCCAGTGGCTGCATCCGGGTCTATCCCGGCTACCTGTACCGTCGCCAGGCACGCTAAAGACTGCCAAGCAGACCGGCAGGGCCGGCACAGGGGTGCTAGGTCGGTGGCGGCTGCTCTGCCTGCTCGGTATCGCGAATTTCCTGGGCCAGGAAAAAATTGAGTGCTGTACGCAGTACCGCAATGGCCGCCAGCTTGCCGATCTGGTCCCAGCTGGGAGCGACCGCCGTAGACAGGATGTCGGCCGCCAGTTGCAATTCCAGCGCCAGCGCCAGAAAGCGGGCAAAGCTCAGCCGCACCGCGTTGTATTGCGTCATGCCCGGCTGGAAGCAGCGTTGCAGGTAACGCACGCCAGCAAACAGCACCCCCACACCAATCACCAGCGCACCACAGGCCTCTACCCCCAGTTTCAGCCACAGCACCAGATTGAGCACCAGTTCTTCCACGCCAGAATCGGCCGGTGACAGCATATGCATCCTCTCCATTGACATGACCGGGGCCAACCAGCATACACGCAAGAACGCCACCGGACAGCCCGGCAACGATGCCATATGCATGCTATGCTGGGCCGGCTGTTGCTACCGGTCCACTGCATGCTGCTACTGAAACTGACCCTGATCCCTACCTTGCTGTATGCCCTGTCGCTGGTGGCGCGTTACCGCGGCCCCGCCCTGGCCGGCTGGCTGGCCGGGCTACCCATCGTCGCTGGTCCCATTCTGTGGCTGCTGGCCCACGAGCAGGGCAAGGCGTTTGCAGCCGTGGCAGCCATGCAAGCCATCGCCGCCATTGCCGCATCCGAAGTGTTCAACCTGATTTATGCCCGCACCGCAGCCCGGCAGCACTGGCCACCAGCGCTGGCGGCGGCCCTCTGTGGCTGGCTGCTTGCCGCGCTGCTGTTGCAGCAATTCAGGCCCTCGCTCACCCTGGCACTGGGTGTCGCAGCGCTGAGTGTAGGCGGCAATTACTACTGCTTGCCACGGCCACCCCGGCGGCAGCTGGACAACGCCAGCCATGACCGGCTGTGGCTGCGCATGCTGGCCGCTGCCGTGCTGACACTGGGTGTGAGTACGGCGGCGCAGCAGCTGGGAGCTGGCTGGAGCGGCGTGCTGGCGGTATTTCCACTGCTGGGGGCGGTGATGGCGGTATCGATGCAACAAGCACACGGGGCTGCTGCAGTGCAGACGCTATTGCGCGGCATGCTGCTGGGGCGCTTTTCCTTTGCCGCGTTCTGCCTGACGCTGGTGCTGCTGTTACCGCGACTGGACAGCAATATCGCCTTCCTGCTGGCCAGCGTGCTGGCTGCAGCGCTAGCGCCCGAATAACACCAGCAGCCATACCGCTGCCAGATTGATCAAGCCCAGCAGCTGGGCGGCGCTGCCCATGTCCTTGGCCCGCTTGGCCAGCGGATGGCGCTCCAGCGAGGTGTGATCGACTGCGGCTTCGATGGCGGAATTGAGTAATTCGATGATGAGGGTGGCCAGCGAACTGGCTACCAGCATGGCGCGTGCCAGCGGGCTGGCCGGCACCAGGAACAGCGCACAGGGAATCAGGATGCAGGCCAGCAAGGCCAGCTGGCGAAAGGCATCTTCATGGCGGTAGGCCGCCTTGATGCCATCCAGCGAATAACCGAAGGCGTTGATCAGCCGGCGGACGCCGGTCTTGCCCTTGAACGGGCTTTCCTCATGCTTGCTCATGTCAGATCCAGTGATTGCGTGGATGGCGGGTGGCATTGTGCCGGCCCGGCGAGCGGCATGTTAAGCGCTGCCGGCCAGCCGGGCAAGCTAACTGGCCTTGCCGCCAGCGGCGATGTTGCCGCCGGCAGATGACAGGCTGATGGCAAGGTTCAATGCGCGGTGGCGCGTTCCAGTGCGTCGATGTACAGGCCGGCGACATTGATATCGGTCTGGTCCATGATTTCGCGGAAGCAGGTGGGGCTGGTGACATTCACTTCGGTCAGGTAATTGCCAATCACATCCAGCCCGGCCAAGAGGATGCCGCGCTTTTTCAGCTCCGGGCCGACTGCTTCGGCGATTTCCCGGTCGCGTGCACTGAGCGGACGCGCCTCGCCACGGCCACCGGCTGCCAGATTGCCACGGGTTTCACCAGCAGCGGGAATGCGCGCCAGGCAGTAGTCCACCGGTACGCCGTCAATCACCAGCACACGCTTGTCACCATCGCGGATTTCCGGGATATAGCGCTGGGCCATGATGGTGCGCTTGCCGCGCAAGGTGATGGTTTCCAGAATCACCGACAGATTAGGGTCGTTCGGGGTTACCCGGAAAATGCTGTCACCACCCATGCTGTCCAGCGGTTTGAGGATCACATCCAGATGCTGGCGGATAAAGGCCTTCAGCCGTGGGGTTTCGCCGGTGATCATGGTGGGGGCGGTCAGCTCGGGGAAGTTGAGGATGGCCAGCTTTTCGTTGAAGTCGCGCAGCGCCTGGCCACTGGTGAATACCTTGACGCCCTGTGCCTCGGCCAGCGTGAACAGCTGCGAGGCATACAGGTATTCCATGTCGAACGGCGGGTCCTTGCGCATCACCACCGCGTTGAAGGCAGTCAGCGGCTGGCGGTGTACATCGTCCAGCTTGTACCAGGCCGGGTGGTCGCCCTTGCGTTCGTCGGTGACGGTCAGACCACGGGCATCCACCAGCAGGCGGCCCCCCTCCACCGACAACTGGTGCGCCTGGGCATAGCTGATGGCGTGATTGCGCCGCGCCGCCTCTTCCATCATGGCAAAGGTGGTGTCCTTGTAAATCTTGAACTGTTCCAGCGGGTCGGCGATGAACAGGATACGCATGGTGCTCTCCAGGGTTTCGCCAGCAGGCACTGGCGGGCCGGCTGACGGCCATCGGATTCATTGATGATAGTAGGCATCCAGCGCATAGCGCCGGCTAGATGTTTTCCAGCGGCCATTGACCAGGGTTTCGCGGGTCACCCGCACCTGTTTGCCTGCCGGGTCCTGCGCGTCTTCAATCAGCCGCTCTACCGCCTGCAGGCGATGGCGGGCATCAAACTGGTAGTAGGTGGTTTCGTGGTAACAGCAGCCGCTTTTGGCAAAGGTGCTCAGCCGCTTGTGTTTGGCATCCACCTGGAACATGCCCAGTGTTTCGCCAGTCAGCGTCGATAATTCATCGTTCAACACAAACTGCTTGCTGGCATTGTCGTAGAGATACACGCTGTAGGTCGGCCCGCCATAGGGGCCGTCATTGCCGTTCTGGATGGCCAGGTCGGCATGACCATCAAAGTCGAAATCAGCCACATTGATCACGCCCTGCAAATCATACAGTCGCGCGCTATTGACCAGCGGCTTGCCATCATCGCCATGCGCCATATAGACATTGTCCAGCCGCAGCTGCTGTACGCTGCGCTGGCTGCGCTTGTCGATGATGTTGATGATGGCCGGGCCTGCGGCTGCCCAGTCCTGCTCGCCCCAGTTGAGCAGGCTGATGTCAAATTGATATGCCGGCGTGGCATTGTCGATGTGCTGGCGAATCAGCTGCGCCCGCTGCAACTGCACCAGCCGCTGTTGATAACGGCTTTGCAGGCAGGCGGCCTCCGCCTTGCATTCGGCACGCGGGCCATTCAGCCAGGCGCGCTGATTGTCTTGCAGCAGGCCTTGCTGATTGTGCTGGCGGTAGGCGGCGGCCACTTGCTCGTCCAGCGCCGACAGTGCCGGCTGGCGGCAAATGGCCTGCTCGGTGGCCGTCGCCGCCTTGCCACAGTCAAAGCTGGCGGCTGTTGCCAGCATCGGCAACAGCAGTAGCAACAGGCCGCGCAGCTGCTTCATGGCCTCAGTCGCGCTCGGGGTCGGTGTTTTCCAGCTCCAGCGCGGCTGCCAGCAGCGCCAGGCGGGCAATCACGCCGTAGGCGTAGAAGCGGTTGGGCGCACAGTCCGGCGAGCCATGCTTGTCCGGCAGGCAAGGTGTTTCGAACGACAGCGGCACAAACTGCATGCCCGGGGCGTTGAGGTTTTCGTCAATGCCACGGCCGGTGTGCACGCGGTAGAAACCACCGGTGACAAAGCGGTCCATCATGTACACCACCGGTTCGGCCACGGCGTCATCCACGGTTTCAAAGGTATAGACGCCTTCCTGCACGATGACTTCGGAAACTTCCAGCCCTTCTTTCACCACCGACATCTTGTTGCGCGCCTTGCGATTGAGGCCGATGACTTCTTCCGGGCTCTTCACGCTCATCACGCCCATGCCATAGGTGCCGGCATCGGCCTTGACGATGACGAAGGGGTCGTTCTTGATGCCGTATTCGCGGTATTTGGCGGCGATCTTGTCCAGCGTGCTGGCCACGGACTCAGCCAGCGCGTCCTCGCCCTGCCGGGCGTGGAAATCCAGCCCGCTACAGTTGACGAAGTAGGGATTGATCATCCACGGATCGATGGAAATCAGCTGCGAGAACTGCTCGGCCACCTGGTCGTAGGCGGTGAAGTGATTGCTCTTGCGCCGTACCGCCCAGCCGGCGTGCAGCGGCGGCAGCAGGTTTTGCTCCAGATCCTTCAGGATGTCGGGGATGCCGCCGGACAGGTCGTTGTTGAGCAGCACCACGCAGGGGTTGAAACCATCAGCCAGCTTCAGGCGGTTGCCCTGGCGCAGGATGGGCTCCAGCTTGACGATGTCGCCGCCGGCGCTGGTCAGCTCGGTGATTTCGGTGATTTCCGGGTTCAGCGTACCCAGCCGTACCTTGAGGCCGGCCTGCTCGAAAATGTGTACCAGCGTGGCCACATTTTGCAGATAAAAGGTATTGCGGGTGTGGTTTTCCGGAATCAGCAAAATACTGCGCGCTTCCGGACAGACTTTTTCCACCGCAGCCTGCGCCGCCTGGATGGACAAGGGCAGGAAGTCAGGGTTGAGATTGTTGTGTCCGCCAGGGAACAAATTCATGTCCACCGGGGCCAGCTTGAAACCGCTGTTGCGCAAGTCGACCGAGCCGTAAAACGGTGCGGCGTGGTTATGCCACTGACTGCGGAACCAGTGCTCGATGTGGGGCTGGGCGGTAAGAATGCGACTTTCCAGTTCCAGCAGGGGGCCGGTCAGTGCAGTGGACAGATGTGGGACGGTCATGGGTTCCCCTAGACGGTGGATGACTTGCTGCGAATTGATCTATGGTGGGGGTTGCCGCCAGGGAATTCAAGCCTGCAGGATGAAGGAATGCTTCAGCTCATCCTGTTTGGCATAATGCGACCCCGGCCAACCTGGCTTAGACGCATCGGCCATAATGGATGAAGCGCGTATCGTTGCCACGCCAAAGCCTTGCCGGCGTACCAAGTCCGCAGCACTGGAGTAGCAGAGCGCATTTTGCCGGCCAGGCATGAAACTTGACCACAGGCCGCTGCTCCAAAACCATCCGGGTGAAATTTCCCCTGACCACTTGCCACTCATCATGATGGAGGCCACATGAGCCCGATTACCCTGCGCGCCAGCCTGCTGGCCGCCCTGTTCTGCCTGCTGCCACTGAGCGCGCTGGCCGCGCCCACGCTGGCGCAAACCCGCTTCACCGACCAGGCCGGCAGCTCGGTCTCGTTACGCGCCTACCAGGGCAAGGTGGTGCTGGTGAATTTCTGGGCCACCTGGTGCGGCCCCTGCCGCGAAGAAATGCCCATGCTCAATAACCTGCGTGATCGTCTGGCGCCCAAAGGGGTGGAGGTGGTGGGCATTGCGCTGGACAATAAGGCGGAAACCTACAATTTTGCCCGCCAGCTGAAAATCGGCTATCCCATTCTGCTGGGCGACAGCGATACCCTGAGCCTGCTGCGCTCGCTGGGCAACCCGGCCGGTGCCCTGCCCTACAGCATCATCCTGGACCGCAACGGCAAACAGGTGGGCAGCCTGCTGGGACGGCTGAACGAAAAGAATCTGGAAGACACGCTGCGCCACTTTCTCTAGGCTCACCACTGCGCAGCAAGAAAAATCCCCGCAGCACGCTACGGGGATTTTTCATGATGAGGGCCGGAGCACAGCCTGATCAGATGGCTGCCGCCAGCGTAGCGCCCTGATTGATGGCGCGCTTGGCATCCAGTTCGGCCGCCACATCCGCCCCGCCAATCAGGTGCACCGTCTTGCCGGCATCCAGCAAGGGCTGCTGCAATTCACGCAGCGGGTCCTGCCCGGCACAGATGATGACGTTATCCACCGGCAACACCTGTGCTTCATCCTTGATGAGTACGTGCAGGCCGGCATCGTCGATCTTCTGATAGCTGACGCCAGACAGCATCTTTACCTTTTTCATCTGCAGGCTGGCGCGATGAATCCAGCCGGTGGTCTTGCCCAGGCCATCCCCCACCTTGCTTTGCTTGCGCTGCAACAGATACACCTCACGCGGGCTGGCATGCGGCTGCGGGCCTTGCGGGCTGAGGCCGCCAGGCTGTTCCACGCTCATGTCCACCCCCCATTCACGCATGAAGGCGGCTACGTCCAGCGAGGTGGACTTGCCCTCATGGGTGAGGAATTCGGCGGTATCAAAACCAATGCCACCGGCACCGATGATGGCCACCTTCTGGCCCACCGGCTTGCCATGTTTGAGCACATCCAGGTAATTCAGCACCTTGGGATGATCGATGCCGTCGATCTGCGGCAGGCGCGGCGCAATGCCGGTCGCCAGTACCACTTCGTCAAAATCCTTGAGCATGGCGGCATCGGCACGGGTGTTCAGCCGCAGCGTGACACCGGTAGCCGCGATGCGGTTGGCAAAGTAGCGCAGGGTTTCGACAAACTCTTCCTTGCCGGGAATCGTCTTCGCCACATTGAACTGGCCGCCGATCTCGCTGGCAGAATCGAATAGCGTCACCTGATGGCCACGCTCGGCGGCAATGGTGGCAAACGCCAGCCCGGCCGGGCCAGCTCCCACCACCGCCAGTTTCTTGGCCCGAGCTGCCGGGGTGTAGTTGAGTTCGGTTTCACGGCAGGCACGCGGATTCACCAGGCAGCTGGTGAGCTTGCCCTGGAAGATGTGGTCCAGACAGGCCTGATTACAGCCAATACAGGTATTGATGCTGTCAGCCTTGCCGGCGGCGGCCTTGTTGACGAAGTCCGGGTCGGCCAGGAAGGGACGCGCCATCGACACCATGTCGGCACAGCCACTGGCGAGGATATCTTCAGCCACATCCGGAGTATTGATGCGGTTGGTGGTGATCAGCGGAATGTTCACCTTGCCCATCAGCTTTTTGGTCACCCAGGCAAAGCCGCCACGCGGCACCATGGTGGCAATGGTGGGAACGCGGGCTTCGTGCCAGCCGATGCCGGTATTGATGATGGTGGCACCGGCGCGCTCGATTTCCTGCGCCAGCTGCACCACCTCGTCCCAGCTGCTGCCATCCTGCACCAGGTCCAGCATCGACAGGCGGTAGATGATGATGAAATCGCTGCCCACCGCCGCACGTACCGCCTTGACCGTTTCAATGGCAAAACGGATGCGGTTGGCAAAGCTGCCGCCCCAGTCATCGGTACGCTTGTTGGTGGCGCGGGCGATGAACTGGTTGATCAGATAGCCTTCCGAGCCCATCACCTCCACGCCGTCATAGCCGGCCTGCTGGGCCAGTCTGGCGCAACGGGCAAAGTCGGCAATGGTCTGCCACACGTCGGCATCGGACAGCTCACGCGGGCGGTAGAAATTGATGGGCGCAATCAGTGGCGAGGCCGACACGCATTTTTCCTGAAAGCTGTAACGACCAGAATGCAGGATCTGCAGCGCAATCTTGCCACCGGCCGCATGCACGGCAGCGGTCACCTTGCGGTGATCCGGCACATGCTGCTCATCGGCCAGCATGGACGCACCCTCGGCCACACAGCCTTCCACATTCGGCCCCACGCCGCCGGTGACGATCAGGCCGACGCCGCCACGGGCGCGTTCGGCATAAAAGGCCGCCATCTTGTCGAAGCCACCGGGCGCTTCTTCCAGCCCGGTGTGCATGGAACCCATCAACACGCGGTTTTTCAGCGTGGTAAAACCCAGATCCAGCGGGGAGAGCAAATGCGGATAAGCAGTCATGTTTCGTCCTCGTCGACGTGGCGAGCAGGCGCTCACCCTGATTGTGGTTCAGTCGCCGGTCGCTTGCCGGCATGACATGGATTATTGTCGCTCGACAATACTTACTAGTAAGTAAGTTGTCAACGCAGGCAATCAGGCCATGGCTGCCCGCAGCGTGTCACTGGCGCGGTCGCTCAGGCTTGGCCGGGGCAGCCAGGCTGCTTACACTGTGGTTTTTCTGCCGGATAAACCATGCCCCTGCCCCGCCCGCTCGCCAATCTGCTTGCCCTGCCGCCCTTGCTGGCTGCCGGCAGCTTTGCGCTCACCCACAGTCTGTTCTGGCCACTGCTGCTTTACCTCGGCATGAGTGTGCTGACTTTTGCCGTGTACGCTTGGGACAAGCGCCAGGCTATTCACCATGGCCGCCGCACGCCGGAAAAGCTATTGCACTGGCTGGAGCTGCTGGGTGGCTGGCCGGGTGGCGTGCTGGGCCAATACTGGCTGCAGCACAAATCCAGCAAGGGTAGCTATCAGCTAGCATTCTGGCTGATCGTGCTGGCACACTGGCTGGCCTGGGGCGGCTGGATCGCCTGGCTGTGGCATGTCGCCCACCCCGTCTGAGCCTGATGCGCTAACGCTTGATCACCCGGTCCAGCCAGGTCTGCATGTCCTGCAATACCTCGGCCCGATTGCTCTCGTTGAGCATTTCGTGACGCCCACCCGCATAGACATGGCTGTGGATATCGATCAGCCCGGCATCGCGGTAGCGGATTTCCAGCTGGCCCAGCGCCAGCCGGCCATGGCTGACCGGATCGCGGCTACCGGCCAGCAGATACACCGGGCAATGCCGTGGCAAGCGCCCTGCCGCTGCGGCCTCGCCCTGCTCCAGCGCGATGATGCCGCCAAACAGATCAACCCATAGGCCGGGAGTGGGATCAAAGCCGCATAGCGGATCGGCAATATAGGCATCCACCTGCGCGCGATCACGTGACAGCCAGTCCATGCTGGTGCGGGCGGGAATAAAAGCCAGATTGAAGCTGCCAAACACCAGCCTGGCCATGAAACGGCTGGGGGCATTCATGCCGCCCAGCCGTCCAGCCAGCCGTGCCACGGCGCGCAGCACACGGGCCAGCGGACGCTGGCGATAGCCGGTGGCGGACAGCAGCAAGCCCGATAGTTGGTCGCCGTACTGCAGGAAATAACTGCGGGCGATAAAGGAACCCATGCTGTGACCGAACAGCAGCACGGGCAGGCCCGGATGTTGGGCTACCGCATGCTGACGCACGCATTCCACATCATCCACCACCTTGTCCCAGCCATGTTCGGCGGCAAACCAGCCCTGATGGGCGGCATGCGGGCCATGGCCGCGATGGTCATGGGCGTAGACCGCAATGCCTTGCGCCGCCAGTAGCTGTGCCACCGGCTGATAGCGGGCGGCATATTCGCTCATGCCGTGAGCGATCAGCAACACGGCGCGCAGCGCCTGCCCGGTAGGCGGCAACCAGCGGCAGCCATGAATGCGGTGGCCATCGGCCGCCAGCAGATCGAAATGCTCCATGTTTTCCTCGCAGAAATAAGGCGTCTGGCTTGCCGCTATACAAAAGCCGGGTACCAGACTGCATTGAGTATGGGAACGACACCGCCGCCACGCCCCGCTGGCAGCATCACTGAGCAGAAAACATGATTTTGTCGTGGCTGGCAATCGCCACGCCGTTTCAGGCCAGCATCTGTTGCGGATCGAAACCGGCATGGGTGAGCGAAGTCAGCACATGGTCGCGCCACTGGCCGTTGATATACAGGTAATCACGCGCCAGCCCTTCTTCGACAAAGCCCAGTCGCTGCAACAATGCGGCGCTGCGGGCATTGGCCGGCTGGTAATTGGCCTGCAGCCGGTGCAGGCGCAAGTCGCTAAAGGCAAAGCGGATGACTTCTGCCACGGCTTCTTGCATCAGTCCCTGGCCTTGCAGGGTGTGGTCGATGCCATAGCCCAGGTGGGCCGCCTGAAACACCCCGCGCACGATATTGCTGAGGCTGACCGTGCCGACGATCTGCTGCGGCTGCTGCGGCTGGGTGAGCAAAAAGCGTGCACCACGACCCTGCTCCCAGCTGATTGCCTGCTGACGCAGCTGCATGGTCCAGTACAGCTCGGTAAAGAACATGTCGCCGGGCTTGGGGTCCCAGGCGGCAAAGTGCTGGCGGTTACGCACCTGATAATCCAGCATGGCGCGCGCCAGGCCGATGTGCGCGGGCAGCAGCTGCAGGCGGGGCGTGGCAAGGACTGGCTGGATGGTGGTCATGGCGGCGTCTGGCATAGGGAGGATGGTCTGTGAGTGTAAGCGCAGGCCATGAGTGACTCAAGCAGCATGCCGGACGCAACAACGCCCGGACGGGCCGGGCGTTTGCGCTGGGCTACAACGAAAGCCCGCTTAGTTGCCGGTCAGGCGTTCCAGTGCTTCGCGATACTTGGCAGCGGTCTTTTCGCGCACGTCCAGCGGCACGGCCGGGGCCGGGGCCTGCTTGTTCCAGCCGGAAGCTTCCAGCCAGTCACGCACGAACTGCTTGTCGAAAGACGGCGGATTGCTGCCGGCGGCATAGCTGTCGGCCGGCCAGAAGCGGCTGGAGTCCGGGGTCAGCGCTTCGTCCATCAGCACCAGGGTGCCATCTTCATCCAGACCAAACTCAAACTTGGTATCGCAGATGATGATGCCGCGCTTGGCGGCGAATTCGGCAGCAGTCTTGTACAGCAGGATGGCGGTGGCACTGACCTTGGCCGCCAGTTCGGCACCAACGATCTCCACGCACTGTTCGTAGCTGATGTTTTCGTCGTGGTCGCCCACCGCCGCCTTGGTGGACGGGGTGAAGATGGGCTCGGGCAACTGGCTGGATTCCTGCAGGCCGGCCGGCAGCGCGATGCCGCACACGGTGCCGGACTTCTGGTATTCCTTCCAGCCGGAGCCGGCCAGATAGCCACGCACCACGGCTTCGATCGGCACCGCCTTCAGGCGCTTGGCCACCACGGCACGGCCAAGCACTTGCGGCAGATCTTCAGCCGATACCATGTCTTCCGGCTTGTCACCGGTCAGGTGGTTGGGCACCACGTCCTTCAGGGTTTCAAACCAGAAGTTGGAAATGGCGGTAAGGATCTGGCCCTTGGCCGGGATCGGGTCGTCCAGGATCACGTCAAAGGCCGACAGGCGATCGGTGGCGATCATCAGCATGCGCTTGTCGTCGATCTCGTACAGATCGCGTACCTTGCCGGAGTAGATTTTCTTCAGGCTTTTCAGATTGGTGGTGTTAAGTCCGGTCATGACACGTCCTTGCTTGCGAGCTGGGCCATCAGGCCATCGTGGGGCCATCGGCGATATTGAAAACTTGGCGGCACCGCTGGCAGCCATGCCAACAGTGCCGGTTGCTGCTTACAGCGTATCTTTCAGCGCTTCGGCCTGTTCCAGCGCCTCGTCGGCAGTGGCGGCCATCACGTTGAAGTGGCCCATCTTGCGGCCCGGCCGTGCCTGTTTCTTGCCATACAGGTGCAACTGGGCGTTGGGGGCTTCGGCCAGCACGTCCCAGTTGGGTTCGCGGCCGTCTTCCTTCCATACATCACCCAGCAGGTTCACCATCACCACCGGGCTGAGCAGGTCGGTGCGGCCCGGCAGCAGGCCGCACATGGCGCGCACTTGCTGCTGGAACTGGTCGGTCAGGCAGGCAGTCAGGGTGTAGTGGCCGGAGTTGTGCGGGCGCGGGGCGATTTCATTCACCACCAGGCTGTCGTCGGCCAGCACGAAGAACTCCACGGCCAGCACGCCCACATAGTCCAGCGCTTCGGCCAGGCTTTGCGCCATCTGCTGGGCCGATGCCGCCAGCGCCGGGGCAATGCGCGCCGGTACGATGGACACGTCCAGAATGCCGTTTTCGTGGCTGTTTTCCGCTACCGGAAACACCGCCATCTGCGCACTGCTGACACGGGTGACAATGGCCGATACTTCCAGCTTCAGGTCCAGCATCTTTTCCAGCACACAGGCCTGACCGCCCAGATTGGCATAGGCTGCGCGGGCTTCTTCGGCGGTGCTGACCCGTACCTGACCCTTGCCGTCGTAACCCAGACGGGCGGTTTTCAGGATGCCGGGCAGATAGGGCGACAGCTCGACCTGGATGTCTTCGACGCTTTCGATGGCCAGATAAGGCGCAGTCGGCAGACCAGCCTTGTTGATCCACGATTTTTCGACGATACGGTCCTGGGCGATGGCCACACAGTCGCCCGAGGGCGACACGCGCGTGGTACGGGCCAGTTCGCGCATGGCGTCGGCATTGACGTTTTCGAATTCAGTGGTGACGGCGGCACAGGTCTGCGCCAGGGTCTTGAGTGCCGCAGCATCATTGAAGGGCGCGCACAGGTGTACATCGGCAAACTGGGCGGCCGGTGCGTTGGCATCCGGGTCCAGCACTGTCACCCGGTAGCCCATGGTCTTGGCAGCCACGGCGAACATGCGGCCCAGCTGGCCACCACCGAGGATGCCCAGCATGGATGGCGGCAGGATGGCAGCCATTTACTCGACCTCCGGCAGCGACATCGCCAGCACGGTTTCTTCCTGGCGCTTGCGGAAGGCAATCAGCTTTTCCGCCAGCTCCGGCACGGCATTGGCCAGCATGGCCACGGCAAACAGTGCGGCATTGGCCGCACCGGCTTCACCAATGGCGAAAGTGGCCACCGGGATGCCCTTGGGCATTTGCACGATGGACAGCAGCGAATCCTCGCCACGCAGGTATTTGGACGGCACCGGCACGCCCAGCACCGGCAGGTGGGTCTTGGCTGCCAGCATGCCCGGCAGGTGGGCCGCACCGCCGGCTCCGGCGATGATGGCTTTCAGACCGCGCGCGGCAGCGGTTTCGGCGTAGTTGAACAGCAGGTCCGGGGTACGGTGGGCGGAGACGACGCGGGTTTCAAAAGCAACGCCGAAGTCCTTCAGTACGCGGGCGGCGTTCTGCATGACTTCCCAGTCGCTGTTGCTACCCATCACGATGCCGACTTCAATCATGGCGGTGCAGCTCAGGGAGGAATAAAGAAGTGATTTTACCTGAGAGCGGGGGTGGGCCGGAATGGTTTTTTATTTTGATATCAAGACATTTATCGCACTGTGCTGATTTGCCACCCACCCCTCAGCCCGGCCGTGGATAGGTGAACAACAACAGATGAGCGGTATTGAAAGCCAGATGCGCCAAAGCCGCCAACGCCACCTGGCGGGTAGCGGCGTAGATCAGGCCATAGCCCAGGCCGGCCAGCGTGGCCAGCCCCACCCAGCCCCAGCCGCCGGCAAGGTGGGCTGCGCCAAACAACAGCGAGGCGGCAATCAGCGCGGGCAAGGGTTCCACCCGGTTTTCCAGCCAGCGCTGCAGGCCGTGGCGGAACAGCGCTTCTTCCGGCAGGGCAGTAAGAAAGAAATTGGCAAAGAGCCAGGGCAGCAACCAGGCCGGCAGCTTGGGCGCGTAGGCGATCATGCCGCTTTCCTGCGCCAGTGCCAGCACCAATACCAGCAACAGCCCCCCTACCGCCGCCACGGTACTGCCCCAGGCCCGGCCATGGTGTGGCGCACCGTGCAAGCCCAGTAGCAGCAGCCAGCCGGCCACACCCTTGTCGAAACTCCAGAACAGCCGGTACACCTCGCTATTGGGTGTCGCCCTGCCCTGCCACAGCAAGGGATTGTCAAAGCCGGGCAAGGCATGCAGGGCCAGTGCCAGCAGCAGGGCAATCCACAGTACCTGCAGTTCGGCGCGGGGGCGCCGGTAAACCGCATAGCTGAGCCCACCGGCCAGCAGTACCGCCAGCAAGCCCAAGGGCTGCAGCAAACCGCTGCAGACGGCCAGGACAATGGCGGCGACACCGGCCAGCACGGACGAGCGCGGCAGACTGAGGCTTTGCAGCAGCAAGGCGGTGGCCAGCAGGCCGAAGCCGGCCAGTTCCAGAGGGGCGGGTAGCATCATGGGCAGGTACTGCCTACCCGACCCGCACAAGACGGGGCCGGGTGGCAAAGGCTTACATTTTGGTGAGTTGCTCGCGCGCCTTCTGCGCGGCGGAGCTGGCAGGGTACAGCTTGATCAGCCGCTTGAGCGTGGTCTTGGCACTGTCGGCCTGTCCCAGGTCACGCTGGCAGTTGGCCACATTGCGCAGCGCATCCGGGGCCTTGGGATTGTCGGGGAACTGCTCGGCAAAGCGGCGATGGATCTCGATGGCGGCATCGTACTGGCGCTGCGCGGTATGCGCCACGCCCAGCCAGTACAAGGCATCGACCGCTTGTGGCGTATTCGGGTTCTGTTGCACGTACAGGCTGAGCGCGGCGGTGGCCTTGGGGAAATCGCGGGCGCGCAGCAGGTTCAGCGCCTTGTCGTAATCCGGGCTGGTCTGGGTATCGGCAGCGGCGGCGCTCGTGCTGGCGGGCTGGCTGGCGGTCTGCTGGGCCGCGGCTTCCTTGCCGGCACTCTCCAGATGGCTCAGGCGGCCATCCAGATCGTTATACAGATCGTTCTGTCGCTTCTGCGTGGTTTGCAGATTGTAATTGGCCACTTCCACCTCGCCGCGCAGCTTGGCGACTTCGGCCTTGAGGCTGTCTACCTGATTGACCATTTCCAGCAGCTTCTCATTGGACAGCTTGCTTTCCACTTCGGACAATCTGGCGCTGGCCTGGCGATTGACCTGATCGATCTGGTTGCGGGTTGCTTCGATGTCGCTGGTGGTGGCGCAGGCTGACAGGGTGAGCAGCAGCGCCGCGCTGAGGGCAAGCCGTTTCATGGGGCAGTTCTCGGTCCGTTGAATACAGGTTGGCCGAACATCATAGCAGTCCGCGGATGTCCATGGACTGATGTTCGGCCTGTTGCATGCGTGCCGGCAGCGGGCCGCCCAACTGGCCGCCCGTGTCGCCGGTGTTACTCGCCGTTGTACAGAATGTCGGCGCGGCGGTTTTCGGCAAAGTCAGCTTCGGTATTGCCGGTTGCCTTCGGCTTTTCCTTACCCAGGCTGACTGCTTCCACCTGGCTTTCCTTCACGCCCAGCACTTCCAGCGAGCGCTTCACGCCCTCGGCACGGCGCTGACCCAGGCCCAGGTTGTATTCGCGGCTGCCACGGGCATCGGTATTGCCCTGGATGATGACCTTGCGATCGGCGTGATCTTTCAGATAGCCGGCATGGGCTTCCACGGTGGGCTTGTCGCTGCTCTTCACGGTGGAGGAGTCAAAATCGAAATACACGCTGCGCTTGGCCAGCGGGCTGTTCGGATCGTGCAGCGGATCACCCTGCACCGACTTCATGTCGCTGCTGCCGGTATCCACCGGGGCCGTGGTCTGGCTGCTGCTGGCAGCGCCATTATTGCTTGCCGGTGCCACCGGGGCCGGTTTGGTGCTGGCGCAAGCGGCCAGCAGGGTGACCGTGGCGGTGCCGAGTACGAGTTGCTTCCAGTTCATGCCTTCACTCCTTGGATTTGAATGCACTACATCATTGCGGATTGTTGAAAGGGCCCCATGACGGGTCCTGCACTTCGCCATTGATTACTGCCAGTTTCACCTTGCTGCTGCCATCCAGCGTGGTGGCGTACAACACGCTCTTGCCGCCGGCATCGCTGGCATACAGCACCATGCGGCCATTGGGGGCGAAACTGGGGCGTTCGTTATAGCCATTGTCCGACAGCGCACGCACATCGCCGCTGGCCAGATCCTGCGCCATCACCCGGAAACGGCCTGCCTCGCGCCGGATAAAGGTCAGCGTGCGGCCATCCGGTGAAACACGCGGCGAAACGTTATAGCTACCTTGCCAAGTAACGCGCTGGGCGGCTCCGCCGCTGACAGCCATGCGATAAATTTGTGGCCCGCCAGTACGGTCGGAGACAAAGTAGATCTGGCTGCCATCCGGGGTGAACGCCGGCTCGGTATCAATCGCATCGCTATAGCTGAGGCGGCGCGGCGCACCGCCCAGCGTGTTCACCAGATAAATCTGCGAGTTGCCCGTCGTGGTCAGCACTACCGCCAGCTTGCTGCCATCCGGGCTCCAGGCCGGGGCGGAATTGCTGCCCTTGAAATTGGCCACGGCCCGGCGCTGGCCGGTGGCCAGATCCTGTACCCACACCACCGGCTTCTTGCTTTCAAACGACACATAAGCCAGATAACGGCCATCCGGACTCCAGCTGGGCGAGATGATGGGTTCTTTCGAGCGCAGAATGGTTTGCGCCCGATTGCTGTCCACATCGGTGATCAGCCCCACCTGCAACATATAGTTGCGGCCGTTTTTCAGCACATACACCACCCGGGTATTGAAAATGCCCTTCTGCCCGGTAATGGCCTCGTAAATCATGTCGGCAATGGTGTGCGCCACTTCACGGCCACGGTCTGGCGTCACGGTGAACTCACCGGAAGTCAGCTGCTTTTTCTGTGCCACATCCAGCAAGCGGAAACTGATCTTCACCTGGCCACCGGCCACTGGCTCAACCTTGCCGATGGCGATGGACTGCGCGCCGGCAGCCTGCCACAGCGGGTAGCGGACATCCGCCGGCTCCACTGGCACATTGGCGATAGTCGAGCCATCCACCATGCGGAACACACCGGACAACTCCAGGTCGTTGCGAATGATGGGCGTGAGCGCTTCGCGCACACGACTGCCCTCATCCTTGAACGGCACCACGGCAATGGCGTGCTTGCTGGCACCGCCGCCAACGATTTCGATGGTCATTTCAGCGCGGGCGCCGGTACTGACCAGCAAGGCAAACATTAGCAATGCCTTAAACAGAGTGCGAATGCGCGGCATGAGTTCCCTCTAGAGACGAAATTTCGTGAAAAACCTGTGATTCTTCGGCCATTGCCTGCCCCCGGCGATCAGCGGGGGCGGAATTCCATCTTGAACTGGCGATAACCATCGTTGAAGTTGGCCCCGGCCGGCAGGCTGGGGAAGGTGCCCGCCTCCCGGATGGCGCGCTGGACCGCCTCATTGTAAGCACTGCTGTTGCTGGGCCCGATCACCTGCACCTTGCTCACTTCCAGCGTCGGCAACAGGGTGACCAGCACCACCACCTTGGGATTGCCACTCAGATCGGGGGGAATCTGCACCAGCGGAGTGATCTTGGCCTTGACCTTGTCTATCCACGCGCCCTTGGCTGCGGCCGAGCCATTGACCGATCCACCGGCCATGCCATTGGCGCTGCCCGCCTGCGTGCTGCGGGCATTGGCCTTGTGGCTGGTATTGGGGCTATCCAGCGAGGACAACAGATCGTCAGCCTCATTGTTGTAGCTCTTGGCCTGCTTGCTGCCCTTGCCCGGTACGGCTGGCGGCGGGGTCTTGGCCGTTTTCTTGTCGGCCACAGCTGGCGTGGCCGGCTTGCTCACCGCTTTCTCTGCTGGCTTATCCTGCTTTTTCAGCGGCTCCGGCTTTTTCGGCGCTTCCACTTTCTTCACTGGTTCCGGCTTGGGCTTTTCCGGCGGCAGCTTATGCACTGGCTCGGGCTTTTTCTCCGGTTCCACCGGCGGTTTGACCAGATGCTGCGGCTTGGGCTCCGGCTTTTTCTTCGCACCCAGATTGACCTCGGCCGGCGGTTCCGGCGGCGGGGCGGGCGGCGTGACTACCGGGGTGGCCGGCACGGGTTTGACAATGGCTGCCGGCTCGGTCACGGCGGGTGGCGGCGGCGGTGCACTACTCCACAACTCCAGTGCCAGCGGTACTTCCTTGACTGGCTGCTGGCTGTTCAGACCGGCCCATAGCAGCAGGCCGCCCACCATGGCGTGGAACAGCAGCGAGGCCAGCAATGAGCCGGAGAGGGAGGAGTCGGAGCGCTTCATGCCTTACTGACGATTCTGCTGCTTGACGGTGAGGGCCACACGCTTGATGCCGGCCTTGTGCAGGTCGTCGGCCACCGCCACTACTTCGGAATACTTGAGGTCTTTGTCGGCAGAAATGGCGACCGGGCGGTCGGCACCGGCCAGCATGGCGGCCACCTGTGCGGCCAGCGTGCTACGCGATTCCACCGCGGTCACCTTGTCGCCTTCCTTGATTTCCAGCTTGCCGCCCGCATCCAGCACCACCTCCAGCGGTGGCTGATCCAGCGCGGCGGCCTGCGATACGCTGGGTACCTGGATCACCCCAGGCGTGAACATGGGCGCAGTCACCATGAAGATGACCAGCAACACCAGCATGACGTCGATGTAGGGCACCACGTTCATCTGGTTCATTTGGCGGCGGGGGCGGCGATTCAGCATGGGGGTCCGGACAAAAGTTCAGTTTGCCATCATAGCACCGCACCCGAATGGGCCGGATGACAAACATCTTGCTTAACAAAAAAGGGGTCTGACCCGGGGCCTGCCGGGAAAGTTCGCGGCCAGCCGTAGCGGGCGCGGGTTAAAGCCGGGTGCACAGCGTCAGGCCGTCACCTATCGGCAGCACGCAGTGGCGGATGCGCGCATCCTGCTGCAGCCGGGCATTGAAATCGTGCATCAGCTGCACACCGGGCGGGTCTTGCGGCCGTGGCGACACCACACGGCCGGACAGGAAGATGTTGTCGATGGCGATGACACCTCCGGGGCGCACCAGCTGCAGACAAGTCTCGTAGTAGTCCTGGTAGGACGGCTTGTCGGCATCGATGAATACCAGGTCGAACTGGCCGGCACGGCCTTCGGCCAGCAGCTGCTGCAGCGTCAGCAGCGCCGGCTGCAATACCAGCCGGATGCGCGACTCCACCCCGGCCTTGCGCCAGTATTCGCGCGCGATGGCAGTGAACTCCTCGCTGACATCACAGGCCACTGCCTCGCCATCGGCCGGCATGGCCAGCATGGCAGCCAGCGTGCTGTAACCGGTGAATACACCGATTTCCAGGTAGCGGCGCACGCCCAGCAGCTGCACCAGCCAGCCCATGAACTGCCCCTGTTCCGGGGCGATCTGCATCTTGGCCATGCGGTGGCCGGCGGTAAACTCGCGCAGTTCGCGCATCACCGGATGCTCGGTCAGGCCAATGGCCATCAGGTAATCATGCAGTGGGCCGTCCAGCGGCACGGTACGACTGGTCATGGGTGTTCTCGGCAAAATGACAAAACGCCCACTCGGGTTGCCAGTCCGACACGGAGGCCGTGAGCGGGGCTGGCAGCAGGGGGCGTTCAGGGTGGACCCGGCAAGGCCGGGCCGAAAGCTGCTTATTCGGGCTGGTAGACGTAGGGCTTTTGCGGCACGCTCGATTCCTTCCAGCGGCGCTGATCGTCCAGGCTCACCTTGCGGTCCCACAGGGTAAGGCGCAGCTCGCGACGCTGCTGGTCTACTTCCGGATTCTTGTCCAGAAATTCGCTCATGAATTTGGTGAAGTCGGACTGGTACATGGTTTTCCCCTGTCGTTGATCGGCGGATTTTAATCGATACGCCGGGCAGAGGCCATGGTATTGCCGGATATTTGCCGGCACGGCGGCACAAACACCACAGCACGCCTCAGCTGCGGTCGATCTCCGGCTGCTTGTCGCCGTACATCTTGCGGTCGGCCACATCCAGCAATTCCTCGATCAGCATGCCGTCCTCGGGATAGTAGGCAATGCCTATGCTCACCCCGAGCTGGATGCTGTGGCCATCCACCTCGTAGGGCTGCTGGATGGCATGCTTGAGTCGCTCCAGCACCCGGTCGGCCTCACGATTGGACTCGACATCTTCCATCAGCAGCACGAATTCGTCCCCGCCCAGCCGGGCCACGGTGTCCTCACTGCGCATGATGGCGAGGATGCGCGCGGCAATCAGCTGCAATACCTTGTCACCGGTAGCGTGGCCATGGCTGTCATTGACCGGTTTGAAACGGTCCATGTCCAGGAACAGCACGGCCAGCCGCTTGCCATTGCGGTTCAGCCGCGAAATGGCATGTTGCAGCCGGTCGTAAAACAGGTTGCGATTGGCCAGACCGGTCAGCCGGTCGTGATTGGCCAGATAGAACAGGTGGTTTTCCCGCCGCTGCTGCTTGGACAGCAGGCCGCAGTAAAAGCGCAGACCAAGCGCCAGTAGCAGCAGCAACAGCAGGGACTGGCAGAAAATCACGCTCTGCTCGAAACCGCTGAGCAGGAACCAGCCCAGCTGCCAGTCCAGCCGCAAGGTCAGCGTCTGTGCTTCGCTGCCCAGGGTCCGCTCCAGTTGCAGCCGCGGAAAGCCCAGCGTACCCAGCCAGCCGTGCTGCTGGCCGGGGATATCGACATAGACAGCCGCCGGCGGCTGACCACGCTGGCGGATGCTCAGCTTCATGCCTGCCGGCAGCGTGGTGTCGGCCGGACGCAGGTAATCGGAACGCAAGACCAGCGCGACAAACTGTTCCGGCTGGCGGCCTTGCAATAGCAGGACATTATCGTTCAGCGGCTGCAGCAGCACATGGCCGCGATAGCCTTCGCGCAGTTGAAACGGGGCCGACATGGTGGTGCGACCACTACGTAGCGCTTGCTGCAAGGCTTGTTGCAGTTGCGGATCGCGTGCGATGTCCGCCCCCAGCAGTGGGCGTACCGCCCGGGTCAGCGGCTGGATGGACTCGATCGGGTAGTAGTCCGGGTAAGCCGGCAAGGGATAAAGAGCAGCCAGATTGCCGGCGGCATAGGCATGCAAGCGAAAATCACTGCCCCAGCGCTCGGCCATCTGCGTGCTCCAGGCCGGCAATTGCTGCTGGGTGACCCGGCGGATGCGCTCGAGCGACACCAGCTGCGGGTAACGTTCGGTCATCTGTCGGGCAAAGATCTGCTCCTGCGCTTCATGCTGATGATCCAGCATGGCAAAGGCCGCATAACTGTCGAGTATGGTGTCGTTGACCTGCAGCTTTTGTGTCAGCTGCTCGCACAGGCGCGTGGCGAGCAGATCGAATTCCTGCTCGGCGCTCAGCACCGCCCGGCTGAGGAAGGCCATGGATATCAAGGCGCTCAACACGAACCAGAGCAGGGTACAAGCCAGGGTGGCCAGTTTGATCCGCATGGGCAGCTGCTGGTGGGAGAAAAACAGTGATTCTATCGAAGGCACTGCGGCCTGAGCGGAGCAAACTGCTGCAAACGGCCCTGCTAAGTAATTTCACTTAACCTAAATTGCCGCCAATGGCAAGGGATCGCGGCAGCTGTCTAAACTAGCTGCTTAACTAGCTGCTTATTTGGCGCAGGCTGGCGCGAATCGCCGGCAGCTGGCGGCGGCTGACCGCCAGTGGCTGGGCGATGCCGCACAAGCGGACTGCCCAGAGTTCTTCGTCGGCATTGCCGATGCGCAGCAGTTCCTGCAGCGCATGGCGCATCACCAGGCAATTGCGGTGGATGCGCAATACGCTATCGCCCAGCCGCTGTTCCAGCGCCACCAGCGAATCATCCAGCAGGTATTCTCCGTCGGCAGTGACCAGACTGACGTATTTCTGCTCGGCCTTGAGATAGCGCACCGCGCTGAAGGGGATGTTGAGCAGGCGGTCGCGATGGCGCACGCTGAAGTGGGCTTCGATGGCAGGCGTGCCACCACGGCGGCGTGCGGCCTTGTCCAGCGCCTGGCGCAAGCGCTCCAGCCTGACCGGCTTGAGCAGGTAGTCGGCCGCATCCAGTTCGAAGGCATCGACCGCATAGTGTTCGTGAGCGGTGGTGAAGATCAGTTGCGGCGATAGCGGGCGCTGGCGCAGACGGCGCGCCAGCTCCACGCCATTGATGCCGGGCATGGAGATGTCCAGCAGCAGCACATCGGCGGCATGTCGCTCCAGCCAGTCGCTGGCGGCCACGGCGTCACCCAGCGCGGCCACGGCGCTGGCACCGCACTGCGCCACCAGCGCCACCATGCGTTCGCGCGCCAGCGGCTCGTCATCCACCACCAGTACCCGCAGCCGCTCTACAGTACCCATTGCGGTTTGCCCAGTTTTTCCACCAGTTGCCGCCAGGCACGGAGGATTTTCTGAAACTTGTTGTTGGCCGGGGCCAGCGTGCGCACCTGCACCAGCATGTCGTAGGCACGACGCATATGGCTTTCATGCCAGCCATGGCCATGCACATAGGCCATGGTGGCATTGGCCAGGTTGAGCATCACCTGCACATTGTGCGGCATTTCCTCGTGTGCCTTGACGAAGCGCTCGATGGCCTGGTCGAAGCGGCCGGCCTGGGCCTCACGCACCGCCTGGTTATTCAGTTCCAACACTGACTGCACATTTTCGGCAATCAGCTGGCGGCCCATTTCACCCAGCCCCATTTCATCGAACAGGCCGCCAATGGACGACAGCAGCTCTTCGTTGTCGTGGTTGTTGCGCACCAGATCGCGCATGGCGGCATTGCCACTGTCCTGCTTGCCCTGGGCAAAACAGGCGCGGGCGAATTCCATTTGCGCATCGGCCGGCAGGTTTTCACTCAGCTTCTGGTAGCCGGTTTCGGCCTCGGCCAGCAGCGTGCGCGCTTTTTCGCGATTACCCAGCTTGCCTTGCAACTGGCTGTCGATGACGGTGCACATCCATTCGCCAGCTTCGTTGTAGCGGTAGTCACGGCGCAGATTGCCCAGGGTACGGGCGGCCGTACCGGTTTCGCCGCGCGCCATCTGCACCCGTGCCAGCATGGCGTAATGGGTGGGGCTGCGATGCCAGGTGTACTTGGCGATATTGAGGGTTTCTTCGCTGGCGGCTTCGGCGGTTTCCAGGTCCTTGTTCAGCATGGCCACTTCGGCCAGCTGCTTTTGCCGGCGCAACACCACCGGCGACAGATTGGTAGCCTTTTCCAGCGTGCTTTGCGCACCGGGCAGGTTGTGATGCAGGCGATGCAGCTTGGCCAGCCAGTCGTAGGCTTCCATCACCCTTTCGTTGTCGGTGAGTACTTCTTCGAACAGCAGGCGCGCCTCGTCATAGGACTTCAAGCCGGTCAGCGACTTGGCCAGCCCCAGTTTGGCCCAGGCCAGCGGCTTGAGGCGCAGCACTTCCATATACAGGGTGCGCGCGGTGTCGAAGTCGCCGATTTTTTGTGCCAGCGAGCCTTTGAGTTTCATGAAGTCGAGGGTGAACTCGCCGCGCTGGCTGATCTTGCGGCTACAGGCATCGATGGCGGCCAGGTACTCGTGGCGCATGATGGCTTCGTCCACCACGCGGAAAGCCTCGCGCCGGCGCATGGCTTTTTCCAGGCGCTGGCTGAGTACTTCGCCGGTGAAGGGCTTGAGCAGATAGTCGTCCGGGGCCAGTTCGGCGGCAGAAATCACCCGCTGCGAGCGGCGCTCGCCGGTGACGATCATGAACACGCAGGACTGCTTGATCAGGTTGCGTTCCTTCACCTCTTCAAACAGGTAAAGGCCATCGTAACCATTGCCCAGGTCGTAATCGCACAGCACCACGTCGAACTCGAACTTGGCCATCTTGGCCAGCGCATCACCGGCCTTGCTGGCGTATTCGACCTTGTCGGCACCAAACGAGGCCAGGGTCATGGCCAGCGCGCGCTGCATTTCCGGCAGGCTGTCGATGATCAGGAACAGGCGGCTGGCGTACGGGTCCTCGTAGGACTTGCGGGCAGGCTCGGCACCACCCTGCCCTGCGGTCAGGCTCTGGTAGCTGGTGGAAGGTAGCTTGTCACTCATGGCGTCATCATCGGCCAACCCGGATGGAATGTCATTATTCGGCGGTCAGCTTGGCGTAACGCAAATCCAGCCACTTCAGCCCGTGCTCGGCAAAATTGATCTGCAGCCGCAGATCACTGCCGCTACCCTCGGCATTGATCACCACGCCGGAACCGAATTTGGCATGGCCTACGCTCTGGCCGATGCGAAAACCCTGCAGCTGGGCGCTGGGTACCGCCGGTGCGGCCACTTCGTCCAGCCAGGGGGCGCGGCGATGAGTGTTTTGCGGCACAGGTTTCACTGTAGCAGACAGCACGCGTACCAGTTCGGCCGGAATTTCCTCGACAAAGCGCGAGCGGACCGGATAGCGGCTCTGGCCATGCAGCATGCGGCTCTGGGCGCAGCTCAGGTACAGACGCTTGCGGGCGCGGGTGACCGCCACATACATCAGCCGACGCTCCTCTTCCAGGCCCTTGCTGTCGTTCATGCTGTTTTCGTGCGGGAACAGGCCTTCTTCCAGCCCGGAGACAAACACGGCGTCGAACTCCAGGCCCTTGGCCGCATGCACGGTCATCAGTTGCAGCGCATCCTCGCCGGCTTCGGCCTGATGCTCGCCGGCCTCCAGGCTGGCGGCACTGAGGAATTCGACAATGGCCTGCTCGGCGGCATCGGGGAAGAAGCCAGCGGCAGCATTGATCAGCTCGTCCAGGTTGGCCAGCCGCTCCTCGCCCTCTTTCTTGTCCTGCTCGTACATGGCGCGCAGGCCGGAGTGATCGATGATCAGGCTGACGGTTTCCGCCAGCGTCATGCCCTCGGCCTTGGCACGCAGGGCTTCGATCAGCAGCACGAACTCGCCCAGCTTGGCCGCGGTACGGCCACCGCCGGCAGCGCAGCAGGCTTGCCACAAGGTAACGCCCTGCTCACGGCTGACCGCTTGCAGGTTTTCCACGGTACGCGCACCGATGCCACGGGCCGGTACATTGATGACGCGCAGCAGGGCGTTGTCGTCGTCCGGATTGCTGACCAGGCGCAAATAGGCCAGCGCGTGCTTGACTTCCAGCCGCTCGAAAAAGCGCAGGCCGCCATAGATGCGGTAGGCCAGCTGGGCATTCACCAGCACATGCTCCAGCACCCGCGACTGGGCATTGGAGCGGTAGAGAATGGCCATGTCGGACAGATTCATGCCTTCGCGCTGCAGGCTCTTTACCTCGTCGATGATGAACTGGGCTTCGTCACCATCGGAATAGGCTTCGTACAGGCGGATCTGCTCGCCCTCGCCGGCATCGGTCCACAGGTTCTTGCCCAGCCGGCCGTCATTGCGTTCGATCAGCGCATTGGCGGCAGTCAGGATGGTGCCGACCGAGCGGTAGTTCTGCTCCAGCCGTACCGGCTCGGCCACCTGGAAGTCGGACAGCAGCGCACGCATATTACCGACTTCCGCGCCACGGAAGGCATAGATGGACTGGTCGTCATCGCCCACGGCAAACAGCACGTTGTGCTCGCCGGACAAGAGCTTGAGCCAGGCGTACTGCAGGCGGTTGGTATCCTGGAATTCATCCACCAGGATATGGCGGAAGCGACCCTGGTAATGGGCGCGCAAGGCGGCATTGGCCAACAACAGCTCGTAGCTGCGCAACAGCAGCTCGGCAAAATCCACCACGCCTTCGCGACGGCACTGCGCGTCGTAAGCGGCATACAGCTCGTGCAGCTTGGCCTCATACGGCGTCAGCGGCGGCGGCAGGCGCTCGGCACGTACACCGGCTTCCTTGCTGCCATTGATAAAGCTCTGTACGGCGCGCGGCGGGTATTTTTCGTCCGACAGCTCCATGCTTTTCAGCAGGCGCTTGATGGCAGCCTGCTGGTCGGCCGAGTCGAGAATCTGGAAAGTCTGCGGCAGGCCGGCATCGCGGTAATGCGCGCGCAGAAAGCGATTGCACAGGCCATGGAAGGTGCCAATCCACATGGTGCGCACATTCACCGGCACCATGGCACCCAGGCGGGTGTGCATTTCGCGCGCGGCCTTGTTGGTGAAGGTCACCGCCAGCACGCCCGCCGGATTCACCTGCCCGGTGGCAATCAGCCAGGCGATGCGGGTAGTCAGTACCCGGGTTTTGCCACTGCCGGCTCCGGCCAGCACCAGCGCACTCTTGGCAGGCCAGGTGACGGCACGCAGTTGTTCGTTGTTCAGTCCGGCTAACAGCTCACTCATGGCAGGCGTTTCTTCAAGGCTTGATGGGAGGCGCCATTTTACACCAGCTGGGCGCGCAGCCGGGGCTGTCACACGCTTGTCGCCGCAAGCTGCTTGAATGAGCGTGGCTTATTCATTGCCTGGCCATTGCTTCCCCGCCTGTTAAAGCAGGGTTAAATTCTGTTAAACGACTCTTTAGACTGCCCATGTACCCACGCCTGCTATTGCTGTTTGTGCTGCTGTGGTGCAATCCGGCCAGCGCCAGCCCGCTAATCGCCTATACCGAGGAATTACCACCGCTGAACTTCCTGCAGCATGACAAGGTGAGCGGTTTTTCCAGCGAGTTATTGCAGGCCATGGCCGACAAGGCCGCCATCCCGCTCACCCTGCAGCTGCTGCCCTGGGCTCGCGGCTATGCCATGACACAATCGACACCCGGCAGCCTGCTGTTCAGCACGGTGCGCACCCCCGAGCGGGAAAACCTGTTCCGCTGGGTAGGCCCCATCAGCCCGCGCCGTATCTATCTGTACCGGCTGACACGGCGCAAGGACATCCAGCTGCGCAATATCGAGCAACTGAAACAGCTGCGTACCAGCACCCTGTTCGAATCCGCCACGCAAAAGCGGCTGCTGGAGCTGGGTTTGCGTATTGGTGAAGAACAGGACAGCGGCCGTAGCGATGCGGTGAATCTGGGCAAGCTGCTGCTGGGACGTGTCGACCTGGTCGCCATGCTGGACTGGGCGATGGCCTGGCAACTGCAACAGTCCGGGCAGGATGCACACCTGGTGCAGGCGGTAGCCCTGCTGGATGGTGATAGCCAATACTGGTATGCGCTGAACCGGCAAACGCCGGAGGAGACGGTCAGGCGCCTGCAAGCGGCGCTGAATGCGCTGGAGACCAATGGCTACGCCGAACGCCTGCGCCAGAAATACATGGGCCGGGACAAAGCCCCGGCCCATATTGCCGACTTCACACTGCACTGACGCGCCATCCCGACCTGCCAGGCACAGGCCGCTGCGCCTGCCTAGACATAAGTGTTGATGGTATGACCCAGCGCACTGAGGCTGTCACCGACCGCGCTGAGCCCACTCCCCACCGCCGAGCTGGTCGCACTGCCGCCAGCCACCAGACCATGGCCGACTGCCTTGGCCACGCCTTCCACATCGCTGACGACGGCTTGTGCATCACGCCGTAGCACCCCGTAAGCCGACAGGGGTGGTGTCGATGCGGCTACGCCACTGATTGTGCTCATGTCCTTCTCCCCATACCGTTTTTTACATTTTCTGATGCCAGACAGGCTGGCTTGTAAATTTACGTTATGTAGCGTTAAGGAGGACGGCCATGTGCTTTACATTTTCTTACTTTACTTTCTGATCGCTAACGGCAATTAACCATTCTGCCAAATAGAATTAAAGGAGTAATGCCAACCATAGAGAGGGCCAAAGTGAAAACCATGTTTATTCATGCAAGGGCTTATCTTTTATTGACGGGACTGATTACCGGCTGTGCTTCATCGCCACAAAATCTGGTGACCGCTCCGGTACATATCCGGCCGCAATATACACCCGTAGCACTGGAAGACAGCCCCGGCTCGATTTATCAGCCAAACAAGGCCATGCTGTTATTTGAAGAGCCGATTGCCAGTCATGTTGGCGATGCGCTGAAAATCAACATCGCCGAGAATCTTTCCTCCAGCAATAATGCCAACACCACCACCAACCGGACCTCTTCCATTTCCGAATCCGGCCCGGGCGCGCTCTCTTCCATGGGTGGTTTGCTCAAGGAAATATTTGATTACAGCGGCAAGGCCAGTGGCAGCAACAGTCTGAAAGGCATTGGTCAGGTCAGCAATACCAACCAGATCAGTGGCAGCCTGATGGTGTCGGTAACCGATATATTACCCAACGGCTATATGGCCATTGCCGGCGAAAAAGCCGTAGCCGCCAGTGGCAATACCACCGTGCTGCGTTTCTCCGGTGTGGTAAACAAGCGCGACATCAAGGTGGGCAATGTGGTGTCATCTACCGACGTGGGTGATGCACGCATCGAACAGGTGGTGAACGGAGTGGCCAGCGATGTGGCCTCGCGCACCGATGCCCAGCGCTTTTTCGCCGGGCTGATCAATTTCTGGTAGCCGCAGCGGCGCGCTTCGCTACATCTTGTTCAAAGTGGCTGGCCCCGTCGCCACTGCTTGCACCGTTCTGCCACTGCGCCATGTTATCGGCGGTGAACATCTTCAATAGCAGTGGTGACAGCTTGCGGCCGGTGCTGCTCCACTTGTCATAGGCCATGCCGTCCAGCCGGTAGGCGGCATTGGCCAGTACCCTGCCATTTTTCTTCAGCAGCAAATTGATATCGGTAATATAAGGACGCAATTCATCGCTGAATAGCGGTGAGTCCCATTGCGTCAATACCGTGTAATAGAGAGTCGCCTCGCAATCGGACGGCACATTGCCTGGTGCATAAATCCGGCTCTCTATTTCCCGCTCCCGCAGCTGCTTTTGCAGCTCCGGTATAAAATCAGCCACAATCACGCTGGAATTCAATTCAACACAGACGTTATGCAGCTCGTCATGCGGATGTACCATGCCATTGGTACTGGTATTGGGTGCCATATTGGCAACCGAAGTCACCGCCGTACTGGCTAGTTGCACACCGGCAACCAGTGGCGAAGTGATCAGGCTGCAAGCACTTAATGTCAGGGCAAGCGACGCCATGAGCGCACGCAACAGATAATTCACTTTATTACTCGCCAGGCGATAAAAACAAGGCCAACCCTAGCAGGTAAAAAAAATGCCCCGAAGGGCATTTACAGTCATTTACAATCAATTAATTTAATTAACCTGCCGGCAAATCATTTCTTCACGCCCAGCTCGCGCAATCTTTCATCCAGATAGCTGCCTGCGGTATGTCGTGCCGACAACACAACCTCTGGTCGCGGATGCAGGAACAGCGGCAGCGACACCCGGCTCTTGCCTGCGCCCTCGCCTTGCGGATTGACCACCCGGTGCTGGGTGGAGGGATAGTAGCCGCGCGAGGCCTCTTGCAGCATGTCGCCGATATTGATGATGAGCATGCCGAAATCACAGGGCACATCCACCCAGCTGCCCTGCTTGTCCTGCACTTGCAGGCCGGGCTCGTTGGCCGCGGGCAGGATGGTGAGCAGATTGATGTCGCCATGGGCGGCAGCACGCAGCGAGCCGGCTGGCTCCTGACCCGTCAGCGGCGGATAACGCAGCACCCGCAGCAGGGTTTGCTGGCTGTCGGCAATCATCCCGGACAAGGGTTCGCTGTAGTGGGCGGCAATATCGGCCGGGGTGTATTGCTCCACCCAGCCCAGCAGTTCTTGCGCCAGGGCATTGGTGCTGGCGTAGTAGCGCCGGATATCTTCGGCCAGCGTGGGCGGCACCCGCCCCCAGGGATAGCAATGGAAATATTCCTTGATGTCCTTGTGGCTGGCACCTTTGGCGGTTTCGGAAATGGCGGTGGAGAAATAACCGTCCTGGCGCTGCGGGTCGAAGGCAAAGTCGTGCTTGGCCGGGCTGTCGAAGAAATCCAGCCAGTCGGCGTAGATTTTCTCTACCAGCACTTGCTGGACGGGATGGTTGACCAGCACGCCAAAGCCGGTTTCGTGCAGGGAACGGGTGAATTGGGCGGCAGCATCGGCTGCGCGGTAATCGACAACGCGGACGTTCATCGCATGGTTTCCTCGCAAGGAATGGCCGTCAGGCAAGATCGGGACGGACCACGGCGGCGGATTCTACCCGCCTGCCGCTTCCCTGCAAAGCAGGCTGCCCCGCTTCACAGCGGGGATACCAGCGGCGGGCCGTCTGGCTGTGGCTTGAGCAACAGCAAACCCGCTTCGGCCAGGGTGGCCAGGCGCCAGAACAGATAGCTGTCGCTTACCAGTTCTGCTGTCGGCTGCCCCATCAGCATGCCGACCAGGGGGGCGGCGGGCTGTTCGCCCTGCTGGCGCGACAAGGCCAGCAGGCCTGCATCGAAATGATCGGCCGGATAGTCGTGCAGCTGGCCATCAACCTGGCCACGCCAGCCCTTGGCGTGCTGCTGCCAATGGCGCCACATGGCAATCAGTTGCACACGCTCTGCGGTGTGCAGGGTGCGCGCCGTGGTGGCGAGCGGCTGCAGCTCTGCTGCATCACACATGGCCACGGCGTAAACACCGTGATGACTGGATGCCACCTGGCCGGCCACGTCCAGCACCGCCAGCGGCTGATCCGGATGGGCATTGGCCGCCAGCATGGCCAGCATCAGCTGGTCGTGCACGGTATTGCCCAGCCAGACACATAGCGGCTGCTGCTCGGACAGCGCGCGGAACAGACGCTTGCGGCATTGCCACCAGGCCAGCTGGAATTGCTGGTCGATATCCGGCCACCAGCTATGTGCCCACCAGATGCGGTTCCACCAGGCCATGCGCAGTTGCGGGTCCATGGTATCGGCATCGGCCAGCGGGCCGTGGCTGAAATCTTCCTCGAAGGCCAGTACCTCCTCAGCTGGCAGCACCTGGCGCAGCAGATCGGCGGCATTGCCGCCCTGTACTACCTGCAGAACCTGGCTGCTGGCCGTCACACCCGTTGATCCATATCCAGCGAAGGCATGCCTTCATTCACCTGGGCCACGATGCGCGCCGGCACGCCGGCCACCGTGGTATGCGGCGGCACGTCTTCCAGCACCACGCTGCCCGCGCCCACCTTGGCACAGTCGCCCACGCGGATATTGCCCAGCACGGCGGCTCCGGCCCCCAGCATCACGCCATCGCCGATCTTGGGGTGACGGTCGCCCCTATCCTTGCCGGAGCCGCCCAGGGTGACGCCATGCAGGATGGAAACGTTATTGCCGATGACGGCGGTTTCGCCAACGACCAGTCCGGTGCCGTGATCCAGCATCACGCCCTGGCCAATGCGTGCCGCCGGATGGATGTCGGCGCCGGTGACTTCGGAAATGCGGTTTTGCAGAAACAGGGCCAGCGTCTTGCGCTGTTGCTGCCACAGCCAGTGGGTAATGCGCTGGCTTTGCAGGGCATGAAAGCCCTTGAAATACAGCAGCGGCGTGGAGTAGCTATCGCAGGCCGGATCCCGCTCGAAACAGGCGCGGATGTCGGCCCGTGCCGAGGCGCTGATAAGCGGGTCCGAGGCCAGCGCCTCGCGGAACAGCTCCATCAGCGCGCGAGCATCCATCACCGGACTGGCCAGCTTGCTGGACAGGTGAAAGGCCAGCACGTCTTCCAGCGTGCCGTGACGCAATACCGTCATGTGCAGAAAGCTGGCCAGCATCGGCTCGTCGCGCGCCGCCTGTTCGGCTTCCTGCAGGATGGCGAGCCACAGGGCATCGCCGGCTTGTTGCTTCATGCTTGCTACTCCGTTCTCACATCGTCCGGCATGCCGTGACGACGGTTACAACAGGACCACGTCAAACTGTTCCTGGGTATAGGTGCTTTCCACCGACAGCGAAATCGGCTTGCCGATGAAGTCCACCAGCATGGCTAGGCTTTGCGACTCTTCGTCGAGGAACATGTCGATCACCGGCTGGGCGGCCAGAATGCGATAGCCCTTGGCATCGAACTGGCGTGCCTCGCGCACGATCTCGCGCTGGATCTCGTAACACACGGTCTGGGCGGTCTTGATCTCGCCACGGCCCTGGCAGGTGGGGCAGGGTTCGCACAGGACGTGGGCCAGGCTCTCGCGGGTACGCTTGCGGGTGATTTCCACCAGGCCCAGGCTGGTAAAGCCATTGAGGGTGACACGGGTACGGTCGCGCGCCAGGGCCTTGGCCAGCTCGGACAGCACGGCGGTCTGGTGCTCTTCGTTATCCATGTCGATGAAATCGACAATGATGATGCCGCCCAGATTGCGCAGCCGCAGCTGGCGGGCAATGGCCTGGGTGGCTTCCAGATTGGTCTTGAAGATGGTTTCGTCAAAATTGCGGTTGCCGACAAAGCCACCGGTATTGACGTCGATGGTGGTCATCGCCTCGGTCTGGTCGATGATCAGGTAGCCGCCAAACTTCAGGTTCACCCGCCGCGACAGCGCCTTGTCGATTTCCGCCTCGATGGAGAACAGCTCGAACAGCGGGCGCTCGCCGGAATAGCGCTCAATCTTGCGCACGGCAGACTGCACGTATTGTTCGGCAAACTCCACCATGCGGCTGTAGTTTTCGGTGGAGTCGACAATCACATGCTCGGTGGTGTCGCTCACCATGTCGCGCAGCACACGCACCGCCAGCGGCAGGTCTTCGTACAACAGGCTTTGCGCCGGCAGGTGCTGCGATTTGTGGCGGATGTCGGCCCACAGCTTGGACAGGTATTCGATATCGGCCTGCAGCTCGGTATCGCTGGCAGTTTCGGCACTGGTACGGATGATGTAGCCACGTGGGGTATTGGGCGGCAGCAGCTTTTCCAGCCGGGCCTTCAGACTGTGGCGTTCCGACTCGCTCTCGATCTTCTGCGAGATGCCGATGTGTTCTTCCTGCGGCAAATGCACCAGGAAACGGCCGGCCAGCGACATCTGGGTGGACAGCCGCGCGCCCTTGGTGCCGATGGGGTCCTTGATCACCTGCACCAGCACGGTCTGGCCTTCGAACAGCATTTTTTCGATGCGCTGCGGCTCGGTGGGGTGCTGGCGCTGTTCCAGTACATCCGCGATGTGCAGGAAGGCGGCACGCTCCAGGCCGATTTCGATAAAGGCGCTCTGCATGCCCGGCAGCACGCGCTTGACCTGACCCAGATAGATGTTGCCGACGATGCCGCGGCTGGCGGCGCGTTCCACATGCAGTTCCTGCACGATGGAATCCTCCAGCACTGCCACGCGGGTTTCCTGCGGGGTGATGTTGACGAGGATTTGTTCCTTGGGGCGCTGGATATCGCGCGGCAGAGGAATGGACTGATGCAGCATGGTCTTTCCTCCTTAGGGGAATTGGTGTCCGAACAGGCTCAGCAAGGTGGCGGTTTCAAACACGGGCAGGCCCATCACCCCGGTATAACTACCTTCGATACGCTGGATGAACACCGCCGCCAGGCCCTGGATGCCATAGCTACCAGCCTTGTCGAAGGGTTCGCCGCTATCGATGTAGCGCTGGATATCGTCCTCGCTCAGCGTACGGAAGTACACCTCGGTAATGGAGGTGCGCAGTTCGGTACGCTCATCCTGGCGCACCGCCACGCTGGTCACCACCTGATGGCTGCGGCCGGAAAAGGCACGCAGCATGCGGGCGGCGTCGGCAGCATCGGCCGGCTTGCCGTAGATTTCGCCATCCAGCACCACGGTGGTATCAGCCGACAACAGGGGCCGCGACGGCAGGCCGCAGTGTTGCACCACCGCCCAGCCTGCAGCGGCTTTTTCGCGCGCCAGGCGCTCGGTATAAGCCACGGCCGCTTCGCCGGGCAGCACGGATTCGTCGATGTCGGCGTGGATGCGTTCCAGATGTACGCCCAGTTGCTCCAGCAACTCGCGCCGGCGCGGGCTGCCGGATGCCAGGTAAATACGGGTATCGCTCGGGGTCATGATGTTGTCGCTGCCAGTGTTATCGATTTATTAGCTGCAAGGGTAGCAGAGCGGCCGGTGGCCGACCATCTGCTGCACCGCAAAAGCGCCCCGCCTCGTAATAGCACCTACGCAAAACGCCCTGCGGCAAGGCAGGGCGTTTGGTCGGTCATGGCAGGGTCAGACGGTGGTCAGACTCAGGCCAGGCGGCCGTGGCACTGCTTGTACTTTTTACCGCTGCCGCAGGGACAAGGGTCGTTGCGGCCCACGCGCAGGCCTTGCTCGGACAGCGCTTCCGGTGACAGCGGATTGTCTTCGCCATCGTCGCTACCCAGCGAGGAACCCGGCTCGGCATGCTGCATCTCGTACTCGCCATGCTGGTGCGGTTCGACCGCGTCCACGTCTTCCTGGCCACGGATCTGCACGGTCATCAGCACATTCACCACGCTGCGCTTGATGCGTTCCAGCATGTCGGCGAACAGTTCGAACGCCTCGCGCTTGTATTCCTGCTTGGGGTTCTTCTGCGCATAGCCGCGCAGATGAATGCCCTGACGCAGGTGATCCATGGCAGCCAGATGCTCGCGCCAGTGGGTATCCAGCATCTGCAGCACCAGGCTGCGCTCGAACTGGCGCATCACTTGCTCGCCAGCCAGCTCGACCTTGGCCTGATACACCTCGGCTGCCAGCGTGATGATGCGCTGCTTGATATCCGGGATATCCAGGGTGGACTCGGCCTTGATCCACTCGGCCACCGGCGCAGCCAGCTGGAATTCGGCTTCCAGGGTCTTTTCCAGACCGACCAGATCCCACTGTTCTTCCATGGTTTCCGGCGGCAGGTGCAGATCGACCAGATCAGACAGCACGCCTTCGCGCATATTGACCACTACATCGCTGACATCCTCGTCCTGCAGGATGTCATTGCGCTGCTGGTAGATCACCTTGCGCTGGTCGTTGGCGACATCATCGTATTCCAGCAATTGCTTGCGGATGTCGAAGTTGCGGCCCTCCACCTTGCGCTGGGCATTTTCGATGGAACGCGATACCCAGGGGTGTTCGATGGCTTCGCCGTCCGGCATTTTCAGGCGGTCCATGATGGCGGCCACGCGGTCGGAGGCAAAAATGCGCAGCAGCGGATCTTCCAGGCTCAGGTAGAAGCGGGAAGAACCCGGGTCGCCCTGACGGCCGGAACGGCCACGCAGCTGATTGTCGATACGGCGCGATTCATGGCGTTCGGTACCGATGATGTGCAGGCCACCGGCTGCCAGCACGGCGTCGTGACGCAGCTTCCATTCGCTGCGAATGGCCTCGACGCGGGCATTCCTCTCCTCGTCGGACAGGCTGTCATCCTTCTGGATGGCCTTGATTTCCGGCTCCGGATTACCACCCAGCACGATGTCAGTACCACGACCAGCCATATTGGTAGCCACGGTGATCACGCCCGGACGGCCGGCCTGCACCACGATATCGGCTTCGCGCGCATGTTCCTTGGCGTTCAGCACGTTATGCGGCAGTTTGGCTTTTTGCAGCAGCTCGGCAATCAGCTCGGAGTTTTCGATGCTGGTGGTACCCACCAGTACCGGCTGGCCGCGCTCGTGGCAGTCCTTGATGTCAGCCAGGATGGCTTCGTATTTTTCACGCGCAGAGCGATATACCTTGTCCTGCGAGTCGATACGCACCATCGGGCGGTTGGTCGGGATCACCACGGTTTCCAGGCCGTAGATGCTCTGGAATTCGTAGGCTTCGGTGTCGGCGGTACCAGTCATGCCGGACAGCTTGCCGTACAGACGGAAGTAGTTCTGGAAGGTGATGGAGGCCAGGGTCTGGTTTTCGCGATTGATCTCCACGCCTTCCTTGGCTTCAACAGCCTGGTGCAGGCCTTCCGACCAGCGGCGGCCGGCCATCAGGCGGCCGGTGAATTCGTCCACGATCACCACTTCGTCATCCTGCACCACGTAGTGCTGGTCCAGATGGAAGAGCGAATGGGCACGCAGCGCGGCCATCAGGTGGTGCATCAGGGTGATGTTGGTGGCCGAGTACAGGCTGTCGCCTTCTTTGAGCATGCCCAGGTTGACCAGGATTTCTTCGCAATGCTCGTGGCCGGCCTCGGACAGCAGCACGCTGTGGGCCTTCTCATCCACCCAGTAGTCGCCCTCGCCCTCTTCGGTTTCCTGGCGCTTGAGCAGCGGCGGCACCGCGTTCATGCGCTGGTACATGTCGATATTGTCTTCGGCCGGGCCGGAGATGATCAGCGGGGTACGCGCTTCGTCGATCAGGATGGAGTCCACTTCGTCGACCACGGCAAAGGCCAGCTTGCGCTGCACCTTCTCGCCGGTGGTGAACACCATGTTGTCACGCAGGTAGTCGAAGCCGAATTCGTTATTGGTGCCGTAGGTGATGTCGCAGGCGTAAGCGGCCTGCTTGTCGTCATGCGCCATCTGCGACAGGTTCACCCCCACGGTCAGGCCGAGGAAGTTGTACAGGCGGCCCATGATGCCGGCGTCGCGGCTGGCCAGGTAGTCGTTGACGGTGATGACATGCACGCCGTTGCCGGTGAGTGCATTGAGGTAGACCGGCAGGGTGCCGACCAGGGTCTTGCCTTCGCCGGTACGCATTTCGGCAATCTTGCCGTTATGCAGCACCATGCCGCCAATCAGCTGCACGTCGAAGTGGCGCATGCCCAGCACGCGGCGCGAAGCTTCGCGGCACACGGCAAAGGCCTCGGGCAGGATACTGTCCAGCGTGGCGCCATCGACGATGCGCTTTTTGAACTCGGCGGTCTTTCCCGCCAAAGCCTCGTCGGACAGCGCTTTCATGCCTTCTTCCAGGGCATTGATGCGCGCCACTTCCTGACGATACTGCTTCAGCAGGCGGTCATTGCGGCTGCCAAATACTTTCTTGAGTAGCGAGGAAATCATGTATTCCAATCCAGAGGCCCGGACGGGCCGACAAAACAAAATAGGCGAAAGTGTAGCACATCCCGTGCACAAGTTTATGGGGGCGAGCTTGCGCTGAATCAAGCCCGCACCGTCAAACTTGTCGCCACGGCGGCGGGCGCGTGGCAGGCTGCCAGACCTGTCCACGCCGCGGGCGCCGCCGGGCGGGCGGCGGCTGATTCTGAAAATGCCACTGGCCAATATAAAGGCAGTGAAAAACGCGGCCGAAAGCTATTTTTCAACAGAATTGTGTCGTTACATAATCCATACAAAAAATTGTCAATTTTCATCAAAATTTTATGTTCGCCTTGTTATTATTCTTGCGCATTTGCAGAGCCAGTTTTATGTTTGCCCACGGCCAGCCGTGTCCTGACAAAAGATGGTGCTCATCTGATGAAGAAGCGGAACAGGGCCTGCACTGTTCCGCCAGGTTAACCACACCAATCGGAGAGGCCTGATGACTACCGTTATCCGTCCGTTTATTCCTGCCACAGCCAAACGGCTGCTTCCCAATCGCTGGGACCTGATCGCCTTTCCCCTGATCCTGGGTTTTTTACTGTTCGCCACCACCGGCATCCAGGGTACCTGGGCACCGATCAGTGCCTTGCAAACCGAGCCCATTTCGCTGGATGCGGCCAATTTGCCCGAATATGCACTGCGCACCACGCTACGCATGCTGGCGGCCATGATCGCCTCCATCGTGTTCACCCTGGTGTACGGTACACTGGCGGCCAAGAGTCGCCGTGCCGGCCAGTTGCTGGTGCCCATTCTGGACATCCTGCAATCGGTGCCGGTGCTCGGTTATATCTCGTTTACCGTGACCTTTTTCCTGGCACTGTTTCCCGGCCGGGTGCTGGGGGCTGAATTCGCGGCCATTTTTGCGATTTTCACCTCGCAGGCATGGAATATGACTTTCAGCTTTTATCAGTCGCTGCGCACCGTGCCCAACGACCTGAAAGAAGTGTCGCAAAACCTGCGCCTGTCCGGCTGGCAGAAATTCTGGAAACTGGAAGTACCCTTCTCCATGCCGGGCATGATCTGGAACATGATGATGTCCATGTCCGGCGGCTGGTTCTTCGTGGTGGCTTCCGAGGCGATCACCGTGGGCGACAAGACCGTCACCCTGCCCGGTGTGGGTTCCTACCTGGCCATGGCCATCAGTAACAAGGACCTGACAGCCGTGGGCTGGGTCATCCTTACCATGACCGTGGTCATCGTCATCTACGACCAGTTCCTGTTCCGCCCGCTGGTGGCCTGGGCCGACAAGTTCCGCCTGGAAGACACCATGTCGCAGGCGGCACCGGAATCCTGGGTGCTGAACCTGATCCAGCGCACCCGCATCATCCAGCAACTGCTGCGCCCCTTTGGCAAGCTGCTGAAAAAACTGGCGCGCATGCGGCTCAATATTGCCCTGCCGCAGTCCATCCACACCGAATCCCATTCCAGCGTATCGCGCGGACTGGATATCGCCTGGGGTGGTTTCATGGTGCTGCTGTGCGGCTACGTCAGCTGGAAGCTGTACAGCTTTATCAGCAGTGAAGTGGGGCTGGGTGAAACCCTGAAGGTTGTCGGCCTGGGCTTCATCACCCTGGTGCGCGTCACCCTGCTGATTGCGCTGGCCTCCATCGTCTGGGTGCCGCTAGGCGTGCTGATCGGCCTGCGCCCGCGCCTGGCCGAGATGATCCAGCCGATTGCACAATTCCTGGCAGCCTTCCCGGCCAACCTGCTGTTTCCGGTATTCGTGGTGTTCATCGTGCACTTCAAGCTGAACCCGGACATCTGGCTGTCGCCGCTGATCGTGCTGGGCACGCAGTGGTACATCCTGTTCAACGTGGTGGCGGGTGCCAGCGCCTTCCCCAATGACTTCCGTGAAGCTGCCACCAACTTCCACATCAAGGGCTGGCAATGGTGGAAACAAGTCATGCTGCCGGGCATCTTCCCCTATTACATCACCGGTGCCATCACCGCCTCTGGCGGTGCCTGGAATGCCAGCATCGTGTCGGAAATGGTGTCGTGGGGCGATGACAAACTGGCCGCACACGGCCTGGGTGCCTATATCGCCCAAACCACCGCAACCGGTGATTTCCCCAAGATTCTGCTGGGCATCTGCGTGATGTCGCTGTTTGTCGTGCTGTTCAACCGTTTGCTGTGGCGTCCGCTGTACGCCATTGCCGAAAACAAACTCCGTCTCAACTAAAAGGGGGAAACTCATGCCACAAGAAACCGTAACCCTGAGACAGGAAATCTTCTCCCTCAAGCATGTCGACAAGGGCTATCACAAGGGCGGCGAAGAAGACATCCAGGTGCTGGATGACGTCAATCTCACCCTGCACGAAGGCGAAATCGTCGGCCTGCTGGGCCGCTCCGGCTCGGGCAAATCCACCCTGCTGCGCATCATTGCCGGCCTGATCCAGGCCAGCGCCGGCGAGGTGAACTACTGCGGCCAACCGCTGAACGGCCCGGCTGAAGGCGTGGCCATGGTGTTCCAGACCTTTGCCCTCTTCCCCTGGCTGACCGTGCTGCAAAACGTGGAAGCCGGACTGGAAGCGCTGGGCGTGGAGCCCAAGGAGCGCCGCCGCCGCGCGCTGGCTGCCATCGACCTGATCGGCCTGGACGGCTTTGAAAACGCCTATCCGCGCGAACTGTCCGGCGGCATGCGTCAGCGTGTGGGTTTCGCCCGCGGCCTGGTGGTCAACCCCACCCTGCTGCTGATGGATGAACCGTTCTCGGCGCTGGACGTGCTGACCGCCGAAACCCTGCGGACCGACCTGCTCGACCTGTGGAACCAGAAGCAGCTGCCGATCAAGTCCATCCTGATCGTCACCCACAACATCGAAGAAGCCGTGTTCATGTGCGACCGCATCATGGTGCTGTCGTCCAATCCGGGCCGGGTGGTGGCCGAGATCAAGGTTCCGTTCGCCCATCCGCGCAACCGGCTGGACCCGGTTTTCCGCAAGATGGTGGACGACATCTATGCGCTGATGACCCAGCGCCGCAGCGCCGACACCCTGCACAAGGTACAACTGGAAATCGGCAGCCCGCTGACCGAAGTCTCCACCAACCTGATGGCCGGTCTGATGGAAGCCCTGGCCGCCGCACCGTACAACGGCCGCGCCGACCTGCCGGAAATCGGCAGCAAGCTGTTGCTGGAGGTGGACGACCTGTTCCCGGTCACCGAAACCCTGGAGCACCTGGGCTTTGTCGAACTGCGCGATGGTGATATCGAGCTGACCGCTGCTGGCAAACTGTTTGCCGACTACGGTACGCAGGAGCGCAAGGTACTGTTTGCCGAGCACCTGCTGCGCCATATTCCGCTGGCAGCCCGCATCCGCCGCGTGCTGCAGGAACGCCCGGGCCAGCGCGCACCGCGCCTGCGCTTCGAGCAGGAACTGGAAGACTCGCTCAGCGACAGCGCCGCCGAGGAAACGCTGGATACGGTGATCAGCTGGGGCCGTTACGCGGAAATCTTCTCCTACAACGACCATACTGAAACCTTCAGCATGGAAGACGTGGAAGGCGCGCAGTAAAGCGCCAGCTCGACTAGCTAGCATAAAAGTAAGGACAAGGCCGGCCTGGCAACAGGTCGGCCTTTATCTATTGGGCCAGAACACCGTCATTACGATACATGCTTACAAAATCGCAGCCATCTTTAAGAAAACGCCTACTGCAAAACCACATTCAAAGCCGCTACCTTTTGAAATTATCATCAATACTTGTAATGGTAATTTTAAAATGCCACGTTTAATTCATAGTTTAAACCGTAAAATCTTTACGTTGCTTGTCCTGCCATGTCTTACCCTGCTGCTTTCAGTACACGCCTACGCCGCCTGCTCCGTCGTCGGAGCAAACAGTATTACCCTGCCATCCTTCAATCAAAACCTGAATGCCCTGCCGATTAACAGTCCCATAGGTAGTCAGGTCATGTCGGCCAAGGTCAAGCAGTTTAATTGCAGCGGTCTGCCCGCCGGCAATGCACACGTTTACGGCATATACACCATGGGTAACTACGTCACCACCATCAATGGCCGCCGCGTATACAGCACCAATATCCCGGGCATTGGCTATGCGGTTGGCGTTGACGGATCTATATTCGATAGCTATGGTACTCATTCGTGCATGACACCTACGCCCGGCTGGATAGGAGAGCCGGATGGTCGCTATGACAATGAACCCTACAGCCCGAATAACTTTTTCAGCTGCAGTTCTTCGCTGGTATCCAGTTATTCAGCCACTTTCTATCTGCAGTTTTATAAAATATCCCACCCAGTCGGCAGTGGCAGGCTGGATCTGAGTAATCAAATCTATTCCGCAGCTTATTTCTCACCCAGCACTGGCATCATTTATGGCAAGCTGCCTTTGATTACCATTCCATCCGATGTGATCAATACCAGCTGCACCAGCTCCGTATCACCCAATCCCGTCAATTTACCCACCATTAATACGGGTCAGCTCCCCTGGCTGAACAGCACTGCAGGCAATACTACTTTCAATATCAATACCACCTGCCAGAATACCACCAACTTATACGTCACTTTCACTGATAAAAATAATACCAGCCAAACCGGTAGCATTCTGACGCCTGACAACAGCTCCACCACCAAGGGGCTTGGCATGCAACTCAGTTATAACAGCAATATTGTCCACTATGGACCTGATGCGGTCGGCAGTGGCAACACAAATCAGTTTTTCTTGCGTACCTTCTCGGGGCAGCAAAGCTTTCCGTTTTCGGTTTCCTATATTCGCACTGGTGCAATAATGGCCGGCACACTAGCGACCACCGCTACATTTACTTTTTCCTATCAATAAAATATGGCATGCCTTCGTGCACTCGGGCTGGCAAGGCAAGCTGGGCATGATGCATTTGCGAAAGATCATCCCAGCACGCCAGGCGGGCAGCAGTACGCCGCGGTCCCGGCAGGGGGAGCGACGTGCGCACGGGCACAGCGTCTCTGCTGGGGAGCCAGTTAATCGGCTACAATGGCCGATTAAACCCAGTCAGAGCCACCATGTCGGAACGCCAGTTTCAGGATATCGCCCGCACGGACAGCACACTGTCGCAGCTGACCCGCGAAGCCAATGCGCTGATGGCGCTGGACCAGGCTTTTCGCAGCCAGTTGCCGCCGCAGCTGGCCGAGGCCTGCCGCGCGGTGCGCATCCGCGATGGCGAGCTGGTGGTGTTTGCCCATAACGGCATCGTGGCCGCCCGGCTACGCATGATGGGCAACAGCCTGCTGGCCCCACTGGAATCGCGCGGCTACAGCGCCAGCAAGATCCGCATCAAGGTAGACATTCATCTGAACCCGCCACCGCCGCCGCCCAAGCGCATCGGCATCAGCCAGCAGGCACTGGAAGAGATCGAAGCAGGCGCGCAACAGGTGAGCAATCCGCTGGTAAGCGCGGCACTGGCCCGGCTCATCGCCCACCACCGCCAGCGCTGAGCACTGCGGCAAGGACGCCACAGTCTGGCTGACCCAGGCAGCCAGCAGTGTGCGCCGTATATTAAATTTTGTTTTAAATCAATCAACAACAGCTTACTGTCACTCCCCTGCAATCTGCTTCGCGTATTAATGCTTCTTGAATATTTTCAAGGAGCTTTCATGGACCAGTCTTCCGAGGTGGCGCTCAGCCGCAGCACCGCCGCAACGGCAGTGCACCGCCCCACCAACAGCAGCACCGTATTATTGTTCGTTGCCTTGCTGATCGGTGGCTTGCTGTTTGCCGGACTCAATCTGTTTCACGATGTCAATGACACCATGGCCCGCCATGGCAGCTGGATTTCCATCCTGCTGCTGATCCTGGCGCTGCTGATTGCCCTGGGCTTCGAATTCGTCAACGGCTTCCATGACACGGCCAATGCCGTGGCTACGGTGATTTACACCCACTCCCTGCCACCGCATGTGGCCGTGGTGTGGTCGGGCCTGTTCAACTTTCTCGGGGTGCTCACTTCCAGCGGTGCGGTGGCCTTCGGCATCATTTCGCTGCTGCCGGTGGAACTGATCCTGCAAGTGGGTTCCAGCGCCGGCTTCGCCATGGTGTTTGCCCTGCTGATTTCCGCCATTCTGTGGAATCTGGGCACCTGGTGGCTGGGCCTGCCCGCCTCCTCCTCGCATACCCTGATTGGCTCCATCATCGGCGTGGGCATTGCCAATGCCCTGATGCATGGCCGCGACGGCACCAGCGGGGTGGACTGGACCCAGGTGAGCAAGGTGGGCTATTCGCTGCTGCTGTCGCCGCTGGTGGGCTTTTTCTGCGCGGCCTTGCTGCTGGTACTGCTCAAGCGTCTGGTCAAACAGCCGCAGCTGTTTGAGGCGCCCAAGAACAAAGAAGCACCGCCGTGGTGGATTCGCAGCCTGCTGGTCCTCACTTGTTCCGGGGTATCGTTTGCCCATGGTTCCAACGACGGCCAGAAAGGCATGGGCCTGATCATGCTGATTCTGGTGGGCACCGTGCCGCTGTCCTATGGGCTGAACCGTGCCTTGCCGGCCAGTGAAATGGGCAAGTTCGCACTGGTGGCACAGGCCACCCAACAGTCGCTGCAACATGCGCAGCCGGCGGCGGAGCCAGAGCAACCGCGTGCCATCCTGACCCGCTATATCCGCAGCCAGCACTGGCAGCCCGATGTGGTGCCGGCGCTGGCCGCGGTAACCGGCCAGATCGGCAAGCAGATCGAAGCACATGGCAGCCTGGCCTCGGTGCCTGAGGATTCGGTCGGCAATGTGCGTAATGACATGTATCTGGCTTCCGAATCCATCCGTCTGCTGCAGCAGAGCAAGGATGCGCATCTGGATCAGGCTACGCTGGCCAATCTGAAAACCTTCAAGGGCGAGCTGGATGCCTCCACCAAGTTCATCCCGACCTGGGTGAAAGTGGCCGTGGCCATCGCCCTGGGGCTGGGCACCATGGTGGGCTGGCGCCGTATCGTGGTCACCGTGGGCGAGAAGATAGGCAAAACCCATTTGACCTATGCCCAGGGTGCGTCGGCCGAGCTGGTGGCGATGACCACCATTGGTGCGGCCGATGCCTTCGGCCTGCCGGTTTCCACCACCCATGTGCTGTCGTCCGGCGTGGCCGGCACCATGGCAGCCAACCGCTCCGGCCTGCAAATCGATACCATCCGCAATCTGCTGATGGCCTGGGTATTGACCCTGCCGGTGGCCATTGCGCTGTCGGCCAGCCTGTACTGGCTGTTCAGCAAGCTGTTTGTCTGACTGCCGCACAGGGCCGGTGCCGCACGCCCATCGTGTTCACAGGCCCTGATGACAAAAGCCGCCCTCGGGCGGCTTTTGTCTGCGGCTGGCTTGGCACTCAGATCACATAATCCTGCTGCCCGGCGGCATCTTTCAGGAACACCGCCAGCTTGCGCGGGGTGACATAGACAGTGTCGCCCGGCACGATACCCAGCGCACGGAAGCGCTCCTTGCTGACCGCTGCCTCGATGGTCTGGCCATCGGCCTGTTGCAGCTCCACCCGCACCACCGGGCCCACCGCATGGATATGCTCGACCCGGCCTTGCGCCAGCGCGCCATCGGCTTGCAGGGTGAGGTCCAGATCGTGCGGGCGGACATAGGCCACGGCAGCGTCGCCGTCCGCGTCCTGATGCTGCCCCAGCGCCTGTTCATAACTACCGATGGTGAGCTGGCCGGCATCCACCCGGCCGTGGAACAGGTTCACATCGCCAAGGAACTGGGTGACAAAGGGCGTGGCCGGATGTTCGTAGATATCATCCGGGCGGCCCACCTGCTCGATATGGCCATGATCCATCACCACCACGCGGTCGGATACTTCCAGCGCCTCTTCCTGATCGTGGGTGACGAACACGCTGGTGATGTGCATATCGTTGTGCAGCTCGCGCAGCCAGCGGCGCAGGTCTTTGCGCACCTTGGCATCCAGCGCGCCGAAGGGTTCATCCAGCAACAGCACCTTGGGCTCCACCGCCAGCGAACGGGCCAGGGCGATACGCTGGCGCTGGCCACCGGACAACTGGCCGGGATAGGCATCGGCCAGCCAGTCCAGCTGCACCATTTTCAGCAGTTTCATCACCCGTTCGCGAATCTCTTCGGCCGAGGGGCGTTCACGGCGCGGCTTCACCGACAGGCCAAAAGCCACGTTGTCGAATACCGTCATGTGGCGGAACAGCGCGTAGTGCTGGAACACGAAACCCACCTGGCGCTCGGCCACATGGGTGTGGGTGGCGTCGGCACCGCCGAACAGCACCTGGCCGGCATCCGGTTTTTCCAGGCCGGCAATGATGCGCAGCAAGGTGGTCTTGCCGCAGCCGGACGGCCCCAACAAGGCCAGCAACTCGCCGGCAGCGATATCGAGGCTGACATTGTCCAGCGCGGTGAATTGGCCAAACTGCTTGCGGATATTGCGGATTTCAATGCTCATGCTTGTTCTCCGACCGCCGCCAGCGGCAGCGGTCCACCAGATCGTTTACGGTTGTGCGGCTTGCAGACGGGCTTCGGCGGTACGCAGGGTGGAGGCCTGCTGCTGACGATGCAGCCGCCACTCCACCAGCGATTTGACCAGCAGGGTCACCAAGGCCAGCAAGGCCAGCAGCGAGGCGCAGGCAAAAGCGCCGACAAAGTTGTACTCGTTGTACAAAATCTCCACATGCAGCGGGATGGTGTTGGTTTCACCACGGATATGGCCGGATACCACGCTGACTGCGCCAAACTCGCCCATGGCACGGGCATTGGTCAGAATCACCCCGTACAGCAGCCCCCACTTGATATTGGGCAGCGTCACCTTGCGGAAGGTCTGCCAGCCGCTGGCACCCAATACAATGGCAGCCTGCTCTTCATCCGCGCCTTGCGACTGCATCAGCGGAATCAGCTCACGCGCGACAAAGGGGAAGGTGACAAATACCGTGGCCAGCACGATGCCCGGCACGGCAAAGATCACCTGCAGGCCGTGGTCCTGCAGCCAGCCGCCCACAGCGGTATTGGCACCGAACAGCAGGATGAACATCAGCCCGGCCACCACTGGCGACACCGCGAACGGCAGGTCAATCAGCGTAGTGAGCAGGCTTTTGCCACGAAAATCAAAGCGCGCAATCGCCCAGGCGGCGGATACACCGAACACCAGGTTGAGCGGTACGGCGATGGCGGCGGAAATCAGCGTCAGCTTGATGGCCGACCAGGCCTCCGGCTCCACCAGCGCGGTCAGGTACAGCTGCCAGCCCTTGTGCAGCGCTTCCCAGAACACGCCTATCAGTGGCAGCAACAGAAACAGGAACAAAAACAGCAGCGCCACGGCAGTCAGCGCATAACGCACCGGGCGGCTTTCGGTAGTCAGATTAGCCATGCAGCACCCCGCTTAGCGTCCGGCCCCGTGGCGGCGTGCAGCCCACCACTGGATCAGGTTGATCAACAACAGGAAGACAAAGGAAATGCCCAGCATCACCAGCGCCACCGCAGTGGCACCTTGCTGGTCGAACTGATCCAGCTTGGAGACGATGATCAGCGGGGCGATTTCCGACACCAGCGGAATATTGCCGGCAATGAAGATGACCGAGCCGTATTCGCCGGTCGCACGGGCAAAGGCCATGGTGCCGCCGGTAATCAGCGAGGGCAGCGTGGCCGGAAAGATCACCCGGCGGAAAATGTCCCAGCGGCTGGCACCCAGGCAGGTGGCGGCTTCTTCCAGCTCTTTTTCCAGGTCTTCCAGCACCGGCTGCACCGTACGCACCACGAAGGGCAGGCCGATAAAGGTCAGCGCCACGATGATGCCCAAGGGGGTGAACGACACCTTGATGCCCAGCGGCACCAGAAACTGGCCGATCCAGCCATTGGGGGCATACAGCGTGGTCAGCGCAATGCCGGCCACCGCCGTGGGCAGGGCAAAGGGCAGATCCACCAATGCATCCACCAGCCGTTTGCCGGGAAAGGGATAGCGCACCAGCACCCAGGCCACCAGGAAGCCGAACACCAGATTGATCAGGGCGGACAGCCCGGCGGTGGCAAAAGACAGGCGGATGGAAGCCATCACGCGCTCGCTGCCCACCGCTGCCAGGAAGCCATCCCAGCCCATGCCCATGGTGGAATACACCAGGGCAGCAAACGGCAGCAGCACGATCAGCGCCAGCCAGAACAGGGTAATGCCAAAGCTGAGCCGGAAACCGGGCAGCACGCTATGGCGCAGATTGAGGATATTGCTCACGCTGGCTCCGCTTAACGCTTGCTATAGATCTGATCGAACACGCCGCCATCGGCGAAGTGCTTCTTGTTCACCGCCGCCCACGACCCGAACACGCTCTGCACGGTGAAGGTCTTCACATAAGGAAACTGGGCATCGAATTTCTGTGCCACCGCCTTGTCCTGCGGACGCAGGTAGTTTTGTGCGGCAATGGTCTGGCCTTCGCTACTCCACAGGAAGCGCAGATAGTCCTCGGCCTGCTTGCGGCTGCCTTTTTTGTCCACCACCTTGTCGACGATGGCCACTGGGTTTTCCGCCAGCACCGATAGCGGCGGATAGACGATTTCAAAGCTGCCACGGCCAAACTCGCGGGCGATCAGCTCGGCCTCGTTCTCGAAGGTCACCAGCACATCGCCGATCTGGCGCTGCATGAAGGTAGTGGTGGCGGCGCGGCCACCACCATCCAGCACCGGCACATTCTTGAAGATGCCGGCCACCAGCGCACGCGCCTTGGCTTCGCTGCCACCCGGCTGTTTCAGGCCGTAACCCCAGGCGGCCAGATAGCTGTAGCGGCCATTGCCCGAGGTTTTCGGATTGGGAATGATCACCTGCACCCCCGGCTTGGCCAGGTCGCTCCAGTCGCGCAGCTTGTGCGGATTGCCCTTGCGCACCAGGAACACCGTGGGGGAAGTGAACGGCACCGAGGCATTGGGCAGACGGCTGGCCCAGTTGGCCGGAATCAGCCCACGGGTGGCCAGCAGGTCGATATCCGACGCCTGATTCATGGTGATCACGTCGGCCGCCAGACCATTGGCCACCGACAAGGCCTGCTTGCTGGAACCGCCATGCGACTGCTGGATGCTGACGGTTTCGCCGGTCCGGGCCTTGTAGGCTTTCTGGAAGACCGGGTTGTAGTCCTTGTAGAAATCGCGCATCACGTCGTAAGAAACATTCAGCAAAGTGACATCTGCCAGCGCATGGGCGGACAGTACCGCGGCCACCAGGCCGAACAAAGTGCGCAATTTCATGATGGACTCCGGGAAGATTGAACTGACATCATGCTAACCCAGCCGCTTTATTCCCATTAATAATATTGCGAGATACATTTATACCAAAAAATACTATTCGGCTTTCCCGTACTGACAAGCGGCTTTCCATTCCGGACACTCAGGCCCACCCACTGCTGACAGCAAGGCAGAGCGCAGACCACAGCTGAATGGTATTCAGCAAGGGCTGGACGGACTGGTGCGGTAATTGCATGGTGTGGCCAAGGGCGTATCGGGTATGCTGATGCGCTCGAGCGGTTTGAGTCCTGACGGGTCCGGCGGCCTCCTCAGCACTGAAACCGTTTACCTTTCAGGACCCACCGATGACGACTCTCACTCCGCACCACCTGCGCCGTGAACTGAACGAGGAAGCCCATGCGCGGCCCTATGCCGCCATCCCCTCCCCGGCCCGGCTGACCTCGCTCAGCCTGTATTACGATTTCGACGATGTGCCACAGCGTGCCGCACTGGCCGACCTGGCCGAGCGCATCGGCCTGCCCGCTCCCCTGACCGATCAGGCTTATTACTCGGCCAGTGCCGGCGATTTGACCGTGCGCTGGTCGCTGCATACCGAATTTGCCCGCTACACCTTTATTGTCGGTGGCGACTGCGCCGACCCGTTCGAGCGCACCGCGCTCGACCGCATCCCCGCCGCCTGGCTGCGCGACCTGCCCGGCGTGGTGCTGGTGGCACTGCACGCGGTACTGCTGCCCTCCGAGCGCGAAACCGAGCTGGCCGAGATGTCGAGCCGCTGGTTTGGCGGACGCGAGCTGATCGGCGCGGAAATCGGCGATGGCAACGGCGCGGCCTATACCGACTTGCGCCTGCATCCCGACGCCCGGCTGGCAGAAGGCTTCTCGCGCTATGTGGTGGTGGACCGCGCCATGGGCGCCAGTCAGTCCGGCCGCATGCTGCAGCGGCTGTTCGAACTGGAAACCTATCGCATGCTCACCCTGCTGGCCCTGCCCATTGCCAAGAAGCAGATGCGCGATCTGGACAATCTGGGCATCGAGCTGCGCGCCATTACCGAACGCATGGCCGCCGCCGAAGGCAATGGCTCGGATGCGCAATTGCTGTCGCAGCTGACGGCACTGGCCACGCGGGTGGAACAGCTGATTGCGGAAAGCCAGTACCGCTTCTCGGCAGCCCACGCCTATTACCGGCTGGTGGAAGCACGCATCGGCGAATTGCGCGAACAGCGCATCTCCGGCATGCAGCCCTTCCGCGAGTTCATGGAACGGCGGCTGTCCCCGGCGATGAATACCTGCGAAACCGTAGCCCGCCGCCAGGACCGCATCACCGCCCGCCTGCAGCGCACCACCGCCTTGCTGCGTACCCGGGTGGAAGTGCTGCATGAAGAACAGAACCGCGCCTTGCTGGCCAGCATGGACCGCCGGGCCGCCCTGCAGCTGCGCCTGCAGGAAACCGTGGAAGGCTTGTCGGTTGGCGTGCTGACCTACTATATGGTGAGCCTGTTGCACCACCTGCTGGCGGCAGTGGAGGCGGCCGGCCTGCATCTGAATGTGGAACTGCTGACCGGGCTGGCCATTCCGCTGGTGGCGCTGACCGTGTGGTTCAGCATGCGCCGGCTGAAGGCATCGCTGAACAAGGGGCAGGATGCACAGCACGATACCGAGCTGTTGCGCTGAAACCGGCCCCCCGCTCCGCCGCTGCCCCTGGGCTGACGCCTGGCTCGGTGGCGGAGCATCCTTCCCTGTGCTGCCAGCCAGGCAGTAAGCCGCGCTGACAAAACCTCACAGCGAACCCCAGCCAAGGCGCGCCAAGGCAGACAATACCAAGAGTACGGCAAGGCGGCGCTACGCCAGAGCCGGGGTTTTGTTAACCAGCCCAAGCATCCGAACCGGCGCGCCCAGCATGCTGATTGCTTATTTTTCAACTAATTACGGAAAATAGCGGGGGTATTTGATGAAAGTCATCAAAACAAAAACAATTCTTATTGTCAGACAATTTTGTTTCCGCCAAAATCAACCCTGAGCGCAGCGGGGTTGCCATCCAGCAAGACCCGCCAGCGGCATCCGGAGCGCAGCAGCCTGGACATCTGAATAACACTTACGGCGCCATGACGGCCTGGCCACCCTACCTACAGCAAGTAAACTCATGCCCAGCAAAACACAAAAACTCAAACCCATCCTGGTCGGTTTCATTGCCATTGTCGTTGCCCTGCTGCTGACGCTTGGCCTGGTCACCCTGTTCAGCCTGCAGCGCATCGACCAGACCACCCACTACGAACAGGATGTCACCAATACCCTGGTGCAGAACATGACCGATGTGCGCTACCACGTGGTGCAGATCCAGCAATTCCTCACGGATGTCAGCGCCACTGGCGATGCCGATGGCTACAAGGATGCCGAAGAACACTACCAGGCACTGCAAAAGAACCTGCCCACCATCAGCCGGCTCGACCCGCAACTGGCCGGCAAGGTCGGCGCCATGCAGCAAGCCGTCGACCAGTTCTACAGTGTGGGCAAGCGCATGGCCAAGGCCTATGTCGAGTCCGGCCGCGAAGCGGGCAATGCACTGATGAAGGAAAAGGGCAGCGGTTTTGACGACCGCGCCGACGAGCTGACCAAGCAGGTGGAAGAGCTGAACAAGCAAATCCAGCAGGAGGACGACCAGGCCTATGCCGCCATGAACCAGACCACTACCCATCTGCGCGACATGATTCTGGGCCTGGCTGCCTTGCTGGTCATCGTGGTCAGCCTGGGTGGCGTGCTGCTGTATCGCCGGGTATTCGGCGTACTGGGCGGCGAACCGGCACTGGCCATGGAAGTGGCCAACCGCATTGCCAGTGGTGATCTGAGCCAGCGTATCGTGCTGCCGGCAGATAGCCAGGGCAGCCTGCTGCACAGCCTGGCCGACATGCAAGGCCAGCTGCGCAATATCACCAGCAATATCCGTAACCTGTCCGGCGAACTAGACAGCAGCGCCGGCAGCATGAGTGACGCCGCACACCAGCTGCAGAAATCCAGTACGGTGCAGAGCGAATCGACCCGCTCCATGAGCGTGTCGGTGGAAGAAGTGCTGCAAAGCATCCAGCAACTGGGCAGCCAGAGTCAGGATGTGGGCGGTGAGGCACAAGGTGCCGGGCAAATGGTCAGCGATTGCGAGCAGCTGATTCACGCGACCGCCAGCGATATCAGCCATATTGCCGAACGCATCGGCAGTGCCGCCAGCGCCATCGACGACCTGAACAAGCAAACCGACGCCATTGCCTCGATTACCCGCACCATTCACGACATCGCCGATCAGACCAATCTCCTGGCGCTCAATGCCGCCATCGAGGCCGCACGGGCCGGGGAAATGGGCCGTGGCTTCGCCGTGGTGGCTGATGAGGTACGCAAGCTGGCCGAACGCACGGGCGTGGCCACGGTAGAGATTTCCGGCCAGATCGAAACCATCCGCCAGGGCATGACCGGCGTGGTCGGCGTCATGCAGAGCAGTGTGGATGCCTCCAACCACGGGGTGGAGCAGACCCACAAGGCGCGCGAGGCCATCAGCGGCATCCGCCAGAACACCGACCAGATCGTCGAGCACATCCAGGGCATCAGCCTGGCGCTGCGCGAACAGCAAAGCGCCATGGGCGACATGGCGCAACGCATCGAGGTGATTGCCAGCATGACCGAAGCCAACCAGGTCACGGTGGAAGCCTCGGCGACCGCCTCTGACCAGTTGAACAGCCATGCCAAGGCGCTCAACGCGGCGGTCAGCGTCTTCCGCAGCTGAACCGGGCGTACAGCGGACGTAAAAATGCCGCATCCCATGACAGGATGCGGCTGAATCCACAGCCGGCAACTGACCCGCGCCGGCTGTGTCCACCCACCTTCAATTCAAGACTGTACTGCGTCGCGCACCTGCTCCAGTCCGCTCGGATCATCCAGCGTGGTCAGATCGCCCGGATCGCGCCCCTCGGCCAGCGCCTGTATCGAACGGCGCAGCACCTTGCCGGAGCGGGTCTTGGGTAGCTGATTGACGAAATACACCCGCGCCGGATTGGCAATCGCACCCAGCTGCGATGCCACCTTGGAAATCACCTCTTTTTCCAGTGCGGCCTTCTTTTCCGGATCCTTGAGCACCGACGGGTCACGCAGCACGGCAAAAGCCTGCGGCACCTGGCCCTTCAGCGTGTCGTGCACCCCGACCACCGCCACTTCGGCAATCGCCGCATGGCCGGACACGGCCTCTTCGATTTCACGCGTACCCAGCCGGTGGCCGGCCACATTGATCACATCATCGGTACGGCCAAGAATGGTGAAATAACCGTCGGCATCGCGCACGCCCCAGTCAAACGAGGAATACACCTTGCGGTCCTGGAACAGGCTGAAATAGGTGTTTACAAAGCGTTCATCCTGCCGCCATACCGTGCTCATGCAGCCGGGCGGCAAGGGTGGAATCACCGCAATCACCCCCTTCTCGCCCACCGGCACTTCTTCGCCCGTCGTCTCGTCCAGCAGCTTCACGTTATAGCCATACACCGGCAGGCCAGGGCTGCCCAGCTTGGTGGGCAGGGGCTGTACACCATTGCACACCGTCAGCATCGGCCAGCCGGTTTCGGTCTGCCAGTAGTTGTCCAGCACCGGGATTTTCAGCTCGCCGGAAATCCACTCCGCCGTCGGCTCGTCCAGCGGCTCGCCGGCCAGGAACAGCGCCCGCAGGCTGGACAGATCGTATTTGTGCAGCCATTCCGGGTCCTGCTTTTTCAGCACGCGCAAGGCGGTGGGGGCGGAGAACATCACCGTGGCGCGGTATTTCTCCACCAGTTGCCACCAGATGCCCGGATCAGGGCGGATGGGCAGGCCTTCATACACCAGCGTGGCCATGCCGCTGATCAGCGGGGCGTAGACGATGTAGGAGTGCCCCACCACCCAGCCAATGTCCGAGGTGGAAAAATAGGTTTCACCCGGCTTGCCGCCATAGATGTATTCCATGGTGGAGGCCAGCGCCACCGCATAGCCGCCGGTATCGCGCTGCACACCCTTGGGCTTGCCGGTGGTGCCCGAGGTATACAGGATGTAGCTGGGATGATTGGACTCCACCCACTCCACCCCGGCCCGGTCATGCCAGTGCTGCTCACGCAGGGTGGCGTAATCCAGGTCGCGCCCCGGCTTCATCATCGGCGCTTCCGCGAGGCCCCGATTCACCAGGATCACCTTGTCCGCTGCCGCAGCGCCAGCCAGCTCCATCGCCTCGTCCACCAGCGGCTTGTAGGCAATCACCTTGCCGCCACGCATGCCGGCATCCGCAGTCACCAGCAGCTTGGGCGCGGCATCTTCGATGCGCGTAGCCAGGCTGGCCGAGGCAAAGCCTCCAAACACCACCGAATGAATCGCCCCCAGCCGCACCGTGGCCAGCATGGCAAAGATGGCCTCCGGAATCATCGGCATGTAAATCAATACCCGGTCGCCCTTGCCCACCCCCTGCGCCTGCATGATGGCGGCAAAACGGCTGACTTCTTCATACAGCTGGCGGTAGGTATAGCTTTGCTCGGCACCGGTTTCGCTCGACACATGAATCAGCGCGGCCTGCTCGGCGCGCTCGGCCAGGTGACGGTCTACCGCGTTGTAACAGAGATTGGTTTCACCACCGGCAAACCACTGGCGAAAGGGGGGATTGTCGTACTGCAATACCTGGGTATAGGGCTTGTGCCAGTAAATGCGCGCGGCCTCGGCACCCCAGAATGCTTCTGGCTGCTCGATGGAACGGCGATGGAATTCTTGATAGTCGCTCATGCATTCTCCCGAGGATGTAGCTAGATCTTTGTTTTATTTATCAACCAAGCGGTTGCTAGACAAGCAAAATAAGCCCTTTACGCCACAGGGTCAAGCAGCATCACCATCTCGGACAGGCCAACGCCAAGGGCCGTCGGTGCGAAACAACAGGCGGCGCACCTGCCAGCCGATATTCATTCAATAATAAAATATTCTAATAAATAACATCATATTTGATTAGCAATAAAACAAAGTTCATCTTGCAGTAACCGAATCATCATCCGGTAAATCTAGACTGCGGCCACGTCAATTCCGCCGAGAACATCATGCCGCTAGACAGCACACCCCACGCCGCTCGCTCGCAATCCATGGCGGGACATCTGCTGCAGACGCCGCCGACCGTCAGCCCCAATGACAACAACTACCATGTACTGGAACTGTTCACCCAGGACGAAGGGCTGAGCAATATCCCGGTGGTGGATCAGCAGCGCGCCATCGGCATCATCAACCGCAATACCTTCATGAGCACGCTGGCACGGCCGTTTCATCGCGAAATCTTCGGCCGCAAGCCCTGCACCGCCTTCATGAATGCCAGCCCGCTGATCGTCGACTATCTGACGCCGATTACCGAGCTGTCCTTCATGGCACTGGAAGCGGACAAGAAAGTGCTGTCGGACGGTTTCATCATCAACCTGGACAATGCCTATGCCGGCATGGGACTGGGCGTGTCGCTGATGCAGGCACTGGCCGACCAGCAGGCGGAAAAGCACCGCCAGATGATGGAAAGCATCAATTACGCCAGTGTGATCCAGCAGTCCTTCCTGCAAAGCTCGCGTCGCGACATGGCCAGCGCACTGGATGATTACTTCATGGTGTGGGCGCCGCGTGACATCGTCGGCGGCGACTACTACTACTTTGTCAAACGGCCGGATGGCTTCTTTGTCGCGGTCATCGACTGCACCGGCCACGGTGTGCCGGGCGCCTTCATGACGCTGATCATGGCCTCCACACTGAAACAGGTTTTGACCAGCCACGACCTGCACAACCCGGCCGCCCTGCTGCAGGCCATCAACCAGCAGGTGAAGCAGTCGCTGGGCCAGCTCACCCCGGAAGAAGCCGGCCTCGCCGACCACCCGGAGCTGAACTCCGACGACGGCATGGACGGTGCCTTCTGCTGGTTCGACTACGCCAGCCGCACCCTCACCTATGCCTCGGCCAAGACCCCGCTGTTCGTACTGGAGCCGGGTGCGGACGAAGTCCACACCCTGGATGCCAACAAGAAGGGCGTGGGCTATGTCGGCACGCCGCTGGACTACCAGTGGGACAACCACGCCGTGCAGCTGCCGCCGGGCAGCCGCCTGTATATCAGTACCGACGGCATCATCGACCAGATCGGCGGCCCCAAGCGCATCTGCTTTGGCAAGAAGCGCCTGAAGGAAAACATCCTCAAACATGCCGACAAGCCGATGCAGCAACAGCAAAAGCAGCTGATCGACGCCTTCCTCAAATGGCAGGGCGACAACAGTCGCCGCGACGATGTCAGCCTGTTTGGCGTACACCTGCTCTGATCCAGACCCACCCCATCAAGAAAGAACGCGCATGAGCCTGACCGATTTCCACCGTTTCAAGGAACTGGCCCGCCAGGAAAACGTGGTGTTCTATTACACCGGCTATTTCTCGCAAAGCATCGTCACCGCCATGGGCGACTCGCTGCGCCTGCGCCTGTCCAGCCTGGACGCCAGCCAGACCGCCCGCCGCAAGCTGTTTTCCGTCTTCGTGGAAATGGCGCAGAACGTGGTGCATTACTCGGCCGATCACCTGACCGCCACCGACGACTCCGACCATGAAATCCGCATGGGTTCGCTGTGGGTAGGTGAGTCCGACGGCCACTACTACGTGGTATGCGCCAACCCCATCAGCAGCGAAGGAGCCGCACATATCCGCGCCAAGCTGGAACCGCTGCGCACCATGACCAATGACGAAATCAAGGCCCTGTACAAGGAAAAGCTGCGCGCCGAAGGCGAAGCCGGCAGCAAGGGCGCCGGCCTGGGCTTCCTCACCGTCGCCCGCGACTCCAGCAACCCCATCGAATTTGATTTTGTCGATGAAGCCGGCGCATCCGGCCCGTTTACCACTTTTTATCTCAAAGCCACCATTTAAAGCTCCGAATCATGCAAAACCTGTATATCGCCCCGACTTCGTCCACGCCGGAAGTGAACTTCCAGTTCGACCAGCACCAGCTGAGTCTGCGCGGAGAAAGCTACCCGGAAAACGCGCAAGCCTTTTTCGGCCCCATCATGCAGGCGGTGCAAAACTACCTGCCCAGCCTGCAATCCACCCAGATCACCGTCGACATCCAGCTGGCCTACTTCAACAGTTCCAGCACCAAGGTGCTGCTGGAACTGTTCAGCCTGTTCAACGACGCTGCCGTGGCCGGCAACTATGTCACCCTGAACTGGCACTACATCGAAGATGACGAAACCATCCTCGAATTCGGCCAGGAAGTGGCAGACGATTTCATGGCACTGGACTTCCATCCCTGCGCCATGGTGGGCTAGCTCAGCCACCTTGTCCGACAATATCCACCTGCTTGTCACTGGCTGAGCCGGGCAGTTTTGCGGTAATCTGGCTCACTACCCGAACAGTGATCAGCATCAGGACATTGCCATGAATGTGAAGGACTACATGCAGCGCGTCGGCCAGGCGGCGCGCAAAGCCAGCCGCGCGATTGCCAAGGCCGACACCCGCCAGAAAAACCAGGCACTGAACGCCATGGCTGACGCCATCCTGCGCGACAGCGCCAAATTGCTGGCCGCCAACCAGCAGGACCTGGACGCCGCCCGCGCCGCCGGTCTGGATGCGGCCTTCATCGACCGCCTGGCCTTGTCCGAGGCCACCGTAGCCAGCATGGCCGAAGGCCTGCGCCAGATCGCCAGCCTGCCCGATCCGGTGGGCGAAATGGACGACTTCTGCTATCGCCCCTCCGGCATCCAGCTGGGCAAGATGCGCGTGCCGCTGGGTGTGGTGGGCATCATTTATGAAGCCCGCCCCAACGTCACCGCCGATGCCGCCGGCCTGTGCCTGAAATCCGGCAATGCCACCATCCTGCGTGGCGGCTCGGAAGCCTTCCACAGCAATCAGGCCATTGCCGCCTGCGTGCACGAAGGCTTGCGCCTGGCCGGCCTGCCGGCCGAAGTGGTGCAAGTGGTGGAAACCACCGACCGCGCCGCCGTGGGCGAGCTGATCACCATGCAGGAATACGTGGACGTGATCGTGCCGCGTGGTGGCAAGAGCCTGATCGCCCGCATCAGCGCCGAGGCACGCGTACCGGTGATCAAGCATCTGGACGGCAACTGTCATGTCTATATCGACGACACGGCCAATCCGGAAAAAGCCTTCAATATCGCCATCAACGCCAAGACCCAGCGCTACGCACCGTGCAACACCATGGAAACCCTGCTGGTGCACACGGCCTTTGCCGAATTCATCCTGCCGCGTCTGGCCGAGGCTTATTGGGAAAAGGGTGTGGAACTGCGCGGCTGCGAGCGTACCCGGGTGATTCTGGGCCAGCAGATCGTGCCGGCCACCCAGGACGACTGGTATACCGAGTACTCCGCACCGATTCTGGCCATCAAGGTGGTCAAGGATCTGGATGAAGCCATCGAGCACATCAACCACTACGGCAGCCACCACACCGACGCCATCATCAGCGAAGACTACGGCCGTGCCCGCCGCTTCCTGCGCGAAGTGGACTCTTCCAGCGTGATGGTGAATGCCAGCACCCGCTTTGCCGATGGCTTCGAATATGGCCTGGGCGCGGAAATCGGCATTTCCACCGACAAGATCCACGCCCGTGGCCCGGTCGGCCTGGAAGGCCTCACCAGCCAGAAATGGATCGTACTGGGCGATGGCCAGGTACGCGGCTGAACGCCAGCCAAGCCATGACAAAACCGGCTACGGCCGGTTTTTTTGCGTCTGCCGCCAGCGGGCAAATGTCACAACTGCAGCCATCATGACAGGCAAATAGCGCTGAATGCTTGCCAGCCACAGCCAGCTTCACTAGTGTAGTCAGACTTGGCTGGCCGGGGGGTCATCATGCTGCAATGGCTGTTTGCCACGCTTCATCTGCTGGCCCTGGGCTGTGGCCTGGGAGCGCTTGCGGCGCGTGCCCGCAATCTGGCTCCGCCACTGGATGCCCCCGCCCTGACACGCTGCCTGCGTGCCGACAACTGGTGGCGCCTCAGCCTGCTGCTGTGGCTGTGCAGCGGCGCCGGGCTGGCTTATTACCATGCCGCCATGCTATGGCAGCAAGGCCGGCCAGTCCCATTGGCCACGGCCAAGCTGCTGGGCATGATGCTGCTGCTACTGCTGGAATGGCGCAGCCGCCCGCTGATCAGCCAATGCCGGCAAAGACTGGAACGCGGCCGCCTGCCAGCGGACGAACTCTGTGCTCGGCTGGCACGGCAGAGCCGGCGGCAATTGCTGTTGCTGCTGTTGTTGCTGCTGCTGTCCAGCGCCTGGCAAACCGGCGCGTTCAATACTCCTTAACATCTGTTGTCGCAGCATGGCGGAACCAGCAGGCGCAATCGGGCCTCCATCCGCCTATCACTTGCCCGAGCCCAGCCCCATGCCAACACCACCCACGACTCCGACCTTGCGCCAACAGCTGAACAGCCTACTACTGCTGGCCATCCTGCTGGCCAGCCCCGTCATGGCGCGTGCCGACAGCAGCTTGCAGCTGACCTCCGACAAAAAGCCCGCAGAGGTGGCGGATTGCCTGAAGCAGGGCATCCGCCAGCTGAAGATTCCCGATGACTACGTACGGCGCGACAGCAAGGCCGACGGCATGGAGACCATCAAGCTGCTCAATCCAGTCAGTGGCAACACCAGCCTGGAGGTCGATGTGCAGCCCGATGGCGAGCACAGCCGGCTGCAGGTCGACCAGAACGGCATCCCGCTGACTCCGCCCTGGCTGCGCCTGATCAAGCGCTGCGCCAGCTGAGACCAGGCTGTGGATAAGTTCGTCACCAGCACTGGCTCCGTGGATAGATGGGATAAGTCCTGAACAAGCTGTGCATAAGCCGGCATGGTGCGCCGTCATTACGTGACAATGCCCTGCCAGCAGGGGCGGACCGGCTGTGCATGCTTTTACAAACACCCCATCCGCTGTGGATGATGTGCATAGCCTGTGCATGAATCTGTGGATAAAACCTCATCATGACAATCAGCACCACACCCGCGATAGCCAGTTCCATGGAGAATGCCCCACTCCCGCGCAGCGAGTTCACCCTGCCGTTTCTCCACACGCGGCTCCGTGGTGACTGCTGCAACAGCCCGGCTCCCGTGCGCCAGCTGATGTTGTTACACGGTGCCGGACAAGCCGACCGCGCCAGCTATCTGCCATTAAGACAGCATTTACAGTCGCAGCAGATTGCCAGCAGCGCCTTCGACTTTATCGGTCACGGCGAAACCGGCGGCAGCCTGCTGGGGTCCAGCCTGCGCCAGCGCGTGGAGCAAGCCCTGGCGGTATACCGTCATTGCCATGTGGACAACAAGCCGCTGGCACTACTGGGTAGCAGCATGGGCGCTTATATCGCCCTGCGCCTGTTGGAGCAGCTGCCTTGCAGCCACCTGATCCTGCAAGTACCCGGCGCCTACACCCCAGCTGCCTTTGATATCCCGTTTGGGCCGGCCTTCAGCGCCATGCTGCGCCAGCCGCTCAGCTGGCTGGATAGCGATGCCTGGCCGCGCCTGCAGCAATTTCGCGGGCATGTCCTGATCGTGGCCGCCACGCAAGATGAGGTGATTCCACGCAAGCTGATTGAAAAACTGCATGCCAGCAGCCGCCACTGCAGCAGCAGCCAGCTATTGTGGCTGGAAGGGGCAGGTCACCAGTTACAGCGATACTGGCAGGCACAGCCGGCCACGGCCGTGCACTACCGCCAGCAATTGCTGCGCTTCTTGCAGCAGGACTAGCCCAGGGCAGGTCGGCAAGGACAAATGACCTCCGATCATCAATTTTTCATGTCTGCGGGATTACACTGTGCTGAATTGTCATCTACAGCCAATGAACCGCCATGACCACTCCCGCACATCTGCAATATGAAAAACGCCTCGCCGCCGGCAAGGCGCGCCGTGAAAGCTGCTCCCGCACCCTGCAGGCGCAATGCCTGCTCAGTCCACAGCGCGACGTGGTGGACATGCTGCGCCAGACATCCGCTGGCCGGGTCCCTTCGCTGATTCCGCTGCGCTACAGCCGCATGCAGGCTTCGCCCTTTGCCTTCTTCCGCGGCATGGCCATGATCCAGGCCGCCGATCTGGCCGCCACCCCCAATAGTGGCATCACCCTGCAAACCTGTGGCGATGCCCACCTGATGAACTACGGCTTCTTCGCCTCGCCGGAACGCCAGCTGATGTTCGACATCAACGACTTTGACGAAACGCATCAGGCACCGTGGGAATGGGACATCAAGCGCCTGGCGGTCAGCGTGGTGCTGGCCGCGCGCAATCGTGGCTTCAGCAATGGTGCGGCACGGCAGGCGGTGTGCCAGCTGGTGGGAACCTACCGCAAGCGCATGCAGGAATATGCCCAGATGAGCCAGCTGGAGCTGTGGTACTGCAAGGTGGGCTTCGAACAATTACTGCAGCGGGCCAATAGCGACAGCATCCGCCAGCAGCTACTGAAGCTGGCGGACAAGGCACGCGGCCAGACCCAGGAAAAACTGCTGCCCAAAATGACGGTACTGGAAGACGGCAGCCTGCGGCTGCGCGACAACCCGCCGGTGATCTTCCACATGCAGCAGCAAGACCAGGTCTGGGGCAATGATGAGCACTGGCTGGGCGATGGCAGCTCACATGATTTGCTGCAACCCATGCTGGCCGAGTACAGCGCCACGCTGAAAGAAGACCGCCGCACCCTGCTCAGCCGCTTCCGGCTGGTGGATGCTGCCTTCAAGGTGGTAGGCGTGGGTAGCGTCGGCACCCGTTGTCTGGTGATGCTGCTGCAGGATGAATACGACCAGCCGCTGTTCCTGCAATTGAAAGAAGCGCGCAACTCGGTGCTGGAACCCTACACCCAGCAATGCGTGCATGGTCACCAGGGCAAGCGTGTGGTGTTTGGCCAGCGGCTGATGCAGGCAGCCAGTGACCTGTTTCTGGGCTGGACGACCGGGCCGGGCGACCGTCACTTCTATGTGCGCCAGCTGCGCGACATGAAGGCAGCACCGGCACTGGAATCATTCGACTCGGCGGAAAGCCTGGCGGCATTCGGCCAGGCCTGTGCCTGGGCACTGGCACGCGCCCATGCCAAATCCGGTGGCCGTGCTGCGGAAATGGCCGGCTATATCGGCCAGTCGGACAAATTCGACCAGGCCATCGCCAGCTATGCCATGAGCTATGCCGATCAGGTGGAGCTGGATTTTGCAGTTTTTACTGCCGCTTTGGCCGAACACAAGCTATAAGTGAATCATTCGCCGCTGATAAAGAGCGACTAGGGGTTTTCAGCAGTTATTACGGATTGGCCCTGCGTTTAGTATTAACAATGCCCCGGTATATTTACCGGGGCAACTTACAGAAGATGCCGTCTTTAAAGAACCCACTCCACGCCAAGGACTGCCATCGTGCGCGTCAATACCCGCCTGCTCATCATCATTGCTGCCAGCCTGATCGCGCTGATCGCCCTGGCCGCCACCTCGCTGTACATCACCCGCAGCACGCTGCAGAGCGAAAAGCGTGAGCAGATCACCCTGTTGCTGCGCATGGCAGAGAACACGCTCGACTACTACGCCAAGCAGGAAACCAGCGGCAAACTCAGCCGGCAGCAGGCGCAGGACATGGCGCGCAAGACGCTGAAGGCACTGAAGGTGGATGACATCTACTTCTTCGCCCGCGACAGCGACAACCGCCTGGTACTGCACCCCAAGGCCGACCGTGAAGGCAAGGTGGACATGGGCAGTACCGTGCCCGATGGCCGCACCACGGTAGCCGTCTACAACGAAGCACTGCAAAAAGACCATTACGGCATCGTCACCATCCTGACCTCGCGCGGCGCAAGCAAGGAGCAGCTGCCCAAGCTCAACGGCGTGGTGCGCTTCGAACCCTGGGGCTGGACGGTGGGCACCGGCTTTTTCATTGACGATATCGACGCCCTGTTCTGGCGTCAGGGCACCATCCTGCTGCTGATCAGCGGGGTTTCGGTGCTGGCGCTCATCGTGCTGGGTAGTGCCATGTCGCGCAGCATCGTGCGCTCGCTGGGCGGTGAGCCCGGCTACGCCGCCCAGGTGGTGCGCCAGATTGCCCAGGGCGACCTGACCGAACAAATCCAGGTCAACGGCCCACCGCACAGCCTGCTGGCCGCCATGCACGAAATGCAGCAGAAGCTGCGCGAAATGATCAACCAGATCCGCCAGTCCACCGATGATATCGGCCAGGCCGGCCAGCAGCTGTCGGCGCAAATGAACAAGGTGGACGAAGTGTCCGGCATTGCCAGCAATTCCACCGCCTCTGCGGCCGCCTCCATCGAGCAGCTGTCGGTCAGCATCGACCATGTCAAGGATAATGCCGGCGGCTCGGAAGAAGGCGCCCGTCGCTCCAGCCAACTGGCACGCGAGGGTGAGCTGGTGGCCAAGGAAGCCGCCAGCGGCATCGAATCCATCGCCAGCCAGGTGAGCGATGTCAGCGATCTGGTTGGCAGCCTGGCCGAACGCACCCGTAATATCAGCGGCATTGCGGAAACCATTCGCGATATCGCCAACCAGACCAATCTGCTGGCGCTCAATGCCGCCATCGAGGCTGCCCGCGCCGGTGAAATGGGCCGCGGCTTTGCCGTAGTGGCCGACGAAGTACGCAAGCTGGCCGAGCGCACTGCCAGCGCCACCAATGAAATCACCAGCATCGTCCAGGCCGTGGTGGATGAAACCGGCAGCGTGGCCGGACGCATGCAGGAAATCCGCCCGGCGGTACAGCTGGGGGTGGGCAAGGCCAATGAGGCCGCCCAGACCCTGGATACCATCAGCCGTCAGGCACACAGCGCGCTGGAAAGCCTGCATTCGGTAGTGAGTGCCATGACCGAGCAAAGCCAGGCCGGTGCCAATATCGCGGTCAGTGTGGAGCAGGTGGCCGGCGTGGTGGAAGAAACCCAGAGTTCGGTCAAGCTGGCCGTCGATGCCATGCAGAATATCGACCAGCATGCCCGCCAGTTGCAGCAGTCGGTATCGCGTTTCCGGCTGTAAGCACAGTTTCCTGCTTGTGATCAAACCGGCCTTGCCTGCATGCAGGGCCGGTTTTTTCATGTGCCATGACCAGCCGCAGCGACATCGTGCTTGCCCTCCCCCCTGCCGGTGGCATAATGCCCACAGGGCTCAGCCCGCAAAATCAAAAAAATGCAGCACCGACAGACAGGCAGATAGATGAAACAATCGAGAACACTCCAGGGGAGACCTGCATGTCCCAACACTCCATCGCGGCCGCTCAAGCCGAATGGTTGATTCAGCAAAACGTCCGTGACGTCGAGCTGGCCTTTGCTGATGTCAGCGGCTTTGCCCGTGGCAAAACCCTGCCCGCCAAGGCCCTGATCAAGGGCCAGGAATTGCGCATTGCCCGTGCCGTCGCCATCCAGACCTGCGTGGGCGAATTTCCCGACTACCGCTTTTATGGCGAGAACGACCCCGATGTCGTGCTGCGCCCGGATTTCGCCACCCTGCGCCCGGTACCCTGGGCCAAAACCCCGCGCGCCATGGTGGTGTGCGACAACATCGACCACGATGGCAGCCTGTCGCCGCTGGCACCGCGCTCAGCGTTGAAAAACATCCTGGCGCGCTATCAGGCCCGTGGCTGGACCCCGGTGGTGGCACCGGAGCTGGAGTTTTACATCTTCGATGCCCACGCCAATCCGGAGCAGCCCTTCCAGGCACCGGCCCTGCGCACCGGCCGCCGCGAAACCGGCTTCGATGCCTTCAGCTTTTCCACGCTCAACGATCTGGAAGGCTTTTTCGACGACCTGTACCGCGCCTGTGAGCAACTGGGCATCCAGACCGACACCTATGTGCACGAAATGGGCCCCAGCCAGTTCGAGATCAACCTCAAGCATGGCAATGCGCTGGAGCTGGCCGACCAGACCTTCCTGTTCAAGTACGCGCTGAAGGAAATCGGCTACCAGCACGGCCTGACCGTGGTCTGCATGGCCAAGCCGCTGCCGGGGCAGCCGGGTAGTTCGATGCACTTGCACCAGAGCGTGGTGGATGGCCAGGGCAATAATGTGTTCAGCCAGGCCAATGGCGAGGCCAGCGCCGAGTTTTTCCATTACATCGGCGGCCTGCAACAGTATCTGCCACACCTGATGCCGCTGTTCTGCCCCAGCCCCAATTCCTTCCGCCGCTTCGTCAAGGGCCTGGCCGCACCGGTCAATGTGAGCTGGGGCGTGGACAACCGCTCGGTCGGCATCCGCGTGCCGGTATCCGGCCCGGAAGCCCGCCGCGTGGAAAACCGCCTGCCCGGCTGCGATGCCAATGCCTACCTGTCGCTGGCGGCCAGCCTGGGTGCAGGGCTGCTTGGCGTGGAAGAAAAGCTCAGCCCGAGCGAGCCGGCGGTTGGCAATGTTTTCAATAATGCCGACGCCGCCACCCTGCCCAATACCCTGGATGCCGCCTGCGCCCTGATGGCCGCTCATGACACGGCCGAACGTCTGTTCGGCAGCGAATTCAGCGCAGCCTATCTGGCGGTAAAGGAAGTGGAGCTCAGCCATTTCCACAACCAGATCACGCCATGGGAGCGCCAGTACCTGGCCACCCTGTCCTGAATCGGCAAATCCGGCAATGACGACGGCCTGGCACCTTAATGTGCCCGGCCGTTTTTCATGGCTGACCGCGCTGAATTGACCCTCACCCGGTGCTGTCGCACCATTGTCCGCATGCCGTTCACGCCGCCCGCCACCTTCGGCGAGGCCATGGCTGACCCACCCCATCGCAAGCGAGGTTCATCTTCATGCTGTTACGCAGTCTGCTGCTTTTGCTGTGCGCCCTGCCCGCTCTGGCGGAAACCGCTGCGCCGGAGGCCGCCAGTGGCTTTAGCCCCCGCCCCGCAGTCAGCGCGCGCAACAGCATGGTATCGACCGCCAACCCGTATGCCAGCAAGGCTGCACTGGAAATCCTGCAGCGTGGTGGCAGTGCCATCGATGCCGCCATTGCCGCCCAGCTGGTGCTGGGCCTGACCGAACCACAATCATCAGGCATCGGTGGCGGGGCCTTCATGCTGTATTACGATGGCCACCAGCTCACCAGTTTCGATGGCCGGGAAACCGCCCCGGCCACGGCAGATGACAAGCTTTTCCTGCAGGCGCAAGGCCAGCCCATGGACTTTTATCAGGCGGTAGTAGGCGGGCGCTCGGTTGGCGTTCCCGGCGTGCCGGCCATGCTGAAACTGGCACACCAGCATGGTGGCCATCTGCCGTGGGCCAGCCTGTTCCAGCCGGCCATCCGCTTGGCCCGGCAGGGCTTTGCCATTTCTCCACGGCTGTACAGCCTGCTGGCAAACGACCGGTTTCTGCGGGAGGACGAGGCAGCTCGCCGCTATTTCTATCAGCCTGACGGCCAGCCCAAAGCCATGGGCAGCCTGCTGAAAAATCCCGAGTATGCCGCGACGCTGGAGCAGATCGCCCGCCGTGGCCCACGCGCTTTTTACGAGGGCGACATCGCCTCGGCCATCATCGCCAAGGTCAATCAGCATCCGCGCAATCCGGGCCGCATGCTGCCCGCTGATCTGGCCGCCTACCAGGCCATCGAACGCAAACCCCTGTGCGGCCCCTATCGCAGCTGGCAGGTCTGCGGCATGGATGCCCCCAGCTCTGGTGGCGTGGCCGTGCTGCAAATGCTGGGCATGCTGCAACGCTTCCCGCTGGCGGACATGTCCCCCACAGCCAGCTCCACCATTCATCTGTTTGCCGAAGCGGGCAAACTGGCCTTTGCCGATCGCAACCGCTATCTGGCCGACCCGGCCTTTGCCAGCGTCCCCAGCACGGCCCTGCTTGCTACTGACTATCTGCAGCAACGCAGCCTGTTGATCCATCCGGAACGCAGCATGGGCATAGCCAGCGCCGGCGAGCCGGCTGGCGTCAAACTGTCGGCATATGGCCGGGATAGCGCAGTGGAGCTGCCCTGCACCTCCCACCTCAATGTGGTGGACCGGCAAGGGCGGGTGGTCAGCATGACCAGTTCGATTGAAGACCAGTTTGGCAGCCGCATGCTGGTCAAGGGCTTTTTGCTCAATAACCAGCTGACGGATTTTTCCTTTGCACCGGTAGACCACGGCCTGCCAGTGGCCAACCGGGTGGAAGCGCGCAAACGGCCGCGCAGCAGCATGTCGCCCACCATGGTATTCGACAGCAAGGGACAGTTCCTGCTGGCCACTGGCTCACCCGGAGGCAGCCAGATCATCGGCTATGTTGCCCAGACACTGATCGCCCTGCTCGACTGGAAACTGGATCCGCAACAGGCCGTCAGCCTGCCGCACTACGGTAACCGCAATGGCGCCACCGAGCTGGAAGCCGGACAAGGGCTGGAAGTGCAGGCCAGCACGCTGACCGCACTGGGCCATCAGGTGAAGATGGTGGAAATGACCAGTGGCCTGTCGGCACTGGTCAGGACTGGCAATGCTTATATTGGCGGCGCGGATCCGCGCCGCGAAGGGCTGGTGCTGGGCCGCTAGGGCTAACGGCGGCTGGCCTGCAGGCGCTGGGCCAGTTGCTCGATCGCACCATCGCGGCTGATCGGCGGCACATTCTGGTGCTGTTCGGCCATGATCCACTTTTCCACCACCGAACGGTCGCCACGGGCGGCCTTGAGCAACAGGCCAAAGGCGTGGCCGGTGCTGTGTTCCAGTGGTTCCAGTGGCCGGGACTGCGTGTGTGCGGCATAAATGCGGCTATCGTCCGCCACCTTGTTGTTTTTGCGCTTGCCCGATTTCAGACTCCAGGCAACGATGGCAGCAATAACGAGCAAGGACAGCAAGGCAAAGATCAACATGATGTAAAACCATCCTCCTTGGTATGCGAATGGGTCGGGCCAGAATAGCGGCAGACCATGGGCTCACGCATTAAACGTGGGCTATGGTCTGTTTGAGTTTGTTATAGATCAAATGCATAACAATTAGTTCGGAGAGTCTTTCTGCCGCCGCGAGTATCCTGAAATCAAACAGGGCATTCAGCCGCTTCTGTCCGCCGGGCAAGACCTCATGCCGGCCGGCAGTACCGCCACCTGACCTGGCGCGAGCGACGGTTCTACGAGGAGCACTCCATGTATCAACACATTGTTATTGCAGTAGATGGTAGCCGAACTTCTGCAAAGGCTCTAGCCGAGGCACTACGTATTGCCAAAATGGCACAATCCAGTTTGTCGCTGGTGCATGTGGCCAGCTTGCGCGACATGGCCATCGAGGGCGTAGGTGCACTGGACACCCATCAGCTGCATGATCTGGCTTTCCGTCAGGCGCGCGAGGTGCTGGACAAGGCAGAAAAACAGGCCATCAACGAAGGCGTCAGCCGGGTGGACTGCCATATTGCAGAAAGCTGGGAGGGCGGCAAGGACATGGCTGATGCGCTGATCCGCTTTGCCGACAGCCGCAAGGCCGAACTGATCGTCATCGGCACCCATGGCCGCAGCGGGCTGGCTCATCTGCTGCTAGGCAGCTTTGCCGAAAACGTCATGCGCAAAACCCACTGCCCGCTGTTGGTGGTGCGCGGCGAGGAAGACTGAAGCCCCCCAAGATCCCACCGCACCGTCAGGCCACAGGCAAGGTGGCCGGTGCCATCCGCAGAGTGCGCGATGCCTCTGCGGATTTTCTTTGTGCGCTCAATAAACCGCCCGGCGTGCCAGCACAAAGAACTCGCGGTTGCCATCAGCACCGGTCAGCGGGCTGTCAAACCACTGCTCCACCTCCCAGTCCAGTTCATCCAGACAATTGCTGATCTTTTCCTGCACCCCGGCGAACAGGCTTTCATCGCGCACGATGCCACCATGGCCCAGCGCGCCACGCCCCACCTCGAACTGCGGTTTGACCAGGCCCAGCAAACGGCCGCTCTCGCCCAGCAAAGGCAGGGCCGATGGCAGGATCAGCGTCAGCGAGATAAACGACACATCGCACACCATCAGATCGAATGGCTGGCCATCATTGGCCTGCAACAGGGTGCGGCTATCCAGCGCGCGTGCGTTCACCCCTTCAAAACAGCGCACGCGCGGATCATCCCATAGCCTGGGGTGCAACTGATCATGGCCCACATCCACGCCCACCACATACTCGGCTCCGGCCTGCAGGGCGCAATCGGTAAAGCCGCCGGTAGACTGTCCTACATCCAGTACCCGCCAGCCGGTGATGTCCAGCCCGGCCTGGCGCAAGGCCCCATCCAGCTTTTGCCCGCCACGGGAGACGAAGCGGTCGGCCGGATCCGGCCTGACCTGCAAGGGTGTGCCAGCGGGAAACTTTGAGCTGGCCTTGCTGATGACCTGGCCGTCCAGGCTGACCCGGCCGCTTTCCAGCAGGCTTTGTGCCGCCGTCCGGGAAGTGGCAAGTCCTTGTTCCACCAACAGAAGATCCACCCGCTTCATCACCGTTTCCTTGCATGCTTTTCGAAAGGCGACAGGTTGGCCAGTCCGCCGCATGCTGTCAAGCATCCATCCGTTAGGCAGCCCCCCAGCTGCAAGGCAAAGCGCTGGCCAGCGCTGCTGCGGCAATTAGCTGATTCAGTATATTTGTTTACATCAATTTACTAATAATGATAAGGTAAAAAGGCAATATCTTGAATTCATTCAGTTATCCATAAGGGCCGCCTAGCCACAGCCGCCCGTTTCAGACTGCCTCGCCGTGTTGCATCGTGACTTGCCATGCCACGGCAGCCACACCATCCGCCGGCCACCCGCAGCGCCCCTGCGCCTGCCCGGGTGACCGCCTTGCCCATCCTGCCAGCCGATACCGCCCTGCCCGGCTATCTGCTGGCTGACCGATAAAAGGAGACAAGCTTGGTCTTGCGACTATCCCTGTTACTGACTGCCCTGTTTGTGCTATTCGGCGCACTCGCCCCCCAACAGCTGGCCGACTCCACCGCCGCCCTGCTGGCCTATACCATTTCCCGCTTCGGCTGGTTTTACCTGCTCAGCGTCTTCGGCTTTCTGGTGTTTGCGCTGTATCTGGCCTTTGGCCGTTTCGGCCATATCCGGCTGGGCAAAGCAGATGAGGAGCCGGAGTTTTCCCGTGGCAGCTGGTTTGCCATGCTGTTTTCTGCCGGCATGGGCATAGGCCTGGTGTTCTGGGGGGTGGCCGAGCCGCTGTCCCACTTTGCCACGCCGGCTAATGCTGCCGTGACGCCACAGTCTGCTGATGCAGCACGTGCCGCCATGCGTTATGCCTTCTTCCACTGGGGCCTGCACCCCTGGGCCATTTACAGCCTGATGGGCCTGATCCTGGCCTATTTCAAATTCAACCGTGGCACCCCCGGCCTGATCAGTGCGGCATTCCGTCCGCTACTGGGTGCGCGGGTGGATGGCCCCATCGGCAAGGCAATTGATACCCTGGCCGTGCTGGCGACGGTATTCGGCGTGGCCACTTCGCTGGGCTTTGGCACCTTGCAGATCGAAAGCGGACTGCAAATGCTGTTCGGACTGCAGGCGTCGCCCTGGCTGACCTTTGCCATCGTCGCCATCGCTACCGTGCTGTTTTTGCTGTCCTCACTCACCGGCCTGTCGCGCGGTATCAAGTGGCTGTCCAATCTCAACATCCTGCTGGCCTGCGGCTTGATGCTGCTGCTGGTGATACTGGGCCCCAGCGGTTTTATCTTTGATACCTTCACCACCACCTTCGGTGATTATCTGGGCAATCTCACCAGCATGAGCCTGCGCATGTCGCCCTTCAGCCAGAGCAGCTGGATTGCCAGCTGGACGCTGTTTTACTGGGCCTGGTGGGTGACCTGGGCGCCCTTCGTCGGCATGTTCATTGCCCGTGTTTCACGCGGACGCACCATTCGCGAATTCGTGGTGGGTGTGATGCTGGTGCCGGCCCTGGCCAGCTTTGTCTGGTTTGCCGTGTTCGGCGGCACGGCACTGGAACTGCAACTGTTTGGCGGGGCCGACCTGGTCAGCGCGGTGAAACAGGATGTCTCCACCGCGCTATACGTGATGTTCGACTACCTGCCGGGTGGGCGGGCGCTGTCCATGCTGGCCATGTTGCTGGTGGTCAGTTTCTTCGTCACCTCGGCCGATTCCGCCACCTTTGTGCTGGGCATGCTGTCCTCTGGCGGCTCGCTCAATCCGGGACACCGGGTCAAGCTGATCTGGGGCGTGCTGCTGTCGGCCATTGCCCTGGTGCTGTTGTCCAGCGGCGGGCTGAAGGGTTTGCAGACCATGTCCATCGTGGCGGCGCTGCCCTTCATGCTGATCATGATCGGCATGGCGGTTTCGCTGTACAAGGCCCTGGCCGAAGATGAGGATGCCGCCCGCCTGCGCGAGATCCAGCGCCTGCACCAGCTGGATGCCCTGCTGGCGCAACAGCAAGCACCACGCTGAGCGGTGGCGGCGACAAAGCTTGGTTGCCAGGCGCGCTTGGTGCGATGATGTGCGCATTGCAACAAGGGAGCACAAGATGGATACACACCAACTGGATGCCGCGGAAGTGCGGGTACTGGGCGCACTGGTCGAGAAACAGGCGCTGACACCCGATGCCTACCCGCTGACGCTGAACAGCCTGTCTTCCGCCTGCAATCAGCTCACCAGCCGCGAGCCGGTGATGCAGTTGTCCGATGCCGAGCTGAGCGCCGCACTGGCCAGCCTGATGGCGAAAAAACTGGTCACCGAGCGGCTGCCGGCCGGCAGCCGGGTCGCCAAGTATGAACATCGCCTGAACTATGAATGGAATATCGATGGCGCGCGGCAGGCCGCACTGGCGCTGCTGATGCTGCGCGGCCCGCAGACCAGCGCGGAAATCCGCACCCGCTCCGGCCGCATCTACAGCTTTGGCGGTGTGGAGGAAGTAGAAAGCGCGCTGGAAGCGCTGGCCGACAAATACCCGCCGCTGGTCATGAAACTGCCGCGCCAGCCGGGTGAGCGCGAAGCGCGCTGGTGCCACTTGCTGAGTGGCGAACCCGGCCCGAATGAAATCAGCGCTGCTGCCATCATCGATGTCGGTGTCGCCGGGCGGGTAGCGGCACTGGAAGCCGAAGTGGCCGCGCTCAAGGCCCGGCTGCAGCAACTGGAGCAAAGCCTGGGCGAATAAGAACCGCGAACAAAAACCTGATGCGGCGCTGCGCTATCCTGTGAGCCGCCTCAAGTCTTGCCCTTGATCGCCAATAGCAAAGCCCCGTCAGTGCGGGGCTTTGCTTTGTCCGGCAAGGCGGGACTATTTGGCCTCGAAGATGGCGTAGGTCTTGCGCGCCGGCTCCAGCACTTCCCATACCCCTTCGAACCCTGCCGGAATGACGAAATGGTCGCCGGCATACAGCTCCACGCTGCCGCCCTGCTTGTCGGTCAGGCGCACATAGCCCTCCAGCAGGGTGCAGAATTCGTGCTCGCTGTATTTCACCTTCCAGCTGCCACGGCCGCCACTCCAGATACCGGCATGAAACTGGCCGCTGGGGTCGGAATAATGGTTCTCCACGGTCTGGGCGCATTCGCCTTCGATACGGCGCTCGTCCGCCGCGTTGAATTGCTCGACCCGTACCGGATTGCGTTGAAACACGATGATGTCGCTGGCCTGTGTCATGTCTGCTCCTTTTGTGAGTATTTGATCAAATTTGTCACAAAGCGCGGCAGCTGTCCAAGGGTTTGCACGCACCATCCTGGTGAGGTGGTGGCGCCACAACAGCGCAGAGCGCGCGGTCAGCCGGCATCCGGCGGTGGCGGGCCATCATTGAGCTTGAGCTCCCAATAGCCCACATCCAGCCAACGACCTGCCTTCCAGCCTACTTCGTGGAATGTGGCCACCTGGCGGAAACCCAGCCCCTCATGCAGCGCCGCGCTGGCCGGATTGGGCAGGGCAATGCCGCCAATGGCCACATGCACGCCCAGCGCACGCAACGCTTGCAGCAAGGCACGGTACAGCCGGCTACCCAGCCCCTGGCCACGGGCGGCCGCGGCAAAATACACCGAGGTTTCCACCGCAAAGCGATAAGCGTGGCGCACCCGCCAGCGCGTGGCATAGGCATAGCCCAGCAGCTCGCCATGTAGTTCCACCACCAGCCAGGGCAGGCCCTGCTCACCCACCTTGCGTATGCGCTCGGCCATTTCCGGCACGGTCACCGGTTGTTCTTCAAAACTGATGGTGGTGTCCAGCACGTAGGGATTGTAAATCGCCACGATGCTGGCGGCGTCGGCCAGCGTGGCCGGACGGATGTGGATATCTTGACTCATGCTCAGGGTCTGCGGCGGGATGATGCTGCTGTGCTGTGCAAGAAACGCGCCAGTCATGTTCAGGCCGTCCAGTCGGGAAAGTATTGCCGGCGCAGCCGCTCGACATAAGCCTGCAGATTGGGATGCTGCCGCACCGCCTGCTTGCAGGGGGTGTCGCCCAGTGTGGCCAGCCAGGTCGACGCGAGAAAGGCAAACACCGTAGCATCCAGCCAGCTCGGAGCTGCACCCAGCATATAGGGCTTATCGCCCAGCAAGGTCGCCAGGCTGCTGATATCCAGCTGTAACAGCCGCTGGCGCTCGGCCGGGCTGAAGCGGCCCAGGCCCTGACCATGCAGATTGCCACGCACCTTGCGCCGGATCATGCGGGTGACGAGGCCACGCAGCAAAAATGGCAGGCGCTGGAAAAACAGCGCCGGCCCCAGCGCGAAGGTGGCGTCGTCCAGCCAGCGTTCATGTACCGCACACCAGTACAGATGATCGCTGCACAGGCACTCCACGCTCCAGGCCAGCGCCTTGTCGGTCTCCGACAGCCCGGCGTCCAGCGTGATGCCATGCCGCTCGGCCAGATGCAGGCGGATCAGTGTGGAATCCGGCACTTGCGTGCCGGCGTCGTCGATATAGGGCAGCTTGCCCTTGGGTGCACGGCGCATGCTGCCACGCAGCTTGCGATACGGCAGGCCGGATAGCTTGAGCAGCATCTCGGCCTTGATGACAAACGGGCTGGCATCGGGCAGGCCAAAGGCCGGGCCAAACACATACAAGGTGATCACGGGCGTCTCCTCGGCAGGAAACGCCCAGACTAGCACCAGCCAGGCGTCATGACGATGGCTTCAGTCCATCAGCCGCTGATACAGATACACCAGCACCCGCGCCAACTCTTCGGCAGTCTGCTGCTGGCCGGCATTGCCGGTATGGCCGCCGGCATCGGTTTCGATCAGCAGCGCGGCGTGGCCCAGCTCTTGCAGGCGCGCCACCATCTTGCGGGCATGGCCGGGGTGTACCCGGTCGTCGCGCGCACTGGTGGTAAACAGCGCCAGCGGATAGGCCGCCTCCGGCTTGATCTGGTGATAAGGCGAATAGGCGGCCAGCGCCGCCGCCTCTTCCGGATTGGCCGGATCGCCGTATTCGTCTATCCAGCTGGCACCAGCCAGCAGCTCGGTGTAGCGCAGCATGTCCAGCAGCGGCACTTCGCACACCACCGCCTTGAACAGCTCCGGCCGGCGCACCATGCAGGCCGCCACCAGCAAGCCGCCATTGCTGCCGCCTTCTATCCCCAGGCGGGCGGGCGAGGTCAGCCCGCTGGCAATCAAAGCTTCGGCCACCGCGCAGAAGTCGTCAAAGGAAACCGGGCGCTTGACCCCTTGCGCAGCCTGATGCCAGCCGGGACCGAATTCGCCGCCACCACGGATGCAGGCCAGCACGAAGGCCCCACCCTGCTCCAGCCAGTGTGCGCCAAAGTTTTCCACGTAGTAGGGCATCATCGGCACTTCGAAACCGCCATAGCCATACAGCAGGGTCGGTGTGCTGCCATCCAGCACCACATCACGGGCACGTACCACGAAATAGGGAATCGCCACCCCGTCCGGTGCCGTCGCCCAGCATTGCTCGGCGACAAAACGGCTGGCATCAAAGGCGGCAGGCTGCTGACGCAGGCATTCCTGCTGGCCACTGGCCACATCCAGCCGATACAGGCCGGTGGGATTAAGGAAATCGCTGAAGCTATAACACAGCACTTCGCTGTCCCAGGGTTGATCGGCAAACTCGATCACCCCGGAATCCGGCACCGGCAGGCTGCGCGGTTGCCACTGCGCGCCATGCAGGTCAAACGCCTGCAGACGGCTGCGCACATTGTCGATCAGGTTCACCACCACGCTGCTGCGGGTGGTTTCCACCGACTCGATGGCCAGGCGCGGCGCCGGCTGTACCAGGCACTGCACCACCCCCTCACCGCCCAGCAAGTGCTTCAACGGTACCGCCAGCAGGCTGCCGGCCAGATGGACCACCCCCTGCCACGACCAGTCTTCGGCCAGCTTGACGATGAACTGGCCATGCAGATAGCCCTCGATATCCGCCTTGGCCGGCAGTGGCAGCGGCCGGGTTTGCAGCTCGGCATCGATCAGATGGTAGGTCTTACTGTAAAAGCCATCAGCAGCCTCGATCAGGTCCAGCACCCCGTCCGTGCCATCCAGATAGCGCCAGGCCGCCACCATCATGGCCCCCTTGGGGGCAACAAACAGTTGCTGCCATTGATGCTGGCCATCGGCCGCCCGCTCCACCAGCCAGACTTCGCTGGGGTAGCCGGAACGCGTGAGCGGCGCGCCCTTCCAGCCCGGGCAGACAAACACGCTGTCCGGGTCACGCCAGGCGATATGGTTCTTGCCCTTGGGAAAGCGCAAGCCCTGCTCCACCCAAGCGGCGGCATCCAGATCGTATTCCCAGGCCAGGCTGGCATCTCCACCACCCTCGCTCAGATGCACCAGTACCCGCGTGGGTGCCACCGTGCAATGCGCCACCCCATCCAGAAACCAATCCTTGCCGGCCTCGGCCGCCAGTGCATCCACATCCAGCACCGTTTGCCACTCCTGCGCACCGGACTGGTAAGCCGCCAGCGTGCTACGCCGGTAAATACCGCGCGGATGGTGTTCGTCCTGATGGAAGTTGTACAGCCAGCCTGCGTGCTCGGAAAAGAAGGGGATCTGCCGCGTATCGCGCAGGTGCGCCAGGATGTCGCGCTGCAAGGGCGCATAGCGTGCATCGGTATCCAGCAGGGCCTGGGTGCGGCTGTTCTGCGCAGCAACCCATTGCAGGACAGCAGGATCGTCGAGGCTTTCCAGCCACAGGTGGGAATCGGGAAGGTGGGACATGACAGAACCAGAAATTCAGACAGGCGCACAGCTTAGCACCGACGCTCGGCAGCTATGAATCAAACACGCGACAAGCAGGCCAAGAAAAACCGTCCTTAAGGACGGTAATTTCCGTGCAAAAACTCTATTTTTTGCAAAAAGGTCAACACACCAGCCCTATTTACGTTCTAATTATTAAGTCATCAATGTCAAATAAAGGCATCTTTGTAAATGCACAACTCAAAGCTGCGATATTGATAGAAACCAATAAAAGAATTTATAGGAAAACACAAACAATCAAGGGCTGGCGGCAAATTGATTATTTTCCTATAAATCATTCAGAAATTTCTCTATCTATCAATCTATTTACTTAAAAATATTGGAAATGTCATGAAAAATATCCTGTTTGCCTGCGGCTTGCTTGTCCTGCTGTTCAGCCATGTGGCCTCGGCCAGCAGTGGCTCCCTTACTTTTCATGGCGCCATCGTCAATACACCCTGTACCATTCCGGCAGAAACCTGGATGAGCTATGCCCAGCACCCGACCGCCTACAAAATGGCACGCGAAAGCGCAGCCAATCCCGGCTGTGCCGGCCCGGCAGCCACCCAGTCGGTGAGGGTATCCCGCTACGTGCCGGCATCCCTGACCAGTACCAAGCTGATGATCAGTCCGGCCAAAGCCATCGTCACCGTGGTGTACGACTGAAACAGCAGGGCCAGCCCGGCGCATGGCCGCCCTCTCCGACACGGGAGCAGGCCACAGCGGCAAGCGGAACCCAGCTCAGGGCTGATGCTGTTTGATCCAGGTGGCGATCTGACCGATGACTTCATCCTCGATGCCGTTATAACCATGTGCAGCCCAGGCCTGGCAGGGGTCGCCCCGATCCTGTCCGCCATCAAATTCCAGCAGGGCACGCGGCTGGGCCTTGAGCAGCCCGTCCAGTATCGGCTGCACATTGGCCGGCAGACTTTCCTTGCACTGGTCATGCCGGTGCTGTACCAGCAATACCGGCAAGCTGAGCTGTGACAAATCCATGGCCGCGACATTGCCCCGGTCGTGATTGATGGTAGAGGTCAACACCAGCCCGGCCACGCGCGCTTGCAGGCGAATGCCGATGGCCGCAGCCGAGGTGGTGCCACGGCTGGTGCCCACCAGCCATACCGGCACAGCGGCCCGACGGCGCAGTTCATCGATCACCACGGCCATGTCTGCCGCATGCTCGGCGCTGCTGCGAAAATCGTTGCGGCTGATATTGTCCGGATGGTCGGATGGCGCATCCACCACCGCCACCTGAAAGCCCTGCTCCGCCCAGCGCTGGCGGGTCCTCACCAGAAAATTGCCGGCACCGGCGCGCAGCAGGCCGCTATCGCTCAGTTTCAGCGTGCCCTCACCACCGGTAAACAGGATCAGGCTGGCCACTGGCTTGCCAACAGGCTCCAGCAACAACAGGCGCTGCGTCACGCCCGGACGGGTGCTGAGCGTGAGCATCTGCTCATCGGCCAGCGCCCTGCCGCAACACAATGCCAACAACAAGATCAATACGCTTTTCATGCTGCCTCCCTCTGTTTTGCAGCCACCATCCGGCAGTGATCGGGCCCTGGTCAGTCGCTCAGCACCCGCTGGAACACTTCCAGTACCTTATCGATGGCTTCGCGGCTGACCTGCCAGTGCGTCACCAAGCGCATCCGCCCGGCCTCGGGCGGATTGGCCTTGATGCCGGCAGCACTCAGGGCGGACATCAGTTCGCTGCTATCAATATCGGCCAGCAAACGGAACCACACCATATTGATGTGCACATCGGCGATGTCGACTTCGATGCAGGGCATGCCGGCCAGTTGCTCGGCCAGGTAGCGGGCATTGGCGTGGTCTTCCGCCAGTCGCTGCGTCATCTCGGTCAGCGCCAGCAGGCCAGGTGCCGCCAGCACACCAGCCTGACGCCAGCCACCGCCCAGCAGCTTGCGATTGTAGCGGGCGCGGGCAATGAACTCGGCCGAGCCGGCCAGAATGGAACCCACCGGGGCGGCCAGCCCCTTGGACAGACAGCACATCACCGTGTCGGCATGGCGGGTGATGTCCTGCACATCGCAGCCCAGATACGTGGCGGCATTGAATACCCGTGCGCCATCCAGATGCACCGGCACGCCGTGGCGGCGGGCGATGTCGGCAGTGCGCTGCATGATGTCCAGCGGAATCACCCGGCCATTGCTATGGGCGTTTTCCAGGCAGATCAGCCCGGTTTTGGGCCAATGCACATCCTGCCCCACGCGGATGCGGGCTTCGATTTCCTGCGGATCCATCACCCCCTTGTCGCTGGCAATGGTGCGCAACTGCACGCCACCAATCACCGCCGCTCCGCCGGTTTCGTGCCAGACGATATGACAGTCGTCGCCCAGAATCACCTCGTTGCCACGCTGACAGTGGGTGAAGATGGCCAGCTGATTGCCGAAATTGCCGGTGGGCACAAACAGCGCGGCCTCCTTGCCCAGCAGCCGGGCGGCCAGGGTTTCCAGTTCGACCACCGTCGGGTCATCACCATAGACATCGTCGCCCACCACGGCATGGGCCATGGCGTGCCGCATGGCCCGGGTGGGTTGGGTAACGGTGTCACTGCGCATATCAATCCACTGCATGCTGTGCTCCTGCAAATGAAAGCGGCGGCCATATAGGCCGCCGTACGAGGAAATTTCTGAATCAGGCCCTGCCTGATTGTGCCAGCAAACGGGTTGCCGGGGGCAGTACGCAGATTGTGGGGATCACTCCATCAAGGTATTCGATATGCCTGCTTCAGCTCACTGACACGGCGCTGGGCTGCCAGCATGGCCGTGCTATTCATCGAGATGTCGCTGCCGCACTGGCAGCGCAGGGTATGGTCGGGGGACAGGGCTTTCAGATGATGGCGGTTTTCATGGCCGCACTGCACGCAGGCGATGACGACGGTGGCGTTGTAATGCTTGTCCAGGTCGATATCGAAACTCGGTAGCTTCATGGGAGACTCCCTTGAGATCACGGAGGCAGGCCCGATGCAGAGGAATGCTGCCATGCATTCTTGACGGACCCACAGACAAGGATAGGCAAGGGCCGGGAAAGTTCCAATAAATCAGCTGCTTGTTCTCAGTCCGTGGCCGCTTGCTGTTGCAGGCAGGACGCAGCCGTTTTCAGTCACAGCACTGGTCAGTCAGCCCGCGCTTGGTTATGCTTGGCCGTTTTTCCGTACCGGATGCCCCGATGTCGCACGATGCTGATCTTGAACGCCGCTTTGGCGGTATTGCCCGCCTGTATGGCGCAGAAGCGCTGAGCCGTTTCCAGCAGGCTCATGTCTGTGTGGTGGGGGTGGGCGGCGTGGGTTCCTGGGCGGTGGAAGCACTGGCACGCAGCGCCATCGGCCGCCTGACGCTGATTGATCTGGACAATATTGCCGAGTCCAACACCAACCGCCAGCTGCCGGCACTGGACCCGCATTACGGCATGGCCAAGGTGACGGCGCTGGCCGAACGCGTACATGCCATCAATCCGGCCTGCGTGGTGCAGGAAATCGAGGATTTCGTCACTGAAGACAATCTGGACGCCATGCTGGGCCAGGGCTTCGACTTCATCATCGACTGCATCGACAATCTGCGGGTGAAAACCGCCATGGCGGCCTGGTGCGTGCGTCGCCGTCAGCCGTTTATCGTGTCTGGCGGTGCAGGTGGCCAGATGGACCCGACCAAGATCAAGCTGGCCGATCTGGGCGAGGTGACTTACGACCCGCTGCTATCCAAGCTGCGCTACAACCTGCGCCGTTACCATGGTTTCCCGCGTGATGCCGGCAAGAAGCTGCAGGTTCCCTGCGTGTTCTCCACCGAACAGCTGGTTTACCCCGACACGCAAAGCTGTGACAGCGGCGAAGCCCGTGGTCCGCAGGGCCTGTCCTGCGCCGGCTTCGGTGCCGGCATGGTCGTCACCGCCAGCTTCGGGCTGGTGGCGGTGTCGCATGCACTCAAGCAACTGGCCAAGCCGGCGAAAAACCGCTAAGCCGTACTGGCAAACAAAAGGCCTCCACACGGAGGCCTTTTTTGCGACAGGCAGAAACTGATCAGTTGGCGATCAGCTTTTCCACCTTGGTGGCACGTTCGCCCGGGGCCGGGTGGCTGGCCAGCATGCTGCTGTCGTTGCCGTACAGCTCGGCCAGCTTGCGCAGGGCGGACGGTGCGCCTTGCACATTGTAGTTGTGGCGCTTGAGGAAGCCCACGCCATAGGCGTCGGCATCGCTTTCCTGCGATTGCGAGAACTGGGCATTGACGATGGCTTCGGCAAAGTTACCCAGGTCGGACTCGCTCAGCGCTGCGGCAGTACTGTTGCCACTGCTACCGGCGGCCTTGCGCGCCGCGGAAGCGGAGTAAGCCAGCTGCATGGCTTTCTTGACGTGGCCCAGCTTCACGTGGCCGATTTCATGGCCGATCACGAAGCGCACCTGATCGTCATCCATCTTGTCCAGCAGACCGCTGTATACCCGCACGGTGCCATCTGCCATGGCAAAGGCGTTCACTTCCTTGGTTTGGTAAACCTTGAAGTTCAGCTTGGTGCCGTCTTCGCTGTCCAGACCCTTGACGATCTTGGCCAGACGTTTGCCATAGGTGCTGGAGGCGGCGGCTACCTTGTTTTTCTTGTCCATGGCGGCGCTGGATTCAGCGGCCAGGTTCTTCACGTCGGCATCGCTCAGGGTGGCGGCCTTGAGCAGGTCGCTGCCGGAGCTGAGCATGCCGTTGAGGTCGAAAGCCTGGGCGGCGCCAGACAGGGACAATGCCAATACCAGGGCGAGGTGCAATTTTTTCATCACGAAATCCTGTTTTTTTAAAAAGCGCCAACATGCTAACGTAATTTTTTGTCAAATAACAAACTATGCGGTTAACACTGGTATAACAGACGGTAAAAAGCCCTGCATGCATATGCAGGGCTTTTGCTTTGCACAACAAGCTGATCAGGCCAGCAGGCAAGAACTCTGGCTCTGCTCACTGATACGGCGCAGCTGGATTTTCTCGGTGCCGCAACGCGCCTCGGCCTGCGGGCAGCGGGTGCGGAACACGCAGCCGGACGGAGGGTTGATCGGGCTGGGCAGATCACCCTGCAGGATCTGGATGACCTTGTTCTTTTCCAGCTGCGGATCCGGAATGGGAATGGCCGACAGCAGCGCACGGGTGTAAGGATGCGCCGGGGCATCGTACAAGGCATGCTTTTGCGCCAGCTCCATCTCGCGGCCCAGATACATCACCAGGATGCGGTCGGAAATATGCTTGACCACCGCCAGGTCGTGGGCGATGAAGATCAACGCCAGGCCCATCTCACGCTGCAGCTCTTTCAGCAGATTGATGATCTGCGCCTGGATCGACACGTCCAGTGCCGACACCGGCTCGTCGCAGATAATCAGCTTGGGTTCCAGAATCAGCGCCCGGGCAATGCCGATACGCTGGCACTGACCGCCGGAAAATTCGTGCGGATAGCGGTTGATCATCTGCTCGCGCAGGCCCACCCGCGCCATCATGGCGCGTACCCGCTTCATCACCTCGGCTTCCGACAGCTCCGGCTTGTGCACGCGCAGCGGCTCGCCAATGATGTGCGCCACCGTCATGCGCGGGTTCAGCGAGGCCAGCGGATCCTGGAAGATCATCTGGATATCCTTGCGCACCGCGTGCCAGTCCTTGTCCGTGCCACGGGTCAGGTCCTTGCCCATCCACACGATCTCGCCTGCGGTGGCCGGAATCAGGTTGAGGATGGCGCGCGACAGGGTGGACTTGCCGCAGCCGGACTCGCCCACCACACCCAGGGTTTCGCCGGCGTACAGGTCAAAGCTGACCCCGTCCACCGCCTTCAGCGTGCGTTTGGCGCTCCACGGCCACTTGCCGTCGCCCTTCACCTGGAAGTGCACCTTGACATCGCGTACTGACAGAATCGGCTGCTTGGCTTGTTCAGACATGGGCCACCTCCTGTGCTGCCTGCTGCAATTCGTCAGCCGGCTTGTGACAGGCGCGCAGCACCTGCGGATTCACGCTGCTGGCAGCCAGCGCCGGCAGTTCATCGGCACAGCGGCTGCTGGCGTGGGTGCAACGCTCGGAGAACGGGCAGCCCTTGGGCATTCTGGCCATATTGGGCGGATTACCGGGAATGCTCACCAGCTCGCTGCCATCGTGATCCAGTCGCGGCAAGGCGCCGAGCAGGCCGATGGTGTAGGGGTGGCTGGGCTGATAGAAGATGTTGTCGGCGCTGCCATACTCCATGGCGCGGCCACCGTACATCACCATCACTTTTTCGCAAAGGCCGGCCACTACCCCCAGATCGTGGGTAATCATCACGATGGAGGTACCGAAATCGCGCTGCAGCTCTTTGAGCAGGGTGAGGATCTGCGCCTGCACCGTCACGTCCAGCGCGGTGGTGGGTTCGTCGGCGATCAGCACTTCCGGCTCGCACAGCAGAGCCATGGCAATCATCACCCGCTGGCGCATGCCACCGGAGAACTCGTGCGGATACATATTGATACGGCGGGCGGCTTCCGGAATACGCACCGCGTCCAGCAGCTCGATGGCGCGCTTTTTCGCATCGCGGCGGCTGATGCCCTTGTGCAGTTCCAGCACCTCGGTCATCTGGCGTTCTACCGTCAGATAGGGGTTGAGCGAGGTCATCGGGTCCTGGAAGATCATCGCCAGCCGGTCGCCACGGATGCGATTGAGCTCGGCCGGGCTCATCGCCAGCAGGTTTTTGCCCTGGTACAGCGCCTCACCGCTGGTTTTGCCGTTACGCGCCAGCAGGCCCATCATGGCCAGCACGGTCTGGCTCTTGCCGGAACCGGATTCGCCGACGATGCCCAGGGTCTGGCCCTTTTCCAGCTCGAAACTGACGCCGTTGACGGCACTGACCACGCCGTCGTTGGTCTGGAACTGCACACCCAGATTACTTACTTTCAATAGACTCATCTGTTGCTACCTCAACGATCTTTCGGATCGAGCGCATCGCGCAGGCCGTCGCCGATATAGTTGGCGCAGTACAAGGTGACCGACAGCAGGCCGGCCGGGAACAGCAGAATCCACGGGCTGGCATCCATCACGCCGGCACCATCCTGAATCAGCACACCCCAGCTGGTCATCGGCTCCTGCACCCCCAGGCCCAGGAAGGACAGTACCGATTCGGTGAGGATCACGCCCGGCACGGTGACGGTGGTGTAGATCACCACGATGCCCAACAGATTGGGCACGATGTGGCGGAAGATGATCTTGGGGGTGGATACGCCAATGGCGTGCGCCGCTTCCACGTACTCCTTGGACTTGATCGCCAGCGTCTGGCCACGCACCACCCGTGCCATGTCCATCCACGAGAACACGGTAATGGTGAGCACCACCAGGTAGAAGTCACGGCCCAGCAGGGTCACCATCAGGATGGCGATCAGCAGGTAGGGCACGGCATACATCATGTCGACAATACGCATCATCAGCGAATCGACCTTGCCGCCGATGAAGCCGGCAGTGGCACCCCAGACAATGCCCAGCGCGACCGAGGCGATGGTGGCCAGCGCTCCCACCATCAGCGAAATGCGCCCGCCGATCAGGCAGCGCACCAGCAGGTCGCGGCCCAGCGCATCGGTGCCGAACCAGTGGGTATTGGCCAGCGTCGGGGCGATGCCCATGGCGTCCCAGTCGGTGTCTTCATAGGTGTGCGGCAACACCATCGGCCCGAAAATACAGGCCAGGGTGATCAGTGCCAGCACGATCAGGCTGAGCACGGCGGCCTTGTTGCGGAAAAAACGTACGCGTGCGTCGCGCCACAGGCTGCGGCCTTCCACGGCGGCATCGGCGAGGCTATTGTCCAGCGCCGCCGTCATGGCTTTCTGTTTGCTTTGCATCATGATTTTTGCTCCCGCTCAGTAGCGAATCTTCGGGTCCAGCAGCGCATAGGCCAGATCCACGAGCAGGTTGAGAACAACGGTAATCACCGTCACCAGCACCACCAGCCCCAGCACCAGGGTGTAGTCACGGTTGGCGGCGCCATTGACGATGAGCTTGCCAAGGCCGGGCAGGCCGAACACGGTTTCGGTGACCACGGCAGCGGTAATCGAGGAAATGGCCAGCGGGCCAATCACCGACACCACCGGCATCAGCGCCGGCTTGAGCGCATGGCGCAGCACGATGGTGCGCATCGGCAAGCCCTTGGCGCGGGCGGTACGGATGAAGTTGCTACCCAGCACCTCGATCATGCTGCCGCGCATCACGCGGCCGATGGTGGAGATGTTGATGAACACCAGCAGGGCAATCGGCAACACCATGTAGCGCAAGGAGAAATCATCCCAGCCGCCGGCCGGCAGCCATTCCAGGCCGATGGCAAACACCATCACCAGCACCGGGCCCAGCACGAAAGAAGGGAAAGCACCGCCGATATTGCCCAGCAGCATGACGAAGTAATCGATCAGGCTGTTCTGACGCAGTGCGGCGACAATGCCCAGCGCCACGCCGATGAACAGTGAAATAACGATGGCACCGCCACCGATGGCCGCCGATACCGGCAGGGCCTTGCCCACCAGATCGTTCACGCTCCAGTCGGCATAGCGGAAGGAAGCCCCCAGATCACCCTGCAGCAGGCTCTTGATGTAATACAGGTATTGCTGCCACAGGGGCAGATCGAGATGGTACTTGGCCTGCAGATTGGCCAGCACCGCTGCCGAAACCTTGCGTTCCCCGTCAAAGGGGCCGCCCGGCGTCAGGTGCAGCAACAGATAGCAAACGGTAATGACGGCCAGCAGCGTAGGAATGGTGGCCAGCACGCGTCGGAAAGTATAGGACCACATGGGGATACTCCAGCCGGGTGGCGCCCGCCAGCACAGTACGCGTCTGGTGAACGCGCCTGCAGGGCAAAGCTCCGGCATGATGCTCTACATCACAAGCCGGATGTCCGTCTGGCGGACATCCGGCCTCTGTTCAACCGGGGGCCGCAGCCCCCGCCTCTTGCATCGTTTCTTCAGGCTTAGTGCTGAATGATGTAGAGGTCCTTGCCGCGGTAGCGGTCCATCGGATTCTTGCCGTAGCCACCCACATAGGACTTCACCAGACGCGGTGCGGTGTATTGCAGCAGCGGAATCATCGGATAGTCATCCATGATCATCTTGACTGCCTGGGTGAACAGCTGCTTGCGCTTGGCCTGATCAGTGGTATCGCTACCCTGCTTGATCAGCGCTTCGGCCTTGGCATTGCAGTTCTTGTTGTCGTTCTGGTCGTTGTCGCACTGCACCAGCGCCAGGAAAGTGGTGGCGTCGTTGTAGTCGGCTACCCAGCCATTACGGGCGATCTGGTAATCGGCATCGTGACGCTTCTTCAGCAGCACCTTGAATTCCAGGCTTTCCAGCTCGGTGTTCAGGCCCAGCTTGGATTTCCATTCGGAAGCGGCAAAGATGGCCATCTTCTTGTGGTAGTCACTGGTGTTGTAGGCAAACTTCAGCTTGGTGCCAGGCTGTACACCCGCCTGGGCCAGCAGCTTCTTGGCCTCTTCCACCCGCTTGGCCATCGGCCATTTCGCCCAGTCGTAGCTGGTGACATCGGCGCCGGCAGTACCGGCCACGATGGCGCTATAAGCCGGAGCCTGGCCGTCGGCGGTCACTTTCTTGGCCAGTATGTCACGGTCGATCACCATGGACAGCGCCTTGCGCACGCGCACGTCCTTCAGCAGCGGGTCCTTGTTGTTCAGCGAGTAGTAACGCAGGCCCAGGAAAGGCGCATTGCGGATCTCCTTCGGATATTGGGCCTTGTACTTGTCGTAAGTGCCGGACGGCAGTTCCAGCACCCAGTCGTTTTCGCCGGACTCATACAGCTTCACGTCGGCATTGTGGTCTTCGATCGGCAGATAGGTGATCTTGGCCAGCTGTACATTTTTCAGATCCCAGTACTGCGGGTTCTTTTCCACCACCACCTTGCTGTTGACCTGCCAGTCCTTCAGCGCGAAAGCGCCGTTGGAAACCATCTTGCCCGGCTTGGTCCAGTCCTTGCCAAACTTGTCGATGGTGGCCTTGGGCAGCGGAGCCAGCTGGGTGTTGGCTACCAGCGACGGCATGAACGGTACCGGGTACGGGGTTTGTACTTCCAGCGTGTACTTGTCCACGGCCTTCACGCCCAGCGAGGAAGCCGGCTTCTTGCCTTCGGTGATTTCCTTGCCGTTCTGGATGAAGATGCCATAGGTGGAGGCATAGGGAGAGGCAGTCTTGGGCTCGACAAAACGCTGCCAGCCATACACGAAATCGCTTGCGGTCACGGCGGAACCATCCGACCACTTGGCATTCTTGCGCAGCTTGAATACCCAGGTGGTGGGGCTGGTCTGCTTCCACGACTCGGCCACGCCCGGCATCACCTTGCCAAAGCTGTCGGTGGCGGTGAGGCCTTCAAACAGGTCGGCGGTAATGGTGTTGGCCGGTACCGATTCGGCCAGTACCGGATCGAGCGATTCCGGCTCGGAACCGGTGTTGCGGGTCAGCTCCTGCTTGGCAGCCAGCTTGACACCAGCCGGCACCTGGGCGGCCATGGCGAAACCGGTCGTACCGGCCATTGCCAGGGCTACGGCTGCCGCGGCCACGCGCAGCGATTTATTGTGTGACATTCGCCTATTCTCCTGTTCTGTAGAGCCCCGCTTATTGCGGGTGCGCAAATTCTTTTATCCGAATTATGTCCGGAACTTCCCGTTTAACTGTCCGAAACGGGCCGGGCCATTATGCGCCAGCGTTTTTCAATTCTTCAAGTCTGAATCAGAACAATATGACAAGCGTTTTGCAAAACCCGTGTCATTTCAACGACGTTAGCGCTTTTGCCAGCAATTTTTCACAGGATTTTCCGCTTAACCACAAAATTTACCACCCCTGCCATGAGTAATTATATTGGCTGGTATTATTATCTTGCATGCATGGGCTGATTTAAGCGGCACATTTGCCGCCGCAGCGACTTTCATTTGCCCATTCAGGCCGGCAGCATATTAATCAGCCAATGACCGATACTAAATATCAGTACGATAAAAGCTGGATACCACCGGATTGCGCACTGTCAAAGGCTTCCGGCCAATACGGCATGGCATGGCAAACCGCCGCCATTCGCCGGCAAGGCGTTGGATTGCCCGACAATATCGAGCGGAAAACCCATGAAAAAAGCTCCCCGCAGGGAGCTTTCATCAACAGGACCGGTCAGCCCGGTTTCAGTCTTGCAGACGCCAATGGATGGCTTCGCCAGCACGCAGCGGCACCAGGCTGTCGCCGTCATACGGCAGCGCGGCAGGTACTGTCCAGCTCTCCTTCACCAGGGTGATGGTGTCGGCATTGGGTGCCAGCTTGTAGAAAGCCGGGCCGTTCCGGCTGGCAAAGGCTTCCAGCTTGTCGAGCGCCCCGGCGGCCTCGAAGGCCTCGGCATACAGTTCGATGGCGGCATTGGCGGTATACATGCCGGCGCAGCCACAGGCGGCCTCCTTGGCGTGGCGCGCATGCGGCGCGCTGTCGGTGCCGAGGAAAAACTTGGCCGAGCCGGAAGTCGCCGCAGCCACTAGCGCCTGGCGATGCAGTTCGCGCTTGAGTACCGGCAGGCAATAGTGATGCGGGCGGATGCCGCCAACGAAGATGGCATTGCGGTTCATCAGCAGGTGATGCGCAGTGATGGTGGCGGCGATATTGGCCGGTGCACTGGCCACATACTCGGCGGCATCCTTGGTGGTGATGTGTTCGAACACCACGCGCAGCGAAGGCAGGCGCGCCAGCAGCGGCTGGAATACCTGTTCGATGAACACGGCTTCGCGGTCGAAAATATCGATGGCCGGATCAGTCACCTCACCATGCACCAGCAGCGGCATGCCGCACTCGGCCATGGCTTCCAGTGCCGGCATGGCTTTATCAATACTGCTGACGCCGAAGTCGGAATTGGTGGTGGCACCGGCGGGATACAGCTTGATGCCATGCACGAAACCACTGGCACGCGCCTTGTACACTTCCTCGGCACTGGTGTTGTCGGTGAGATAAAGCGTCATCAGCGGCTCGAAACGGCTGCCGGCCGGTAATGCCGCCAGAATGCGTTCACGGTAGGCCGCAGCGGCTTCCACCGTGGTCACCGGCGGTTTCAGATTAGGCATGATGATGGCGCGGCCCATCTGGCGCGCGGTATCAGGCAGCACGGCAGCCAGGGCTGCGCCATCGCGCAGGTGCAGGTGCCAGTCGTCGGGACGGATGAGGGTAAGGGTCTGCATGCGGTTTCGCTCTATCGCTGGACTATCGGGATCAGGACAGGCAGGCGGCCACCGGCCGGGTGCGCCGCCGCCCACATCATTTGCGGCGCAACACCATGCGGAATTTGCCGTCCGCCGTACTGGCCGATTCGAGCAGAGCATTGCCGGTCTGGCGGCAGAATGCCTCGAAATCCTTGGGCGCACCGGGGTCGGTGGCAATCACTTCCAGCACCGTGCCGCTGGCCATTTCCGCCAGTGCCTTCTTGGCACGCAGGATGGGCAAGGGGCAGTTCAGGCCGGACAGGTCAATCAGGCGGTCGGGAGTCATGGGGCTTTCGCTCAGTCTTACGTTACAATGCCAATTGGAGGCGGTATTCTACCGGCTCTGTATCCGCTTAGTGTACGCCACTCGTCAAGCCCCCCAAAATCGGGACACCCGCCATGTGCGTGATTGCCTTTGCCTACAAGATGCCCGGCCTGGGCCAGCTGGTTTTGCTGGCCAACCGCGACGAATACTACGCCCGCCCCAGCGCGCCGCTGGACTGGTGGGAAGGCCATGCCGACACCCTGGGTGGCCGCGATCTGCAGGCAGGTGGCAGCTGGCTGATGGTGGATGGCCGTGGCCGCTTTGCCGCGCTGACCAATTTTCGCGAAGGCTATGGCAAAAGCGGTGCACGTTCGCGTGGCGAGCTGGTACAACGTTTTGTCACCGGCGAGGACGACCCCTTCAGCTTTGCCGACTGGCTGCGCGACAACCATCAGCACTACGCCCCGTTTAACCTGCTGTACGGTCAGGTGGATGATCTGTTCCACTTCCACAGCCGTGGCGCCCGCATCGCCCGTGTCACCCCCGGGGTACACACCCTGTCCAATGCCACGCTGGATACCCCCTGGTTCAAGAGCGAACGGCTGGCCGAGCATCTGCGCGGCCTGCGTCGTCCGCCCACTGAAGAGCAAGCCTTTGCCTGGCTGGCCGATGCCACTCAGGCCGGCCCGGGCCAGCTGCCCAATACCGGGATCGGGCTGGCGCTGGAAAAAACCCTGTCGCCCGTGTTCATTCAGGGACGCGACTACGGCACCCGCTCCTCCATGCTGCTGAACATATCCGCGCGGGGTGATGTAAGCTTGTCCGAACTTTCCTGGGGGCTGGCCGGCCGTGAAGCCGGTCGCCGCCGTTACACCATCCGGCCGGGGCAGGTACAACACCCGGCCAAGCTTTGAAGCAGGAGACGAGCTTGAAATTGTCCCGATATGGTCTGGCACTGGCCGGACTGCTGCTGGCGCTGAGCGCCCAGGCCAGCGAATACAGCAGAAGCTCCAACAATACCAATTACGCGATGGACGATATCCAGCCCTGGGCTGAAGGCAAGTTCAGCATTCCCGCCTATCCTGCCGCACCAGACTGGATCGGCTTTTATATCGGCCCGGAAGTGGCCAACAAATACTTTGTCGACAGCAAGAGCATGACCGTGGGCGAAGATGGCGTGATCCGGCTGATTCTGCGCGTGCAAAGCCCGTCCGGTGCGGAAAATCTCAGCGTGGAAGGCATACAGTGCGCCGAGGGCACGTATCGCAGCTATGCCTTTGGTGACAGCATCAACAAGCGCTGGATTGAATCCATGCTTGCCGACTGGCGCAAGATCGAGTACGACGACAAGGCCCGCCGTGCCTTGCGCGAAGACCTGTGCGTAGAGAAGACGGCACCGAAATCGGCCGAGCAGGCCAGCAAACTGTTGCGCGCCGCACCCTGGCGCTAAACCAGGCCCAGCGTGGACAGCAAGGGCCAGATCATCCGCCCCCTGTTCACGCTGTTTTGCACCAGCCAGGTGCAAGCTTCATGACAAGCAGGTGGAATTGCGGTATCTATAAGGCTTTCCCCTGCCTCATGGCCGTATCGTGTCCTCCTGCCCCGCCGCCCTGCCCCGCGCCCTGAACCTGGCGCAATTCAAGATTCTGCTTTCCGCCATCGGTTTTGGCAGCATGGCCATCCTGGCCCGCTTTGCCTATGCCGACGGCACATCCACCGCCAGCCTGCTGTTCCTGCGCTTTTTCCTGGCCGGACTATTGCTCTTGCCATGGGTCGTCTGGAAAAAGCTGCCCTGGCCGCGCGGACGCGCCCTGCTGGTGCTGATGGCCATGGGTAGCCTGGGTTATGCCGGCATGGCGGCCTGTTATTTTTCCGGCCTGCACTATGCCAGTGCCGGCACCATCGCCCTGCTGCTCTACCTGTTCCCCGCCATCGTGCTGGTCTTGTCCACGCTGTTGCTGGGTGAGCGTTTCAGCGCACGCCGCCTGCTCGCCCTGCTGCTGGCACTGGCTGGCCTGGCCATCACCATTGGCCTGGAGTTGTCGGCCCAGCCGCTGGGCTTGCTACTGGGGTTGGCATCAGCCGTGATCTATTCGCTGTATATCCTGGCGGGCAGCCGCTATACCGCTGGCTGCGATCCGCTGACTTCGGCTTGCGTGGTGGTGTTTTCTGCCGCCATTTGCTATGGCGTCTACCTGGGCATGACCGGCTTTCACGGCCCGGCCAGCCTGCACGGCTGGCTGGCAGTATTGGGTATTGCTGGCTTCGGCACGGTAGCCGCGCTGGCCTTGTTCCTATCCGGGCTAGCGGACACCGGTGCCACCCAGGCCTCGCTGATTTCCACTGCAGAACCAGTGGTCACCATCCTGCTGGCCTGGCTGCTATTGGGTGAACCACTGGGTTGGAGCCAGGCGCTGGGCGGCGGGCTGATATTGTCAGCCGTGGTACTGATCAGCCGCGAAGCGCGCCCCGAACAGGTACAACTAACCGAACTGCACGACTAAGAAGCCGTTCATAGTCTGCGGTGTGTCCCAAACGCACAGTGTGCCAATACCAAACCAGTAGGCCAGGAGCTAGAGGCTTAATCCGCACGATGGCCGATAACCTGCGGTCGCTACTGATATGACATGGTGAACGTTGCAAGTGCATTGAAACTTCCAGGAGCCACAACGCCAGTGCGAATATAGGAAGCAGTAAAAGGCAGGTTGGTAAGACCCACCACATTACCAGCCGCCAGAAACTGATTGGTGGTCCCGGGTACATTGGAGTCTGGTCCAAAATAAATAAGCTTGTTGCCGCTGCCTTTTAATTGAAGACCGACACCGCTGCTGGTCGAGCTCGACGAGGGCTGCAAAATAGAAGTGGTCTGCCCGGGATTGGCTCCATCGGTAAATGTCATATAGACATTGGTTGAATTTGTGCAGGTAACGGGAAGAGAAAAGGATGTCGGCGTGCTGACACTACCAACGGTGGACAGGGTATTGACATTAATCGTTGGCAATTGAACCAGCAAAGCCGAAGTCAGTACCGTGCATGTTTTATCATTGATCGTTAACGTTTGCGGCGCGATCAATACCTTATTCCACAAGACGGTAGTATAAGGAGTACCACCACCAGATACATTAAGAGCGAGCGTTGCCGTTGAATCACCAAATGCATAAGTAAGGTCATAAGTACCTGAAGCAATCGGCTTGCTTCGCAACTGACCCGTTCTAAACAAGCGATAACTAAAATAAACAGGGACTTTCAGTATATCTCCCGCTTTCAAATATACGCTACCACCGGTGGTGCCCTGTATATAATCATAGCCAGAGCCAAGTGCTTTGACTGGAATTTCGACAAATTTGGAAGCATTCGACGACACCCCCATTGCAAAACCCAAACCGGTATTATAACTGCCATAAGTATAACGTAGCATCCAAGAATAGCCTGCCTCAAGATAGTTTTGCTGAGTATAGGTATTGAATGCCGTGGCACCATAATAAGAATAATAGTAAGTGCCACTACTATCAGCCTGACACTGAAAGAAAGTTGGAAAACTTGAAACATACCAGGGAGACAGTGGCGTGCCATCCGGATACAGATTACTCGTATTAAAAAGAAAAGAGGAAGGTCCGGTGGTGCTGAATATCTGATTGGTGGTACCGGGAAGGGCATTGCACTGAGCGTACAGCGTAGTGGGAGCAATCAGTACGAACAAGGTGAACAATAAACCTGACACTCGACTTCTGCATGGCATTTTACTGAAGAAAAGGCCTGCGAGACTCACTGGCACAGGCGCACATTTGCAATAAAAGATCATATTACGTCTCTCCGGTAATAAGCCAAAAACTCGCACAACTTGGGTCAGCTGCAGCAAATATAAAAATCCACACAGAATCAGCAAACGGTCAGGACCAAGGCTGGCCTCTTGAATAGCGTATTGAGCATGCAGGCGGTATTGATTCCAAACCGATCTTGAAAAACACCATGCAGAGACAACAAACCCTCAGTTACCAGTACCGCCTTCAAGGTCGACGCTGCCAATGGCCGCTCTTGCCGCCATCTTTTTCCTGCAACTGTACTGTTGAAATAACCATAGCACGGTCCACTGCCTTGCACATATCGTAGATGGTCAGTAAGCCGACGCTGGCAGCGGTGAGCGCTTCCATCTCCACCCCGGTCTGGCCACTACATTCCGCAGTGACAGTAATGGCAACGCTACTAGCGGCGGCGTCCAGCATGAAGTCGACCGCCACACGGGTCAGGGCGATGGGGTGGCACAGCGGGATGAGGTCGGCAGTACGTTTGGAAGCCATGATGGCGGCGATGCGGGCAATGCCCAGCACGTCGCCCTTTTTGTGGCTGCCATCGCGGATCAGTGCCAGGGTGGCGGGCTGCATCTGAATGCAGCCTTGTGCCACGGCACGGCGGCGGCTGACCTGCTTGTCACCGACATCCACCATATGGGCCTGGCCGCTGGCATCGAAATGAGTCAATCCGGACATGAAAACCTCCAGCAAGATGCAGCCGCGTACGGCTAGCGGAAAAAGGCTGGCAGTGTGCCGCTAGCGGATCAATTTGCCAATTAGCCAGAAGAGGGTGATCAGCAAACCCAGGCCGCCAGTCCACTTGCACAGGCGCTGGCTGATATGCAAATAACGCGGGTTGCGGGTGAGCGCATAGCTGATGGCGGACCAGCCAAAAGCCAGAATCATGACAATGGCCCACAGCCGCCACAGCGCCAGCATGGCTATATCACCTCGGGCAGGCGGTGGAAGCTGGACGGGGCGTCCAGCGGGTCGGTAAAGCTGACGTATTCCCAGGCATCCGGCGTATCCAGCAGTTTGCGTAGCAATTTGTTATTGAGCGCATGGCCGGATTTATGGCCGGAGAAGGCGGCAATCAGCGGGTGGCCGACGATGTACAGGTCGCCAATGGCATCCAGAATCTTGTGGCGCACGAATTCGTCGGGGAAGCGCAGGCCTTCCGGATTCAGCACATATTCGTCATCGATGACGATGGCGTTGTCCAGGCTACCGCCCAGCCCCAGTCCGTGCTGGCGCATGTATTCCACTTCGTGCATGAAACCGAAGGTGCGGGCGCGGCTGATTTCGTCCAGATAAGAGCTGCTGGCGAAATCGACAGTCACCTTTTGCGGGGCCAGATTGAAAGCGGGATGGTTGAACTCGATGGACAGGGTGATCTTGAAGCCATCCAGCGGCTCCAGCTTGACCCATTTGTCCCCTTGAACGATTTCCACTGGCTGCTTGACGCGGATGAAGCGCTTGGGCGCAGTCTGCTCGACCACACCAGCACTTTGCAGCAGATAAATGAAAGGGGCAGCGGAACCATCCATGATGGGCATTTCCGCTGCCGTCACCTCGACAATGAGGTTGTCGATGCCAAAGCCGGCAAAGGCCGACATCAAATGCTCGATCGTGCCGACACGCACGCCGGTGGCGGTCACCAGCGTGGAGGAGAGGCGCGTGTCGTTGACGAGCGCAGGCTCGGCTTTCACATCCTCCGACTCGGGCAAGTCGGTGCGGCGAAAGACGATGCCGGTGTCGGGTGCTGCCGGCAGCAGGGTGAGTTTCACCCGCTCGCCAGAATGCAAGCCGACACCTGTGGCGCTGATCGCTTGTTTCAGCGTGCGCTGGAATATCATGTGAAGCTTTCAGGCAATCGGGAAAACCCGATTTTAGCACAGGCTTGCGCCATGCTTTATTGATTGCTTGTCACACGTTAATAGTATTTAACTATTTATCCTGATTGGCCTTTCTCAGTCGGCCTGCTTGCGCAGGAAGGCCGGGATATCGTAGCTGTCGCTGACTTCCGGGTTGGAAAAATCGGTGGACGGCGCCGCGCGGCGACGGCCCTGGCGCATGATGGCCGGGGTATCGAAATCGTCGTAGTTGATCACTTCGACGGCACGGTCGTCGGTGCCGGTCTTGACGATCTTGATGTATTCCGGACGCTCTTCGCGTACCGGCTTTTGCTGACCCAGGCCAGTGGCGATCAGGGTGACACGGATGGTGTCTTCCGGCATGTCTTCCACTTCGGCGGTACCGAACTTGATCTGGGCATCTTCGTCGGCGTACTGACGGATGATGCCCATGATTTCGCGGTATTCGCTCATCTTCAGGCAACCCGGTGCGGTGGAAATGTTCACCAGCACGCCACGGGCACCTTCCAGGGTGATGTTGTCCAGCAGCGGGCTGGCCACAGCCTGCTCGGCGGCCACGCGGGCACGGTCGATACCAGAGGCGTAAGCCGAACCCATCATGGCCAGGCCCATTTCGCACATCACGGTGCGCACGTCGGCAAAGTCGACGTTGATCAGGCCGGGGCAGGTAATCACTTCGGCAATACCGGCCACTGCGCCCTTGAGCACGTCATCGGCGGCGCGGAAGGCTTCGCGCATGGTGACATCGTCGCCCAGCACTTCCATCAGCTTTTCGTTGGGGATGACGATCAGCGAATCGACATGCTTTTTCAGGTCTTCGATGCCGCTCTGTGCCACTTTCAGGCGCTTGCCTTCGTGGTCGAACGGACGGGTGACCACACCCACGGTCAGGATGCCCAGTTCCTTGGCCACTTCGGCCACCACCGGTGCCGCACCAGTACCGGTACCACCACCCATGCCGGCGGTCACGAACACCATATTGGCGCCACGCAGGGCATCGGCGATGCGTTCGCGGTCTTCCAGTGCGGCGCTGCGACCCACCTCGGGGTTGGCACCGGCACCCAGACCACGGGTCAGGTTGTTGCCCAGTTGCAGTTTCTGCGGCGACTTGTTGCGCTGCAGGGATTGCGCATCGGTATTGGCGCAGATGAACTCCACACCATGCACATGACTGCTGATCATGTTGTCGATGGCATTGCAACCACCACCACCTACGCCGATCACTTTGATCACGGCCGCGTTGGCGGTCTCTTGCATTACTTCAAAAACCATTCCGCTCATTTGCCTCTCCTCAAGTTTAAGATGAGCTTGCATTTCCGATATTTACTGCTGCCCGATAAAACACATCACCCCGGCGGCCAGCCGGCCGCCCGGGCTTAAAAATTCCCGGCGAACCAGGCCTTCATGCGGCCGAACAGATGGCCGACACCAGCGCTTTCCACTTTGGGGCCGCTATGGGTCTGGATCTGGTCCTTGCCGTACAACAACAGACCGACACCGGTGGAGAAGCGCGGGGTCTTCACCACTTCGGCCAGGCCGCCAACATACTTGGGCACGCCCACGCGCACCGGCATGTGGAACACCTCTTCGGCCAGTTCCACCATGCCCGGCATCAGGCTGGCACCACCGGTCAGCACGATGCCGGAGGACAGCAGGTCTTCGAAACCGCTGCGGCGCAGTTCCTGCTGTACCAGCTGGAAGAGTTCTTCCACCCGAGGTTCCACCACTTCGGCCAGGGTGGCGCGCGACATCTGACGCGGTCCGCGCTCGCCCACGCCCGGCACTTCGATCATCTGGCCCGGATCAGCCATGGTCACCAGCGCGACTGCGTGCTGGATCTTGATGTCTTCGGCTTCCTTGGTCGGGGTACGCAGCGCCATGGCGATGTCGTTGGTGATCTGGTCACCGGCAATCGGAATCACCGCGGTATGGCGGATGGCACCGTTGGCATACACCGCGATATCGGTGGTACCGCCACCGATATCGATCAGGCACACGCCCAGTTCCTTTTCGTCTTCCGACAGCACGGCAATGGCCGAGGCCATCGGCTGCAGTACCAGGTCGGACACTTCCAGCCCGCAACGGCGCACGCACTTGGTGACGTTCTGTGCAGCAGACACGGCACCGCTGACGATATGCACCTTGGCTTCCAGCCGCACGCCGCTCATGCCCAAGGGTTCGCGCACGCCTTCCTGGCCGTCGATGCTGTATTCCTGGGTGAGGATGTGCAGCACCTGGTGATCCGGCGGGATGGTGACGGCGCGGGCGGTTTCAATCACGCGCTCGATGTCCATCTGCATGACTTCGCGGTCCTTGATGGCCACCATGCCGTGCGAGTTGATGCTCTTGATGTGGCTGCCTGCAATGCCGGCAAACACCTCGTGAATCTTGCAGTCGGCCATCAGCTCGGCCTCCTCCAATGCACGCTGGATGGCCTGCACGGTGGATTCGATGTTCACCACCATGCCGCGCTTCAGACCGCGAGACGGGGTCTGGCCCATGCCGATGATGTTGAGCTGGCCGTCATCCAGAACTTCCGCGACAATCGCCACGATCTTGGATGTGCCGATGTCCAGGCCGACCAGCATGTTCTTGCTTTCCTTAGGTTTGCTCACCTGTCGCTCCAGCTTGGTATTACTTTTTCACTTGAGCCGGCGGGGCCTTGTAATCAGGCATCCGCACGGCAAATCCATTGGGGTAGCGCATATCCACGTAATCGATGTGGTACGGCAGCGCTGCCAGCTTGTCTTTCCAGTACTGGGCGAATCGCTCCACCCGCAAATCCACGTCGCCACGACCCAGATCCAGCTTGATGTCGTTATCCAGCCCGACCTGCCAGGCACGGCGTGGCGACAGCCAGATGTCCTTGGGGGCCAGCCCCGTCGGCTTCAGGCCCTGGCGCAAACGCGCCAGCATGGCTGTCATGTCCTTTTCTGCGCCTGCCGGCCCGTAAAACACCGGCAGTTGCTGATCACTGGCGGCATCGAAGCGGTCACCGTGGCTGTCTACCAGCCCGTTTTCCCCCCAGCGCGCCAGCGCCACATGTTCTTCCACTGCAATTTCCAGCGCATCCGGCCAGCGCCGGCGCACCTGGGCATCCCGCACCCAGGGCAGCTTGCCGAATGCCGCCCGCGTCTTGTCGATGTCCAGCGTGAAGAAAGTTCCGGTCAGCTCATGTTCGGCAATGAAGCGCAGCTGCTCCGGTGTCACCCTTTTCATCTGTCCCTGGATCTGGATCTTCTTCACCGGAAACACCGGTGCATGCGTCACCCAGAATCCACCTGCATACATCAGCATCAGCAGCGAGGCGCCCAGCAGGAAATTGGCCAGGCCTTTCAGCAGCTGATGGTTATCCCACATGCACCATATCCAGCACGTTCAGGCAGAGGTCCTCATAGCTGATGCCCTGGGCACGCGCAGCCATCGGCACCAGGCTGTGGCTGGTCATGCCCGGGTTGGTATTCACTTCCAGCAGATAGATGCCACCATCCTCATCCATCAGGAAATCCACCCGGCCCCAGCCCTGGCCACCCAGCACGCGGAAGGCCTGCAGGCACAGTGCACGGGCGCGCTGTTCCACTTCTTCGCTCAAGCCGGACGGGCAGCGGTAGACCGTGTCGTCACGGAAATACTTGGCCTGATAATCGTAATACTCGGTAGCCGGCTCGATCTTGATCGTGGGATAAGCCTGGCCATCTATCACGGCACAGGTGTATTCGCCACCACCGACAAAGCGCTCGGCCAATACCAGCGGGTCGTACTTGCGGGCTTCCTCAAACGCGGCTTGCAGTTCGCCCGGCTGTTTTACCTTGGTCACGCCAATGCTGGAGCCTTCGGTGGCCGGCTTCACGAACAGCGGCAGGCCCAGTCGTGCTTCCACGGCAGCGAAGTCGCTGTTCTCGTCCAGCAGCTCGAATTCCGGAATCGGCAGCCCGGCACCGCGCCACAGCAGCTTGGTGCGCCATTTGTCCATGCAGATGGCCGATGCCATCACCCCACAGCCGGTATACGGAATGCCCAAGGTTTCCAGTGCGCCCTGCAGCGTGCCGTCTTCGCCAAACGGACCGTGCAGGATGATGAACACGCGCTCGAAGCCTTCGTCCTTCAGCGCCGACAACGGTTTGTCAGCCGGGTCGAAGGCGTGGGCGTCCACCCCGCGCGAACGCAAGGCGCTGAGTACTCCATTGCCGCTCATCAGCGAGATTTCCCGCTCGGCGGAGCTGCCGCCCATCATCACTGCCACTTTGCCGTACTGCTTCATTGCTCTTCCTTACTGGGAGGGTCTGTCCCCTCCCGCCAAAATTCGCCTGCTACTTACAGCTTGCCCGCCACCAGCTTGCCTGGCACCGCGCCAATGGAACCGGCACCCATGGTGATCACCACATCGCCATCGCGGGCGATGTCCATGATGGTGCGCGGCATATCGGCAATCTGCTCGACAAACAGCGGTTCCACCTTGCCCGACACGCGCACGGCGCGCGCCAGGGCACGGCCATCAGCTGCCACGATGGGGGCTTCGCCAGCGGCATACACTTCCGACAGCAACAGCGCATCCACGCCGTTCAATACCTTGACGAAATCTTCGAACAAATCACGGGTGCGGCTGTAGCGGTGCGGCTGAAAGGCCAGTACCAGTCGCTTGTCCGGGAAGGCACCACGCACGGCCGACAGCGTGGCCGCCATTTCCACCGGGTGGTGGCCGTAGTCGTCCACCAGGGTGAAGCTGCCACCAGCCGGCAGGGCCACTTCGCCATAACGCTGGAAGCGACGGCCCACGCCGGCAAATTCGGCCAGACCACGCTGGATGGACGGAATGTCCGCGCCACACTCCAGACCGATGGCAATGGCCGACAAGGCGTTCAGCACGTTGTGACGGCCCGGCAGGTTCAGCACCACCGGGAAGGTCTGGCGTTGGCCGTTGTTGACCACCACGTCGAAATGCATCTGGCCGCTGGCGGCCACTACGTTTTCGGCATAGATGTCGGCCGAATCGTCCAGGCCATAGGTGGTCACCGGCTTGGTGATGCGGCTGCGAATCTCGCGCACATTCGGGTCGTCCACGCACAGCACGGCACGGCCATAAAACGGCAGGCGGTGCAGGAAATCGACAAAAGCCTGCTTGAGCTTGTCGAAGCTGTGGTCGTAGGTGTCCATGTGGTCGGCGTCGATATTGGTGATCACCGCCATCACCGGCGTCAGGTGCAGGAAAGATGCATCCGACTCATCCGCTTCAGCCACCAGGAACTCACCCGAGCCCAGCTTGGCATTGGTACCCGCTGCGGTCAGCTTGCCGCCGATGACAAAGGTCGGGTCCAGCCCGGCTGCCGCCAGCACCGAGGCCGTCAGGCTGGTGGTGGTGGTCTTGCCATGGGTGCCGGCAATGGCGATGCCCTGCTTGAAGCGCATCAGCTCGGCCAGCATCATGGCGCGCGGGATCACCGGAATGCGGCGTTCACGCGCGCACAGCACTTCCGGGTTGTCAGCCTTCACCGCAGTGGAGGTCACCACCACATCGGCACCTTCCATATAGGTGGCGTCATGGCCAAAGAACACGCGTGCGCCCTGCGCGGCCAGGCGCTGGGTGGCGGCACCATCAGCCATGTCCGAACCGGACACGCTGTAACCGAGGTTCAACAGAACCTCGGCAATGCCGCACATGCCGACACCACCGATGCCGACGAAGTGAATGTGTTTGACCCTGTGTTTCATGTTCTTTCTCGTTGCTTCCGGCCGCTTGTGGCTGCCGTATTACTGTTCGTCTGCCAGTGCCTGGCACAGATCGGCCACCCGGGCGGCTGCGCCGGGCCGGGCCAATGCATGGGCATGGCTGGCAAGTTCCAGCAGACGGGGCCGGTCAAGACCAGCCAGCACGTCTGCCAGCTTTTGTGCTGTCAGTTCGCTTTGCGGCAGATGAATCGCCGCGCCTTCCGTCGCCATCCAGCTGGCGTTGTCGCGCTGATGCGCGGTGGTGGATACCACCAGCGGCACCAGAATGCTGGCCACACCAGCGGCGCACAATTCGCTCACCGTGATGGCACCGGCGCGGCAGATGATCAGGTCGCAATCGGCCAGGCGGCTGGGCATGTCATCAATAAACGGCAACAGCGTCACATGCTGATCCAGCCCGGCAGCATGATAGGCCGCCTGTACCTCGGCAAAATTCGCTTCGCCAGTCTGGTGGGTCAGCACCGGACGCTGTGCTGCCGGCAGCAGCGCCAGCGCTTGCGGCAGGGTCTGATTCAATACCCGCGCCCCCAGGCTGCCGCCCACCACCAGTACCCGCAGCGGACCGCTGCGGCCGGCCATGCGCTGTGCCGGTGCCGGCAGGGCTTCGATTTCACGGCGCACCGGATTACCGGTCACCAGCGCCTTGGCCCCGCTCTTGGCTGCACTGCCATCAAAACCGCACACCAGCTTGCGGGCAAACGGCAGCAGTGCCTTGTTGCTCAAGAGCAGGCTGGCATCGGCATTCACCAGCACCAGCGGTTTCCACAGCAGGCCGCTCATTACCCCGCCAGGCAGGCAGACATAGCCGCCCATGCCCAGCACCACGTCCGGACGATGGCGAAACAACAGCTGTGCCGCGCGCACAAAAGCGCCGCACAGTTGCAGCACGCCCTTGAGCGAGCCGATCAGGCCCTTGCCACGCACGCCATGAAACGCCAGCCGCTCCAGCGGAATGCCGGTGGGCGGTACCAGCTTGTTTTCCATGCCGCGCTCGGTGCCCAGCCACACCACTTTCCAGCCGCGCTGTTGCAGCTCTTTGGCCACGGCGAGGCCGGGGACGATGTGTCCACCCGTACCAGCTGCCATTACCATGACCGTTCTGTTCGTCATCTTCATCAAACCTTGTAACCGCGCATGATGCGCTGTTTTAGCTTCGTCCTGCGGCCTCGCAGAAACCGCCACCACCGGGCTTGCGCCCTCGCGCGCCTGTCGGCGCTTGTCCTGCGCGACTAGACTTTGTAGCCGCCCTTTGCTCCGGTTTTAGCTTCGGCACTTGGCCTCGCAGAAACCGCCGCCACCGGGCTTGCGCCCTCACGCGCCTGTCGGCGCTTATCCTGCGCGACTACACCTTGTAGCCCCTTTGCTCCGGTTTTAGCTTCGGCCCTTGGCCTCGCAGAAACCGCCGCCACCGGGCTTGCACCCTCACGCGCCTGTCGGCGCTTGTCCTGTGCGACTACACTTTGTAGCCGCGCATGATGCGGCGGTTTTCATAATCAACCCGCAGCAGCACTGCCATGGCGATGAGGTTCATCAACATGGCCGAACCACCAAACGACATCAGCGGCAGGGTCAGGCCCTTGGTGGGCAACAGACCCATGTTCACGCCGATGTTGAAAAACACCTGGATGCCCAGCCAGATACCCAGCCCCTGCGCCACCAGCGCCTGGAAAAAGCGCTCCAGCTTTTTCGATTCCACGCCGATGTGAAACGCACGGCGCACGATCCAGGCATACAGGCCGATCACCACACAGATGCCGACAAAGCCGAATTCTTCCGAAATCACCGCCATGATGAAGTCGGTGTGGGCCTCGGGCAGGTAGAACAGCTTTTCAATGCTGGAACCCAGCCCCACGCCATACCACTCTCCCCGACCGATGGCGATCAGCGAGTGCGACAACTGATAGCCCTTGCCATAGGGGTCGTCCCACGGGTCCATAAAGCCCAGCACCCGCTTCAGGCGATAGGGCGAGGAGATGATCAGCAGCACGATGGCCACCGCCGCCATCACCGCCAGGCCTGAGAAGATGCGCATATTGATGCCACCGAGGAACAGCACGCCCATGGCGATGGACATCACCACCATCAAGGCGCCGAAGTCCGGCTCGCGCAGTAGCAGGAAGGCCACGGCCACCATGGCGGCGAACATCGGCGCAAAACCTTCTTTCAGGCTGTGCAGCTTGTGGGTCTTGCGCACGGTGTAGTCGGCGGCATAGATCACCGTGGCAAATTTCATGATTTCCGAGGGCTGCAGATTCAGCACGAGCAGGTTGATCCAGCGGCGCGAACCATTCACCACCCGGCCAATGCCGGGCACCAGCACCAGCACCAGCAGCACGATGCCCAGCAGGAACAGCTTGCCGGCGTACTTCTGCCAGATGCGAGTCGGCACCTGGAACAGGATGTAAGAAGCGCTGAGGCCGATCACCATGAAGATGACGTGGCGGATCAGATAGAAATAACGATTTTGCGTGGCAGCATCGGCCTCGGCGTAGGCAATGGAAGCGGAGTACACCATCACCAGGCTGATGGACAACAGCAGGGCCAGCGCCCAGGCCAGTGCCTCGTCGAAGGGTTTGATGGCGGTGTAGCGGCGCGCCGAGTGCACGATCATGGCTGCCCCTTTCCGACCGCTGCGGCCTTGATTTCTGCCACGGTATCGATGAACACCTGGGCGCGGTGGGCGTAGTTGCGGAACATGTCCAGGCTGGCACAGGCCGGCGACAGCAGCACCACATCACCCGGCTGGGCAAGCGCGGCCGCAGCGCGGGTGGCGTCTTCCAGCGTGGCGCAATCCTGCAGCGGCACAGCGCTGTCGGCCAGGGCGGCGCGGATACGGCCGGCATCGCGACCAATCAGCAGCACGGCGCGGGCAATGCGCTGGCAGGCCGGAGCCAGCGGGCTGAAATCCTGGCCCTTGCCATCGCCGCCGGCAATCAGCACCACCTTGCGGGTCATACCATTGAGCGCCGCTTCAGTAGCACCGACATTGGTGCCCTTGGAATCGTCAATCCAGGCGATGCCGCCAAATTCGTCCACCAGCTCCACGCGATGGGCCAGGCCCTGAAAGCTTTGCAGGCCTTGCAACAGGGCGACACGGTCAAGGCCAATGCTGTCGCACAAGGCCAGCGCCGCCAGGGCGTTGGCCGCATTGTGCAGACCTTGCAGTTGCAGGCGGGCTTGCGGCAGCACGGCCTCGCCCTGCGCGCTCAGCCAGTATTCGCCGTCCTGCTGACGCAGGCTGTATTCCACCGGCTGCTTGAGCGAGAACCACTTCACCTGATGGCCGGGACGCACCATGGCCGGAGCCAGGATGTCGTCGCGGTTCAGCACCTGCACACCCAGACCATTGAACACGGCGGTCTTGGCGTGGGCGTAGTCCAGCAGGTCGTGGTAGCGATCCAGGTGGTCTTCGGAAATATTCAGCACGGTGGCGGCATCCGCCTCCAGGCTGTAAGTGGTTTCCAGCTGGAAGCTGGACAATTCCAGTACCCAAACATCAGGCTGCTTGCCGGACTGTTCGCGCTCCAGCAGGGCTTCCAGCACCGCCAGGCCGATATTGCCGGCGACGATGGTATCCAGGCCGGCTTGCTGGCACAGATGACCCACCAGACTGGTGACCGTGGTCTTGCCATTGGAGCCTGTGATGGCAATGACCTTGCTGCCATTACCCTTGATGGCGCGGGCCAGCAATTCCACATCGCCCACCACTTCACCACCGGCCCGGCGGAAGGCGTCAATGGCCGGGGTTTTCAGCGGGACGCCGGGGCTGAGCACCAGCATGTCGACGCCGGCAAAAGTGCTGGCATCAAAGGCACCGACGCGCAGTTCGGCGTCCGGCACATGGCGCTGCAATTCGGCCACGCGCTCCGGCGCGGGCTTGCTATCGGCCACCACCACGCGTGCGCCGTGGGCAGCCAGATAGCGCGCGGCAGCCAGCCCCGAGCCTCCCAGCCCCACTACCGCGATGTGACGATCAGCAAAGTCCATGAGCCCTTGTCCTTAACGCAATTTCAACGAAGCGAGGCCGGCCAGTACCAGCATCATGGTGACGATCCAGAAACGCACGACAACCTGGGTTTCTTTCCAGCCCTTCAATTCGTAGTGGTGATGCAGCGGTGCCATGCGGAACACACGCTTGCCGGTGAGCTTGAACGAGGTCACCTGGATCATCACCGACAGCGCTTCCATCACGAACAGACCGCCCATGATGAACAGCACGATTTCCTGACGCACGATTACCGCCACGGTGCCCAGTGCCGCGCCCAGTGCCAGCGCGCCCACGTCGCCCATGAATACCTGGGCCGGATAGGCGTTGAACCACAAAAAGCCCAGACAGGCCCCGCAGATGGCAGCGCAGAACACCACGACCTCATGCGCGCCGGGAATGAAGGGCAGGCCCAGATAGCGGGAGAACACCACGTGACCGGCCACATAGGCAAAGATGGACAGGCCGGAGGCCACCATCACCACCGGCAGCGCTGCCAGACCGTCCAGACCATCGGTCAGGTTGACCGCATTCGAGGTGCCGACAATCACCAGATAGGTCAGCACGCAGAAGCCCACCACGCCCAGCGGGTAGGCCACGGTCTTGAAGAAGGGCACGATGAATTCGGTGGAGGCCGGCAGCTTGGCGGTGGCGATCAGGAACACCCCGGCAGCAATGGCAATGGTGGATTGCCAGGCCATCTTGAACTTGGCCGACACCCCTTTCGGGTCCTTGTACACCACTTTGCGCCAGTCGTCGTAGAAGCCCAGCGCACCGGTACCCAGCATCACCGCCAGCAGCAGCCAGACGTATTTGTTGGACAGGTCGGCCCACAGCAGGGTGGTAATGGTGATGGACAGCAGGATCAGCGAACCGCCCATGGTCGGCGTACCGGCCTTGACCAGATGGGTTTGCGGGCCATCATTGCGCACCGCCTGGCCGACTTTCAGTTCGGTCAGCTTGCGGATCACCCACGGCCCCATCAGCAGCGAGATGGTCAGCGAAGTCAGCGCCGCCATCACCGCCCGCAGGGTGACGTAGAACACAACGTTAAAGGTCCGGATATGAGAACCCAGCAATTCAGCTAGCCAGAGCAGCACCTTACACTCCCTCTTCTTGTTGTTTTGCGGTCGTCAGGTGTTCCACCACCCGTTCCATACGCATGAAGCGCGAACCCTTCACCAGCACTGAGGCTCCCGCTTGCAAATTGGCGCCCAGCCAGCTGGCTAGCGCCGCGAAATCATCAAAACTCTGCGCGCCGTCGCCATAGGCAGCGGCGGCGTGACGGCTGAGTTCGCCCAGCGTCACCAATTGGGCAATGCCGCGCCGGCGGGCGTGTTCGCCCACTTCGCGATGCAGTTGCACGGCTGACTCGCCCAGCTCGCCGATATCACCCATCACGAAGCAGTGCGGTGCCGGCAAGCCGGCCAGCACATCGATACCGGCTTTCATGGAATCCGGATTGGCGTTGTAGCTGTCGTCGATCACCACGCCACCGTGCAGGCCAGCCTTCTGCTGCAAACGGCCCTTGGCATTGCCAAAAGCAGCCAGGCCGGCCGCGATGGTGGCCAGCGGTACATCCAGCGCCAGCGCCAGCGCAGCGGCGGCCAGCGCATTGCGGACATTGTGTTCGCCCGGCGCCGGCAGGCTGATGGCCTGCTCGCCCTGCGGGCTGCACAGGGTAAAACTGCTTTGCAGCGCCTGCAGGCTGATGTCGCGGGCGCTGATGTCAGCGGGCTGCTGCAGGCCAAAGCTGCACACGCGGTGCTTGCCGGCGGCCGTACGGAACAGATCGATATTGGCGTCGTCGGCATTGACGATGGCCACGCCATCCGCCTGCAGGCCAGAGAAGATTTCTGCCTTGGCACGGGCAACATCGGTGGTGTCGGCGAAATGACCGAAATGCGCGCGCATGGCATTGTTGACCAATGCCACTTGCGGCTGCGCCAGGCCAGTCAGATAAGTCAGCTCGCCGTGATGGTTCATGCCCATTTCCAGCACCGCATAACGGTGGGCGGGCTTGAGACCCAGCAGGGTGAGCGGCAGGCCGATGTCGTTATTGAAGTTGCCGGCAGTGGCATGCACGGCGGCGTCTCCGGCATGAGCCTTGAGAATGGCGGTGAGCATTTCCTTGACCGTGGTCTTGCCATTGGAGCCGGTGATGCCCACGCGCAGCGCCGGCAGTGTGGCAGCCCAGCCGGCAGCCAGACGGCCCAGCGCCAGCCGGGTATCAGTTACCCGGATCAGGCTGGCATTCTCCAGTGCAAAATCCTCGGCCACCAGCGCAGCAAGCGCACCACGGGCCAGCACATCGGCCACGAAATCATGCGCATCAAAACGCTCGCCCTTGAGCGCGACAAACAGGTCGCCCGGCTGCACGGCACGGCTATCGGTGACCACGCGCGCCAGACGCGCCTGTCCGTCGCCACCGCTCAGGCTGCCGCCAGCCAGTTGTGCCGCCTGATGCAAGGTCATCATGCGCGATCTCCCCAGGCCGTCAGTGCTTCTTCGGCAATGCGAAAATCGGAGAAGGGATGCTTGACCCCGGCGATGTCCTGATATTCCTCGTGGCCCTTGCCGGCAATCAGTACGATGTCGCCGGCCTGGGCACGGCTGACCGCCCAGTGAATGGCTGCAGCGCGATCCAGCTCGACATGGCCCGGATGGCTCATGCCAGCCAGGATATGATCGACGATGGTTTGCGGGTTTTCGGTACGCGGGTTGTCGCTGGTCACCACGGCCACATCGGCAATGCGTTCGGCGATTTCGCCCATCATCGGGCGCTTGCCCGGATCACGGTCGCCACCGCAGCCGAATACGCAATACAGCTTGCTAGCGGCCGGGCGGATGTCGGCCAGCGTGGCCAGGGCTTTTTCCAGGGCATCCGGGGTGTGGGCGTAATCGATCACCACCAGCGGCTCGTGGCTGCCGCCTATGCTCTGCATGCGGCCACGTGCCGGCTGGATGCGCGCCATGACTGCAGCAGCATCGGCCAGGCTGACACCATTCACGCACAGCGTGGCCAGACAGGCCAACAGATTGCTGGCATTGAAGCGACCCACCAGGCCGGTGCGCACTTCCACCTCACCCCAAGGGGTGGTCACCTGCAGGTGCAGACCATCCAGATTGGCCGTGAGGCTGAGCGGGCGGACATCGCCCTGGGTCAGGCCATAGCTCACTACCTTGGTCTGGCTGGCATCAATGTCCTGCACCAGCTGGCGGCCAAACGGGTCGTCCACATTGATGACGGCGTGCTTGAGGCCTTCCCAGTGGAACAGCTTGGCCTTGGCCGCACCGTAGGCTTCCATGCTGCCGTGGTAGTCCAGATGGTCGCGGGTCAGGTTGGTAAACACCGCCGTGGCAAAGCTGACACCATTGACCCGCGACTGGTCCAGCCCGTGGCTGGACACTTCCATGGTCACCACGTGCGCGCCCTGGCGGCGATACTCAGCCAGCTTTTGCTGCACGGTGACCGGGTCTGGCGTGGTGTGGGTGGTTTGGGTCAGTTCACCATAAAAACCGTTACCCACGGTGCCGATCAGCGCGGCTTTTTGCCCCAGCAGGGAAAAGGCCTGTGCCAGCCAGTGGGAAATGGAGGTCTTGCCATTGGTGCCGGTAATGCCGATCACCGTCATCGCCAGGCTGGGCTGGCCATAGACATGCGCCGCCACCATGCCGGCACGCTCGCGCAGGGCCGGCACCGGCAGATTGGGCAGCACCCATTCCGGCTTCCAGGCAAACCCGTCAGCGTTATCCCACAGCACAGCTGCGGCGCCTTTTTCCAGCGCAGCAGGAATGAAGTCGCGGCCATCAGCGTACTCGCCGTGGCAGGCCAGGAAGATATCTCCGGGCAGCACGCGGCGACTGTCAGCCTCGACCCGTTTGATGGGGAGGCCCAGCTGGTTCAGTTGTGCCGGATCCCAGTCCGGCAAGCTTGTCAGGCGACTTTTCATGTTCTGTTTCTTCAAAAATCCGCAGGGACCGGGGTCGAGTCCGGCAGCAAGCTGTTGTTGGACGGCTCGTCCGGCTGCACATTCAGCACGCGCAGCGCGCCGCCAGCCACCTGGGAAAACACCGGCGCGGAAATGGCGCCGCCGTAATATTTGCCGGCCGTGGGTTCGTCGATCATCACGGCCACGATCAGTTTGGGGTTCTTGCCCGGGGCAAAGCCCATGAACAGGGCGCGGTGCTTGTTGGCCACATAGGTGCGCCCTTCCAGCTTGCGCGCCGTACCGCTCTTGCCGCCGATGCTGTAGCCGATGATGCGACCACCGACCGCGCCGCCACCCGGTTCGCTATTGGCCACCAGCAGGTCGTGCATTTCATGTGCGGTTTTTTCGCTCAGTACCCGTTTGCCCGGCATGGGGGTGCTGGTCTTGTACAGCGAGATGGGCAGCATCACGCCGTCATTGGTGAAAATGGTATAAGCCCGCGCCATCTGGAGCAGGCTGACCGACACGCCATAGCCGAAGGACATGGTGGCCTGCTCGATGGGCCGCCAGTTTTTCCAGTCGCGCAAGCGCCCTGCCGCCTCACCGGGAAAACCGGTATTGGGTGCACGGCCAAAGCCCAGTGAATCGTAATAAGTCCAGAAATCCTGCGGGCTGCTCAGCAGCGCCAGCTTGCTGGTGCCGACGTTGGACGATTTCTGGATGATGCCCAGAATGTTCAGGCTGGGCTGGGCCGATACGTCGCGGATGGTGGCCGGACCAATCATGTAGCTGTGGGTGTCCAGCACGGTGTTGACGTTGGCCTTGCCGTGCTCCAGCGCCAGCGAGATCGACAGCGGCTTCATGGTGGAGCCGGGTTCGAACAGGTCGATCACCGCACGGTTACGCAGCATTTCCGGCGTGGTGCCAACCCGGTTGTTGGGGTTGAACGAGGGGTAGTTGGCCAGCGCCAGCAATTCACCGGTCTTGGCATCCAGCACGACGACACTGCCCGCCTTGGCCTTGTTCTCTTCCACGGCGGCCTTGATTTCGCGATAAGCCAGGTACTGGATACGATGATCCACTGCCAGCGCCAGGGTCTGGCCATCGCGCGGCGGCTCGATGGCAGCCACGTCCTCGATGATGTGACCACGACGATCCTTGATCACCACACGGCGGCCATCCTTGCCGGACAGCATTTTTTCGCGCGCCAGCTCTACGCCTTCCTGACCTTTGCCGTCCACCCCGGTAAAACCGATGATGTGGGAAATGATTTCCCCGGCCGGATAGAAGCGGCGGTATTCCTGCTGCTTGGCAATGCCGGGAATGCCCAGGGCAATCACCTTGTCGGCCACTTCCGGATTGATCTGACGCTTGATGTAAACGAATTCTTTCTTGCGGTCGGACAGTTTGGTGGCCAGCTCTTCCGGTGCCATGTCCAGCAGCTTGCCCAGATCACGCAGCTTGGCCGGCGGCACCGGCTCCATGTCGGCCGGGCTGGCCCAGATGGTTTGTACCGGCGAGCTGATGGCCAGCGGTTCGCCATTGCGGTCGGTGATCACCCCGCGGTTGGCTTCCAGTGTCATGGCGCGCCGGAAACGCGCCTCACCCTGGCCTTGCAGGAAGTCCTGCTGCACCACTTGCAGGTAAATGGCACGACCGATCAAGGCCAGAAACAGCATGCCCAGCATCAGCAGCACAAAACGCACACGCCCTGCCGTCATTTTCAGGGCAGGGCTGGCATCGGCAAGGCGTTCACGCTGATGGGCGGAGTAGCTGGTGCGCATCAGGCACCTCCCCGGGCAGAAATCACCTGGATCTGCCGTGGATCGGGCGTATGCATGCCCAGCCGCGTGCTGGCGGCCTTTTCAATCACCGCGTGCGCACCCCAGGTACTTTGCTCCAGTTGCAGCTGACCAAACTCCACCTCCAGCTGCTGGGCGGACTTCTGCTCTTTCTGCAGGTCGCTGTACAGCCTGCGCGATACGTGCTGCGAGGTGACCACCGACCAGGCGGACACCACGACCAGCACCAGAAGGATCGCGCACAGGCGGTTCATGCATCCCCCTCCCGCCACGGCGCGGCGGTACGCTCGGCGATACGCATGATGGCGCTGCGGGAACGGGCGTTTTCACGCACTTCTTCCTCGCTGGCGCGCACCGGCTTGCCTACGGTTTCCAGCGGCGGGCGTGCCATCTCGTCGGCACGCACCATCACCCAGGTAGGCAGCTTTTCCACGCTGCTGGCATCGCGTAGGTATTGTTTGACGATACGGTCTTCCAGCGAGTGGAAGCTGATGATGGCCAGCCGGCCACCCTCAGCCAGATGACGGGCTGCTTGCGGCAATACCGCTTTCAGCTCGTCCAGCTCGCGGTTCACAAAGATCCGGATCGCCTGGAAGGTCCGCGTGGCTGGGTCCTGACCCGGTTCCCGAGTACGGACGTTTTGCCCAACGAGCAGGGCGAGCTCACGCGTGGTCTGGAGGGGAGCGAGCTCCCGTTGCGCAACAATGGCTGCTGCGATCTTGCGAGCAAACCGCTCTTCACCATAAGTCTTGATGACCTCTTTGATTTCGTCTTCTTCCGCAGTAGCCAGCCACTGGGCGGCAGTGATGCCGCGGGTGGTGTCCATGCGCATGTCCAGCGGTGCGTCGAAGCGGAAACTGAAGCCGCGACGCCCGTCGTCGATCTGTGGCGAGGACACGCCCAGATCCATCAATACACCGTCCACCACGGCTACCCCCAGTCGGGCCAGTTCCTGGCCCAGGGTTTCGAAACCGTTGTGGACAATGGTAAAGCGACTGTCTTCTGCCGCCAGCTTGTCAGCTTCGGCAATGGCTTCCAGATCCTTGTCGAAGGCAATCAGGCGGCCTTGCGGCCCCAGCTGCGACAGGATGAGCCGGCTGTGGCCACCGCGACCAAAGGTGCAGTCCACATACACGCCATCAGGCTTGATGGCGAGCGCGGCTACAGCTTCGGCTAGCAGCACCGTGCGGTGCACGTACGGGGTGGAACTCACAGGGTAAAGTCTCCAAGATGTTGTGCCAGATCGGCTTGGTCGATGGCCAGTGCTTCCGTGGTCTGGCTGTCCCACTCCTCGGCATTCCACAGCTCGAAGCGGTTGCCCATGCCCACCAGCGCCACGTCCTTGTCCAGACCGACCAGTTCGCGCAGGCGGGAAGGCAGCAAGATGCGTCCGGCGCTGTCCATGTCCAGCGTTTCTGCGTGGCCAAGCACGAGGCGCTGGTAGCGTTTCAGCGTGGGATTGCCGGTGGGAAGTGCCAGTAGACGAGCTTCAACCGGACGCCAGTTGGGTTCTGGGTAAATCAGCAGATGGTCGGGGGATTCGAGGGTGACAACCAGCTTGTGCCCGAACGCGGACAGCAGTGTCTCACGGTGTCTGGCCGGAATGGCCAAACGACCCTTGCTATCAAGAGAGACAATACTGACGCCGCCGATCATGAGCTGGACACCACCGCTGAAAGTTGAGGGGCCGTCGCCCCACTTTTACCCACTTCACCCCACATTTCGCCACTATAAGAAAGAACTTCACTATGGTCAACATCACTCGGCGCTAATTCACCTTTTGCGACAATGACTTAGCGACAGCCTCAAAAAGCGCTTTCCGTGTCAAATCAGTGGGTTAATACCGGCAGTCAAAGTGAGCTATGAGCTGAAATGGTGCGGGAAGACAACACAATGATTTTTCCATGACAATCAAATGCCAAGCGGTGGCCAGTCCGGAAAAACAGCAGGGGGCAGTTAAAATGGTCCATTTAAACTGCAAAAACAGAACGGCATGCCGCAGCATGCCGTTCGCTGAACACCGCCGCCAGGGGATGGCGGCAGGTGAATCAGGCCAGTTTCTGTTTCAGGATATCCTGCACCTGAGCCGGATTGGCCTTGCCCTTGGAAGCCTTCATCACCTGACCGGCCAGCGCATTGAGCGCCTTTTCCTTGCCGGCACGGTACTCTTCCACCGCCTTGGGGTTGGCCGCGATGGCTTCTTCCACCATTTTCTCGATGGCGCCCACATCGGACACCTGCTTCAGGCCATCGCGCTCGATGATGGCATCGGCGGACAGATCGCTATCCCACAAGGCATCGAACACCTGCTTGGCCAGTTTGCTGGACAGGGTGTTGTCGGCAATGCGCTGGATCAGGCCGGTCAGGCGCTCGGCGGTAATCGGGCAAGCGCTGATGTCCTTGCCATCGCGGTTCAGGCGGGCGGCGATTTCGCCATTCACCCAGTTGGCAGCCAGCTTGCCCTGACCCGAGGCCTGGGCCACCGCTTCGAAGTATTCCGCCGTGGCGCGGCTACCGGTCAAGAGCGCGGCATCGTAGGACGACACGCCGAAGGCTTCGACAAAGCGCGCCTTCATGGCAGCCGGCAGCTCGGGCATTTCGCTGCGGATGCGTTCGATCTGCTCGTCGGCAATACGCACCGGCAGCAAGTCCGGATCGGGGAAGTAGCGGTAGTCGTGCGCATCTTCCTTGCTGCGCATCATGCGGGTTTCGCCGCTGTCCGGGTCGAACAGCACGGTCGCCTGCTCCACGCGGCCGCCATCTTCCAGGGTGTCGATCTGCCACTGGATTTCGTACTTGATGGCCTGCTCCAGAAAGCGGAAGGAGTTGAGGTTCTTGATTTCGCGGCGGGTACCGAACTCCTGCTGGCCAAACGGGCGCACCGAAACGTTGGCATCCACGCGGAAGCTGCCTTCCTGCATATTGCCATCGCAAATACCCAGCCACATCACCAGGCTGTGCAGGGCGCGGGCATAGGCCACGGCCTCTTCCGGCGAGCGCATGTCCGGTTCGGACACCACTTCCAAGAGCGGAGTACCGGCACGGTTGAGGTCGATGCCGGTCATGCCGCTGAAGTCTTCATGCAGCGATTTGCCGGCGTCTTCTTCCATGTGGGCGCGGGTCAGCTTGACCAGCTTTTCTTCTTCACCCACCAGAATCGGCAGCACACCGCCTTCGACAATCGGCAGCTCCATCTGGCTGATCTGGTAGCCCTTGGGCAGATCGGGGTAGAAGTAGTTTTTGCGCGCAAACACGTTCTTCTGGTTGATCTTGGAGCCCAGTGCCAGGCCCAGGCGGATGGCTTTTTCCACCACGGCCTTGTTCAGCACCGGCAGCACGCCGGGGAAGGCCAGTTCCACGGCCGAGGCCTGGGTGTTCGGCTCGGCACCGAAAGCGGTGCTGGTGCCGGAAAAAATCTTGGTAGCGGTGTTGAGCTGCACATGCACCTCAAGACCGATGACGACTTCCCATTTCATCGCGGAGAAATCCTTTTGCTATGCCGTCAGGGGGCGCACAACGCACGCCCCTGCACGCGCTTGATTACAGGGCGGGGGCGCGGGTGTGCCAGTCGGTAGCCAACTGGAACTGATGCGCCACATTCAGCATTTTTGCTTCGCCAAAATAATTGCCGATGATCTGCAGACCCACCGGGCGGCCACGACGGTCGAAACCGGCCGGCACGCTCATGCCGGGCAGGCCGGCCAGGTTGACCGACAGGGTGTAGATGTCAGACAGATACATCTGAACCGGATCGCCGGACTTCTCGCCGATATTGAAGGCGGCGGTCGGGGCCACCGGCCCCAGGATCACGTCGCACTGCTCAAACGCGGCCTTGAAATCGTTGGCGATCAGGCGGCGGATCTTCTGCGCCTTCAGGTAGTAGGCGTCGTAATAGCCATGCGACAGCACATAGCTGCCCACCAGGATGCGACGCTTCACCTCCGCGCCAAAACCTTCGGCACGGGTCTTTTCATACATATCCACCAGGTCTTTGTAATCAGCCGCACGGTGGCCGTAGCGCACACCATCAAAGCGCGACAGGTTGGTGGAGGCTTCGGCCGGGGCGATCACGTAGTAGGCCGGGATGGACAGCTCGGTATTGGGCAGGCTGATATCCACCACCTGTGCGCCCTGCTTTTTCAGCTCGGCCACGGCGTCTTCGATCACCTTGGCCACGTCGGCATCCAGGCCGTCGGCAAAGTACTCGCGCGGCAGGCCCACACGCAAACCGGCCAGCGGCTGGTTCAGCTCGCGGGTGTAGTCTTCGCGGGCACGCTCCAGGCTGGTGGAATCGCGCTCGTCAAAACCGGCCATCACGTTCAGCATCAGCGCGCAGTCTTCGGCGGTCTGGGCAATCGGGCCGCCCTGATCCAGCGAGGAGGCATAGGCCACCATGCCGTAGCGCGACACCACGCCATAGGTGGGCTTGATGCCGGTCACGCCGCAATGGCTGGCCGGCTGGCGAATGGAGCCGCCGGTATCAGTAGCGGTGGCCACCGGCGTCAGACGGGCCGCCACGGCAGCGGCCGAGCCACCGGAAGAGCCGCCCGGAATGGCGTTCAGGTCCCACGGGTTTTTCACTGCGCCGTAGAAACTGTTTTCATTGGACGAGCCCATGGCGAATTCGTCCATATTGGCGCGACCCAATGTCACCAGGCCGGCGGCATTGCACTGCTCCACCACATGCGCGCTGTAAGGCGAGATGAAGTTATCCAGCATCTTCGAGCCGCAGCTGGTTTTCCAGCCCTGCTGACAGAAGATGTCCTTGTGCACCATCGGCACGCCGGTGAGCAGGCCGGCCTGGCCAGCGGCGCGAGCAGCATCAGCCGCAGCGGCATCGGCCAGGGTGCGGACGCGGTCCACGGTGATGAAGGCGTTCAGCTGCGGGTTCAGCGCCTCGATGCGGTCGAGGTAGTGCGTGGCCAATTCCACGCTCGACACCTCGCCCGCCGCCAGTTGTTGCGACAGTTGCTTGAGGGTGGCGTTCGTCATTTTGTCTTGATATCCGGTTAAGCTGGGATCAGTGAGCGGGTGTGCCTGCCATGGCAGGACGGCAGAACGGGGTCGGAAAAAGCCATTCCCAAGCGGGAACCATCCGAAACCGTGCTGCTCTGAAACTCACTCGATCACCTTGGGAACGAGGAACAGGCCCTTTTCCACCTGCGGGGCGACCGCTTGAAACGCCTCGCGCTGGTTGGTTTGGGTCACGATGTCTTCACGCAGACGCAGGCTTACATCCTGCGGATGGGCCATCGGTTCGATGCCATCGGTGTTGACGGCCTGCATCTTCTCGATCAGGCCAAAAATATTGTTAAGCTGGTTGCCAACCGCGGCGATTTCTTCATCGCTTACGTTGATGCGGGCAAGCTTGGCAATCCGCGCGACATCCTGGTGCGTCAGAGACATGGCGTCCTCGTTAAAACCTTTAATATTTCAAGCTTTATAGGGTATCATAACGGGTTTGATTCTCCCAAGATCGACATCACACTTCGCACCATGAATCATGCTGCTGCGGCTAGGGTTTTCTGCCAGCCCGCCTTGCTGTTTATTTGTGCGACGTGATGCAACAATGATGTCCCCCGGAGGGCCGCCGCCCGCCGTTTCAGGCCAGCCTGGACGTGCGCTGCGACGGGAGCCGGGAACCCAAGCCCATGCAAGAATTTGCCGGACGCGCATCGCGCCCGACTGACGGAAACTGAACCAGGACCGCCCAATGTTTCGTTCGCTCACCGGATACTTCTCCAACGACCTTGCCATCGACCTTGGCACGGCCAACACCCTCATTTACATGCGTGGCAAGGGCATCGTGCTTGACGAACCATCCGTGGTCGCCATTCACAGCGATGTACCCACCAACAAGAAATCCATCCTGGCCGTCGGCCTGGAAGCAAAACGCATGCTGGGACGTACTCCGGGCTCCATCCAGGCCATTCGTCCGATGAAGGATGGCGTGATCGCCGACTTCACCGTCACCGAGCAGATGCTCAAGCAGTTCATCAAGAAGGTGAACCCCAACCGCTTCTTTGCTGCCAGCCCGCGCATCGTGATCTGCGTACCCTGCGGCTCCACCCAGGTGGAACGCAAGGCGATTCGCGACTCGGCCCTGGCTGCCGGCGCGCGCCGCGTCGAGCTGATCGAAGAACCGATGGCGGCTGCCATCGGTGCCGGCCTGCCGGTGGAAGAGCCGACCGGCTCCATGGTGGTGGACATCGGTGGTGGCACCACCGAAGTGGGTGTGATCTCGCTGGGTGGTGTGGTGTATTCCAACTCGGTACGTGTTGGCGGTGACAAGTTCGATGAAGCCATCATCAACTACATCCGCCGCAACTACGGCATGCTGATTGGCGAAACCACCGCCGAAGAAATCAAGAAAACCATCGGCTCGGCCTTCCCGGGCGCCGAAGTGCGTGAAATGGAAGTCAAGGGCCGCAACCTGGCCGAGGGCATTCCGCGCGCCTTCACCGTGTCTTCCAACGAAATCCTGGAAGCGCTGACCGAGCCCTTGAACCAGATCGTGTCCGCCGTGAAGATTGCTCTGGAACAGACCCCGCCGGAACTGGGTGCCGACATCGCCGACAAGGGCATGGTACTGACCGGTGGCGGTGCGCTGCTCAAGGACATCGACCGCCTGCTGGCCGAAGAGACCGGCCTGCCGGTATTCGTGGCCGAGGAACCGCTGACCTGCGTGGTACGCGGCTCGGGCAAGGCACTGGAAAAGATGGACAAGATCGGCACCATCTTCACCAACGTACCCTGATTCTTTCCTAAACGGACCTGCGGCTGCCCCGTCAAGGGGCGGCATACCGCCTGATGGACTTCGCCAACACCCCCAGCTTTTTCCGCTCCGGGCCCAAGCCTGGCACGCGCCTGCTTCTCTGTGCCCTGGCCTCCATCGCACTCTTGGTGGGTGACAGCCGCTATGGACTGATGGAACAGGCCCGCGACGGCATGTCGCTGGTGCTGTATCCGCTGCAGCGCGCCGTCAACCTGCCGCTGGGCATGGTGCGCCATGTCAGCGACTACTTCACCGTGCAGGCCGATCTCAAAAGCGAAAATGACCAGTTGCGCACCCGCCAGCTGGAAATGTCCGCCCGGCTGGCACGGCTGGAGACGCTGGAGCGCGAGCTGAACGAGCTGCGTAGCCTGAATGCCATCAAGGCCAGCCGCAATGATGCCGCCCAGCTGGCAGAGACGCTGTATACCGGGCGCGATCCTTTCTCGTACAAGATCATCATCGACAAGGGGGCCGACGCCCATCTGCAGCCGGGACAACCGGTAGTGGACGGCCATGGCCTGCTGGGGCAGATCACCCGCGTGCAGCCCTTGACCGCCGAAGTGTCGCTGATCATCGACAAGAACCAGATGGTACCGGTGATGATTGCCCGTACCGGCGAGCGTGCCATTCTGTACGGCTATGGTGGTGGGGTGGAAATCCGCTACCTGCCGCTGCATGCCGATGTGCGCGAAAACGATATGGTGGTGACCTCCGGCATCGACGGCCTGTACCAGGAAGGCACGCCGGTGGCGCGGGTGAGCAAGGTGGAGCGTAACGCCGGTGCAGCGTTCAGCCGCATCACCACCGAGCCGCTGGCTGGCGTGCAGCAAACCCGTTTCGTGCTGGTACTGCAAGAAAAGGGCCAGACGCCACCGCGTCCGGCCGAGCCGGTTGTTCCGGTGAAAAAGACCAAGGGCAAAAAGCCCGCCGATTCGGAGTAAGCATGTCGTTCGACCGCCCCAAGGAATTGCTCAAGCCGGTCAAGCGCCGCTTCATTTTCATGACCCTGCTGCTGGCGGTGCTGGTGGAGATGATTCCGCTGCCGCATGGCTCCACCCGCTGGCTGCCCGACTTCATCAGCCTGGTACTGTTGTACTGGCTGATCAACCAGCCGCGCCGGGTCAATGTCGGCGTCGCCTTCCTGATGGGGCTGGTGGCCGACATCGCCACCGCCGGCATGCTGGGACAACATGCACTGGCCTATTCCGCCACCGCCTATCTGGCGCTCAGCCGCCAGCGCCAGCTGGTGATGTTCAATCTGGGCCAGCAAGCCCTGGCCGTGCTGGGGCTGATGCTGTGCAACCAGAGCATCATGGTGGTGGCACGCATGCTTAACGGTTCGGCCTTTGTCGGCTGGAGCTATTTCCTGCCGCCGCTGATCGGCGCGCTATTGTGGCCCTTGCTGACCAAGCTGCTGTTGCTGCCTTACCGTCATCATTCGGTGTAAGACGTGCGCCCTACCCGCTTCAAGAATCCGCAGGCTGAAGACGGCCAGTTCCAGCTCAGGCTGATCGTGGCCTATTGCTTCATGCTGCTGATGTTCTGCATCCTGATTGCCCGTTTTGTCTGGCTGCAGGTCTACCAGCACGAGCACTTTTCCACGCTGGCGCAAAACAACCGCATCTCGCTGCTGCCCATCCTGCCCAACCGCGGCCTGATCATGGACCGCAACGGGGTGATCCTGGCGCAAAACTACTCGGCCTACACGCTGGAACTGGTGCCCAGCAAGATGCCGGACATGAACGCCACCATTGCCGAGCTGGCCAAGCTGGTCAATATCACGCCGCGCGATGAAAAACTGTTCAGGAAGCTGCTGGGCGAGTCCAAGGATTTCGAATCCATCCCGCTCAAGGTCAAGCTCTCCGAGGAGGAAGCCGCACGGGTGGCCGCCAATGCCTGGCGTTATCCCGGCGTCGAGGTCAAGGCCCGCCTGTTCCGCGACTACCCCTACAAGGAACTCACCAGCCATGTACTGGGCTATATCGGCCGCATCAACCAGAAAGACCAGGAACAGCTGGACGACGAAGATAAAAGTACCAATTACAAAGGCACCAATTACATCGGCAAAACCGGCCTGGAAGCAGTGTATGAAGATGACCTGCACGGCCAGGTAGGCTTCGAGGAAGTGGAAACCGACTCCGGCGGCCGCGCCATCCGCAGCCTGCGCCGCACCCCGCCGGTGAATGGCAACAACCTGAAACTGGCTCTGGACATCCGCCTGCAGGAAGTGGCCGACAAGCTGTTCGGCAACCGTCGCGGCGCACTGGTGGCGATTGACCCGCAAACCGGCGGCGTGCTGGCCTTCCTGTCCAAGCCGGGTTTCGATCCCAACCTGTTCATCGACGGCATCGACAGCCAAAGCTGGGCCGCCCTCAACAGCGACTGGCAAAAACCGATGATCAACCGCGCCCTGCGCGGCACCTATCCGCCCGGCTCCACCTTCAAACCCTTCATGTCGATGGCCGCGCTGGAAACCCACTCCATCGGCATGCACGATGTACGCCCGGCACCGGCCTTCTTTACCCTGCCCGGCTCCAGCCACCAGTTCCGCGACAGCAACAAGAACGGTAACGGCTCGGCCAATCTGGCCAAGGCCATCCAGGTATCCAGTGATACCTTTTTCTACAAGCTGGCCTGGGATATGGGCATCGACAAGATCGCCCCCACCGTCGGCCAGTTTGGCCTGGGCCGCCCCACCGGCATCGACCTCGATGGCGAGGCCAGCGGTGTGCTGCCCACCAAGGAATGGAAAGCCAAGCGCTTTGCCCGTTACAAGGAAGAATACCGTCGCTGGTATCCGGCCGATGTGGTGAGCATCGGCATCGGTCAGGGCTTCAATGCCTACACCCCGCTGCAAATGGCCAATGCGGTGGCCATCCTCGCCAATGACGGTGTGGCCTACAAGCCGCACCTGGTACAAGAGGTGGTGGACGCCAAGAGCGGCAAGAGCCGGCTGGTTGAGGCCAAACCGGATCGTACCCTGCCCTTCAAGCTGGAAAACTTCGAATACGTCAAAACCGCCATGCAATCGGTGCTGAAACCGGGCGGCACTGCCTGGCGGCTGGGGATTGGCCTGCCCTATACCATGGCTGGCAAGACCGGTACCGCCCAGGTGGTGGCCATCAAGCAGGGGGCCAAGTACAACGCCTCGGCCCTGGCCGAGCAATACCGCGACCATTCCTGGTTTGTCGCCTTCGCCCCGGTGGACAAGCCCAGGATTGCCGTTGCGGTCATCGTGGAAAACGCCGGCTTCGGCGCGGCAGCGGCAGCGCCGATCGCGCGCGGCCTGTTCGATTACTATATGACCGGCAAGGTCCCCAGCTCCATCAGCGGAGACATGAAGACCGTGCCAATGGATACCGCCGATGACTCTGCAGCCACATCTGATTAGGCGGCTGTGGCTGGCGATCAAGGCTCCGCTTGATGGCCCGCTGATGCTGTTTCTGGGACTGATCTTCGCCCTCAGCCTGGTGGTGCTGTATTCCGCCAATAACCAGGGCCTGGACAAGATCGACAACAAGCTGATCTACACCCTGCTGTCGCTCACCATCATGTGGCTGCTGGCACGCAGCCGGCCGCAAAGCATCATGAACTTTGCCCCGCCCATCTATGGCATCGGGGTGGTGTTGCTACTGGCGGTGCATTTCAAGGGCGTAACGGTGAACGGCTCCACCCGCTGGCTGGAACTGGGCATTACCCGCATCCAGCCTTCGGAAATCATGAAGATCGCCCTGCCGATGATGCTGGCCTGGTTCTTCCAGAAGTACGAGCTCTCCATGCGCTGGTGGCACTACCTGGTAGCCGCGGTGATGATCGCCATTCCCTGCGCGCTGGTACTGAAACAGCCTGACCTGGGCACCACCATGCTGATCGCCGCCTCCGGCTTTTTCGTGCTGTTCTTCGTCGGCCTGCCGTGGAAGGTGATTCTGGGCGGCATGGTGGCGGCCGGGGCCAGCATGCCGGTAGTGTGGAACATGCTGCACGATTACCAGCGCCGCCGGGTGATGACCATGATCGATCCGATGGAAGACCCGCTGGGCGCGGGCTACCACATCATCCAGTCCATGATTGCCATCGGCTCGGGCGGCCCTTGGGGCAAGGGCTGGCTCAACGGCACCCAGACCCACCTGGACTACATCCCGGAACGCACCACCGACTTCATCTTCGCCGTGTATTCGGAAGAGTTCGGCCTGGTCGGCAATGTGGTGCTGGTATTCCTGTACACCCTGGTGCTCAGCCGCGCCATGATGATCACCGCCGGCGCGCAAACCCTGTACGGCCGTGCCATGGCCGGTGCCATCACCCTGTCCTTCTTCGTCTATGCCTTCGTCAACATGGGCATGGTGGCCGGCATTCTGCCAGTGGTGGGCGTGCCACTGCCCTTTGTCTCCTACGGTGGCACCGCCACCGTCACCCTGTTTGTCGGCATGGGCATGCTGATGAGCATAGGCAACGCCCGGCGCTGAGTACCGGTCAGCCATTCCTGCCACAGCCGGGGGCCAGTTTGCCCCCGCGTTCATGCAGAACTGTTGCCCCCAGCCGCCTCCTTCCTGTAGAAATAGAGCCACAACTCCAATCGAGCGTTTGCGCGATGACGCAAGGCCATCTACGAGGAAGACATCATGCAATTCGACGTGCAATTGCTGCTATTGGCGCTGGCACCGCTGTTTCTGGGCTGCATAGGCTGGGAGCTGTATTACTGGCAGCGACAGGGCCGCAGTAATATCTACGACTGGCGCGACAGCCTGTGCAATGCCTGCCTCGCCCTGTTGCATCAGGCTGCCGACAAGCTGGCCTGGCTGCTGGTGCTGCCGCTGTATGGCTGGCTCTACCAGCAACACCGCCTGTTCACTTTTTCGGCCAGCTGGCTGAGCTTTGTTGGCCTGTTCCTGGCGCAGGATTTCCTCTATTACTGGTTTCACCGCGCCAGCCACCGCATACGCTGGCTGTGGGCGGCGCATAGCGTGCACCACAGCTCGACACGGATGAATTTTTCCACTGCCTTTCGCCAGAGCCTGATGTATCCGCTGGCCGGCATGTGGGCCTTCTGGCTGCCGCTGGCCTGGCTGGGCTTCCCGCCACAACAGGTGGTCGGCGTGGTGCTGCTGAATCTGGCCTTCCAGTTTTTTGTGCACACCCAGGCCATTCCCAAGCTGGGCTGGCTGGAATACGTGTTCAACACCCCCTCCATCCATCGCAGCCACCACGCGCGCAATCCCTGCTATATCGACCGCAACTATGCCGGCGTGCTGTGCATCTGGGACCGGCTGTTCGGCAGCTTCGTAACCGAACGCGACGATGAACCCTGCGACTATGGCACGGTCAAGCCGGTCAACAGCTTCAACCCGCTATGGGTCAGCCTGGTGGAGTGGCGCGACATGTTGCGCGAAGCCTGGCAGGCCGATAACTGGCGCGCCAGGCTGGTCCTGCTGCTGGGCGCACCGGAACAGGCCGAAGCCATCAGCCGGGCACAAAGCCCCAGCGCCACAGGCCGTACACCACAAAGCTGATCACAATCGCCAGCAAGGTCTTGCCGCTTTTCCATGCCACCAGCGCGGCAACGATGATGCCCGGCAGGTAGGCATTTTGCAGGCTGATATCCACCGTGCCGGCTGGTGCCAGCGCCATCGGCACCACCAGCGCGGACAACACGGCCGGCGGTACATAGTGCAGTGCCCGGTTCAGCCAGTCGGGAAAAGCCAGCCGCTGGCCAAACACCAGAAAGCTGGCGCGAATCAACACGGTCAGCAGCATCATGCCGCTGATGGCAAGCCAGTGGTTCATGTGCTCTGCTCCTTGCGCCCGGCCAGCCCTTCCAGCAGCAGGCCACTTGTCACCCCGGCCAGCGCTGCCAGCATCAGGTCCAGCTTGTAGGGCAGGCCTCGCCCCAGCATGGCCACCACACCAGCCGCCACGGCGGCACCCAGTGCCGGCCGGCGCTTGAGCTGTGGTGCGACAATGGCGGCAAAGGTCGCCCCCATGGCGAAATCCAGCCCCAGATTGGCGAGGCCGGGCAGCGACTGCCCTAGGCTCACCCCCACCACCGTCCATAGCAACCAGTTGCCATACATGGCCAGCGACGAGCCCAGCCAGTACCACTGGCCGCCCTGGGCGCCTTTGGTGCGAAAGCGGTGTTCAACCACGGCAAAGGTTTCATCGGTCAGCCAGAACGCCAGCGGCCAGCGCCAGGCCAGCGACCAGTCACGGGCAAAGGGCAGCAAGGTGGCGCTGTACAGCGCATGGCGCAGATTCACCACAAAAGTGGTAAGCCACAGCACCGGCAAGGCGGTGCCGGCCCCGATCAGGCTGACCCCGATGAATTGCGAAGAGCCGGCAAACACCAGCACCGACATGCCGATGGCCGTGGCGCTGGACAGGCCGGCGGCAATGGCCAGCGTACCGAAGATGACACCAAACGGAGCAGCGCCCACCAGCATGGGCACGGTATCGCGCACGCCTTCCAGCAGTAGCGCGCGACGGGATGAACAGGTTTGTTGAGACATGGGACGATGATAAAGGTGAACACAGCAACCACGCTATCACCATGCATGGCAGGCTGACTTGAACGATCTTGCGCTCAACGCCGGAGGCTGCGCTGATAAGCTGCCGGGGTAATGCCCAGCGCGTGCCGGAACACCCGGGTAAGATGTGGCTGGTCGGCAAAGCCCAGCTCCAGCGCCGTAGCCGACGGACTATGGCCATCGGCCAGCATGCGTCGGGCACGCACCACGCGCAACTGATTGCGCCAGGCCACCGGCGGCAAGCCCAGATGGCGGGAAAACTGCCGGTTCAGCTGCCATGGCGACAGCCCAACCGCCTGCGCCAGCGTGGCCAGCGACAGATTGTCTGCCACGCAATCGGCCAGCAGCTGCCGCGCCCGCTCCACCGCCTGTGGCCACGGCCGCAGTGGCCGCTCGGCAATCTGCATATGGCGCAACACCACCTGGCTGAACACCGCATACAGCGCCGTTTCGCGTTGCAGCGTATCCCGGCTGTCGCGCAAGACCTGATGCAACTGGCTTAGCCGCGCTGCCAGTGGTGGATCGAACACCACGGTTTCACGAAAATACGGCGTCACCCCGCTCTGGCCGCTGATTTCTGCCGCCAGCCGGCCAATCAGCTGTGCTGAGGGATAAAAGCCGCGATAGGCCCAGCCTTGCTGGTGCGCGCACTCGCCAGTATGTACCTCGCCCGGATTCATCAGCACCAGCGCCCCCACCCCGGCGATATGATTGCCGCCACGGTGGCGATAGGCCTGCGCCCCGGCCAGCAAGGCATTCACTACGTATTCTTCGTGGAAATGCGGCGCGAACACCTGCTGCCGGTAAAAGGCATCCAGGCATTCCAGCGGCGCGATATCGTCGGCGCGAAAGAAACGGGAAAATTCGTGCTCAGGCAAGGGCATGGTATGAAACCGGAACAAACAGGGTCCGGCTCATTCTGGCACAGCCATCAGCGGAAAACTTGAACGATCTTGCGCCCGTCAGGAACCGGCCATGAAGGTACGGATGCCGGAGCCGACAAACTGCACGCCAACGCAGATCAGCAAAAAGCCCATCAGCCGGGTGGTCACCTCGCGCCCGCCACGCCCCAACCGGGCCGAGATCATGGCCGAGGAACGCAGCACCAGCCACATGCCGACACTGGTGCCGGCAATCGCCACAAAAGTCATGCCAAAGGCCAGCGCCTTGGCCGGCCAGCCGGATAGCTCGGCAATTTCGGTGGAAATGCCGATCACCACCGCGATGGTCCCCGGCCCGCTGATACCGGGCATGGCCAAGGGGAAAAAGGCATAGTCTTCACGTTCGCCGGTTTTGGGGGCCATGCCGGGATCCTGCGACAGAAACAGCATGCGATAGCCCAGTACCGCCACCACCAGCCCGCCGGCAATGCGCAGCGCACCATAGGAAATGCCGAAAGCCGCCATGATCAGGTTACCGGCCAGCAGGCTGACCAGCATGATGGCTGCGGCAAACAGGCAGGCTCGGCGTGCCTGGTTGGCACGGCCGGCGTCGTTCATCTGCTGGGTCAGCGAAATGAACAGCGGAATCTTGGACAGCGGATTGGTAATGGTCAGCAAGCTGAGCAAACCGCCAAACAGGAACTTCAGCGACAGGGTTTCAAGCATGATGAAAATACATGAAATATAAGTGGCCGATTATAAATACCTGCATCAGAAATGATAGTGCAGCGTCGTCGCTGGCGACGTCGGTGTCGCATCCCGACAAACCCGCAACCTGCGGCACTTTGTCGCAGGCAATATGGTCTGAACTGTGCTAATTTCGAGCGCAAAATTTCTGGAGAATCCCATGTCCCTGTCCCGACTGCTGACCCTGCTTGCCGGCCTGCTGCTGGCCGCCACTGTTTCTGCCCACAGCTTCAAGCTGGGCGCGCTGGAACTGGGCCATCCCTGGAGCCGTGCCATGCCGGAAGCCAGCCCCACCGGCGCGGCCTACCTCAGCATCAAGAACACCGGCAAGGAAGCCGACACCCTGCTGGCTGCCAGCACCCCCCGTGCCGACAAGGCCGAACTGCATGTACATATCAACGACAACGGCGTGATGCGCATGCGCGAAGTGAGCGGTGGCGTGGCCGTGGCCGCCGGCAGCGAGGTGAAGTTTGCCCCGGGTGGCTACCACATCATGCTGATCGGCCTGAAACAGCCGCTGAAGGCGGGCGAACACTTCCCGCTGACGCTGAAGTTTGCCAAGGCCGGCACGGTCACCGTGGAAGTGCAGGTGGAAAAAGACGCGCCGATGGCGATGGAACACTAAGGGTTTTGGGCTGGACAAATCCTGCCAATCTGCTGATTTTTCTAGCCAATTATTGCCACAGCCCGCTTCGGCGGGCATTTTTCTGCCCAACGTTGCGCCAATGTGACATCGTGCAATGCAGCATTCGACCTTTGTTAGAGTAATCGCTTTACCGCCGCACCATCCTTGGGCACACTGGCGTCCGGGAATTGAGTTGAACAACGCTTTGTACTGCTCAGTCCGCCGGTTACCCTACACAGTAGTAAGCGCCAAGTCTGCACTAAAAGAGTCAACACGATGGAGGAGAACGGGTCTTGCCAGTCAAGCCCCGTCAAATAATAGATCGACTCAGGGAACCGGCGGATTTTTCCTCATTCTGCGTTATGCTATCCGGCACTGCATTCAAGCCGGACTCTCATGAATACCCCCAGCACACCCCAGCCTTCCCTGCCCCGCATTGCCATTGAATACTGCACTGGCTGCCGCTGGCAGCTGCGCGCCGCCTGGATGGCACAAGAGCTGCTGACCACCTTTGAAAAAGAAGTGGCCGAAGTGGCGCTGCGTCCCGGCAGCGGTGGCGTGTTCCGCATCAGCATCGATGAACAGACCCTGTGGGACCGCAAGCGCGATGGCGGTTTTCCCGACATCAAGCAGCTGAAACAGCTGGTACGCGACCAGGTGGCACCTGACAAGACACTGGGCCACAGCGAACGCGCGGCCGACTGATCACGAGGCCGCATGACCGGGCAACGCAAGATCATCCATGTCGATTGCGACTGTTTCTACGCCGCCATCGAAATGCGTGATGACCCCAGCCTGCGCGAAGTGCCGCTGGCGGTGGGCGGCCAACCCGACAGCCGCGGCGTCATCGCCACTTGCAATTACATCGCCCGCCGCTACGGCGTGCACAGCGCCATGTCTTCGGCGCGTGCCTTGCGGCTGTGTCCGCAGCTGATCATCCTGCCACCGGACATGCGCCGCTATCGCGAGGCCAGCCAGCAGATCATGGCCATCTACGAGCGCTATACCCCGCTGATCGAACCGTTGTCGCTGGACGAGGCCTATCTGGATGTCAGCTGCCAGCCACATGAACAGGGCAGCGCCACCCGCATGGCCGCAGCCATTCGCCGGCAGATTCAGGCAGAAGTCGGCATCACGGCCTCGGCTGGCATCGCACCCAACAAGTTTCTGGCCAAGATTGCCAGCGACTGGAACAAGCCGGATTGCCAACTGGTGATCCGGCCGCAGGATGTCGACAGCTTTGTACTGGGCCTGCCGGTGGAAAAAATTCACGGGGTGGGCAAGGTGACGGCCACCCAGCTGAAACAGTTGGGCATTCATCGTTGCAGCGACTTGCGTCAATGGGAGAAGCTGGACCTGATGCGCCACTTTGGCCGCTTTGGCGAACGGCTGTACCAACTGGCGCGCGGACAGGACGAGCGGCCGGTCTCCACCGACCGCAGCCGCAAGTCCATCAGTGTGGAAGAGACCTATGCGCAGGACCTGCCCGACCTGGCCGCCTGCCTGGACAAGCTGCCAGAGCTGATGAGCAAGCTGCAGGGGCGCATTGCCCGGGCGGAGAATCCGCCATTCAAGGGGCTGAGCGTAAAGCTGAAGTTTGCCGATTTCAGCCAGACCACCGCCGAACATAGCGGCCGGCAGCTGAGCAGCGCCGATTACCGCGATCTGCTGGAAATCGCCTATGCCCGCGGCCAGCGTCCGGTACGGCTGGTGGGAGTGGGGGTCAGGCTGGCCGATGACACCGACCAGCCGCAGCAACTGCCGCTGTTCGATGTCCTGTAAGCGGGCTTATTGCTTGCTGGCTTCCAGATAGGCCGCCCGGGCGGCGGCGCTGTCCTGCCAGGTGCGGGCCACGCTGGAACGCTTGCCCAGCAAGGCCAGATAGTCTTCGATGCCCGGAATGATGGTGGTCAGATCTTCGCCATACACCTGCTGGGTGGACGCTGCCACCAGCGGCAACACACAGGCTGCTGAAATATCGGCATAGCTGAAATACTCACCTGCCAGCCACGGGCCGTACTGCACCAGGCGCGACACGGCCAGCAGGCTGCGCTCGATGGCCGCCTTGGCCGTCGCCTTGCCTGTCTCATCCAGCGCGGCACCAAACAGCAGATGGCGGTACAAGGGCGCGGCGGCCGGCATCAGGTACAAGTCCAGCATGGTCATCAGTTCGCGCGCGCTGGCACGGCCATTTGGCGTCGGCGGCAGCAGGGCGGCGGTGGGGTAGGCATCTTCCAGCCATTCCAGGATCACCGTGGACTCGGACAGGGCATGGCCATTGATGTCGACAAAGGGAATCTTGCCCATCGGGCTCAGTTCCAGCAGCGCTGGTTCCTGTGAGGGCCGGGTGGGTACTTCCTGGAAATTGACGCCCTTTTCCAGCAGGGCAATCTTGACCTTGTTGTAGTAAGCGGACAGCTGCACGCCGTAGAGTTTGATCATGCGGTTCTCCTTGCGGGCTGCGCCCAGAGTGAAAGACGGTGTTTTACGCGGCACCGGGCGCAACGCAAAACAGGCATTGTCTGCCCGGCTTGGCCGACAACGCCTGCATTATGCCATCTTTCCCGGCCACAGCCAGACGGCGAGGCCCGGCAAACGGCGCTTTAACGCGCCATGGCCAGCGACTTCTGCTGCAAACGGCTGCGCAAGACCGCCATGATTTGCTGGGTGGCCTTCTCACCCTCCAGAATGGCCTGGTGACGCGCCTCGAAGTCGGCCGAGCCGATATTCAGCACATTGGGGCGAATCACCACATCCGCCTGTTTCAGTTCGGCCGCCAGCGTCGGGCCACTCATGATGTTGAAGCTCTGGTCCAGCATGGAAAACAGACCGGTGGCCTTGCCGGCCTTGGGCTTGGCCGAAATATCCACCGCGATGACAAAATCCGCCCCCATCTCGCGCGCCGCCGACACCGGCACCGGGCTGACCAGGCCGCCATCAACATAGCGCTTGCCGCCAATCACCACCGGCAGGAAAACATTGGGAATGCTGGCCGAGGCACGCACGGCCTGGCCGGTATTGCCGGTGCGGAACACTACCTTTTGGCCGGAATCCAGCTCGGTGGCGACGATGCCCAGGCGGCGCGGCAGTTTCTCGATGGGACGGTTACCCAGCTGGGTGTTGATATAGGCTTCCAGCTTTTCACCCTTGAGGAAACCCTTGGTGGACAGCGTCCAGTCGGTGAGTTCCGACTCGTCCAGCTGCATGGCCTTGGCCTGCAACTGCATGCCGTTCAGGCCGGAGGCGTACAAGCTGCCCACCACACTGCCGGCACTGGTGCCGGTGATGATGTCCGGCACGATGCCGTTGGCTTCCAGCATCTTGATCACGCCGATATGGGCAAAACCCTTGGCCGCCCCGCCGCCCAGTGCCAGTGCCACACGTGGCTTCACCGGGACTTTCGGGGCAGTGATTTCGGTTTTGGGTTGGGTCAGGGTACAAGCGGCCAGCAGCAACAGCAGGCTGGCCGGAGCCAGGCGGCGTAGGAATGTCATGATGGATTGAATAAGTAGTGACGGGGTTGGAAGCGTATTGGGGTCATTCGATTATTGCGGCGCAACATGGTTCCCCTGGGCAAGAGCAGACAGCAGAAAAACATGATTGAGATGGCGCTCCTGTTCCATCTCAAAATAGCAATCCGCTACCTGTTGCAAGCCCAGATGCCGATAAAAAGCCAGTGCTTGCTGATTGCCGTGAAACACGCTCAACCACAAGCCGTGGTAACCCAGCTGGCCGGCCAGTCGCAAGCTGGCCGACAGCAAACACCGTCCCAGCCCCTGCCTGGCAAAGCGTGGCATGACATAAAGCGTGGCCAACTCGGCCTGCCAGGCCGGCTCTCCAGGACAGGCGGCATCCTCTTGCAGCAAGGCATAGGCCAGTAGATGGCCATCACGCTTCAACAGCAGGATGTGCTGTTGCGGGTCGGCCAGCTTGTCCAGAAACACCTGCGGGGTAAAACTGGCTTGCACATAACGCGCCAGTGCCGGACGGATGCCTGCGCTGGCATAGGTGTCCAGCCATACCAGGCTGGCCAGTGCCGCCAGGCATGCGGCGTCTTCCGGCCGTGCTGGCCGCACGCGGTCAGTCATTGTCGTATCAGACCTTGCCCGGCCAGCTGCCCGGTTTGACAAATTCGATCACCTGCCGGCCATCCGGCAGGGTATTGCCCTTTTTCTTCAGCGTACTTTTCCAGGCATGGCCATACACCACCTCATAGGTGGCGGGCAGTGTGCCATCGCGTCGCCGGGCCTCGTAGCTGGCTTCCACCCGACGCCAGGCCTGCTTGCCCATCAGGCCACGGCTGCGGTCGCGGGTGGCATTGTGTGCGCCAATGGCCTTGAGGTCGTGCATCACGTCGCGCACCTTGTCGTAGGTGAGCACGATCTTGTCCATGTCCATCACCGGTTCGGCAAAACCGACGCGCATCAGCGCATCGCCCAGATCATGCATGTCGATGAACTGGTTGACGTGGGTGGCCTGATCGATCCCGCCAAAGGCTTCGCGCAGCTCGAACAGGGTGTCCGGCCCCAGCGTGGAAAACATCAGCATGCCATCCGGCTTGAGCACGCGTTCGAACTCGCTGAACACGCTGTCCGGAATATTCACCCACTGGATGGTGAGATTGGACCAGATCATGTCCACGCTATTGTCGGCCAGCGGCAGCCTTTCCACATCGGCACACACCTGCCAGGGCTGGCTGCGCTTGAACAGTTTTTTCAGCAGGCCATCCCCGGCACGCTGACGCTCGCGCGAGGCACACAGCATGGCGTGGGCCAGATCCAGCTCCACCACCTGCGCCTCCGGATACTGGGCGCGCAACTGGGCTGCGCCATAACCGGTGCCGGTGCCGGCATCCAGAATCACTTGCGGTTGATGCTTGATATAGGACAGCCGCTCGGCCATGCGGTCGGACACCTCACGCTGCAATACGGCGGCGGAGTCATAACTGCTGGCGGCACGCTCGAAAGAGGCGCGGATACGGGCTTTGTCGGTGTAAAACGCTTCGCTCATGCGGAGGCTTCCAGATGCTGGGCCAGCTTGGCGACAAATTCGTCCTGATGAGACAAAAATGGCGCGTGCGAAGCCTGGGTGAATTCGTGCAGGGTGGCATCGGCCAGAGCGGACTGCAGCCAGCGGCCGGCACCGATCGGGGTGATGGCATCGCGCACCCCGAAAAACAGCGCCACCGGACAATGAATCTGGCCGGCCAGCGCACGCGCATCGGCCTCCAGCAATAATTCGAGTGCCGGCAGCAAGCCTTGTGGCCGGCCATGGGAAAACAACTGTTCGCGCACCGCCTTGACGGTGTCGCGCGCGGCGGGCGCGCCCATCATCTGCAGGGCGAGGAAGCGCTCCAGCGTTTGCTCGAAAGCCCCTTCCAGGCTGGCCCCCACCGCCTCGATGGCCGCACGTTGCTGGGCATGTGGCCAGCTATCGTCGCGCACGAAGCGTGGGCTGGTGGACACCAGCGCCAGACTCTTGATCTTGTCGGGATGGCGGGCCGCCCAGTGCTGGGCAATCAGGCCGCCCAGCGACCAGCCAAGCAGTTGTACGGGGAAGGGAAAATGGGCGTCCAGCTGGTCGGCCACGGCATCGGCATCGAAACGCGCCAGCGGGGCAGAGCCACCATGGCCGGGCAGATCAACCAGATGCACGCAATAGTGCGCGGCCAGCACGTCGGCCACACGGTCGAATACACCGCCATGCAGGCCCCAGCCATGCAGCATTACCACGTCCGGGCCACGGCCGCGGCTTTCAACAAACAGAGTCATGGGCAATCAAATGGGGGAGAAAGGTGGTTTTCGCAAGAGCGCGCAGCGAAAGAAAGCAGCCGCGCAGGCTGCCGGCTCAGGCGGCACGGCGAAACTCCTGCACAAAGCGCGCCAGCCGCTCCCAGTCGATGGCATCAGCCGGGGCCGGGGCGGCAAAGTAATAACCCTGCAATTTGCCACAGCCCATCTCTTGCAAGCGCGCCAGCTGGGCTGCGGTTTCCACGCCTTCGGCCACCACATCCAGACCCAGTGCCTGCGCCAGCGCCAGAATGGCACGCACGATGGCAAACGATTCTTCCTTGCGGTCGACATCGAACACAAAGCTCTGGTCTATCTTCAGCACATCGAAGCGATAGCGGTGCAGATAGGACAGCGCGGAATAACCGGTGCCGAAGTCGTCCAGCGCCAGCTTGACGCCCAGATCATGCAGGGCATGCATCACGGTGGCGGCAATATCCGGCACATCGATCAGCGCGCTCTCGGTGATTTCCAGATGCAGGATGGAGGCCGGCAGCTGGTAGCTGTCGATGATGTCGCGCATCCACGGCACCAGCTCCGGATCGTGGAAATTGGCCGAGGACAGATTGATATGCAGGGCGATGTCACGCGACACCCGCGCCTCGTCCAGCCACAGCCGCAGCTGGCGGCAGGCCGCATTGATCATATAGCGGTCGACGCGGGTGATCAGCCCGCTTTCCTCGGCCATGGGCAGGAATAGCGCCGGCGAAATCAGCCCGCGCAGCGGATGCTGCCAGCGCACCAGCGATTCGAAACCCACCAGCTCGCCGCTGCGGGCATCGATAAAGGGCTGGAAATAAGGCAGCAACTGGTCGTCTACCTCCAGCGCACGGCGCAATTCGCTTTCCAGCGCCAACTGGTCGGCCTGGTTGATACGCAGCTGGTGGTTGAACACGGTATACCCCTGCCGGCCCTGCTGCTTGGTGCAGTACATGGCATGGTCGGCATCACGCAGCAGCTCTTCTGCCTTGTGATAATGCTCACGGTCAGCCAGCACCACGCCGACACTGGCGGTGGAGAACACTTCGCGCCCGGCCAGAATCACCGGCCGCTCGAATTCGCTGACAATACGCCGCGCAATCATCTCGCAGCCTTCCAGCGTTTCGGTACCAAACAGCAGCACCGCAAACTCGTCGCCCCCCAGCCGCGCCAGGAAATCATAATGGCGCAGGCAGGAGCGAATGCGCGCACCGGCTTCGAACAACAGGTGATCGCCAGCCAGATGGCCCAGCGTGTCATTCACCAGCTTGAAGCGGTCCAGATCGATAAAGATCACGCTGAAGCGGGCACCGTTACCCGCCACATAGCCTTCCCAGGCGCGGCGCAAGGTTTTGGCAAAGTAATTGCGGTTGGGCAACTTGGTAAGCGGATCATGCAGGCTGTCGAACTCCAGCTGGGCATTGACCGCATCCAGCTCACTGGTACGTTCGCGTACCCGCTCTTCCAGTTCGGCATAGGCGTCTTGCAGTTCCTGCATGGCACGCACCCGCGCCAGTGCCGTACCGATATTGTTGGCGACGAACTCCAGCACTTCCTGATCGCGATAGTTGTAGATCACCTCTTCCTGATAACTGTGCACCGACAGCACACCCAGCAGCTCGTGTCCGCAATACAGCGGCACCCCCAGCCAGCTATGCAGCGGCGGTCCGGCTCCATCGGCAGATGACAGTTGCGGATTGAGGCGATCCAGCAATAACGCCCGGCCACTGTGCAATACCTGCTCGACATGACCCTTGCCTGGCCGGCGGGGCTTGGCCGCCGGCTGTTGCTCGTCGGAGCAATAGGGAAAACTGAGCAGGTCGCTATCCATGCTGTACAGCGCCACCTGGCAATTGCGCGCGGCCACCAGCTCCATCAGCAGCCGGTGCACACCGGCCAGAAAAGCCTCCAGCGACAGGCTGGTATTGGATAGGTCGGCAATACGGAACAGCACATCCTGAAAACGCTCGGCCCGTTTACGCTCGGACACTTCAGAACGCAGCCGGGCATTCATCCCCTCCAGCTCGCAGGTGCGCAGCCAGACCTGACGCTCCAGCTGGCTGCGGTACAACATGCGGTCCAGCGCATAGCCAACATGGCGGGCGACAAACAGAAACAGTGTCTGCTCGGCCGAGGTGCAGGGCGACTGCTCGGGATAAAACTGCATGACCGCCGCGCCGATAACCGTGTGATTGGCATTGCTCAGCGGCACGCCCATCCACAACTCCGGCACCGGCCCCTCCAGCAACAGTTGTTCCTGAGCGCAGATTTCCAGCAGCCGCTCACGAGTGAGCACCAAGGGCTTGCCGATACGCATCAGCCAGGCGGTCAGCGAGCGTTCGCTCTGGCTGGCGGAAAACTGTTGCTCGGGGGAAGGCGGGGCGGGGTCCAGCTGGTCGGCGTAAAAGGGGTAATGCAGGCTACTGGACTGTTCGTCGTACAGGGCAATGTAGAAATTACGGGCATCCATCAGCCGCATCAGCAAGCGGTGCAGCTTGGGTAGCATGTCATCCAGCGTGCTGCACTCGCTGGGCAGCTGGCTGATTTCCAGCAGGGTTTCATTCATCACCCGTGCCTGTGACTGCTCGGAATGCTGCCGCGCACTCAACAGATGCCCGGTCAGCAACGAAGCAATCGCCGCGGTATTCGCTGGCATCTTGCCGCGCCAGACCAGCCAGCCGATCAGCTCGCCCTGCACCGACAAGGGCATGGCTCCGCCATCCGGCCCGGGGAGTCGTCCCGCAGACAATGCCGCAGCCGGTGTCAAGGTGTCTGCCATGCCCAGCGTGGCCAGACGCTGCCATGTCGTCCCCACCAGCGCCCAGACGGCTGCCGCAGCCGGTTCGCCCCGGTGCCGCAGCAGGGACAAGGCAGTTTCAGCAGCCTCTTGCTGGGAGGACAGATAATCAGCCGTACTCTTCATGTCATTATCGTAGTATGAGTTAGCCGGAAATTCCGGTCATGCTACGAACAGACGCAGCCATCCCCTATGGCTGCATTGCTTCCACCACACAGTCCAGCAAGCCCTCCAGCTGGTCCGGTGTGTGGGCTGCCGACAATGTCAGGCGTAAACGTGCCGTCCCCTCAGGCACGGTGGGCGGCCGTATCGCAGGCACCCAGAATCCACGCTCCTTCAACTGTGCAGCCAGCAACAATGCCTGCTCGTTCCTACCAATGATAATGGGTTGGATCGGGGTACGGGATGCCATCAGCGGAATATTTACCTCCGACAAGCTTTCCCTCAGCCGGCTCACGCTCTGCTGCAAGCGTTGCCGGCGCCAAGGTTCGTCCGCCATCAGGCGCAAACTGACCAGCACCGCAGCCGCCAGCGCCGGCGGTTGGGCGGTAGTGAAAATATAACTGCGGGCCGTATTGACCAGCCAGGCAATCAACTGGCTGCTCGCTGCGACAAAAGCACCAGACACCCCAGCCGCCTTGCCAAGAGTGGCCATATAGATCAGCCGCTCTCCGTGCAAACCCTGTTCCACTGCCGACCCGCGGCCATCGCCCAGCACGCCGAATCCATGCGCATCATCAATGTAAAGCCACGCATCGTATTTATCGGCAAGATCCTGCAACTTCTTTAGCGGCGCTTCATCGCCATCCATGCTGTATACCGCATCCACGGCAATCAGCCGGGTACGGGCCGGGGTGCTCGCCAGCTGCTGCTCGAGCTGTTGCAGGTCGTTATGGCGAAAGCGGCGGAAGGTGGCCCGCGACAACAGGCAGGCATCATTCAGTGAAGCGTGGTTGAGCTTGTCGGCAAACACGGCATCGCCACGCCCCACCAGACTGGTGATGACTGCCTGGTTGGCAGCATAGCCGGAGCTGAACAACAAGGCCGCCTCGCGGCCACAAAATGCCGCCAGCGCCTCTTCGGCTTCTTCGTGAATGGCAAAGTGCCCGGCGACCAGGTGCGAGGCGCCTCCCCCGACCCCCCAGCGCAGCATGGCTTCGCGACCGGCTTCGATCAGCTGCGGGTGATTGGCCAGTCCCAGGTAGTCATTGCTGGCAAAGGCAATATAGCTTTTGCCGTCTATGATCATCTCGCAGGATTGTGGCGTTTCCACGATATGACGCTGGCGAAAACGGTGCTGCTGCTGCAATTCCAGCAGTGCTGCGGAAAGGTCCTGGGAGCGCATGCGGTTTTCCAGAAAATGATTGCCCTTGCCGGGCGGATTTCACGAAAAGTATTCCTTATATATACATTTCAAAAATCCGGCCGCACAAGAGCAGAAATGGCCAAGGATTTACAGCGGGGACAGGTCCAGTTTTTCCATCAGAACACGGTCCGCATCCACCTCCGGATTACCGGTGGTCAGCAGCTTGTCGCCGTAGAAAATCGAGTTGGCACCCGCCAGGAAACACAGCGCCTGCATCGCTTCCGGCATCTCGCGTCGACCGGCCGAAAGCCGCACATAACTTCTGGGCATGGTGATGCGCGCTACCGCGATGGTACGGACAAATTCGGTCCAGTCCAGCGGTTCGGCCCCTTCCAGCGGCGTGCCGCCGACCTTCACCAGATTATTGATCGGCACCGACTCCGGTTGCGGTTCCATATTGGCCAACTGGGCAATCAGGCCGGCACGGTCTTGCCGCGTTTCATTCATGCCGACAATGCCGCCACAGCACACCGACAGCCCGGCCCCACGCACCTTGCCCAGCGTGTCCAGGCGGTCCTCGTACTCGCGGGTATGAATGATGTCGCCATATTTGTCCGGCGCGGTGTCCAGATTATGGTTGTAATAATCCAGACCGGCCTGTTTCAGTTTTTCCGCCTGCCCGTCCTTTAACAGACCAAAGGTGGCACAGGTCTCCATCCCCAGCGCTTTCACTTCGTTTACCATGCGCAAGGTCTGCTCCAGATCGGCATCCTTGGGGCCGCGCCAGGCGGCACCCATGCAGAAGCGGCCAGCACCATTGGCCTTGGCGGTACGCGCCACGGCGATCACCTCATCCACTGTCATCATCGGCTGGTTTTCCACTGGCGTATCGTGATGCACCGATTGCGGACAATAACCGCAGTCTTCCGGGCAGCCACCAGTCTTGATCGAAACCAGCGTCGACAACTGCACCTTGGTCGGATCAAAAAACTGGCGATGAATCTCGGCAGCGCGGAAAACCACCTCCATAAACGGCAGGCTGAGCAAGGCCTCGATCTCTGCCACCGACCAGGTATTGCTCTGTGGATGCGGCGTCGCCGGGCGGGAAAACTGGATGGCTTGAGTGGTCATGAATGAGCTTTCGTCACTGAAAAATACCAATTGCATTTAATGACTAATAGCAACTGGACAAATGGGTAATTTAAGAAAAAAACCGCGTGCGTAAGAGTGTCTGGTCGCAGTCTTGCAGAGGGGGCATTATGCTGTCAAATATAACCGGGCAATTAATTGACAATTGCACAATATTTAATCAATCCTGTTTGTTGTGTAATACACGAAACAGTGAATTCGGACTGTGCCGTGACTGCAAAACCAGCCTGCCCTTGCTAGCCGAGCAACACTGCCCCATTTGTGCAGAACCAGCAGCCACGCGGGATATCTGCGGCTTTTGCCTGCGTTCACCCCCCGCTTTCGACGCACTACACGCTCCCTACCTGTTTGGCTACCCCCTGAATGCAATTATTTATGCCATGAAGTATGGAAAGCGCCTGGAACTGACCGGCACCCTGGCTCGACTGATGGCCGAATTTGCCAGGAAAACCGCCATTCGCAGTGACCTGGTACTAGCTGTTCCCTTGTCAAATGAACGACTTGCAGAACGGGGCTTTAATCAGAGCATTCCACTGGCCCAGGCAATCGCTGTTACAATGGAAAGCCGTTTTTCCTCCACACTGTGTTGGCGAAAACGCAACACTGTGCCGCAAGCCTCTCTCGGACGTGCCGAAAGACGCCAAAATGTTCGCGATGCATTTGGCGTAAAACAACGTATTGACGGGCTTTCCGTCGCGATTGTGGACGATGTGGCAACCAGTGGAATGACCCTGTCCGCCCTGGCCGAAAAGCTCAAAAAACAGGGGGCAAAACGGGTCGATGCGTGGGTGCTCTGCAGGGCATTCTTCCCAAAAACTTGACCAAGATTTTGATTCTTTGGAACAATCCAGCCAGCCAACGATGTTCACCGTTGTTCTTTTTCAGCCGGAAATCCCGCCCAATACGGGCAATGTGATTCGTTTATGTGCCAACACCGGCTGTGAACTGCATCTGGTCAAACCCATGGGTTTTCCCATGGAGGATGCCAAGTTGCGACGAGCGGGCCTCGACTACCACGAATATGCCCGTGTCGTTGTCCATGAAAACTGGGCTGCCTGTCAGCAGGCCCTGCAAGGACGGCGAATTTTCGCTGCAACCACCAAAGGCGCCACGCGCCATGACCAGATCTCTTTCCAATCTGGGGACGTACTGCTGTTCGGTCCCGAATCCCGCGGCTTGCCGCCTGAAGTGCTGGAGGATTTTCCTTCATCACAGAGGATTCGTTTGCCCATGCGCCCCGAATCGAGAAGCCTGAACCTTTCCAATGCCGTTGCAATCACGGTGTTCGAAGCGTGGCGGCAGATCGGATTTGAAGGAGGAAGCTGACAGTTCACAGACCGGCCAACACTAACGGGCCAGCAAGAAACATTGTTGCTGAAGTGAACCAGACTGCAAGCCTGCACCCTGCCGCCATCGTGGCAGTGACGTGACAACACAGGCCAGGCAGTTTTGCTCTTCCAGGCAGGGACTGCACTCGCTAGCCGAGCGCAAGTCGCCAGTGTTTTTTGATGTGCCCAACAGCATAAGGGAGGTCTATGCAATCAGTACTCCGATGGCTGTGGCTTGTTTTTGTCAGTCTCGTACTCGTGGCCTGCTCCACCGTGAAGACGGCGAGCGCCACCAGCCAAGCGTCGGCCAAGCCGACCAAGAAGCCCACCGTAGCCAACAATGGCGGTGCCTATTTTCAGAAGGATGGCCCTGCCGACCACATTCCGGTCAATCTGAATCTGGTACCGGATGCCGTACCCCAAGCGGAACCGCTGATCAAGTCAGCCAACCAGCCTTACTCGGCGATGGGAATGAGCTTCCGTCCCGACACCAGCGAGAAACCCTTTCAGGCCAGTGGCCGGGCCTCCTGGTATGGCAAGCAGTTTCATGGCAGGAAAACCACCTCGGGTGAGCGCTACGACATGTTTGCCATGACGGCCGCCCATCCGACCCTGCCGATCCCGAGCTATGCCCGGGTGACCAATATGGCCAATGGCAAGTCGGTCATCGTACGCATCAACGACCGTGGCCCCTTCCACAAGAATCGTGCGATGGATCTGTCCTATGCTGCCGCCTACAAGCTGGGCTTCGTCAAGCAAGGCAGTGCCAAGGTCAGCATCGAGCGTGTGTGGCCGATGGCCGGCGGTGAAGCCGTCGCCAGCAACAGCCCCGACATCAAGGCAGAGGACAATCCCAAGTACCTGCAACTGGGCTCCTTCAACAAGCTGGCCAATGCCGAAGCCCTGCTGAAGAAGATGCTGGATGAAATGGATGACCGTTACGATTCCAAGCTGGGCATCATCAACCAGCAAGGCAATTACAAGGTGCGCCTAGGACCCTTCCCTTCGGATGCCGCCGTGCGCAGCGCAGCGGAAAGCCTGAAGGTGGAAAACGTGGTGATGAAGAACTGAGGGAATGGTGGCGGCCTGGCATCGCCGCTGCAATTGACCAAACAAAAGCGAAGGGAACTCCCTTCGCTTTTTTCATGCCTGGCGACCAGCGCCGGATGCCGGCCATAAAAAACCCGGCGCACATGGCGCCGGGGTAAAGGCCTTAATTGTCAGCGTAAGGCTCCCGCTCAGGGAGGCAAGCGGGAGGTGCCGGAGCACCTGCACGGTTAGTGTCAGCCTCCCCGACAAAGTTCCATCATTCGCCAGCCGGGGGCTCTTCCTGTTCTTTTTGTACAGCATCAAACCAGCCAATCACCACCTGCTCCACCTGTTCGGTGCCGGTTTTCTTCAGGCTGGAGAACAGCTGCACGCTGACGCCTGGGTAGTCGGCCAGCTCGCGCCGCACCATGTTCAGGGTCTGCTGCTGGTCGCTACGCGACAATTTGTCGGATTTGGACAACAGAATATGCACAGGCCGGCCGGTGTCACGGAAGAAGTTCAGCATCTGCCGATCCAGCTCCAGTAGTGGCCTGCGCGAATCCATGATCAGAATCAGGCCAATCAGACTGTCTCGCGTTTGCAGATAGCGACCCAGCAGCTGCACCCAGTGTGCCCGTACGGCTTCCGGTACTTCGGCATAGCCATAACCGGGCAAATCCACCATGAAACGTTCATGGCCCAGGTCAAAGAAGTTGATATGCTGGGTACGGCCCGGTGTCTTGGAGACATACGCCAGCCGGGTACGGTTAGCCAGCGTATTGATGGCGCTGGACTTGCCGGCATTGGACCGTCCCACGAAGGCAACCTCGGCGCGGGTGGGCGGCAAGTCCTTCAAATGGTTGACGGTGGTATAAAAAGTGGCGTTTTTAAAAATCGACATAGTAGTAAGGTTGATTTCAGTTGGTATAGAATAACAGGTTTGAAATTGCCACTTTTACAGATATTTAAGAATTCCTCACAAGGAGCGATCATGAAACGGATGATGCTGTTGGCTGTAGCTGCGGCAACCCTGGCTGGAAGTGCATGGGCAGAAGGCATTGCCAAGGGAGACCCGGTAAAGGGCAAGCAGATCGTTGACACGGTGTGTGCCGCCTGTCACGGTGCTGATGGCAACAGCGTAGCGTCGGCAAACCCGACCTTGGCCGGCCAGCATGAGGTGTATATCTACAACCAGCTGCAGGCCTTCAAGAAGGGCGAGCGCAAGAATCCGATCATGCTGGGCATGGCGTCGGCTCTGTCTGATGCCGACATGCACAATGTGGCCTCCTACTTCAGCCAGCAGAAACCCAAGGCACGTGAAGCGTCCAACAAGGATCTGATGGCGCTGGGTGCCAAGGTATATCGCGTAGGCAACCCGACCACTCACGTACCTGCCTGTATGGCCTGCCACGGCCCGGCCGGCAAGGGTATCCCCGACCAGTTCCCGCGTGTGGGCAGCCAGCATGCCGCCTACATCGCCAAACAGCTGGGTGACTTCAAGGCAGGTGTCGATCGCAAGAACGTAACCATGTCGGAAGTTGCTTCCCGCATGAGCGATGCTGAAATGAAGGCAGTAGCCGAATACATTTCGGGTCTGCGCTAATCGCAACTTTTGCGAATAGCCTTGTTCAAAAGGGAAGCCTTAACCGGCTTCCCTTTTTGTGTTCGGCACCAAGATGACAAAAAACTCCCGCAACACCGCTGTTTACAAGTTGTACGAGCTGTTCAGCTCGATGCGTTTCGCCATTGGTCTGCTGACCATCCTGGCCATCGCCTCGATCATCGGCACCGTACTGAAGCAGAACGAACCCTACCCCAACTACGCCTTCGAATTCGGCCAGTACTGGTTTGCCGTATTCGAGCAGCTGGGCTTGTATGACGTTTACCACTCGGGCTGGTTTCTGACCATTCTCGCCTTCCTGGTGCTGTCCACCTCATTGTGCATCCTGCGCAATGGCCCGGGCTTCATCAAGGACATGAAGGCCTACCGTGAAAAGGCCTCGGACAACTCGCTGGCTGCCATCAAACACAGCGTGGAGCTGCCTGCGGACAAGGTGGACCCGGATACCTTGCGCGCCTACCTGCGCGGCCAGGGCTGGCGCTGGCGCGAATACCAGCGCGAAGACGGCAGCCTGGTGCTGGCAGCCAAAAAAGGCGCGGCCAGCAAGCTGGGCTACTTCTTCGCCCACATTGCCCTGGTGGTGATCTGCATTGGTGGCCTGATGGATGGCAACCTGCCGCTCAAGCTGGCCGAGATGGTGGGCAGCGTGGTGCCGGAAACCCGTGACATCCCGCAAAGCCAGATTCCACCACAAAGCCGCCTCTCCACCGCCAATCTGTCATTTCGCGGCAATGTCACCATTGCCGAGGGCAAGAGCGGCGACGTGGTATTCCTGAATGCCGGTAATGGCTATCTGGTGCAAGAGCTACCCTTTACCGTCAGCCTGAAAAAATTCTATGTCGACTACTACAGCAATGGCATGCCCAAGCTGTTTGCCAGTGACATCGTGGTCACCGACAAGGCCAGCGGCAAGGTCACCGAAGCCCAGGTCAAGGTCAACCATCCGCTGATCGTGGATGGCGTGGCCATTTACCAGGCCAGCTTTGGCGATGGCGGCTCACCGCTATCCTTGAAGGCCTGGAACCTGGAAGCCCCGCAGATGCAGCCGGTGGACATCAAGGGCATTTCCATGGGTAGCCAGCCGCTGCGTGCCAATGGCAAGGACTACAATCTGGAATTCGGCGAGCTGCGTGTGTTCAATATCGAGAACATGAGCGGCAAGAGCGACGATGCCGCCGGCAAGAGCCTGTCCCAGCGCATGCAGGATGCGCGCGAGGTGAAGCATGAAAAGCAGCTGAAGAATATCGGCCCGTCCATCAGCTTCAAACTGCGCGACAAACAGGGCCAGGCCGTGGAGTTCCACCACTACATGGCGCCGATCCAGCAGGATGGTGCCAGCTATATGGTGGCCGGGGTGCGCAGCAAGGTATCCGACCCCTTCCAGTACCTGCGCCTGCCGCTGGACGACAAACTGTCGCTGGAGCGTTTCATGCGTTTGCGCAGCGCTTTCATGAATCCGGCACTCTATGATGAGATTGCACAGCGCACCACCGCCAAGGCCATGCAGGGCTCGGCCATCAGCCCGGCCATGCAGCAGCAGTTCGCCGGCAGTGTGAAATGGATACTGGCGCGCTTTGCCCAGGGCGGTTTCGTAGCGCTGGAGCAGTTCCTGGATGAGAAAGTACCGCAAGACAAGCGTCAGGCGGTGGCCCAGACCTACGTCAAGATCCTGCAGGGTGCCGTGGTGGATGTGATGGATGTGGCCGACGCCAAGGCCGGCCTGCCTCCCGTCGCCATGGACAGCCAGCACTATCGCTTCCTGCTGGACAGCCTGGTGGGCATCAGCGCCCTGCATGATTACCAGGCACCGGTGTTGTTGCAACTGCAGGGCTTTGACCAGGTACAGGCTTCCGGCTTGCAATTGACCCGCTCGCCGGGCAAGAACCTGGTGTATCTTGGCTCGCTGATGCTGGTGATCGGCATCATCCTGATGTTCTATGTACGCGAAGTTCGGCTGTGGCTGCGGTGTGGCACGGCCAGCGTGCGGCTAGCCATGAGTTCCAACCGGCACAACCGTGATCTGGACGAAGACTTCCGCCGCCGCAGCGAAGCAATTCAACAGTTGGTACGAGGTAAGTGATGGAACTGGCTCAATCCTTTGTCGAGCAGCCGCTGTACAAGCGGCTGAAGCCCAGCGACTGGCTGTATGCGGTACTGGTGCTGGTGGCTGCCGGGCAAGCCTGGCGCTTGTACAACCCCTTCATGGATGGCTATGAACAGGCGATTCTGGCCGGCTCCGCCATCGGACTGGTCGCTTTGGGCTGGTTCTGGAAAGCCTGGCGCTGGTTCTTCCCGCTGTCGGCCAGCGTGGCCCTGCTGGGCATCAGCCTCTACCATGGCCAGCTGGCCCGCGCTCAGACCGCGTTCTGGTTGAAGTTCCTGCTGTCCAGCCAGTCAGCCATCATGTGGATGTGCACGCTGTTCTTCCTGGCTACCCTGGTGTACTGGGCCGGCCTGCTCACCCGCTCGGCCATGCTGTCACGCATGGGCAGCGGCCTGACCTGGGCGGCGGCGGTGATGGGGGGAGCCGGCCTGTTCGTGCGCTGGTACGAGAGCTATCTGATCGGCAGCGATGTCGGCCATATCCCGGTATCCAACCTGTACGAAGTCTTCATCCTGTTCACCCTGATCACCGCGCTGATGTATCTGTACTACGAAGCGCGCTTTGCCACCCGCCAGGCGGGGGCCTTCGTGCTGCTGGTGATCAGCGCCGCAGTCGGCTTCATCCTGTGGTACAGCTTCGACCGCCAGGCGCATGAAATCCAGCCGCTGATCCCGGCCCTGCAATCGTGGTGGATGAAGATTCATGTTCCGGCAAACTTTGTCGGGTATGGTGCTTTCGCCATGTCGGCCATGCTGGGTGTGGCCGAACTGCTGGTGCTCAAGGGCGTGCTGAAAGACCGGCTGCCCAGTGCCGAGGTACTGGATGAAATGATGTACAAGGCCATTTCCATCGGCTTTCTGTTCTTCACCATCGCCACCATTCTGGGGGCCATGTGGGCAGCCGATGCCTGGGGTGGCTACTGGAGCTGGGATCCGAAGGAAACCTGGGCGCTGATCGTGTGGCTGAACTACGCCGCCTGGCTGCATATCCGGCTGGTGAAGGGCTGGCGGGGCGAACCGCTGGCCTGGTGGGCGGTCATCGGCCTCTTGGTCACCACCTTCGCCTTCCTCGGGGTGAACATGTACCTGACCGGCCTGCACTCTTACGGCGGTCTGTAAACCTCACCCAGCCCCGGCCAGTCGCACGGCCGGGGCTTTGCTTTGCCCCCGGCACGGACAAGAAAGCCGGGGTTTGTTATTGTGTGGACTGTTTCTTTTCAAGGATCGCGTTTTTACATCATGGATTTTTCATGGCTGTCTGACCCCTATGCCCTGCTAGGCCTCTTGACCCTGATCGTGCTGGAGGTCGTGCTCGGCGTCGACAACCTGATTTTCGTGGCCATCCTGGCCGAAAAACTCCCCCCCCACCAGCGTGACCGTGCCCGCGTGCTGGGCCTGTCACTGGCGCTGATCATGCGGCTGTTCATGCTGGCCGGCATCAGCTGGCTGGTGAAGCTGACCGAACCGCTGTTTTCGGTACTGGGGCAAAGCTTTGCCGGCCGCGACCTGATCATGCTGGGCGGCGGCCTGTTCCTGCTGTTCAAGGCCACCATGGAGCTGCACGAGCGGCTGGAAGGGGTGGAGCACAGTGATGGCAATGGCCAGAAAGCCTATGCCGCCTTCGCCACCGTGGTGGTGCAGATCCTGGTGCTGGACGCGGTGTTCTCCATCGACTCGGTGGTGACCGCCATCGGCATGTCCGAACACCTGGGCATCATGATGCTGGCGGTGGTCATCGCCATGAGCATGATGATCATGGCCAGCAAGCCGCTGACCCGCTTCGTCAACGCCCACCCCACCGTGGTGATGCTATGCCTGGGCTTCTTGCTGATGATCGGCTTCAGCCTGATTGCCGACGGCTTCGGTTTCCATATTCCCAAGGGCTATCTGTACGCCGCCATCGGCTTCTCGGTACTGATTGAAGTGTTCAACCAAGTGGCCAACGTCAACCACCAGCGCTATCTGAACAGCCGCAATACCTTCCGCTCCCGCACTGCCGACACCGTGCTGCGCCTGCTGGGCAATGCCCCCTTGCAGCATGGCAATCATCACGAGCAGGAAAAGGAAGAAGGCCCGCGCGAAGAAGGGGAAGGCGCGTTTGCCCACAATGAGCGGGCGATGATCCACAGCGTGCTGACCCTGGCCGAGCGGCCGATACGGGTGATTGCCACCCCGCGCTCGGACATCCACCGCCTGGACATCAGCCAGGATGCCGAACAGCAACGCAAGGTGCTGCGCGACAGCCCCTACTCGCGCCTGCTGGTGGTCGGTGCCGGCCGCATCGACGAGCCGCTGGGCATCGTCGCCCGCAAAGACCTGCTGGCCCAGCTGCTGGATGGTCAGACGCTGGACGTGATGGCCGCCCTGCGCCAGCCGCTGGTATTGCCGGAAGGCATGACCGTGCTCAAAGCCATGGAAGCCTTCCGCCAGCAAGCCGCTGACATGGCCTTCGTGGTGAATGAATTCGGCAGCCTGGAAGGCATCGTCACCCAGAAAGACCTGATGGAAGCGATAGCCGGTGACTTCCCGGAAGAACATGAGCGCCATGAACAGCCTGCCCTGGTGCAGCACGAAGATGGCAGCCTCGATGTAGAAGGCAGCCTGGAGCTGGTGACGCTGGAGCAATACATCGAACTGGGGGATTACGAGGACGAGGATTTCCACACCGTGGCCGGCCTGCTGATGCATCGCCTGGAGCGTATTCCGCGCCTGGGTGACAGCATCCGCGAAGGTGGCTGGGAAATCAGCGTGACCGAGCAGAAGGGCAACCGCACCGAGCGCGTCAGCATCTGCCCGCTGCCGCGCCTGGAAGATGAGCAGCACTGAGACCGGCAGCACCGCGCCGGCAGCGGCCTCCAGCTGGTACCTGTACATGCTGGAATGCCGTGACGGCGCGCTCTACACCGGCATCAGCACCGATGTGATGCGGCGCTATGCCGCCCACTGCGCCGGCAAGGGGGCACGCTACACCCGGCTCAACCCGCCGCAGCGCATCGTGCTGATCCATCCCTTTGCCGACAAATCACAGGCGCTGAAGGCCGAACATGCCGTCAAGCGCCTGTCTGCCGCCGCCAAACGCCAGCTGGCGGCCAAGGGTGACCTGAGCGACTGGCTGGCGGCACGTGCCGCCCAGCCTGACACTACTCAATAAACAAAGCGTTCGCGCAGATCTTCCAGATTCAGCTCGCGCAGAATGGCTTCCTGCCGTTCGCGTGCGCTTTGCTTGCCCTTGCCGACCTTCTTGGCAATGATCAGCTCGTTCTTCATCGAATGCTCCCAGCCCACCAGCTCGGTCACCGTCAGCTGGTAACCACGCGCCTCCAGCTGCAGACAACGCAGCACATTGGTCAGCTGGCTGCCAAACTCGCGGGTGTGGATGGGGTGACGCCATAGCTCGGACAGCGGCGTCTTGCCGAAGGTCTCGTTCTTTTTCTGGCGCAGCACCGCAGCCACCTCGGCCTGGCAGCAGGGCACCAGCACGATGTATTTGGCGTCCTTGGCCAGCGCAAAGCGGATGGCGTCGTCGGTGGCGGTATTGCAGGCATGCAGCGCAGTAATGATGTCCACCTGGGCCGGCAGCGCATCCGAGGTGATGGACTGCTCCACCGTCAGGTTGAGAAAACCCATGCGCGCGAAGCCCAGCCGGGCCGCCAGTTCCTGGGAGCTCTGCACCAGCTCGGGCCGGGTCTCGATGCCGAACACCTCGCCGACCGCCTTGTCCTTGAGAAACAGGTCGTACAGGATAAAGCCCAGATAAGACTTGCCAGCACCGTGGTCGGCCAGCGTCACACTGCCCTTGCTGTCCAGTACATCCTGCAGCAGCGGCTCGATGAACTGGTACAAGTGGTAAACCTGCTTGAGCTTGCGGCGGGTGTCCTGGTTGATCTTGCCGTCGCGGGTAAGGATGTGCAGTTCTTTCAGCAATTCCAGCGACTGCTGCGGTTTGATTTCGGGGATCAGGCTCATCTTGGCCTCCGGTAAAGCGGGAATGGCGCGATTTTACCAGTTTCACCGCCCCAGCCCCCGACAAGCTTGGCCGCTGGCGCGCACCATGCCACAATTTGCCATTCCCATTCCACCGAGCACCGCCATGTCCCTGCAGTACCACCTGATTCCGGTTACCCCCTTTGCCCAGAACTGCAGCGTACTGTGGTGCAGCGTGACGCGCGAGGCCGCCATTGTTGATGCCGGTGGCGATATCAGCCGCATCCGCGCCTGGATCGAACAGCAGGGGCTTACCGTCAGCAAGCTGCTGCTGACCCATGGCCATATCGACCATGCCGGTGGTGCCGGCGAACTGGCGGCACAATTGGGTGTGCAGATCGAAGGCCCGGAGCAAAGCGAAAGCTTCTGGCTGGACCAGCTGCCCAATCAGGGCCGCATGTTCGGCTTTCCTTCCAGCCCGGCCCTCACCCCGGAACGCTGGCTGAACGAGGGCGACAGCGTCAGCATCGGCCAGGAAACCCTGCAGGTGATCCACTGCCCCGGTCACACCCCCGGCCATGTGGTGTTCTACAGCGCCGCCGCCAGCCTGCTGGTGGCGGGTGATGTGCTATTCCAGGGCTCCATCGGCCGTACCGATTTCCCCATGGGCAATCACCAGCAGCTGATCGATGCCATCCAGCAAAAGCTGTTTTTGTTGCCGGATGACACCGTGGTGATTCCCGGCCATGGCCCACTCACCACCATTGGCGACGAAAAACGCCACAATCCCTTCGTGGCAGACGCCCGCTTCCGCTGATGTCGCCCGCCTTCGAGCACGCCGTGCTGCAGTTGGTCGGGCAGATTCCTCCAGGGCGAGTGAGCAGTTATGGCGTACTGGCACAACTGGCCGGTTTTCCACGCCATGCCCGCCATGTCGGCAAGCTGCTGGGACAGTTGCCCGAAGGCCATGCCCTGCCCTGGTACCGGGTAGTCAGTAGCGCAGGCAGTATCTCCCGTCCCGGCACAGAGCAGGCCGACTGGCAGCGCGTGCTGTTGGAACAGGAGGGGATCGAGTTTTCTGCCAGCGGTAAAATCAGCCTGTTTCGCTATGGCTGGCCAGCCGAATCCTATGCGCCGGGCGGCGCTGGCTGAGTTGTTCCTGCCGAATATTGTCTGACACGGCCGCATACTGTTTTCATAATGTTGCCGAAATGTTACGTCGCTCGAGCTGAAACTTTTCAATATGGAGCTTTCTGCGCTACCCTGCGCGCCCCGCATGGCTGCATGTGGGGAAATCCATATAAAAAAAGTTCACTTAGGCGGAAAAAATGAAAGCTCGCAAACTGCTGCTGGCCCTGTCCTTGCTGGGTAGCGCAAGCCTGGCCCAGGCCGACAACTGGTCTTTTGCCAATGTCAGTGCCAACTATCTCGATTGGTCTGGCCGCACCACTGACCAAAGTGGCAAGAAAGACTTTGCCTACCTGGAGGCCGAAGGCGGCATGGGTGGCAGCTGGGGTGATGTGTATGGCTTCTTCGATCTGGAAAATCCGGGCAAGAGCGACCACGGCACCAACGGTTACGACCGTCGCTACACCACCAAGGCCATTGGCCGCTTCAACCTGACCCAGGTCGGCAATGTACCGGTGCAGTTGTATGCCCACATCTACGATACCCGTGGCAACGACTTCTTCACCCAGAACCGTGTACTGGGTGTCAGCACCGAACTGAAGTACGGCAATCTGACCCTTAAGCCTTTCATCGGTGCCCATGATGAACTGGATGCATTCAGCGTGGGCTCCGGCTTCAATGGCTGGATGGCTGGCTATGTACTGCTCTACCCGTTCAGTGCTTTTGGCCAGTCCTTCCTGGTGACCCAATGGCATGAGACCGAATTCGCGCGCAAGCAGGAATTCACCCCCAACTACAAGCACAACACCGGTGAAAACGGTGCCATCGCCCTGTGGTGGAATGTCAGCAAGCGCTTCACCACCGGTGTGCAATACCGCTACGCCGACCAGAAGCTGGGCTCCGGCGAATACCAGAACGCCGTGATCTACAGCGCCAAGTACAATTTCTGATCCAGCGCCGATCACTGTTGTAGCCATAATACAAAACGCCTCCATCCGGAGGCGCCAGGCTGCTGACCATAGTAATTTGGTGCGATGGCACGGGGCCCGGCGAAGCCGGGCCTTTCGACTAAGTTATTTCGTCCGCAGCCTTCCCGTCTATTCCCCTTTCCCCCCGCCCTTGCCCTGCAAGGGAGCCTCGCTTTCC
>NZ_RFAR01000156.1 GCF_003693445.1 Aquitalea palustris | reverse complement strand
CAGACCAATCTGCTGGCACTGAATGCCGCCATCGAAGCGGCACGCGCCGGCGAAATGGGCCGCGGTTTTGCCGTAGTCGCCGACGAAGTCCGCAAGCTGGCCGAACGCAGCAAAGACACCGCCCATCGGGTGCAATCGGTACTGGGCAGCCTATCCAGCCGCATTGGTGACATGCAAAGCCGTGCGGGTGAAGCCGGATCGGTGGCCGCCGAGGTCAAGTCATCGGTCGAGTCCTTCCGCAACCGCTTCGCCACACTGGCCGAACAATCCGATACCGTGCTGGGTCAAGTCCAGAAAGTCCGCGACATGTCGCAGGTTTCGCTGCAAAAGGTGGGCCATGTGATGCACAAGCAGATGGTCTATCACGCCATCGAGGAAGGTAAGGCCATTCCCCATGGCAGCGACCTGGCACCTTGGCGTCAGGCAGAAGGCCATAACAGCTTTGGCAACACCCGCTCCTTCAGTCAGCTGGCCTCCTCCGACCAGCGCGTTGCCGACAGCATCGAGCAGGCCATTGCCGCTACCGCCAGCAAGGCCGTGCTCGACGAAGATGCCGTCCTGCGGCACATGCAAGCGCTGGAGCAGGACAGTGCCGTGGTCTTGCAGCTATTGGACCGTATGGTAGAAGAGAAGAATGCACTGTCAACGACAGCACCACGCTAAGCTCCGCGGACCCTGCGCCCGGCGCGGTACTCCTTGCCTTGCCATTAGTACCGCCTGGGTCGGTGCACTTGGGCGCGGAAGCTCTCCGAGGTGTTGTTAGCCACGCCACATGAGTGGGGAGTGGCCTGTGGGCATGATTAAAAACAGCTGCTGGCATGACCAGCAGCTGTTTTCTTTGCTGGTGCAGCCGCTCCCCGGCTCAAGCCAGCATCAGCGGCGGCTGGCCTCGAACAGGAACCAGCTACGACGCTCCGTTTCATCTATCCAGTTCTCGATCAGGCTCGCACCTGCAATGTCGCGGTGTTCCTCACAGACGCCATGTGCCTCGCGCAAGCGGGTGGCCAAGGTCGCATTATCCTCGCGCAACTCGGCCAGCATGTCCTGTGGAGTGACATAACTGGCATCGTTATCCTTGATGCGCTGCTGGCGCGCGATATGGCCGATGGAGCGTAATGTTGATCCCCCCACCTTGCGGATGCGTTCTGCCAATGGGTCGGTCATGGCATACAGCTGATCACCTTGCTCATCCAGCAATAGGTGATAGTCCCTGAAGTGCGGACCACTGACATGCCAATGAAAATTCTTGGTTTTCAGATACAAGGCAAATACATCGGCCAGCACGCCATTCAAGGCAGCACTGATATCACGGGTGGCTGCTGCGCTTAAGTCACTGGGAGTATGCAGCGCGGCATCCGGTCTGGCATGCAGGGCTGTGGAATTGCTGGGCTGTGTCATGACTGGATTCTCTCGGTGAAGGGCAAACGACATCCTGTGTGCATCATGTGGTGCGACAGGGTGCTGCCTCAGAAAACTAGGGCGGGCAGCCCATCCAATCAATAGGAAATTTCTATTAAAATTTATTTTATTTTCCTAATGATCTATTAATCACCGCACCAGCCGGTTCTGGCATGCCATCAACCACCCTAAACTGCTGGGGAAGTGGCGCTTCCCTCATGCCAAGGCGCATTCCGCAGCTGCTTTCAAGGCAGTACCACCGCCATATCAATCAAATCCAGCAGACGATGAACCGCTTCTAACCTCCCCCGCTACTGTGCTGGGGCTGCCAGGCCGACTACCAGCACTGTCGTGCATGGGTGCACCGTGGCCCGGGCTCTCCCCATGGTTTTGTTAGCCGCGCTACAAATCTGCAAGTCCTGCTGGCTCAGGCGTCCAGGCCCGTGCGCCAGCCTCACCCAAGCTGCCATTCCCCTGCAGTGATCGCAAATTTGCCGATAGGCGTGCCTTGGGCATCAGCGCATTAATTACGTAAATAAATAATGTAATTCATTATTTAAATTACAAAATTGCGCCCGCTTATTTTTTGGGCAGCAAATTTAACTACAAATCACCTTGCAAAATACTGCAAGTCACCAGGAAAAATGGCAGTAGCCGCTGAACAATTCAGCACAGCAGGCCGTGGCAACCAAGCTGACCGCACAAGCGGCTCCCAGAGCAAAAACCGTCTCGGCTTGCTCACTCAATACATCGCTATTGCGGCAAGAATGCATCCCAGCAATACGAGGACTGAGTGAAAAGCCGCGATCTATCCCGCCAGCGCTATTTCACTTACCCATTTCACCCACGCTAGCGACTAGTCGTGCAGAGAGTCGTCCGCCACGGACGACGCAAAATGGATTGACTCGGGGTGCCGCGCACCAAAGTGCGACAACGCTGTCTAGCGCGTCTGGCCTGGGTTGGCTTGGGCTTGGGCTTGGGCTTGGGCTTGGGCT
>NZ_RFAR01000155.1 GCF_003693445.1 Aquitalea palustris | reverse complement strand
GGCGCGCCGCCGCAGACAGTACATGGCGTACGGCAAGGGGGCGCAACGCTGGAGCGGGGGTTTTGTTAGCGGGTCTAAACGGCTGCATGTCTGAGCCCTGCGACACTAGCGCAGGGCGAGTTCAGCCGCGCCTCGGGACTGACAGGCCCCGGCGGGCAGCCGCAGGCCAGGCTTGCCGGGGTGGCCTTTAGGGGTGGAGGGGATATTTGGCCACGCAAATATCCCCTCCCTGCCGCCGGGCAGCCCCGGCAATCAAAATCGGCATCCGCGACGCGGATTCAGATTATGGATACACCCCTCTCGCTTTCCAACAGGAAAGCGAGGCTCCCTTGCAGGGCAAGGGCGGGGGG
>NZ_RFAR01000154.1 GCF_003693445.1 Aquitalea palustris | reverse complement strand
TGGCCCACCCACAGCCCGCCCAGCACAAACAGCACAATGGTCAGCACGCCAAACAGCATGGCAGCGCTGCGCGCACGTTGCGCCATTTTTTCTTCGGTACGCAGCATCAGGTAGGTGGCACCTTGCAGCAGGATCATGCTGGCCGACACCAGGCCGCACAGCAGGGCAAACGGGTTGAGCAAGGCCCAGAAGCTGCCTTCGTAGAACACGCGCAGGGTGTCGTCGAAATGGAAAGGCACGCCTTGCAGCAGGTTGCCAAAGGCCACACCAAAGATCACCGGCGGCACGAAACCACCGACAAACAGGCCCCAGTCCCAGAAGGCACGCCAGCGCGGGTCTTCGATCTTGCTGCGGTAATCAAAACCCACCGGACGGAAGAACAGGGACCACAACACCGCCAGCATCGCCCAGTAAAAACCGGAGAATGCCGTGGCATAGACAAAGGGCCAGGCGGC
>NZ_RFAR01000045.1 GCF_003693445.1 Aquitalea palustris | reverse complement strand
GCCAGCAGATTGGTCTGATCGGCAATATCCTTGATCACACTGACGATCTGGCCAATGGTTTCCGATTGCTTGCCCAGCGATGTCAGATTGTCAGCGGTGTGGCTTACCAGCTCGCTCACTGACTTCATGGCCGTCGCGTTGTTCTGGATCATGTTCTTGCCATCCTGCGATCTTCGCAGCATTTCTTCTGATGAGTCCGAGGCAGAGGCGGTGCGCACGGCCACCATTTCTATGGTGGCACTCATGGCCTGCATATTGCCTGATAGTTCGCCTACCCGTTCTTCCAGAAAAGTACGCCGCTGGTCATTGGCATCACGCAGGTTCTGGGCTTCTATCTCGGCTGAAATATCCTGGAAACTGGCCATGAAACAGAGCAGCTTGTTGCTGTCCTGATTGTCCCAGATGGGAAATACCTTGGTCTTGAAGGTGACACTGCCTACCGGAATCAGTGCTTCATGGTGGGTGATACGGCGTGCGGCAATATCTTGCAGGATGTGGCGGATACGCTCCGGATCGCGGTGAAACTGGTGGATGCTGTGCTTGAAGGCATTGTTGACATCCACGCCGGCGCGGAATTTCTGGTTCATCATGCTGCGATGACTGGCCAGTACATCGCGCGCAGTGCGGTTCATGTAGAAGATGGTGTTGTCCGGCGTGGTGTCTGCCAGCATGATCAGATTGTCGACGTGGTCCAGCATTGCCGTGAACTGGTGCAGCTGTTGCTTGCTCTCTTGCTGGTCCTGCTTGGTGGTGCCAAATCCGAACATGATGCACTCCTGTCAGTGACTTGCCACTGCGAGATCATGCCTGCCACACGGTGCTGGCCATGGGCAGATCAAGCAGCTGGCTGATTGGATGTAAACAGTTTCAATTAAAGTGCCGTGATAAAAACGCACTAAATTAATCAGGTATAAGATGCTGCTTGATTGAAAATCAAGGTTGAATAGTGAAGGCCTCGTCACCGGTACAGGTTGGCAACGCTGCCTTGCCGCTTGGCAGGATGGGGAGGGCGTTATTCCGGCAGTGCCAGCATATGGGTTTCCTTCACTTCTTCCATCACCACATAACTGCGCGATTCGTTGGCATTGGGCAGTTGCAGCAGGATTTCCCCCAGCAGCTTGCGGTACATCGACATGTCGGGGATGCGTGCCTTGATCAGGTAGTCGTATTCGCCGGATACCAGGTGGCATTCGAGGATTTCCGGGATGTTCTGGATCTCGCGGCGGAAGGCATCGAAGATATTGCCCGACTTGGCCGATAGCTTGATCTCCACGAATACCAGCAGCGATGCGCCCATGGCATGGGGATTGAGCCGGGCGTAATAGCCCTCGATCACCCCGTCGCGTTCCAGCCGGCGCACTCTTTCCGTACAGGGGGTGGTGGACAGGCCGACTTTTTCCGCCAGCTCGGTCATGGCGATGCGGCCGTTTTTTTGCAGCCATTTCAATATCTTAAGATCAATCTTGTCCAGCTCGCGCTCGTGAGTATGTTTAACTTTCATGTTTTCACTGCCAATCTTGAATTTGAAAGAATTATTGATTGCCGATTTGTTTTATTTTGGTGAAAAAAACTGCATTGAAATAAATATACTACACAAAATCACTAAGCACATGATGCGTAGCACGGAGAAAGAGGAAATGAAGGTAATCGTACTGGGTGGCGGCGTGGTAGGTGTATCTACTGCATGGTATCTGGCCAAGGCCGGCGTTGAAGTCACGGTGCTGGAGCGCCAGGAAGGTGTTGCGCTGGAAACCAGCTTTGGCAATGCCGGCCAGATTTCCCCCGGCTATTCCGCCCCCTGGGCCGCGCCTGGCATCCCGGCCAAGGCCGTCAAGTGGATGTTCCAGCGTCACGCCCCTCTTGCCATCCAGCCGGATGGCAGCGTTTACCAGCTGCAGTGGATTGCCAAGATGCTGGCCAACTGCAACGAACAATCCTATGCCCTCAACAAAAGCCGCATGATGCGCCTGGCTGAATACAGCCGTGACATGATCAAGGACCTGCGTGCCGAAACCGGCCTGGACTATGAAGGTCGTCAGGGCGGCACCCTGCAGCTGTTCCGTTCGCAAGCCCAGGTGGAAGGCATGGCCAAGGACATCGCCGTGCTTAAGGAATGCGGCGTGGACTTCAATGTGCTGGACCCGGACGGCTGCGCCCGTGTCGAGCCGGCACTGGCCAAGGTCAAGCACAAGCTGACCGGCGGCCTGCAGCTGCCGAACGACGAAACCGGCGACTGCAACCTGTTTACCAGCCGTCTGGCCGAACTGGCCGCCGCCAAGGGCGTGAAATTCCGCTTCGGTGTCAACATCACCGCTATCGAAACCCATAATGGCCGCATCACCGGCGTGCGCGTCGGCGACGAAATGCTGACTGCCGACCACTACGTGGTGGCGCTGGGCAGCTATTCGCGCGATCTGCTGCAAAACCTGGGGATCGACATCCCGGTATACCCGGTCAAGGGCTATTCGCTGACCGTGCCGATCACCAATGCCGCCATGGCGCCGGTCTCCACCATCCTGGACGAAACCTACAAGGTGGCCATTACCCGCTTCAACGACCGTATCCGCGTGGGCGGCATGGCCGAGCTGGCTGGCTACAATCTGGACCTCAATCCGCGCCGTCGCGAAACCCTGGAAATGGTGGTGGGCGACCTCTACCCGGATGGCGGCGATATTCCGGCCGCTACCTTCTGGACCGGCCTGCGCCCGATGACCCCGGATGGTACCCCCATCATCGGCGGCACCCGCTTTGCCAACCTGTCGCTCAATACCGGCCACGGTACGCTGGGCTGGACGATGAGCGCAGGCTCCGGCAAGGTGCTGGCCGACCTCATCACCGGCACCCAGCCGGAAATCAGCGTGGATGGCCTGTCCATCCAGCGTTATGCCAAGCGCGGCGAAAAGCTGGTGGTGCCGATGCATACCCGTACCGCCGTAGCCGGAGCCTGAGCGCATGCGCCCGCTGATCGCCAGCATCCGCCTGGAAAACCTGCGGCATAACTACCTGCTGGCCAAGCAGATGGCCGGTGGCCCGACCCTGGCCGTAATCAAGGCCAATGCCTATGGCCACGGCGCGCTGCGCTGTGCCCAGGCATTGGCCGATGTGGCCGATGGCTTTGCCGTGGCCTGTCTGGAAGAGGCTGTCCAGCTGCGCGAAGGCGGGGTCAGCCTGCCCATCGTGCTGCTGGAAGGCGTGTTCGAAGCGGCCGAACTGGCCGCAGTGGAAGCGCATGATCTGTGGTGTGTGGTGCAAAGCCCGCAGCAACTGGACATGGTGCTGCAGGCCAATCCGGCCAAACCCTATACCGTGTGGCTGAAGATGGATTCCGGCATGCATCGCGCCGGTTTCTTCCCGCAGGATTACGCCGCCGCGCATTGCAAGCTGATGGCCAGCGGCAAGGTGAGCAAGATCGTCAAGATGAGCCACTTTGCCCGTGCCGACGAACCACAGCTGTCGGCCACCCATGCCCAGCTGGAAGCCTTTGATAGTGTCTGCCGCTATCTGCCGGGTGAGGAAAGCATTGCCAACTCGGCCGGCATCCTCTGCCATGAGCGCGCCCATCGCCAATGGAACCGTGCCGGCATCATGCTGTACGGTGCTTCGCCGCTACCTGCCGGTTTCGAGCAGGGCGCCGCACTCAAGCCCGTCATGCGGCTCACCTCCAGGGTATTTGGTGTGCGTGAACTGGCCGCTGGCGAGCCGGTCGGCTACGGTGCCAGCTTTGTGGCGGAACGTCCCACCCGCGTCGGCCTGATTGCCTGCGGCTATGCCGATGGCTACCCGCGCCTGGCTTCCACCGGCAGCCCGGTGGCGATTGATGGCGTGCGTTCGCGGGTAATTGGCCGGGTGTCGATGGACATGATGACGGTAGACCTGACCGACCTGCCGCAAGCCGGCATCGGCAGCGAAGTCGAGCTATGGGGCGACACCGTGCATATCAACGAAGTGGCGGCCCAGGCCGGTACCATCTCCTATGAAGTGCTGTGCAATGTGAAGCGTGCCCATTTCCAGTACCACTGAATTTCCTCGTGCTTTGTGTAGTACTTTGTCTCTCGCCCGGTGATGCCGGGCATTTTTTTGTCTGCTGCTTTCCGGCATCGCTCTCACAGGGAATGTTGCCTTGGGATGGACTGTGCTGTTTCAGGCTGAACACACTAGGCAAAAGCTCAGTAGAACTACGCATTCATGCCATTCCACCTTGTC
>NZ_RFAR01000044.1 GCF_003693445.1 Aquitalea palustris | reverse complement strand
TGTAAGGCAGACGCTCTACCAACTGAGCTAAACGCCCGCTATAAAACCTCGCCGTTATCGCTAACGACAAGGTTGCAAATTATAGCGCGTCTTTCAGTGCTTTGCCAGCACGGAACTTCGGAGAACGTGCAGCCGGGATCTTGATGGTTTCGCCAGTCTTCGGATTGCGACCGCTGCGTTCAGCGCGCTCGCCAACATAGAATGTACCAAAACCTACCAGAGTCACGGTGTCGCCCTGTTTCAGAGCATCGGTAACAGCGGCAACCATACCATCCAGTGCCTTGGCAGCTGCAGCTTTGGAAATATCGGCTTCAGCGGCGATTGCATCAATCAGTTCAGACTTGTTCACGTAAGTCCCCTTTCGTCGTTCTTCGGTCTACGTAATTCGGATAAAAACCGCTTGCTTTATAGCAAGGCTAAAATCCTTGTGTCAAGCGGCTTCCAGCGGAATATTGCCATTTCGCAAACCCTGCTGGAAAGCGCTAGCGGCCCGGTAAATTCACTACTGCTGCAACATACTGATTTTAATGCGTCATTACGGATACACCGGCCGCACCTTCCGGCGCGGGGTGCAACTCGTCCGGCTTGGCTTCTTCAGGCAAAGGCTCCGGCTGGCGTTCCAGCGCCAGAGCCAGCACCTCGTCGATCCACTTCACAGGATGAATTTCCAGCTTCTGCTTGATGTTGGCGGGGATATCCACAAGATCCTTGGCATTGCCATGCGGGATAAGCACATGCTTGATCCCGCCGCGATGCGCAGCAAGCAGTTTTTCCTTCAGGCCACCAATCGGCAGAACCTCGCCACGCAGGGTGATTTCACCCGTCATGGCAACATCAGAGCGTACCGGAATTCCCGCCAGAACGGAAACTATCGCGGTCGTCATGGCGATACCTGCACTCGGTCCATCCTTGGGTGTCGCACCCTCCGGCACATGAATGTGCATGTCATGTTTTTCATGGAAATCCGCTTTGATTCCCAAAGCACGCGAACGACTGCGCACCACACTCATTGCCGCAGTAATCGACTCCTGCATCACCTCACCCAACTGTCCAGTGCGGATGATATTGCCCTTGCCCGGCAGCGACACGGCCTCGATGGTGAGCAACTCGCCACCCACCTCGGTCCACGCCAGACCAGTCACCTGGCCGATACGGTTTTCCTGTTCGGCAACACCATAATCAAAGCGGTGCACGCCCAGATACTTGTCCAGGTTCTTGGCATTGACCGTTACCTTGGCTGCCTTGTTCTTGCCCAGCAAGGTAGAAGTCACCACCTTGCGGCAGATCTTGGCAATCTCGCGATCCAGGCTACGCACACCGGCTTCGCGGGTGTAGTAGCGTACGATGTCACGCAAGGCCGATTCCTGCAGCACCAACTCACCCTCCTGCACACCGTTGGCCTTGATCTGCTTGGGCACCAGGTATTTCAGGGCAATATTGACCTTTTCGTCTTCGGTGTAACCGGCCAGGCGAATGATTTCCATCCGGTCCAGCAAGGCATGCGGAATGTTCAGCGAATTGGCGGTGGCCACGAACATGACATCCGACAAATCGTACTCAACCTCGGCGTAGTGATCGACAAAGGAGTGATTCTGCTCCGGATCCAGCACTTCCAGCAAGGCGGATGACGGGTCACCGCGGAAATCGGCCCCCATCTTGTCTACCTCATCCAACAGGAACAGCGGATTCTTCACGCCGACCTTGCTCATGTTCTGCAAGACCTTGCCGGGCATGGAGCCGATATAGGTACGACGGTGGCCGCGAATTTCCGACTCATCACGCACACCGCCCAGCGCCATGCGCACGAACTTGCGATTGGTAGCCCGGGCGATGGACTGCCCCAGGGAGGTCTTGCCCACGCCCGGAGGCCCTACCAGGCAGAGAATCGGTGCCTTGAGCTTGTCGACGCGCTGCTGCACTGCCAGATACTCGAGAATGCGTTCCTTGACCTTTTCCAGGCCGAAGTGATCCTCATCCAGCACAGCCTCGGCATTGCCGACGTCCTTGTTGATCTTGGTCTTCTTCTTCCAGGGCAGTTCCAGCAAGGTATCGATGTAGTTGCGCACCACAGTGGCCTCAGCCGACATCGGCGACATCATCTTGAGCTTTTTCAGCTCGGCACTGACCTTGTCCTTGGCTTCCTTGGGCATGCCAGCCAGGCGTATTTTCTTTTCCAGCTCGTCCAGGTCGCTGACTTCATCAATATCACCCAGTTCTTTCTGGATGGCCTTGACCTGTTCGTTCAGGTAGTACTCGCGCTGGCTCTTTTCCATCTGGCGCTTGACGCGGCCACGGATACGCTTTTCCACCTGCAGGATGTCGATTTCGCCTTCCAGCTGGGACAGCAGGTGCTCCAGACGCGCGCGCACGTCGAACATCTCCAGCACTTCCTGCTTTTGTTCCAGCTTGAGCGGCAGATGCGCCACGATGGTGTCAGCCATGCGGCCGGCACGCTCGATGCCTGCCAGCGAAGTCATGACCTCGGGCGGAATTTTCTTGTTGAGTTTGACGTATTGCTCAAACTGCGCCAGCAGGGCACGGCGCATGGCTTCGGACTCGGTGGAGTCTTCGCCATCAGCAGCCAGCGGCGTAATGGTGCCAACAAAGCAGCCGCCATCTTCGGCCACCTGGCTGATCAGCGCACGCTGGCGCCCCTCGACCAGGACCTTGACCGTGCCGTCAGGCAGCTTGAGCATTTGCAGGACGGAGGCGATGGTGCCGACACCATACAGATCGTCAGCCTCGGGCTCATCCTTGGAGGCCGAGCGCTGGGCGACCAGCAACACCTGCTTGCCTTCATCCATGGCGCTTTCCAGCGCACGGATCGACTTGGCTCTTCCGACAAACAGCGGAATGACCATATGGGGGAAAACAACCACATCCCGGAGCGGGAGCAAGGGCAATGTGGTTTCTTCGCGGAGTTCTGCGGGTTGGGGCATATCACCTAACCTTGCGTACGTGAAACAATGCATGAAAGATGGGGCATGCACGCTGAAAATCAACACCCCATACTAAATCAGTTTGGCGACAACACAAAAGAAAAACCGCCCATGACGGGCGGTTTTCCATCACAGCTGAAAAGCTCAGGCTGACTGGACTTCGTCACCTTTGTCGCGATAGATGAACAAAGGCTTCTCGCCTTTTTCGATAACCTTTTCATCTACCACTACTTTTTCAACATTTTCCATGGACGGCAGTTCGTACATGGTATCGAGCAGCACGCGTTCGATGATCGAACGCAGACCACGCGCACCGGTCTTGCGAATCAGCGCCTGCTTGGCAATGACACGCAAGGCGGACGGACGGACTTCCAGTTCAACCGACTCCATCTGGAACAGACGCTGGTATTGCTTGATCAGCGCATTCTTCGGTTGGGTCAGAATCGTGACCATGGCTTCTTCATCCAGCTCTTCCAGCGTAGCCACCACCGGCAGACGGCCGATCAGTTCCGGAATTAGACCAAAGCGGATCAGATCTTCCGGCTCGGCCTCCTTGAACAGGGCCGAGGTCGACTTGCTATCATCCCGCGAGCTGACTTCCGCACCAAAACCGATACCGCCCTTTTCCGAGCGACGACGGATGATCTTTTCTAGGCCATCGAATGCGCCACCGCAAATGAACAGGATATTGGTGGTGTCAACCTGAATGAATTCCTGGTTGGGGTGCTTGCGCCCGCCTTGCGGCGGAATGGAAGCCACCGTACCCTCGATCAGCTTGAGCAATGCCTGCTGCACGCCCTCGCCCGACACGTCACGCGTGATGGACGGATTCTCGGATTTGCGCGAAATCTTGTCGATTTCATCGATGTAGACAATGCCGCGCTGGGCTTTTTCCACATCGTAGTCGCACTTCTGCAGCAGCTTCTGGATGATGTGTTCGACATCTTCCCCCACATAACCGGCTTCGGTCAGCGTGGTGGCATCGGCAATCACAAATGGCACATCCAGCAGACGTGCCAGCGATTGCGCCAGCAGGGTCTTGCCGGAACCGGTAGGACCTACCAGCAGGATGTTGCTCTTGGCCAGCTCGACTTCGTCCTTGTCGCCCGCAGGGGTGTACAGCCGCTTGTAGTGGTTGTACACGGCAACGGACAGCGTCTTCTTGGCAAAATCCTGACCGATGATGTACTGATCCAGATCCGCGCGGATTTCCTGCGGCGTGGGCAGTGCGGTGGCGGTGCCGGTGGCATCGCCGATTTCGCCAACTACCTTTTCCAGCTCTTCGCGAATGATGTCATTGCACAGCTCGACGCATTCATTGCAGATGAAGACCTGGGGACCGGCGATCAGACGCTGGACTTCATGCTGGCTCTTGCCGCAGAAAGAGCAATACAGAAGTTTTTCGTTGCTGTTTTTATCAGCCATTAGCTAGTTCCACTGCTTACGCCGTAACATCCTTGCGGGAGGTCAGCACTTTATCAATCAGACCGTACTCGCGGGCTTCTTCGGCGGACATGAAATTGTCACGCTCGGTATCGGCCTGCAGACGCTCCATGGTCTGGCCGGAATGCTTGGCCAGCAGCTCGTTCATCTTGCCCTTTACCTTCACCAACTCGCGGGCATGGATTTCGATATCGGTCACCTGGCCGCTCAGACCACCGCCATACAGCAGCGGCTGGTGAATCATCACGCGGCTATTGGTCAGGGCAAAGCGCTTGCCCTGGGTGCCTGCCGACAGCAGGAAAGCACCCATGCTGGCAGCCTGACCGATACACAGAGTGGAAATGTCCGGCTTGATGAAATTCATCGTGTCGTAGATGGACATACCCGCCGTAATCGAACCACCTGGCGAATTGATGTAGAAGTAGATGTCCTTGTCCGGATTTTCCGACTCGAGGAACAGCATCTGCGCCACAACCAGGTTGGCCGATTCGTCGGTGACGGGCCCTACCAGGAACACGATACGCTCCTTCAGCAGTCGCGAGTAGATGTCATAGGCGCGTTCGCCACGACCACTCTGCTCCACTACCATGGGCACCAGGCCCAGCCCTTGCGGTTCAATCATCGATTTCATCGACCAACTCCGTTTGTGTCGTTATCAGGCGTTGCTACCCATCAGGGCATCAAAGGACAATTCTTCTACTTCAACCTTGGCCTTGGACAGAACGAATTCCACCACATTGTCTTCCAGCACCATGGAGGTCGGGCCTTCCAGACGGTCGGCGCTGGCGTAGTACCAGGTCAGCACTTCTTCCGGATGCTCGTAGCTGTCGGCGAACTCTTCGATCATCGCCTTCACTTGTTCCGGCTTGGCTTCCAGCTTGTTGGCGTCAACCACTTCAGCCAGGATCAGGCCCAGGGCCACACGGCGTTCTGCTTGCTGGGCAAACAGCTCCGGCGGGAAAGGCATGTCTTTTACGTTCATGCCGCGTTGCTGCATGTCACGCTGTGCCTGCTCGATCAGACGGCCGATTTCCAGCTGCACCAGTGCCTTGGGCAGGGTGATTTCGGTAGCGTCCAGCAGGGTCTGCATCACGGCTTCCTTGGTGCGAGCCTGCAGACGGCGCTTCACTTCACGCTCGACGTTCTTGCGAATTTCAGCGCGCATTTTTTCTACATCGCCATCAGCAATGCCCAACAGCTTGGCGAACTCTTCGTTCACTTCCGGCAGGGTCGCTTCGGCAACATTCTTCACGGTGATTTCGAAGACGGCGGTTTTGCCGGCAACGTCCTTACCATGGTAGTCAGCCGGGAAGGACACTTCCACGTTCTTGACTTCGTCTTCCTTCATGCCGGTCACGCCGGTTTCGAAGTCGGCCAGCATTTGGCCCTGACCCAGTACGAAGGGGAAGTTCTCGGAAGAACCGCCATCGAACAGCACGCCATCGATACTGCCCTTGAAGTCGATGATCACGCGGTCGCCTTCGGCTGCAGCGCGCTCAACACGGTTGTAACGGGTACGCTGCTTGCGCAGGATGTCGATGGTCTTGTCGATTTCGACATCGGTCACCGGGGTGGTCGGCTTTTTGACTTCCTTGTCGGCCAGTTCGCCCACCTTGACTTCCGGGTACACCTCGAAAGTGGCTGCAAACTTGAAGTTCTCGACATCACCTTCGGCCGCTACCGGTTCGAAACGCGGGTAGCCGGCAACACGCAGCTTCTGTTCGCTGACTGCGCTGTAGAAACCTTGCTGAACCTGTTCGCCCAGCACTTCTTCACGCACTTGGGCGCCGTAGTTTGCTTCAACGATTTTCAGCGGAGCCTTGCCCGGGCGGAAACCTTGAATCTTGGCAGTACGTGCCACGCGCTTCAGGCGCTCGGTGACTTGGGCATCAATGGCAGCCATCGGCAGAGCGATGTTCATGCGGCGCTCAAGATTGCTCAACGTTTCCAGTTGTACTTGCATGTTCAATCCTTAACTAGTCATCTGAATACGAGTTCGGCCTTTGCGCGAACATTTCGTATTTTGGAAAACAGGTGAAACCCTTGGGAGGCTTCGGCTCTATATGGGGCCACAAGCCCCGGCTACAAGTGCAAGCCTTGCTGTGTTTGCGCAGCAACGATCTGGCTCGCATCCCATTGCGAAAACGCGCAGTATAACATGCACCCTGTTTTTGTATGCAGGCGAATCGCGGCGCAAATGCTTGCCCACACTGGGTCATAGCAATAAGCAAGCGCCATGCTGCGCACACTTTGTGCGGACAAGAACAAGCCGCCAAACCAATCGCAGTGATTTCCCTGTTTTTCGCTATGCTGAATAAAAAGACGATGAATATTCTGGATGAGCCGCCATGGGCCTACCCCATCAATCGACCGCCAACAAGCCACCCGTTGCCCTGGCCATGGTCTGGCAATGGATCAGCGCAGGCGTAGATCCCGCACTCAACGGCACATTACGGCGGCGGCAGTACATTACCAACGCAGTCCCGGCCCTGGTACTGTCGATGGTGCTGTTTTACTACCTGCTGTTTCTCACACTGGGCAATCGCGAGCTGGCACACTCCTGCCTGCAGGGCATGCCCATCCCCGCCATCGGCATCGCCTGGTTTCGCTGGCGCCAGAACTGTGGTCAACCGCCCCACTACTGGAAAGCCTGCTTTATCTGCCAGACCACGGTACTGGCTGCCATTCTGGGTGGACAGGGCACACTGTTCGGCTCGCATTTCTACTTCTTGCTGTTTTTCCTGACCGCACCACTCGTTGTCCCCATCAGCGATCGCCGTGGCATGACCATCGTCTGCGCAATCTGCCTGGGATGGTTTTCTTTTTTCCAGTTCATGCAATGGCCAGCCACCGCCAGCGTGCAGAGTCTTGACCCCAGCATTATCAGCATACTCAATCTGGGTGTACTGCTGTCGGGCTCCATCATTCTGTTTATTGCCCTGCTGGCTGGCGAGCATTTTTCAGATGCACTGTTAAACCGCATCGAACTGATGGCCAGCACGGACATGCTGACCGGCCTGGCCAACAGGCGCGCTTTTTACGCCAGACTGGCGCAATTGCAGTACCGCCACGCGCTGGACCAGCATCCATTTTGCCTGGCCATGCTGGATATCGATTTTTTCAAACGCATCAATGATGACTACGGCCACGATGCCGGTGACAAGGTGCTGCGCCACATTGCCAGCTTGCTGCAACACATGGCGCGCTCCCAAGACCTGGTATGCCGCATTGGCGGTGAGGAGTTCGCCATCCTGCTGCCCGACACCAGGCTGGAGCAGGCTTTCATCATGTGCGAAGCCATCCGGAACAAGATTGCCGGCTCACCACTGCCACATGGAAGCAGTGAGCTGCACGCCACGGTCAGCCTGGGGCTGGCCCAGTGGCAGGCCAGCGACAGTGAACAGGCATTTTTAGCCGCCACCGACAAGGCGCTTTATGCTGCCAAACATGCCGGGCGCAATGGGGTTCAGCAACGCCGGCAGGCTGCACCTGCACTCTAGCAAGCGGGGGCGGGGCGCCGCGGTGGAGCCTTGGCGTGGCCAGGCATAGCGCAACCGGGGCCGTCAGCGGCAGAGCCTTAATCGTCATGGCTCCAGATGCAGGCCCAGAGTAGCCATCACTCTGCTGGCATTAAGCTGGCAGTCCATGTCTTCCGGTTTTGATTCAATCAACTGGATCAGATGCTGGATATGCGCCTTGTTTTGCGCGAGGCGCGTTTGCAAGACCTCGATGTCTGCCACCTTGCGCCTAAGGATGCCAATCAGTTCGTCGTGCTGCCAGGAGGACACATCGGCCGGTAGCAGCTGCTTGATTTCATCCAGCGTGAAGCCAGCTTGCTGGGCATCGCTGATGATGGCCAGGATGGCCACGGCATCTTCTGGATAGTCGCGGTAGCCATTGGCCTGCCGACTGGCCACCTTCAACAAGCCTCTGGCTTCATAGAAGCGGATTGCCGAGGCCGCCATGCCGGTGCGCTTGGCCAGCTCCCCTATTTTCATGGTTGTCCTGACTGCGTACTTGGATGGTGCATGAAGTATTTCCGTGCTTATGGTTGTGTGCCGTTTTTCAATGCTGCCAGCAGTGCCAGCGCGACTTCCTGGCTGGAGCCGGGATTCTGGCCGGTAACAAAACGGCCATCGGTCACTACATAGGAACGGAAAGGGATGATGGATTTTTCATAGCGGGCCCCCTTGGCTTCCAATTCGCTCTGCAGCAGATAAGGTACCTGGCTTCTTACCCCTGACAGTGTTTCCTCGAGATTGGAAAAGCCGGTCAGCCGATGCCCGGCAATCAGCGGCGTGCCGTCCTCCGCCTCCAGATCCAGCAGCCCCGCGGCTCCATGACAGACTGAGGAAACGATACCGCCATGACGGTAAATGCCTTCAGCGATGCGTTTCAATGCCTTGTTGCTACGGAAATCCCACATGGTGCCATGGCCACCGGTAAAGAAAATGGCGCGATAGACAGCTGGATCGATGTCGGCAGCGGCCTGGCTTGACTGTAACAAGGCCATGAATTTGGGGTCATGCAGCCGCGCTTTTGCCGCGGCATCCAGATAAAGCCAGCCCAGGCTGCGCGGGTCGATGGGCACCTTCCCGCCAAGCGGGCTGACCAGGTCGACGGAGTAGCCTGCCTCAAGCAGCACATCGTAGACATGCGTCAGTTCGGCAAGCCATAGCCCGGTACTATCGGTACGGGACGGGTAGCGGTCATGGCTGGTCACCACCAGCAGTATCTGGTCAGAAGGTGTCGGCATTTCAGGCATCCCGTTGGCAATTGCAGTTTTCATCATCAGTAAGCAGGCGAGCAGGATAATCTGCTTGAAAATGGACATGCGTCCCATCCCCCAAAGCGTAGAACATTTCACCATGCACTACAGGCAGCTGCAGCTGCGCGCAAGCAATGGCTCAAGCGCATGCTAAGTTTAAAGTACGCTTTAATGTCAATCGCTAGTTTCCCGGCCACCCTGTAGAGGCGGTTGAGAATTCGCCCTGCGCAGAAAACCAGTTCGGTAGCGCTCACTCCTGCAGCACAATCCACTTGCTGGCGGGACTTGACCTTCAAGTTAGCTTTAATTTTATCGTGCCGTCTTCACCACCCCGGGAGACCACGATGAACCCCTTTACTTCACTGCGCCTGCCCAATGGTAGCCAACTGCCGAACCGGCTGGCCAAGGCTGCCATGGAAGAAAACATGGCCGACCATGACCATGCACCCTCTGATGAACTGATACGGCTTTACCGTACTTGGGCCGCAGGAGGTGCCGGCCTGTTGATTACCGGAAATGTCATGGTAGACCGCCGCGCCATGACCGGACCTGGCGGTGTGGTATTGGAATCTGCGCAATTTGGCCCCCGCTTTAAACAATGGTCCGCAGCCGCCCGGTCACAGGGTGCGCAAGTGTGGATGCAGATCAATCATCCGGGACGGCAAATGCCGGTGGCGCTGGGGCAGGAAACCCTTGCACCATCGGCCGTGGCACTGGAATTGGGGCATTTTTCGAAACAGTTCGAACGACCACGTGCCATGACCGAGGCCGACATCACCGCAGTGAAGGACCGTTTTGTCCGCACGGCGCTGCTCGCCGAACAGTTTGGCTTCAATGGCGTTCAAATCCATGCAGCACATGGCTATCTGCTCAGCCAGTTCCTGTCTCCCATCACCAATCGAAGAGAAGATCGCTGGGGCGGCTCCATCGAAAACCGCGCACGCCTGCTGCTGGACATCGTCAAGGCAGTACGTCAGGCGACAGGCAATGGCTTTGCCGTTTCGGTGAAACTGAACTCGGCCGATTTCCAGCGCGGCGGCTTTAGTGCAGATGATGCCAGGCAGGTGGTGCAATGGCTGAATCCGCTGGGTGTGGATCTGATTGAGCTGTCCGGCGGTAGCTATGAAGCACCGGCCATGCATGGCCAGACGCGTGATGGCCGAACCCTGGCACGGGAGGCCTACTTCCTGGAATTCGCCCGCGATATTGCAGGCGTCACCACCCTGCCCATCATGGTCACCGGAGGTATCCGCCGCTATCCGGTGGTCGAACAGGTATTACAAAGTGGCATTGCCGTGGCCGGCATGGCCACCGCCCTGGCGCTTGATCCGCAGCTGCCCTCCAGCTGGCGTTCCGACACCAAGGCGACAGCGCAGCTGCGTGCCATTCCCTGGAAAAACAAAGTACTGGCATCGATTGCCTATATGGCCATGGTGAAATACCAGATGCGGCGACTGGCTAGCGGCAAGCCCCCCCGGCCGGATGTCTCACCGGCTATCGCATTGGCAAAACAGCAATGGGATACCACGCTCAAGAACTACCGCTACCGCCGCTGGATGCACAACCCAGCCGCTGCGGCCTGACCATCCGGGAAGCAGCACGGCGTGATGTCAGATCATCGAGTGCAGGGTTGCGGCCAGCAAGCGTAGTGGCGGCAGATCCGCAGCTGCAGCAGGGCTCAGCAGATAATAACCATACCCCCCGCTATGCCACTGGGGAAATGGCATGACCCATGTGGCATGAACAGGGCACCCTGCTCCAGCTGATCCTGAAATAATCGCGGGTCCGCCAAGGCAATACCGTAACCCTGAGCGGCGGCATTCACGGCTGCGTCCAGAGAATCGAAAAACAGCTGCTGCCCCGGCATGGGGTCTGCCGCATAGGCTTGCCATTCTTGCTGACTGCCATTGGCGTGGATCAGCCGCTGGTGCGCCATGTCTGCGGACTCTTGCAGCGCCATCGACAACTCGGCACTGCACATCGGGGTGAGTTGCTCGGGAAACAGCAGCTCCGACCCCAAGCCCTCCCATTGCCCATCCCCCCGCACAACCATGGCATCAAAATCACCACAGCCAACGGCTGGCTTATCAATCACCGTGGTGCTGATTTCCAACTGGATAGCCGGCAGGCAACGCGGAATGGCAGCAAGGCGGGCCAGGAAGCAGCACAAGGCAGATGACTGCAAGCCCTGATGTGTGCAACAAAGCGCTGAGACATGAAGTGCCTGTTACGACGCCCCGATAGCGGGTCATATAAAGCCGTTCCGCTGGCAGTGGGCGGAACAAGCTCTTCATTGCTGCATGATCCCAGCAGTCTCACCGCGCGGGAGTCATAAAGGAATCCTGGAATTGAACTTGATCTCTTTCAATGCCAGGTTCGAATGAATTGAACTAATCCCGGGAATGGCGCGCAGTTGTTCGACAAAATTACTGTAATCGTCCAGGTCACTGGCCAACACCACCAGCAGGTAGTCCGCTTCGCCTGTTATTTTGTGGCATGACAAAACCTGCTCGTGATCACGAATCAGTGCCTCGAAATGATTCGGCTGCTTGTCGCCAACATTACCAAAACTGAGACTGACAAAGGCCAGCACATCCAGACCCATCTTGCGTCTGTCAAGATTCGCCTGGTAACCCAGAATATACCCCTCTTCTTCCAGCCGTTTCAGCCGCCGCCAGCAAGGCGTCACACTCAGGGACAGCTGTTCTGCCAGCTTGGGGGTGGACATGGCACCATCCTTCTGCAGAAGCTTCAGAATAGCCAGGTCTGCCGCATCCAGCGCCGGATCCGGTTTGTTTATCTTCATTTAGCACCAAAAAGTAATGTTTCTTTCCTTATATTGCCAATTTACTGACAAGAAAAGCAAAAAAATTACTTTCTGCAATCCGCATAATTTGCATCAGGACAACAGCCACGCGATGCAAAGATGCTTACCTTCCACAACCCCGATCATCACCTGCACCATGCCTCCGAACTGAAGGATGGCAAGGTTTCCCCTTGTTTTGAACTACCGCACCGCGCCGACACCGTACTAGCCCGGGTGCGTCAGGTCGGATTGGGTCAGCTTGCCATACCAGCCCACTACGGCAAGGAACGCTATGCACGGATTCACAGTGAACGTTATGTGAATTTCCTGGAGTCAGCCTGGCAGGAATGGACGGCGCTGGGGCACCGCCATGATGCCCTGCCACTGGTCTGGCCTGTGCGTGACCTGCGCAGTGACATCGAACCCGAGCATATTGACGGCAAGCTGGGTTTTTATGCCATGGATGCAGGCGTGGCAATTACCGCAGGTACCTGGCAAGCCGTACGCCGTAGCGCAGATACTGCCCTCAATGGCATGGACCACTTGCTACAGGGCAATCGCAGTGCATTTGCCCTGTGTCGTCCGCCAGGCCATCACGCAGCAGCGGAGTACATGGGTGGCTACTGCTATCTCAACAATGCGGCCATTGCGGCCCAGTCCTGCCTTGACCAGGGCGGCAAGCGCGTGGCCATTCTCGATGTCGACTTTCACCACGGCAATGGCACGCAGAGCATTTTCTACCAGCGTCCGGACGTGCTGTTCGTTTCACTACATGGTGACCCACGGCGCTCCTATCCCTACTTTTCCGGCCATCGCGATGAAACAGGCAGCGGTGCGGGACAAGGCTTCAATCTGAACTACCCCCTTCCCCATGGCACTGACTGGGGGAGCTATGCCACGGCGCTGGATGATGCTTGCAAGCGTATCCGGGCATACCAACCCGATGCACTGGTGATCTCGCTTGGGGTGGATACCTATGAGAACGACCCGATAAGCCATTTCAGGCTGACCAGTCATGACTTTTTCGGCATTGGTGCCGCCATTGCCTCCATTCAGTCTCCGACCTTGTTTGTGATGGAAGGCGGCTACATGGTGGATGAAATCGGCATCAATGCAGTGAACGTACTTCAAGGCTACACAGGAGGAGTCTGAATGAATGCACCAGCCCACGCCCAAGCGGTAATGAGCAATTTGGAAACGCGATTCCAGACACGTTATCTGGACATTACTGACATCCGCACGCTGCTAAAGCGCAAGGGGGTACAGAACGTCTTGTCGGAACTGGTGAAGTACATCGAGTCCGATTACCGACGCTGGCAGGATTTCCACAAGTGTGCCCGGGTAGCCAATCACTCCGACAACGGGGTGATTGAACTGATGCCGGTATCCGACAGCCAGTTGTATGGTTTCAAGTACGTCAACGGCCATCCGGCAAATACCTTTCAGAACATGCTGACCGTGATGGCATTTGGTGCGCTGGCCGATGTCGCCACCGGCTTCCCCTTGCTGTTGAGCGAATTCACCATTGTCACGGCCCTGCGTACGGCGGCCACCTCGGCCTGGGTTGCCAGATTGCTGGCACGCCCGAACGCAAAGCGCATGGCGGTGATTGGCAATGGTGCGCAAAGTGAATTCCAGATTCTCGCCTTCACAACCGTACTGGGCATCAATGAAGTGCGCGTGTTCGATATTGACCCGCACGCCACCGACAAATTAGTGCGGAATCTTGCCGGCCTCCCGGGACTGACCCTGCTGCGTTGCCACTCGGCGGCAGAAGCAGTGCGTGGCGCGGATATTGTCACCACCGTAACGGCTGACAAGAACTACGCCACCATTCTGACACCGGACATGATTGAAGACGGCATGCATATCAATGCCGTTGGCGGGGATTGCCCAGGCAAGACCGAGCTGCACGCCGAGGTATTGCTACGCGGCAAAGTGTTTGTGGAGTACGAGCCACAATCGCGCATCGAGGGGGATATCCAGCAAATGCCGGCAGACTTCCCTGTCACCGAGCTATGGGAAGTCCTGCAGCAGGTGAAGCCTGGCCGTGAGAATGCCCAGCAGATCACCATTTTCGATTCCGTTGGCTTTGCCCTGGAAGATTTCTCCGCACTGCGCTATCTGCATGAGCACAGCCGCGAGATGTCACTGGGCAGCTTGATGAATCTGATTCCCCAAGACTTTAACCCCAAGGATCTGTTTGGTTTTTCCAGCCGGATTGACTAACAGACCGCAGCTGTCCTGTATAGAAAAACATAAGGAAATAAGGAGATTCAGATGGAGCAACTCAAGATTTTCAGCGGGCTGACTGTATTGGCCCTGGCCCTTACCGCTTGCGGCCAGCAAGACAAGGCCGCCACATCGGCCGCTGGTGTCACGGTGAAAATTGGCCAAGCCTCCCCGCTTAGCGGGCCGATATCACACCTTGGCAAGGATGTGGAAAACGGTGCCCGCCTGGCGATTGATGACCTGAACAAAGAAGGCGTGGTCATTAATGGTCAGAAAGTTCGCTTTGAACTGGAGTCCGTAGATGATCAGGGCGACCCCAAGGTAGCCACGCAAATGGCACAACGCCTGGTGGACAGCGGCGTGGTTGGCGTGGTCGGTCATTTGAATTCCGGCACCTCCATCCCTGCTTCGAAGATCTATTCGGATGCAGGTATCCCGCAAATCACCCCGTCTGCCACCAACCCCGCCTTCACGGCACAAGGTTACAAAACCACCTTCCGCATGATTGCCAATGATGTACAGCAGGGATCCGCCATGGGCAAGTTTGCGGCGGACAGCCTACATGCCAAAACCGTAGCCATCATTGATGACCGCACGGCATATGGACAGGGTCTGGCAGACGAGTTTGAAAAGGCAGCCAAGGCCAATGGCATTACCGTGGTGAAACGGGAGTTCACCACCAATAATGCCACCGACTTCACCGCCATTCTGACCGCCATCAAGGCCAGCCAGCCTGAGCTGATCTACTACGGCGGCATGGATGCCCAGGCCGGCCCGATGGCAAAGCAGATGAAACGGCTGGGCCTGAAGTCCAAGCTGATTGGTGGCGACAGCATCCAGACTCCGGAATTCATGAAACTGGCTGGCGAAGCCGCAGAGGGAAGCTATGCCTCGGCCTGCGGTGTGCCACGTGAAAAAATGGCCGGTTTTGCCGACTTCGAAAACCGTTTCAAAGCCAGCTTCAATGTTCCGGTACAAGTGTTTGCACCCTACGAATACGATGCCGTCAAAATCCTGGTAGATGCAATGAAACGGGCAGGATCGACCGACCCGAAGCGTTACTTGCCGGAAGTGGGCAAAACCAGCTTTGCCGGCATCACCGGACAGATTGCCTTTGATGACAAAGGCGATATCAAGCATGGCACCATTACGGTCTATCAAGCCAGGGCGGGCAAGTGGGAGGTGGTCTCCACTACGGATGGGCAGTAAGCGGCTTACCTTTCAAATTGCATTTCCTCCCTCTATGCTGGCCAGCTTTTGCTGGCCATTTTTATCTGACCGGCATCCCGCTGCCACCACGATGGCGATTCACCTCGCACGGGGTACCTGCGGTGCAGAATGCATCGTTGGCATTGGTGGCATTGGTGGCGGCCGGCGGCGGCGTTTCTGCATTGGTGCTGTCCGGGGCAGAGGCCGTTATCCGGCCATTTTCGGCATTAGCCTGCATGGAGCAGGCCATGATCAGCAAAATGCCAGCGAATATCTTGTTCATGGTTTTCCTTGCCTGGTATTGTTTTTCGGGTCAGTTCCAGCTGCCGCCAAGTGCGCGGATCAGACTGATTGATGCAAGATAGCGGTCTTGTCTTATGCTCAGTGCCTGGCGACGGATGGTCAGTTCGCTACGCTCGGCATCTAATAATTCCAGCTGGCCAGTCTGGCCGTTGCGATAGCGGGAAGCAGCCATGGCGCTGGCCTGGGTGGCGTTTTGCACAGCCAGTTGCTGGGCAGACTCTTCTTGTTGCAGCAGGCGGATATCGCTGAGCGAATCTTCCACCTCGCCCAGCGACTGCAGGATGCTGTGACGGTAGTCAGCCATGGCCAGTTCCATGTCGGCACGGGCCGAGCCTAGCAGCGCCTGACGGCGCCCCCCATCAAACAACGGCAAGGACAGCAGGCCCTCCACCGACCAGGCCCGCGCCGACCAGCGGAAAATGTCGCGCAACTGGGAGGAGGCATAGCCACCGGCCGAGGTCAGGGTCAGGTCGGGAAACCAGGCCGCCTGCGCCACGCCGACCCGGGTCTGTGCGGCCAGCAGCTTGCGCTGGGCAGCTGCCACATCAGGCCGGCGGGCGAGCATGGCGGCCGGAACCCCGGCCGGTATCTGCGGCAAGGCCGACCGGAAGTCCGCCTCTGCCAACTGAAAACCGCTGGCCGGCTGACCTAGCAACAGCGCCAGCGCGTTTTCCGCTTCGGCCCGCTGCCGATCCAGCGCAATGGCTTGGGCACGGGTAGCCTGGCTGTCAGCCGCAATGCGCGCCAATGCCAGCCCCGACTCTTCCCCTGCCTGATAACGTTGCTGCGTCAGTTGCTCGCTATGCGCGTAGGACTGCACGGTCTCTTGCAGCAGCTTGCGTTGCTGGTCGAGAAACTGCAGCCTGAAATAAGCCTGTGCCACCTGGCTGCTGATCAGCAACTGGCTGCCCTGCAGCAGCGCGGCACTGGCTTCGGCATCCAGCGCGGCGGCACGGCTGGCGCCGGACAGGCGACCGGCCAGGTCGATTTCATAGCTGAAGCTCGCCCCCAGGCTGGTCAGCTTCACCGGGGTGGTGTTACTGCTGTTCAGCAAGCTGGTACCCGACGGCCCGGCCCCGGCCTGAGTGCCGCGTGCGCTACCGGCGGTCAAATCCAGCTGCGGCATCCGCTCAGCATCGGCCTCACCCAGCGCAGCTCTGGCCTGTTGCAGCCGTGCAGCAGCCACAGCCAGGTCAGTATTGTGCTGCAGTGCGCTGTCGATCAGCCGGTTCAGCGTACTGTCCTGATAAGCCAGCCACCAGTCGCCACGGCTGGCGGCGTCTGCCGGTGCAGCCAGCGTCCAGCTGCCATCCGCCAGCGTGGCTACTGGCGGGTTCTTGTAGCTGGACGGCGTGGCCGGCAGCTGGCTGCCATCGATGGCAGGCGGCGTGGCGCAGGCGCTCAGCGCCGCTGCCAGCAGCAGGCCCAGTGTGATTCTATTGATCATTGATCTGCTTCCTTATTCGACGTTGTGGTGCTGTAGCGCATGGCCATGCTCATGCCCCATTGGCGGCTGGGCAATCGGGTCCAGATGGGGCACTTGTCCGTGTAGCTTCAGTGGCTTGTTGCCGGACAGGCGACGCATCAGCACATAGAACACCGGGGTGAGGAACAGCCCGAATACCGTGACACCAATCATGCCGCTGAATACCGCCACGCCCATGGCATTGCGCATTTCGGCCCCGGCCCCCTGCGCCAGTACCAGCGGCAGCACACCCATGATGAAGGCCATCGAGGTCATCAGGATGGGGCGCAGTCGCAGGCGGCTGGCTTCAATGGCCGCCTGCAGCGGGCTGCGGCCGGCAAACTCCAGTTCGCGGGCGAATTCGACAATCAAAATGGCGTTCTTGGCACTCAGGCCCACCAGCACCACCAGGCCGATCTGGGTAAACACATTGTTGTCGCCGTGGCTCAGCCACACCCCGGCCATGGCCGCCAGCAAGGCCATCGGCACAATCAGGATGATGGCCAGCGGCAGCGCCAGGCTTTCGTACTGCGCCGCCAACACCAGGAACACCAGCAGGATGGCAATGGGGAATACCCAGCGGCCGGAATCACCCGCCAGGATTTCCTGATAGGTCAGCTCGGTCCACTCGTAGCCAATGCCCGGCGGCAGGGTTTGTGCTGCCACCCGTGCCACGGCCTCCTGTGCCTGTCCGCTGGAATAGCCGGGGGCGGCACCACCGTTGATGTCGGCCGCCAAAAAGCCGTTGTAACGCATGGCCCGTTCCGGCCCGAAGCTGGGCTTGACCTTGAGCAGGGCCGACAGCGGCACCATGCTGCCGTTGGCCGAACGCACCTGCAGCTGGCCCACATCCTCTGGCCTTGCGCGGAAATCAGCATCCGCCTGCACCCGCACGGTGTAGGTTCGGCCAAACTTGTTGAAGTCGTTGACGTACAGGCTGCCCAGATAAATCTGCATGGTGTTGAACACGTCGGTCACCTTCACCCCCAGCTGCTGGGCCTTGGTACGGTCCAGATCAGCCAGCAGCTGCGGCACATTCAACTGGTAGCTGGTATACAGCCCGGCCAGCTCCGGCGCCTTGGCCGCACCGGCCATAAAGGCTTTCACTGCCTTGTCCATGGCCTCGTAACCCAGGCCGCCACGGTCTTCCAGTTGCAGCTTGAACCCACCGGTAGTGCCCAGCCCCTGGACCGGCGGCGGCGGGAACATCACCACAAAAGCGCCTTGCAACTTGCCGAACTCGGCATTCATTGCTCCGGCAATGGCATTAGCGCTCATGCCCTTGCCCTGCCGTTCTTCAAACGGCTTGAGGGTGACAAAGACGATGCCGGAGTTGGCACTATTGGTGAAACCGTTGATCGACAGGCCGGGGAAGGCAATGGCATGCTCGACGCCCGGAATCTTCAGCGCGATATCGCTCATGCGGTGAATCACCGCGTCGGTGCGATCCAGCGTGGCACCATCCGGCAACTGGGCAAAGCCGATCAGGTATTGCTTGTCCTGCACCGGCACAAAGCCACCCGGAATGCTGTGGAACAGCCCTGCTGTCAGCGCGGCCAGCCCGGCATAGATGGCCAGCATGACAAACTTGCGGCCGATGGCTTGCTTCACGCCCTGGCTGTAACGCGTGGCACCACGGTTGAACAGGCTGTTGAATCGATCAAAGAAACCACCCAGCACGCGGTCCATCTGGCGGGTCAGCCAGTCTTGCGGTGCATCGTGGCGTTGCAGCAGCAAGGCCGCCAGTGCCGGGGATAGCGTGAGCGAATTGATGGCGGAAATCACCGTGGAAATGGCAATGGTCAGCGCAAACTGCTTGTAGAACATGCCACTCAATCCGCCAATGAAAGCCAGCGGCACAAACACCGCCACCAGCACCAGCGCAATGGCAATAATGGGGCCGGAGACTTCACGCATGGCGCGATAGGAGGCCGCTCGCGGGTCCAGCCCGGCCTCGATATTGCGCTCGACGTTTTCCACCACCACGATGGCGTCATCCACCACAATGCCGATGGCCAGCACCAGGCCAAACAAGGACAGGGTGTTGATGGTGAAGCCAAAGCCGTGCATCACCGCAAAAGTGCCAATAATGGACACCGGTACTGCCAGCAGCGGAATCAGCGAGGCGCGCCAGGTTTGCAGGAACAGGATCACCACCAGCACCACCAGCGCGATGGCCTCCAGCAGGGTATGCACTACCGATTCGATCGATGCCCGCACAAACTGGGTGGGGTCGTAGTCGATGGCGTAGTCCACCCCTTCCGGCATGGATTTTTTCAGTTCGGCCATGGTGGCACGCACTTGATCGGAAATCTGCAAGGCATTGGAGCCAGGGGCTTGCGATACCGGAATGGCCACTGCCGACTTGTTATCCAGCGTGGAGTGCAAGGCGTATTCCGAAGCGCCCAGCTCGATGCGGCCCAGCTCACGCAGGCGCGTCACCGCACCGTCAGCACCGGTCTTGACGATGATGTCGCCGAATTCCTGCTCGGTTTGCAGGCTGCCCTGCGCGTTGATCGGGAATTGCAGCTGGATGCCTTGCGCACTGGGCGAAGCACCAATACTACCGGCCGCGGCCTGCACGTTCTGCTCGCGGATGGCGGTCACCACTTCACTGGCCGACAAGCCATGCATGGCCACTTTTTGCGGGTCCAGCCAGATACGCATGGAGTAATCGCCAGCACCAAACAACCCTACCTGCCCCACACCGCTGATACGTGCCAGCCGGTCGCGCACATTGAGAATGGCGTAGTTGCGCAGATAGGTCATGTCGTAGCGGCCATTGGGCGACAGCAGGTGCACCACCAGCGTCAGGTCCGGGCTGCTCTTGATTGTCGTCAGGCCCAGGCGGCGCACGTCTTCCGGCAGACGCGGCTCGGCCTGGGACACGCGGTTTTGCACCAGCTGCTGGGCCTTGTCCGGATCGGTACCGATCTGGAAAGTCACCGTCAGCGTCATCAGGCCATCGGTAGTGGCCTGGCTGCTCATGTACAGCATGCCTTCGGTGCCGTTGATGGCTTCTTCCAGCGGCGTGGCCACCGATTCGGCAATCACCTTGGGGTTGGCACCGGGAAACTGCGCCCGCACGATGATTTGCGGCGGTACCACTTCCGGGTATTCCGAAACCGGCAGCACCCGCAAGGACAGCAGGCCGGCCAGGAAAATCAGCAGCGACAACACCCCGGCAAAAATCGGGCGGTCGATGAAGAATTTGGATAGGTTCATGAATGTCTTTCGCGTGGGAATCAGCTATTGGCAGCAGCGGTGACCGGGGACTGCATCGGCACCATGTGCGGTGCGACCGCTGCGCCGGGCTGCACTTTTTGCAGGCCGTCCACAATCACCCGCTCACCGGCATGCAAGCCTGTGGTGACAATGCGCAGGCCATCCACATTCGCACCCAGGTGTACCTCGCGGTAACGTGCCTTGCTGTCCTTGTCGATCACCATGACAAAGCGCTTGTCCTGATCAGTGCCGATGGCCTGCTCAGCCACCAGCAAGGCTGGATGGCTATGCGCCTGACCCAGCTGGATACGGACAAACTGGCCCGGCATCAGCACTCCCTCGCTGTTGTCCACACTGGCACGCAGCTTTACCGTACCGCTCTTGCCATCTACCTGGTTGTCCACCAGTTGCAGCTTGGCGGGAAAGCTTTGTTCAGTACTCGTGGCAATGCGCAGCGGGATATCGGCCAGCCGGTTGCGCGCGGCCCCGGCATCGCCCAGTTCGGCCAGCGCCTGGCTGACAGTTTCTTCGTCGGCATCAAAGCTGGCATACACCGGATTCACCGACACCAGCGTGGTCAGCACCGGGGAATCCGGCCCGGCCGATACCAGATTGCCGGTGGTCAGCAGCAGCTTGCCCACCCGGCCGGATACCGGCGCGCGAATGGCGGTGTAGCCCAGGTTCAGCCGGGCCGTTTGCAAGGCGGCCTGCGCGGCTTTCAGGCTGGCTTCGGCAGCGCGGGCTGCATTGTTGCGTTCGTCGGCATCGCGCTGGGCAATGGCGTGGTCGGCCAGCATGCGGGTTGCTCGTTCCTGCTCGCCTCGGGCATATACCAGCTGGGACTGGGCGGCCATTACTTGCGCACTGGTTCGATCGACCTCGGCCTGGTATGGCGCCGGATCAATCGTGATCAGCACCTCCCCGGCCTTGACCAGCGCCCCCTCGCGAAAATGTACCGACTGGATGGCCCCGGCCACCCGCGAACGCAGCTCCACCCGCTCTACCGCTTCCAGGCGGCCGGAAAAGCTGCTCCAGGTTTTGACATCCTGCTGCTGCACCACTGCGGCAGAAACAGCTACAGCCGGGCTGGCCGCCGGCACATCAGCCTGCACGCGCTGACTATGCAGGCCAAGATAGCCAGCCGTACCAATCGCAGCGAGTACGGCAAAGGAAATAGCAGTCATGGCCTGCAGTCGCCGGCCCTTGATGGGTAAATTCATTTGTACAGTTCCGTAAGGTCAGGACAGATGGCCAACGCCGATAGCGCGCCACCAGACACGTGATGAGGGGGCAGTGCCTGACCGGATACCACCGCTATCGGCACTGTCTTGTTGTCAGATGAGCTGGTTCCGGCGGGCGGCTCATGCCAGCCGGATAGTCACCGTTTGATTAGGGAGGAGAATGTAACAGCAGAGAATTTACTGAACTAGATGCAATTTAATGCATGCCATTATGAATTATTTTCACCAATACCAGCACAGCAGCTGCACGCAGGAATAAATCAGGAAGGGAAAATACCGCGCTATGGCGCGTGGTAACGCAAGGCATCCACCAGCAGCATCAAGGCGCGGGAGGACTGGCGCCGGTTGGGGTAGTAGAGATGAAAACCGGGAAACACCGCGCACCAGGGTTGCAGCACTTCCTGCAGGCGGCCATCGGCCAGATAAGGCTGCACATAGTCGCGGACGGTATAGGCAATACCCATGCCGGACAGGGCGGCATTCAGCATCTGCGGCAGGGTGTTGATGATGAGCTGGCCATCGACACGGATGGAAAACTTGTGCTCGCCCTGGGCAAATTCCCAGGCGTACAGCCCGCCATAGGTGGGCAGGCGCATGCTGATGCAGTTGTGCTCGGTCAGCTCACGCGGGTGGGCGGGTATGCCGTGGCGGGCAAAATAGGCCGGTGCGGCCACCACGGTGGTCTGAATATCCGGGCCGATGCGCACGGCAATCATGTCGCGCGCCACCTGGTCGCCAAAACGGATACCGGCATCAAAACGCTGCGCCACGATATCGGTAAGGCCGTAGTCGATGGACAGCTCCACCTGCACATCCGGGTAGTCCGGCAATAGCTGCGCCAGCTTGGGCAGCAGGTATTGCTCGGCGGCAAAGTCCGTTGCGGTAATGCGGATGGTGCCGGCCGGCTTGTCACGCTGCTCGCGCAGCACCGACAGCTCGGCCTCGATCTCATCCAGCCTTGGCGCAAAAATGGCCAGCACCTGCTCACCTGCCGTGGTCAGTGCCACACTGCGCGTGGTACGAGTCACCAGACGCATGCCCAACCCCTCTTCCAGTGCGCGCATGGTATGACTCACCGCCGAGGGCGATACGCCCAGCTTGGCCGCGGCACGGGTAAAGCTGCCCTCGCGGGCTACCAGGACAAAAGTGCGCAGATCATTCAGGTTTTCGCGGGCCATTATTGAAATAATCTCATTTGGACTGGCGCATTATTTTGCAAACTGCCGCAATACGCCAGCAGATTCTGCCAGCGACAGCGGCGGCAGGCCTGCTTTGCCCGGCAAGCAGCAACAGCAGCCAGCCAGACCATTGCCGCAACACATCTCCTGCGGGGCGTGCAGCGCACTTGCACCTGACCAGCCCGCACGGCTAGAATGAGTAATTACTCACTTACTTTCCCCACCCATGGCTCTCCCCCGCAGTGAAGAAAAACGCATCGCCTTGCTGGAATCTGCCGCCGCCATCATGGCTGCACAGGGGCTGGGTGCGTCCACTGCGTCGATTGCCCGTGGTGCTGGTGTGGCGGAAGGTACGCTGTTCCGCTATTTTGCCACCAAGGATGTGCTGTACAACGCCCTTTACACCCACCTGAAACTGGATCTGGCCGCTGCCCTGCGCCAGCACATGGCCGTGCACGACAGCCTGGACGGACAGGTACGTGCACTGTGGGATGCCTACATCGACTGGGGCGTCAGTAATCTGTCCTTTTTCAAGACACTGAACCAACTGGTGGTATCGGACAAGGTAACGGCAGAAACCCGCAGCACGGTGGCAAGCCAGCTGTCCGACATCAAATGTATCGCCCAGGCCTGCTCCGACAACAACGGCCTCACCGCCCTGCCCGGCGGCTTTGCCGATGCCGTATTCATGGCGCTGGCAGAAACCACCATCCAGTTTGTAGTGCGTGACCCGGCCAATGGCCAGGCTTACAAGAGCGCCGGTTTCCGGGTGTTCTGGTCTGGCTCGGTGCGCTGAATTGCAGCGCCGTTTTTTTTGCCCAACAAATGAGTGAGTACTCACAACAGGACTGTGCCATGCACTATGCGCGACTGGGCCTTGGCGGCCCCACTCTCTCCCGTCTGGCTTGTGCAGCGCTGCGGCCAGACCCGGCTTGCCCGGATGCGGTACCACAGGCCACCCGCAGCATAGGCCAGGCACTGGATGCCGGCATCAATCTGTTCGATGCCACCAGCTGCATGGATGGCATGGCGGAATCCCTGCTGGCCAGCGCCTTGGGCAAGCGCCGCGCCGAAGTACTGATCAGCAGCCGGCTTGGTGCGCGCCGCAACGGCACACACAGCCATCCCGGCCTGTCACGCAGCGATATGGTGTGGTCCATCGAGCAAAGCCTGAAACGGCTGGGCAGTGACTGGCTGGACCTGTGCGTGGTTCCGCATGAAGACCCGCACACCCCGCTGGAAGAAACCTTGCAAACACTGGATGACATGGTGCGGGCGGGCAAGGTGCGCTATCTGGGATTTGCCAACTGGCCCGCCTGGAAGGCGGCCCAAGCGCTGGAAATGCAGCTGCGCCACGGCTGGGCACCTTTTTGCTTTGGCGAGATGCACTATGCCATCAACACACGCAGCCCGGAGCGGGAAGCCATTCCCATGCTGCAAAGCTATGGTCTGGGCATGATCGTGAAGCCCCTGCCAGCAGGCTTGCCGTTCAGCAATGCCGGCGCGGTACAAGCCCAGGGCTACCTGACTGGCGCCGCAGCACCGGATGGCCCGCGTAGCAATCACCGACTGGCCGAACTGATGCGTGACATCGCGGCGAGCCATCAGGCAAGCACCAAGCAGATTGCCCTGGCCTGGTTGCTGGCGCGCGACGCGGTTTCCAGCATCGTGCCTGCGTTCAACAGTGCAATGCCGCAACAAGACGCCCTGCACGCCATGACGCTACAGCTCTCGCCTGGCGAATTGCTGCTGCTGGATGCCGCCAGTACCCCGACTCCGCTTTTGCCGGACTGGTTTTCCCTGCAGGAACACCAGCCGACAGCGCAGTCCGAACCGGAAAAAAGCTGCGCCTGAAGCCGCGCTACTCCCTCTCATTTAGCCCCGCAAGGAAGCCTCATGCCCACCCTGACAACAGACAAACCAGCTGCCGGACCAGCATCAGCCAGCGGCAGCCTGCTGCGTGATGGCCGCTACCGCAATGCCCAGCCACGCCGCGCTGGCGGGCTACGCGACACCCTGCGCATCATGCTGCGTTTTTTTACTGACAAATCACCCCATGCGGTACCGGCGCAGCCCATCCGGCCGCTGCCCTTGAGCCCGGCAGATCTGGCATCCGCACCAGACAACAGCCTGTGGCGGCTGGGGCACTCCACCGTGCTGTTCAAGCTGGATGGCGCTTTCCTGCTGACCGACCCGGTGTTCGGCCAGCGCGCCTCGCCCTTTTCCTTTATCGGCCCCAAGCGCTTCCATGCCCCGCCCATCGCGCTGGATGACTTGCCGCAACTGGACGTGGTCATCATTTCCCACGACCACTACGACCATCTGGACCGCGCCAGCGTACTGGCCTTGCAACACAAGACCCGCCGCTTCGTCACCCCGCTGGGCGTGGGCCAGCGATTGCAAGACTGGGGCATTCCGGCTGAAAAAATCCAGCAGCTGGACTGGTGGCAAGGCGTGGACGCCGGGCCGCTGCACATCACCGCCACCCCGGCCCAGCATTTTTCCGGGCGCGGCCTGCGTGATGGCAACCACACGCTGTGGGCATCCTGGGTGATACGCAGCAGCCAGAGCCGGGTATTTTTCAGTGGCGATAGCGGTTATTTTGACGGCTTTCGCGAGATTGGCCGGCGCCACGGCCCTTTCGACCTCACCCTGCTGGAGAACGGTGCCTACAACGAAGACTGGGCCGATGTGCACATGCATCCCGAGCAAACGCTGCAAGCCCATCTCGACCTGCGTGGCGCAGTACTGATTCCCATCCACAACGGCACTTTCGATCTGGCATTGCATGGCTGGACCGAGCCGCTGGAGCGTATCAGCACCCTGGCCGCACAACACGATGTCTGCCTGCGCACGCCGCGTTTTGGCGAGCGGCTGGACATCCTGCATCCGGCACAGACACAGGCTTGGTGGCAATCACAGACAACGTTGATCCACACCCCTAGTAAATGCCCCCAGCTGGCAAAGCTACATTTTCGGCTGCTGCCAAAGCAAAGCTAGCTGCTTCATATCTATAGATACACAGGGCTGCGTTGACCTGCTGACACCGCCACGTCAGCAGGAGCCATCGGTACACACACAGCATGACTCCGACTACCTGCCTCTTGCACAGATTGCATCAACGGTGGGCAATGGCTGGTCAGCGTGCGCTGGCTTAGCGCAGTGCTCCTTGCCGTACCAGCAGGAGGACTGCGACGCCCCCCCGGTATTGAGCAGCACGACTGATTTTCGGCCAAAGCGGCCGGACAGCATCATTGGAAGCAAGGACCGTTTTACACGGAGTTCCGGGCAGGCCCGAACCCGGATTGCTCATCTATTGCCCGTGCAAACAGATTTGGCTGAATTTGTCATGGGCAGTGGCAAGCTCCTGCTCTGACAGAACCAGTTCCGGGGTGTCCCGCAACTTTTCCAGGGTCAGATCCAGAAACGCCCTGACCCGCACCGGGAGTGCCTGTCGACTGCCGTAGTACAAATGCAGCGCAAACGGCGTGCTCAGTTGCGACAGCAGCAAGGGAATCAATCTGCCGGAGCGGATGTGTGGTGCTGCGGAAAGATTGGCCACTTGCCCTATCACCTGCCCCGAAAGCACGGCTTGCAGTTCCAGCTCAGTATCGTTGCTGTAAAAGGCAGGGGGGAAATGGCGCTGCTCCACCTTGCCATCCACCGTGAGATACCAGGGCAATACCTTGCCGCTTACCGGGTGTCGGAACACGCTGCAGCGGTGAGTACTGAGTTCTTCTATGGTGGTCGGTATGCCGTAGCGCGCAAGATATTCTGGTGCTGCGCAAACGATTAACTGGATGGGAAACAGCCGGCGGCTGATCACGCCATCCTGTGCCGATGCGCCAATGCGGAACCCCACATCCACCCGGTCCAGCACCCAGTCCCCAATACCATCATCCAGCGCGACATCCGGTCGCACTTCAGGATGTGCCTGACAGAATGCATCCAGCAGCGGCATCAAGATACCGGCAAATGATGACTTGGGGCCAACAATCCGCAGTGGTCCGGCAATCCCTTCTTTCCCTGCCCGTGCGGTATTGACTGCACGCTCCAGCGTCGCCAGCGCAGGCTGTGCATCTTCCAGAAACTGCTGCCCTTCCTCGGTCAGTGCCAGGCTACGCGTGGTGCGGTGCAGCAGTCGTACGCCCAGGTGCTTTTCAAGCATGGCGATGGCCTGGGTGGCCGCCTGTGCCGACACCCCTTGCGCCTGGGCAGCCTTGCGGATACTGCCCAGCTCGACAGCCTTGGCAAACATGGAAATGGAACGTAACTCGTTAATGGGCATGGGGCTGCATCGCAGATTAATGGCGTGATGAATTATCAAGTTAAAGTTGCTACTTATGCAATTTTTTATCGGCTATTCGCTTGATATTTAATTTCCTATAGTAGCGGCATACAAACACGCAGGAGTCTTGATCATGCAAAAAGAAGTCGTCGTCGTCGTTGGAGCCGGACTGATCGGCCAGGCCATTGCCCGGCGCATTGGTGTGGGCAAGCAGATCTTGCTGGCATCACTGAGCCTTCAGGATGCAGAACAAGCCAGTGCCGTTTTCCACAATGCAGGTTTCACTGCCACCGCCGCCAGCGTGGATGTGAGTTCGCGCGAATCGGTCCTGGCCCTGGTCAAGCAAGCTGAACAATTAGGCCCGATCACCGGGCTGATTCATGCCGCCGGGGTTTCCCCGTCGCAAGCGCCGGTGGAAACGATTTTGCGTGTTGACCTGTATGGCACGGCACTGGTGCTGGAGCTGTTCGGCAATGTCATGGCCAGGGGTGGTTCTGCCGTGGTCATCGCTTCGCAATCCGGTCATCGCCTGCCTGCCCTGACCCAGGAACAGGACCGTGCACTGGCCATGACACCCACCGAACAGCTGCTTGAGCTGGATTTTCTGCAGCCATCACAGGTGGTGGATACCCTGCATGCCTATCAGCTGTCCAAGCGCGGCAATTCACTGCGGGTGATGGCCGAGGCCGTACGCTGGGGTCAGCGTGGCGCCCGGGTCAATACCATCAGCCCCGGCATCATCATCACCCCGCTGGCCAATGACGAACTGAATGGCCCGCGCGGTGCCGGTTACCGTCGCATGATTGAAGCCAGCCCGACAGGACGAGCCGGTACGCCGGATGAGGTTGGCCATGTCGCCGCCCTGCTGATGGGGCAGGATGGCACCTTTATCACCGGCAGCGACATCCTGATGGATGGCGGCGTGACTGCTGCCTTCCGCTTTGGCGATATCCAGCAGCCGGTCGTGCAGTCCTGAACCGCAACTCAGGCCCACAGAACGCTAACCGCTCACTCCAGCATGGGCTGCCACCGCCCCCGGGGACGGGCAGCCCTTGCCAGACATCAAGCATTCAGGAAGAAACAGCGTATGAACTATCGCGTCAAAAGTTACGCAGCTCAGTCATCCGGCAGCCTGCTGGCACCATTCCAGATCGAACGCCGCAGTCCGCGCACAGATGATGTGGTGATCGAAATCCTCTACTGCGGCGTCTGCCATTCTGATGTGCACAATGTGCATAACGACTGGGGCAATGCCAATTATCCGATGGTGCCCGGCCATGAAATCATCGGCAAGGTGCTGGCTGTAGGTGCCGGCGTAAGCCGTTTCCAGATCGGCGACCGGGTGGGAGTGGGTTGCCTGGTGGCCTCCTGCAAACACTGTGCGCCCTGTGAGCACGGCCAGGAACAGTATTGCCAGAACGGGGCAACCTACACCTACAACCATCAGGACCCGATTGATGGCAGCCGTACCTATGGCGGCTATAGCGAGACAATCGTCGTGGCGCAGGACTTCGTGCTGAAAGTGCCGGATAGCCTGGATCTGGCTGGCGCGGCTCCGCTGCTGTGCGCCGGCATCACCACCTATTCGCCGCTACGCCATTGGCAGGTCGGCCAGGGCAGCAAGGTGGCCATCGTCGGCCTGGGTGGCTTGGGCCATATGGGTCTGAAGCTGGCCAAGGCCATGGGGGCCGAAGTCACGCTGTTCAGCCGTTCGCCCGGCAAGGAGGCCGATGCCCGCCGCCTGGGCGCTGACCATGTGGTGATGTCCACCGATACCGCGCAGATGACTGCAGTAGCAGGAAAATTCGACCTGATCATCAACACCGTGCCCTACAAGCATGATGTTAATCCCTACATTCCGACGCTGGCATCCGGTGGCACCATGGTGATGGTGGGCTACCTGGGACCGCTGGATGATTTCAATACCGGCCCCCTGGTGTTTAGCCGCAAGGCGCTGGCCGGCTCGCTGATTGGCGGCATCGCCGAAACACAGGAAATGCTGGATTTCTGTGGCCAGCACGGCATTCACTCCGATATCGAACTGATCCGCATCCAGGATATCAATCACGCCTTCGCCCGCCTGCTCAAGGCCGATGTGAAATACCGCTTCGTCATTGATATGGCTTCTTTGAAAGAACCGGCATGAACACCAACACGCAAACGGGCAGCGACGCCGGGGCTGAAGGATTGCTGATTTCCCATTCCAGCGCACGCGTCACGGTAGCCGTGCCAGCCGAATGGTTTACCGGCCAGGTACAACTGGAGATGCTGTTCTCCCCGGCAGGCCCGGACCGGGCTTCGGCCGGTCTGGTGACCTTTCCTGCCGGAGCACGCACCCACTGGCATAGTCATCCTCTGGGGCAGACCTTGCTGGTTACCGCCGGGGCTGGCTATGTACAACGCGCCGGCGGCCCGCTGCAGGAAATCCGTCCGGGCGATGTGGTGCGCATTCCGCCCCATACCCGACACTGGCATGGGGCAATGCCGGAGAGCAGCATGAGCCATATTGCCATCCAGGAGGCGCTGGACGGCAAATCGGCCGACTGGATGGAAGCCGTGAGCGATGCTGACTATGCCGCCAGCGGAGAGGGTAGCGCATGCGGCGGGTGATGATTATTGGTGCCCATGGCCAGATTGCCCGCGTCGTCACCCGGTTGTTACTGGAGCACGCTGATGTGGCATTGACGCTCTACCTGCGCCGTGCGCAGCGGCTGCAATCACTCGCCACGCATCCACGGGTGACGCTGGTAGAGGGTGACGCCCGCGATGTAGCGCAGTTGAGCGCGGCCATGCCCGGGCAGGACCTGGTCTATGCCAACCTGTCCGGCGATATGGCAAGCCAGGCCAAGGCCATTGTCGCGGCCATGCAGCACACTGGCCTGCACCGGCTGGTATTCATCAGCGCAATGGGTATTTACGCTGAGGTTCCAGGCGAAAAGTATCGCCACATCCTCGACCCGTATCGGGACTCTGCCGCCATTGTTGAAGCATCCGGGCTGGAATACACCCTGCTGCGCCCCGCCTGGCTCAATGACGAAGATATCGCCGCATATGGCCTGACACGCAAAGGCGAGCCATTCAAGGCTGCGCACGAGGTGGTATCCCGCCGTAGCGTGGCAGAAATTGTCCGGGCCATTTGCCTGGACCCTGCCCTGCATGTCGGCGAAAGCCTGGGCGTTCACCGGCAATGAGCACAGCGCAGCCCATGTACCGATGGGCTGCGCCGGGCTTGCGCTTTGCGGTCAGACATCTCTGCATTTTTTATCTACTATTCTCCACTGCCCCATGACACAGCAACGTAATCTGCGCCTGATGCTGATTCTCAGCGCGCTGATGTCTTTCGCCTCCATCTCCACTGATTTATACCTGCCCGCCCTGCCAAGCATGCAGCATGCCTTGCACGCCAGCCGTGCCGGTATCGAGCTGACCTTTTCTGCCTTCCTGGTGGGCTTCAGCATGGGGCAACTGTTTTGGGGGCCCTACAGCGACCGTGTCGGACGGCGCAAACCCATTGCCATTGGTATTGTCCTGTTTGCCCTTGGTTCGGCAGGATGCGCACTGTCAGACACCGTGTGGCAGATGATGCTGTGGCGTGTGATTCAGGCAGTTGGCGCCTGTGTCGGACCGGTACTGTCGCGCGCCATGGTGCGGGATCGCTACGGGCGGGAGCAGTCGGCTCACAAGCTCTCCACGCTGATCCTCATCATGGGGGTGGCTCCCTTGCTTGGGCCGCTGCTGGGAGGGCAGATTCTGCTGGTCTGGTCCTGGCAAGGCATCTTTTGGCTGCTGACCATCGTGGCGGCACTTTTGTTATTTTGCTTGCGCTATTTGCCAGAAACACTGGCCAGGAAAAACCGTAACACGCAGCCGGTGCAACAGGTATTCAGGGAGTATCTGTCCCTGCTGCAAGATAAAAGCTTGTTGGTCTATGCGTTGGCAGGTGCATTTTTTTATGCCGGTGCTTATACCTTCATCGTGGCAACCCCGTTTGCCTATATCGAGTATTTTCATGTCTCGCCACAGGGATATGGTTATCTGTTCGGTATCAATATTGCCGGCATGATGCTGGCTAATGCAGCCAACCGCCACCTGCTGGGACGCTTCTCCAGCAAGCATTTATTCATGGCCGGGTGCTTGGTCCTGGCGCTGTCCGGCCTGGTACTGATGATGAATGTGTATTGGTCAGTCGGTGGCTTGGCCGGTGTGGTGCTACCCATCTTTTTCTATATGTCGATGAATGGCTTCATTGTGGCCAATTCGGTGGCTGGCGCGCTGGAGCATCTGCCACACAAGGCAGGCACAGCCTCTTCACTGCTTGGCGCCATGCACTACGGCAGTGGGATTCTGAGTGCTGCATTAGTGGGCTGGTTTGCCGATGGCACACCATGGGCGATGGCCTGGCTGATGGGGCTATGTGGATTGGCCAGTTTGCTGGTGGCGATTCTGTCGGTGATTCCATTGCCAATGCAGGCTAAATGGCGCGTCTTGTAAACGGCCGCAAGCAAATGATTAGCGGTCGGCATGGCAGGGCCTGTCCGAGTTTTGTGTAAGCGGGGTGTGGGTTATATCTATGGAATGCGTTCCTCGAACTGAGTGGCAAAACGGGTCAGCGCTGCCTTCCAATCCCGAATCGGCATGATCCACTTCTGGCTGATGTTCATCAGCGCCAGACAGAACAGTTTCAGCAACGCCACATCACTCGGGAACGAGCCCCGATTCTTGGTCAGCTTGCGCAGACTGATATTCATCGACTCGATGGCATTGGTGGTGTAGATCACTTTCCAGATCTCCGGCTGGCAGTCGAAGAACGGCGACAACCGAGTCCAGTTGAGCAGCCAGGACTGACCAATCAGCAAATGCTTGTCATCCCACTTGGCCTCAAACTCACCTAGCAGCTGTTCAACTTAAACGCTACGACCCCAAGCGCGCCCAACCAGCCGAACCTGCAGACCAGCAAGCCGAAATCCGACGCCTCAAGGCATAGCTCAAACGGGTCGCCGAGGAGCGCGACATCCTAAAAAAGGCCGCCGCATAC
>NZ_RFAR01000153.1 GCF_003693445.1 Aquitalea palustris | reverse complement strand
CTTGCTGAATGCGGGTCTGATCGCCGGTGTGCTGGGTGGACACCGGCTGGTAGTCGAAGCTGGCCAGTGCCACATTGCCGGACACCACCTGACGGGCGGCGCTCCAGTCGGTAAAACCATCTTCCTCTTCCGTCGCATCGCTGCGATGAAAGCGCACGCGCTCACTGACTGCCGGCGGCAGGCTGTAGGCGTCATCAAACACCACCAGCTTGACCTGAGGATGCTCGCCATCAATATGTTCGAAGCGCCAGGCATAACCCTCTTCGTGCAACAGCCGCACGAT